>NZ_AVQI01000018.1 GCF_000468115.1 Treponema socranskii subsp. socranskii VPI DR56BR1116 = ATCC 35536
GTTTGAGATGGATGCACGGGAAGAGGGCATACAACAAGGTAAATCGCTCGGTCTTGCTGAAGGTTCCCGTCAAGCAAAGCTCGAAACGGCACGGCTGATGAAACAGGCAAATTGCGAAATTCCATTCATAGCGAAGATGACCGGCCTTACCAAAGAAGAAGTGAAATCGATTAGCTGAAAGGTATCGAAAGCACTTTGCAAAACACCCGATAATACGCTTTCGGTGATGTCCCGGCCGATTTGCGAAAACAAGCCGGCGTCTTATCGTTTGCTCATAGCGGCGGATTTTTCACAGGCGGCTTTTACGGCATCGAATACCGCCGATCGGAAGCCGCCTTTTTCCAAAGCGGCGACCCCTTCGATCGTCGTACCGCAGGGAGAGCATACGGCATCTTTCAGAGCAGCGGGATTTTTTCCGCCGGCAAGAACCGCAGCGGCCGCTCCCTTTACCGTCTGCGCCGCATAGACGTAGGCCGCATCTCTCGGCATACCGCAGCGTACGGCGGCATCGGCAAGCGCTTCGATAAACACGAACGCGTATGCCGGCCCCGAACCGCTCACCGCCGTTACGCAGTCCATAAGTTTTTCATCGACGCGCTCGACTTTCCCCGAAGCTTCGAGGAGAGTGCATATAGCCGCAACGCGCTCTTCGCTTACATCGCTTGAAGCTGCAAGGGCGGTCATCCCTTCTCCTACGGAAACGGGCATATTCGGCATAATGCGCACAACGGGTTTTCCCGAAGCTTTAGAGAGCGCTTCGAGCGGAATACCTGCGGCCATGGAAACGACCGTCGCATCGTCTTTGAGAGAGTTCGAAATCTCTTCAAGCACGGAAAGAACGTAAGCGGGCTTTACCGCGATAAAAACGTAATCGCTTTTTCGGGCGGCTTCCGTATTCGTCGGAACCGCGACGCACTTAGTTTCCGCCGCGATCGCTTCGGCGTGTTCGAAACGTTTTGCGCTCACTTTCACCGACTGCGGATCGATTCTTTTGCACAGTGCGCGGATAACCGCTCCTCCCATCGCGCCGCAGCCGATAACGCTTACCGTGATTTTTTTCATATCGAAAGCATCCGCCATATCCGCCTCGTTTTAAAAAAATTAATAATCAATGACCGGCCGTAAGCACCGCCGTTTTCGCAAACGCGTATTCAATGCCGGTTCCCAAAGACGACAACGCGCGTTTCAAGACCGCCTGATATCCTGCAGCAGTTTTTCTTCATCGGCAAAAAAGAGCGTGCCGCATTCCTTTCCCGCCGCGAGATTTTCAATCGCATTTTCCGTACCCTTTGCAAGAAGGAGCGGGATACCGTACGATGTCGAAAGTTCGGCCGCTTCGAGTTTCGTTTCGATGCCCCCGGTACCGAACGAATTCGTCGCACCGATCGTAATCGATTTTCGAAGAGACGCGATATCGGTTACCGTCGTAACGAGTTTTGCGTCTTTGTTCGTCTTGGGATTGTCGGTGTAAACACCGTCGATGTCGCTGAATAAAATCAAAAGATCCGCGCTCCACAAAACCGCCGTCAGCGCGCTCAGATTGTCGTTGTCGCCGATCCTGATTTCATCGAAAGACACCGAATCGTTTTCGTTGATGATCGGAACGACACCTTCGTCGACGAGCGTAAAAAGCGTATTCCGTATATTGAGCGTGCGATGATCGTTCGTAAAATCGTCCTTTGTCAAAAGCAGCTGACCGATATGCAGACCGTATTTGTTGAACGCGCTCCGCCATCTGTCCATGAGTTCGACCTGCCCGATCGCGCACAACGCCTGCCGATAGTGAACGTCACGCTTTCTGGCCCACTCTTTGATCGTCGCAAGCCCGCTGATCTGCGCGCCGGACGACACGACGACGATCTGTTTGCCGCCGTCGATGAGCGCCTTTGTTTGACGTGCGAAGTTTTCCATAAAGTCATCGTTCGGCAAACCCGTCGTATCCGCAAGCGTGTTACTGCCGATTTTGATAACGATTTTCCGCGACCGATTAATAATTTCTGCGATCGCTTTTCCGTTTACCGCTTCCGTTTCACTCATCGAATTTGTCCTTCCCCGTCGATGACGTATTTCGTCGTCGTCAGCGCTTTGATGCCCATAGGCCCGCGCGCATGGAGTTTTTGCGTACTTATGCCGAGTTCCGCTCCGAAGCCGAACTCTCCGCCGTCGGTAAAGCGCGTCGACGCATTGACGTAGACACAGGCGGCATCGACTTGCGCTTGAAATTTACGGGCGTGAGAGAGGTCGTTCGTCACGATGCATTCGGAATGTTTTGTGTTGTGTGCGTTGATGAATTCGATCGCTTCGTCGACCGAGTCGACGGCGCGGACGGCGCATACGTAATCGAGAAACTCAAATCCGAAGTCTTCGTCCTTCGCACGCACGACGCAGTCCGCCCCGTAGAGCCCGCCCTTTGCAGCTTCGTCTTTTTCTGCGGCAGCTTTCAAAATCGGATAGCACACATCGTCCGCGCGGAGCTGCGCACGGCCGGCCAATTTTTTTTCAAGCAGCGGCAAAAAATCATCCGCGATTTTTTTATTGACCAAAATACATTCGATCGCATTGCACGCGCCGGGACGTTGGAGTTTCGCGTTTTCGGCAATCGACGCCGCCGTCTCCGCGTCCGCCGTTTCATCGACATAGAGATGGCACACGCCGCTTCCCGTTTCGATGACCGGCACGCGCGCGTTTTGCACGACATTTTGTATGAGCGCTTTGCCGCCGCGCGGAATCACGACATCGATTTTTCCGACGGCGTGCAAAATCTCCGTAACGTCTTCGCGGCTTTCGCTTTCCGAAAGTTCGACCGCTTCGGGAACGCCCGCTTTTTGCAATCCGTCTTTGATCGCGCGAACGAGCGCTTTATTCGATTCGAGCGCAGAAGACGATCCGCGCAGCAAAATCGCATTGCCGCTTTTGTATGCGAGGCAAAATGCGTCCACGGTAACGTTCGGCCGCGATTCGTAGATGATCGCCGCGACGCCGAGTGGAACGCGCACTTGCCGTATCCGCATACCGTTCGGTGTCGTCCAGCCGGCGACGACTTCGCCCACGGGATCTTCCTGCGCGATGACGATGTGCATACCTGCGATGATATCGTCTATTTTTTTATCGTCGAGCGAAAGCCTTTCGACAAGAGCGCGCGGCATACCCGCCTTTTCGGCACGGCTCACGTCGAGCGCGTTAGCCGCAAGGAGCGCGGAGCGGCTTGAATCGATGCAGGCGACAACGGCAAAAAGTGCGCGGTTTTTTTGTGCCGCGCTTTGCAGGGCAAGTTTTTCGGCTCCTCGCCGGAGGGAAGCGCATACGCTGTTCAAATCCATCATCTGCCTCAAAAAAGAAAAAGCCGGGAACACGCTGAACCCGGCCGCATTTTAATAATTTGCAAGGAAGTACATTCCGAGCAAAATCGCATCGCGGCACTTCGTTTCGGGCCAATCGGCATTGCGCGGCAAGCTGCCGACATACCACCAGTACGTGCCGAATTCGGGATCGATGCGCAGCGCGTATTCGTTGAAATCGTCCGTGTGAACCTGCTCTCCGAACATGAGATACACCGCGTTATAGAGGATATCGAGGAACGGTACATAAGAGTCTTTCCACGTCTGCGCGGAATCGGAACGAAACTGTTCGAGCTGGTAAAGGATGCGTTCTTTTAATTCGATGTCCGTTTTTTCAACCCACGTTTTTTGAATCAGCAATGCAAGATTATTTTTAAAACTCATCGTCAACTTACCGTCGTCGACCGGATTTCGTTGCGAAAACGATTGATTATCGAAGCCGAACGCTTGCATGATGATATCCGTTGCGTCGGAAAAATCTTTTTCGTCATTCGATTTTATAAATACGGAAAGGGCATCGATGGTTTTTTTATCTACAAACTCTTCTATCGTCCAGACCATAAAATAATCATATACTATTGACGTCCTTTATTCAATAACTTGGATAATGCCGGACGGCGTTAAGAGGTGACAAGGCTTGCGCGTATCGCTTCTACGGCTTCGACGACTTTCGGATCGAATTGTTTGCCCGACAGCCGTTTAATGGTGTCAACGGTTTCGTCGACGGAAAGCGCTTCTTTGTACGGGCGTTTGCTCAGCAGCGCGTCAAGCACATCCGCCGCCGCCATAATGCGCGCGGCAAGCGGAATATCCGTTCCCGAAATATGCTGCGGATAGCCTTCGCCGTTCCACCATTCATGATGCCCGAGCGTCATCGATCGAGCGGTTTCCGTGTACTCATCGGTTTCTATACCCGAAAGATATTTTTCGATTAGACTCGCGCCGTACAGCGGATGTTTTCGTATCATTTCGAATTCCTGTCTCGTCAACGGACCCGGTTTTGAAAGAATCTCTTCGGGAATACTTATCTTTCCCAGATCGTGCAGCGGCGCGGCCTTTGTCATCGTATCGATGACGTCGTCGGTCAGTTCATCGGTATAATGACCGAGTTCGCGAAGCTTTAGACTGATGGTCCGCACATATTCGCTCGTACGCTTAACGTGTTCACCCGTCGTGTAGTCCTTCGATTCGACGAGATTCGCAAAACCTGCGATGAGCTTCGTCTGCATGGCGCGGATACGCATATCTTGTTCATATTGTTTCTGCAGGCTGGCGTGCGCCGACGATACGACATTATACGAGAGGATAACGCAGAATATATATTCGAGCGTTGAACCGCTGCCGTATGTTATAAACCAGCGTATGCCGTAAAGCGCTCCTGCAGGATAGGGCTGCACCGAACGGCTCCTGATATACAGGGACGCAAGCATCATGATATAACACGCGATAATAACCCTATAGGTAAAACGTTTTTTATAATACATACAGCTCAATATCGGTACGAGCACATATAAAATAAAAACCGATATCCCCGGCATAATCGAAAGGAAAATAACGAGCAGTTCAAGCGCGCCGAGCGTAATGTATTTCGTGTAACGCGCGTACGGAACGCGCCGTACAAACCAAAACAAAAAAACGCTTGAAACGGCAAAGAAAAACGTATAAACGCCCAAGAGCAAATAATCCGCTTTCGGAAAGATATTGAAATACCGCGCGGCGAGCATAACCGGCCCCGCGAACGTAAACAGGCTATATAATTTTACGACTATTTGATTTACTCGATATTCATTCTCATCGAAAAAACCGATACTTGAGTTTGGCTGCATTGTACTACTCTCACTGTATAACTTTTTAAAAATAAAATTATATATATTATAGCATATTCGCTAAAAATGTAAATAGTATAAAAATAAAATAAATTCGATATTTATAAAGATATTTTTGCAATCATAGATATTACGTCAGATTACGCCGTTCCCGAACCCATCGAAAATTTTTAAGAATAATTCCGACGAAGCTCGACATTTAGGCTAATTATTTCAGGTTGTGTGCGTTTTTTTAGTCCGTAAACAGCGGCATCAACATATAGCGGTCGGCGGAATCGGGAAGGAGTACGATGATCGTTTTATTTTTCAATTCTTCGCGCCTTGCGAGTTCGTATGCCGCCCACAATGCAGCTCCGGAAGATATACCGACCAGTATGCCTTCCGTTTTTCCGAACTCTTTTGCGCTCGAAAATGCATCTTCGTTTTTAACGGCGATAACTTCGTTGTAAATTTTTTTATCAAGTGTATCGGGAATAAAGTTTGCGCCAATGCCCCGGATTTTGTGCGGGCCGGCATAGCCTTCCGAAAGAAGCGGGGATGAAGCGGGCTCGACCGCAACGATTTTTACGTTTTTATTTTTCGTACGCAAAAATTTTCCGATACCGGAAAGCGTTCCACCCGTTCCGATGCCTGCGACAAAGGCATCGACGTACCCTCCCGAATCTTCCCATATTTCGGGACCGGTTGTTTTAAAATGCGTTTCGGGATTTACGGGATTGGTAAATTGGTTCGGTATAAAACTGTGCGGCGTGTTCTTTGCGATTTCATTCGCTTTGTCGACGGCACCTTTCATTCCCTGTGCGCCGTCAGTAAGTACGATTTCCGCGCCGTATGCTTTCAATAAATTACGCCGCTCGACGGACATCGTTTCGGGCATGGTTAAAACGATGCGCAGCCCGCAGCTCGCGCACACCGATGCGAGAGCGATTCCCGTATTGCCGCTCGTCGGTTCGATGATAACGGAATCTTTTTTGATTTTGCCCGTTTTTATTCCGTCGTCTATCATCGCTTTTGCGATGCGGTCTTTGACGCTTCCGGCGGGATTAAAGTATTCGAGCTTTGCGAGTATGCGTGCATGAAGTGCAAGGCGCTTTTCCGTATTTTTGATTTCGACGAGCGGCGTATGTCCGATGAGATCGGTTACTTTTGTTGCGATTTTTTCTGCCACAACGATTACTCCCGTATTTTAAATACTGTAGTCGAGCGTTTCGGGAAGCACGGTGAGTTGGTCGAGTGTTATGCCGTCGAGATACGCATTGATCACCTTTCCGAGTCCCTTCCACAGTTTTATCGTCGCGCAAATCGACTGCCTGCCGCATCCCGTAGCATTGGCTTCGAGGCAGCTCACCGGCGCCAAATTGCCTTCGGTGATGCGCAGTATTTCGCCGACGGTATATTGATTTGTGGGGCGCGCGAGTTTATAGCCGCCCTGCGGCCCGCGCACGCTTTGCAAAAGTCCGTATTTGCTCAAAAGAGAAGTGATCTGTTCGAGATATTTTATCGAAATAGCCTGCCGCTTGGAAATATCTTTCAGCGGAATAAATTCATCCTGCTTGTGCTGCGCCAAATCGATCATAAAGCGGAGCGCATATCTGCCGCGCGTCGATATTTTCATGTTTTCCTACCGATAAACTAGTATATCCGATGACTGCGACTTTGTAAAGAAAAAAGGTATCGATAGCGATAACGGGGGTGAGTTCAAAAACATACAAACTGAGTTCCGTGATCGTGCAATTCTATTGTTGTCCATTTTCACAAAATCCGCTAAAATGATCCATCATGACTGCACATACGACGATCGATGAAGATACGCTCGAAAAGCTGCTGTATCTTTCCCGGCTTTCGCCCGAAAGTACCAATTTAACAATATTAAAAAAGCAGGTCGATGAAATCATCAGCTATTTCGAACTCTTGTCGAAATACGACGACAGCGAAAATCCTTACGACGCGTATCCTTCGACGGAGGCGGATAAACTGCGTAAAGACGAAGTCGTAGCGGGCTTGGCTATGAGCGACGTAAAAAAGATTTCGAAAGATTTTATGGACGGCTATTTTCAAGTGCCGAAAGTATTGGGCGAGGGCGCGTGATGAATTGTACGATACGTGATATGCGCGCGGCGCTGAAAGAAGGCTCGGTGACGAGCGCGGACATTGTTAAAAAATCGGCGGCGGCTTTCGAAGCGGATAAAAAATCGGCCGCTCCTCTCAACGCATTTCTTGAAATATATGAAGATGCGCCTACAAAAGCCGAAGCGGCGGACGCGGAAATCGCGAGTGCGCGCAGTTCCGGCACGCTCGACGCGCTCTTTTCGGAAAAGCCGCTTTTGGGTTTGCCGTTTGCGAACAAAGACAATATTTCGGCGAAAGGCAAGCGCTTAACCTGTGCGAGCAAAATCCTCGAAGGTTATGTCGCTCCCTACGATGCGACGGTGATCGCGCGCCTCGAAAAAGCGGGTGCCGTTCCGCTCGGCCGCTGCAATCAAGACGAATTTGCGATGGGTTCTTCGACCGAGTATTCGATCTACGGGGCGACGAGAAATCCCGTAAACCGCGATTATGTTTCAGGCGGTTCGTCGGGCGGTTCAACCGCCGCCGTCGCCGCGAATCAGGCGGTTTTCGGACTCGGTACCGAAACGGGCGGCTCGGTGCGCTTGCCGGCGAGTTATTGCGGCGTGTACGGTCTAAAGCCGACGTACGGCGTTTTGAGCAGGTGGGGTGTCGTCGCATACGGCAGTTCTCTCGATCAAGTCGGCATCCTCGCGCACACGCCGTCGGATATCGCCGAAGCGCTTTATGCGATGTGCGGTGCCGATATGTACGACGATACGAGCGCGGATTTGCCTGAAAAAGAAAAATTATTAAATCTCAAACCCTGCAGAGATGCGCCGTTTTCGTCTTTGAAAATCGCGCTCATCCGTCAATTCCTCGAAAACAAGGGGCTCGATGCGGACGTCGGAAAAGTCTTCGACGAAACGCGCAAATGGTTTGAAAGCAGGGGTGCGAAAATCGAAGTCGTCGATATGCCGGTCATGGATGCCTCCGTCGCAAGTTATTACGTACTCGCGCTTGCCGAAGCCGCGTCGAATTTGAGCCGCTTTGACGGTATCCGTTACGGCCGCCGCGTCGATACGGGAGAAGGCTACGATGAGCTGTACGTGCATACGAGAAGCGAAGGCTTCGGGGCGGAAGTAAAGCGCAGGATCGTCATCGGCAATTACGTTTTATCCGAGCAGTTTTCGGGTGACACGTACAAAAAAGGCATGACGGTGCGCGCGCGCATTCAGCGCGAAATGGCCGCACTCTTTAAAACGTACGATGCGGTGCTTTGTCCCGTCTGTCCGACACCGGCGTTTAAGCTCGGTCAAAAAACGGACAATCCGCTCGAAATGTATTTGAGCGATCTCTTCGTCAACTTCGTAAACCTCGCGCGCATCACGTCTCTTTCGGTGCCGGCCGGTATCACAAAAGAGGGACTGCCGGTCGGCATTCAATTCGTCGGGCCGATGTTCGGTGAAGCGAAGATACTTGAGCTGGCCGAAGCGTGGGAAGCCGATCATCCCGGCTGCGGCGTACCGCTCGGTACTAAGTGAAATTATTAATTATATCGGCAGATCGCCCGAGTGCGGTTTTTTAGGAATGATGTATGGCAATCGATAAATACGAAATCGTAATAGGCTGCGAAATACATACGCAGCTTTTAACAAAGACAAAAGCGTTTTGTGCGTGCGAAAACCGCTACGGCGGCATGCCCGATACGCGCGTGTGCCCCGTGTGTCTCGGACTTCCCGGTGCGATGCCGCGCGTAAGCGAAGGCTACGTCGAACTCGGCGCCGTTGCGGGGCAGGCGCTCAACTGCCGCATCGCGCGCTTTACGAAATTCGACCGCAAGCATTATTTTTATCCCGATTTGGCAAAGGGCTACCAGATTACGCAGTACGATATTCCGCTGTGCGCCGACGGGTACGTCGATTTGCCTTTTATCCATTATCCGGAAAACGAACGCCCCGGCGGAGCGAAGTGCCGTACGGTGAATTTCAAAGGCGAAAACTGCATCGTCGACAACCGATACCGCCGCGTGCGGATCGAGCGCATTCACCTCGAAGAAGACGTCGGAAAATCGCTGCACCTCGAAGGCGCCCATTCGTATATCGACTATAACCGCTGCGGTACTCCGCTCATCGAAATCGTAACGAAGCCCGATATCACCGGTCCCGAAGAAGCGGCTCTCTTTATGCAGACCGTGCAGGAGATCCTCCGCTACGTCAAAGTGACAAAGGGAAATCTCGAAGAAGGCAATATGCGCTGCGACGCGAATATCAATTTGAACGTGTGGGAAAACGGCACGCTGTATCATACGCCCATTTCCGAAATCAAAAACCTGAATTCGTTCCGCGCGATAAAAGACGCTTGTACCTATGAAGCAAAACGCCAGCTCAAAGAATTCGAAACCGATCGACAGCCCTTTAATGCGGGTTTTAAAGTGACGATGGGCTGGGACGAAGCGAAAGGCGAAACGGTCGTTCAGCGTACGAAGAATTCATTCGTCGATTACCGTTTTGTCGTCGAGCCGGACATCAAACCCTTCAGCGTCAGCGAAGCGCTTATCGCGCGGGCAAAAGAAGCGGTCGGCGAGCTGCCCGAAACGAAGCGCGGGCGTTTTATGAAAGAATACTCTCTTTCTTCGTTCGATGCGGAAACGCTGACTGCGACGCGCGAGCTTGCGCTGTGGTTCGAAGAAGCCGCAAAAAAATCGAAAAGCCCGAAGCGCGCCGCGAATCTCATCCTCACCGAACTGCTCGCAGTCTTAAACGAAAAGCAGGAAACGATAGATTCCGTTTCGATTACGCCGCTGCACATCGCAGAACTTGCGGACGCCCTCGAATCCGATACTATCACGAGCAAGCAGGGAAAGGCCGTTTTCGAAAAGATGCTTGCAACGAAAAAGCTGCCGTCTGAAATTATTAAAGAAGAAGGCATGGAGCAGGTAAACGATACCGGCGCGATCGAAAAGATCGTCGAAAGCGTGCTTGCCGCAAATCCGCAGGCCGTCGCCGATTTTAAAAACGGCAAGACGAATGCGCTCGGCTGGCTTATGGGGCAAGTGATGAAAGAGTCGCACGGAAAAGCGAATCCGAAACAGGCGACGGAATTGCTCAAACAAAGACTTTCTTAAAAGGCGGGATCGACGTGCAGCGTCAGCGGGTCGGGCGCTGTGCCATACGTTCTTCATCCCTCTATTCGTTTTGCAATAACGTATCAAGCGTTGTATTCAAAACTTTTGAAAAAGCTAGAAGCTCTATATCTGTAACGAACCTTTTTCCGCATTCTATGCGCTGAACGGCATTTTTGTCGAGGTCGATACCGAAAAGTTGCATTTTATCCGCCAGCGCACGCTGAGAAAGCAGTGGATCGGCGGCTTTTCGCAATCGTGAGATATTTTTCCCTGAAATATTGTTTTGATCGCCGTTTCTGTTTTTATACATATTTTTGACATCTACTGCTTGTCAATATCAAAAATATATCTTATAATCATCTTATATATGACATTCACTGGATGTCATATATAGAGTATATGTACAAGGAGGCTGAAAAATGGCAAGCATCATTTTGGGAGTAATCGGGTTATTTTTTGTTTTGTTGGGATTAATTCCGCTGTTGGGAATTATGAATTGGCTGGGAATTCCCTTACTGGTTATAGGATTAGCGTTCGGGATTGCAGGTATTGTGAAAAATAAAAGACGCGGTGCAAATATTGCCGGAACAATAATTTGCGGTATTTTTATGATTATCGGTACGGTCAGACTTATAGTCGGAGCTTCTATGATGACAAATGCCGCAAAAGCTCTGCCGAATACGGTTGAAAAATTGGATAATACAATTGAAAAATTAAACGATCTTTCAAATTCGCTAAACTGAAATCGTACAGGGGTTTTTATGAAAAAGAATGTTATGCGGGTGTGTGTTTTTGCTGTATGTATGAATATTTTTACCGGTTGTATGTCTACCGGGACAAAAAACGAAGAGATTGTTTATACGGAAATAGACGGTAATCAAGCAAAATCGGAAAATAAGAAGCAAACGGAACCTGAACAAAAAACGGAAACACCTCTTGAAAAGTTCAAACGTTTATATAAGGCTGATTATGAGAAACTTGTTGTAGGAAATGATAACAAAGTAACAATTGAAAGCATTGAAGCCGTTTTACAACCGCAAGATATCAACAGCATTAATGAAATCAAAAATGCAAAACTAAATGAATTTGGGAAACCGTATTATTTTAAAATGCGTGCAATTTATAAGGGCTATGATGCAAATACAGAAGAAGTACGCTTACAGGATTTAAAACAAAAGAAAACCTCCGTGACCGATACGGCAATGAAAGTCGCTTTCGGGATTGATAGTGCTATTTATTCTGTCAATATTACTTCTTCTAGTGTATCGACTCTTCCAAATGAAGCGAATGCAATCGCTACATTTTATTTTATCGTCACAAACCTTTCAGATATTGATGATATTAAGGAAAATGAAATATTTATTAGATTTGTCCGCGATATTGAAAAGCCTCGTTTGAATTCCGCAAATTTCATTGTTGCAAACGGAATGCATTATATAACGGTTGAGGATGCTCATTCTCCTACGCAAGAAGAAGTTATGTCTGCATATTTTTTCGGCGGAACAATGGGAAATTCTTCTTCCGATGTCTTTGATCCTGTCGTATATTCGCTGGTGGATTTAATGGATGCCCGTGCGGCAATGAATAAAAAAGACTATACAAAGGATTACACTCTACCGACAGTCAAAGTTAAATATGTTTCGGAAGTATTATTTTTAGGGCAATCAAACACAACGATTAGCGTATCTACTGCCGATAATGTTTTGACGGAAAGAATGTCTTTTACCGGGCGGGCATCTTCAATAAAAAGAGGAGAAAAGATCCGCGTATATTACACGATTGCAAAAGACCCGCTTGAACAATGGGAAATACAAGCTATAGAACGTTTATAATTGTAAGGAGAAAAGCTCGTATGGACATTAAAGATTTTACCGATGAGGTCAACAGACATATAGGTTTGGCTGTGGTGCATAAATACGGATTATCGGGGGAAGAAGGAAATATCAATAAAGAACCGAAAAGTACGCTTATTTCCTCTCATCAAAAATTTGAATAGCGGTTTGGTGCTGTATAATATTTTTAATCACCATACCCCCGATGAAAACATCGGGGGTATATTGTTCTTATAAGGCGGTTGAACTCGGTTATGTACTGCACCTCATATCTCACTCTTTTTTGTTGACACTGTTTTTGTTTTGTATTAGCATTGATTAGGATGCAAAAACCTCATCATCGGTAAAAAAATCTAAAAACATTTATACGTACTGTGGCGGAGCCGCCCTTTTTTCGCTATACTATCAGCAATGGCATCGATCGATTTTTTGGCATCGGAAATAACAAAGCGCTGCGGCACCGTGCAGCGCGCGCGGGGCTGTTTTTTGTATACGCGGAAAGGCGTGCGTCTCACCGACCTCTATCGGGAAGGAGGGCGGGCGATCCTCGGTTGGAAGGGAGGCGCGGCGCTGAAAGTTTTTAAAAATACGCTCGACCGCGGACTTGTCGGAAGCTTCGATACGGATTATGAAGGACGCATTGCAAGAGCGGTGAGTTCGCTTATCGGGGATGAGCGCGTCGCGTACGTGTATACCGACCGTGCTTCCGCGTTGAAAACGGCGTTGGCGTTTTCGGAGAGCAGTACCGCTTTTTGGAAGCCGTGGAATCCGAATGTTTCCGACTATCGAAAAATCGACTGTGTTATCGTAACGCCGCCGTTTCCGTGGGCGTCCGCGCTGTATTTTGTCGCAGTACGTCCGTCCGTACGTCGAGAGCGTATCGATGCGGGTCTTGTTCCGGCAGCATGCGAGCGCATTCCGGCAGCCCTTGCGGCAGCTGCGGTGAGGGTGATCTACGATTGTATCGCTTCGGTAAATCGCTTCGAAGAAAAAGATTGGTTTATCTACGATACGGTTTTAACAAAATATTGGACGCGCGAAGGGCCCTACCTCTATCCGAAAATCGCGGAAGCGCGCTATGCCGATTTTTTGCTGCACTGCCTTGACTGCGAGGTAGTCGTAAGCTGCGACTATAATGTACCGTCGATCGTTCCGTTCGGCGCGGACAGGGGTGTATTTACGAAGTTGAAAAATACTCCGTTCGAGTAATTGCAAATCGATTGTTGGGGAAAACAATGGCGCAAGGGGACATACTACTGTCGATTATTAAACTGGTGCTGGGCGGCATTTCGGCATTTTGTGCTATCATGCTGTGGTCGAAAACGCGGGATGCCGCATGGATGTCGCTCGCTGCGGGCGTCGTAACGTCGTATGCGAGTTTCGTGTACGATATGATGACAAACCTCGGCGTCATCCTTCCGAACGCCTTGACCGTCGCCGGCATTCCGCTTCCGACGCTTTTGTTCGCCGTCGTGCCGAGCTGCTTTTTTATCGTCGCGTTTATCCTCATGATCAGGCGGAACCGATGACGGCCGATGCCGCGTCTTATTGGCAAAAATTTTTGCAAAAAAGGGGACATAATCCCGTCGGCCGCTGCGCCGGCGAAATGTGTTTTGAAGCGGAGGGATTTTTCGGCGACGAGCTGCTCGCGCTTGTGCTTGCGGGAAAAAAGACTGCATTTTTTTCAAGCTATGCTTCATATATTATAGATAACGAAGATCTCCCCGCACCGGGAGAAAAGTACGTGGTGCTTGACAGAAGCGGTAGTCCGCGGTGTATTATCGAGCTGACTTCCGTGCGGATCGTTCCGTTTTGTGAAGTGACGTGCGAAATGGTGATCGCGGAAGGCGAGGACGAATCGCTTGAAGCGTGGCGTGAAAAAGAGAAGGGATATTTGGAAGACGAGGGAGAGATCGTCGGCTTTGCATTTGCCGAAGATATTAAACTTGTTTTTCATGAATTCCGTATTATCGATTAGATTAAATTATTAATTAATAATTTAAGGAAAGTTACCGAAAACGGAAGTTTTGGAAACTTTCGATTATTATTAAATATTTTAGGGGGTATCGGTATGGCAGAACGGCATTCGATCGGGTATATGCTTACTCAGATCGCGCTCGGTTTGTATTTTTTTGTGACGGGAATTTGGACGCTGCAGGGCGGAAACGGCAACGAAATCGCGGCGGCGGTAAAATCGGTTACCGGCGGAGACACGGCGAGGATCATCTGCCTCGTGTTCGGAATCATCGAAGTGCTTGCGGGTCTTTTTTTGCTGCTCCGCATATTCGTGACGTTCAGTTCTCCGATTGACACGATTCTTATGGTCGTCATCATGATCGCGTGGATTGCGGCAATCGTGCTGCTCGATTTTATCGGCAAGGGCGCGCTGCCGTCGGGGAGCATCGATTCGGTTTTGCGCTGGCTCAGTACGCTTTCGCGGCACTTGCTCGTGCTCGGCGGGATCGTTATCGTAAAAAATTGAAAATAAAAAAGGCTTTGCAAAAACATGCAAAGCCTTTTTTATCCGCTTTCCATTTTGTCGAATCGGCGAATACCGCTGACGACGCGCCTATGTGCGGCACACCGTCGGAAACTTCTGCTTTTACCGCGCGTATTCTACGATGCGCGTTTCGCGTATCATCGTGATTCTGATCCTGCCCGGATAGCGCAGATCCGATTCGATTTGTTTTGCGATATTCTGTGCGAGCGGTTTTACCTCTTCGTCGCCCACTTTCGCGTTGTCGACGAGGATGCGCAGTTCGCGGCCGGCTTGAATCGCGTACGCTTTTTCTACGCCGGAAAAACGTTCCGCCGTCTGTTCGAGGTTTTCAAGACGCTTTACGTAATTGTCGATCGTTTCTCGCCGTGCTCCCGGACGCGCGGCGGATATGGCATCCGCGATCTGCACGTACACCGCTTCCGTACTCGTCGGTTCGATGTCGTTGTGGTGAGCTGCGATTGCGTTGATGACGCGGGGATCCTCGCCCATTTTCCGTGCGATTTCCGCACCGATTTCCGCGTGATTTTGATCGCTTTCCGTTTCGGCTCCTTTGCCGATATCGTGGAGCAGCGCCGCGCGTTTTGCAAGTTCGCGGTTTCCGCCGATTTCCGCAGCGAGGGCGGCCGCGATCATCGCCACTTCTTTCGAGTGCGTGAGTACGTTTTGCCCGTAGCTTGTGCGGAAATAAAGGCGTCCGAGCGCTCGCACGCCTTCGGTGGGCATATTGTGGATGCCTAAATCGAACAGCGCCTTTTCACCTTCTTCGTAAATTTTGTTTTGTACCTCGTGCGTAACTTTTTGCACGATTTCTTCGATGCGCGCCGGATGAATGCGGCCGTCGGATATGAGCCGTTCGAGTGCCACTTTTGCGATCTCTTTGCGCACCGGATCGAAACATGAAATGACAACCGCTTCCGGCGTATCGTCGATGATAATATCGACACCGGTGAGTGTTTCGAGCGTGCGGATATTGCGTCCTTCCCGCCCGATAATACGGCCCTTCATCTCGTCGCTCGGAAGCGATACCGTCGTAACGGTAATATCGCTCGTAACTTCCGGCGCGAGGCGCTGAACGATCGTCACGAGTACGTCGCGTGCCTTTTTTTCCGCCGTAAGCTGAGCTTCCTGCTCGATTTTATTGAGCAGCGCTTGTGCATCGTGACGGGCGTCGTTTTCGAGGTCTTTGATGATGAGTTCTTTTGCCTGCTGCTGCGAAAGCCCCGACACGTGCTCGAGACGCCTTCTGTATTCTTCTTCCTGCGTCATAACCGACGCTTCGCGCTTTTTCAGCGCTTCGATGCGGTCGGCAGCTTCTTTATCGCGTTTTTCGTATTCGGCAGCCCGCTGATCGAGGAGCTCCTCTTTTTTATTTACGCGGGCTTCATAACGTTGTACTTCGGCCCGTCGTTCTCTGTTTTCCCGTTCCTGCTGGTTTCGTTCCCGAATGAGTTCATCTTTTGCATTGAGCAAAATTTCTTTTTTCTGTGCTTCAGCTTCTCTAATTGCATCCTGTTTTACACGTTCAGCCTTTTGTTCTGACGCAGATAGTTGAAATCTGGCATACAGCCATCTAATAATCCATCCAAGAATAATTCCTGCAACCGGGAGAACAATGAATAAAATGATAATATTCATCTTTGTCTCCTTGTGTGCGTGGTATAGAATAATTCAGCATCCATATTAACCTACAATCTTCAAAATGTCAAATCGAAAATCGAAAAAACAAAAAGAAAAAAATACATATTTAAGGGAAATTTCTAAAAACCGAAATTTTTAGAGGTTCCCAAAACAAAAATTTGACAGATAAAAATACTCGTGCTATTATAATAATAATTAAAAATATACATATCGATGAAACTGTCTTGCAGTATGCAAGGATGTGTAGTCATCAAAACAACTAAAGATTTTTATCTTTAAAAAAACGCAAGGAGAATTTTCTATGCAGTACGGCATCATCGCTCTCATCCCCGTTGTATTCGTATTTGTTATCGCAATTACGACGAAAAAGACGCTGGATTCGCTTTTGATAGGTTCGTTAATCGGATTTATCATTTTGGAAAAGCAGAATTTTATCGGCGCATGGCTGGATGCGTTGAACACGGTTTTAAAAACCGACAGCATTCTATGGGTTATTTTAGTAACGCTTTTTTTCGGAATTTTGCTTCAATTGATCGAACAATCGGGAGCGCTCAGCGGTTTCAGTAAAACCATCGGCAGATACGCGAAAACAAAACGAAGCGCAATGCTGCTGTTGTGGATTTCGTCGCTTGCCTTATTCATCGACGACTACCTTCACAATTTGGTCATCGGCGCATCGATGAGAAAAGTCGGGGATGAGCATAAGATAGCTCGTGCAAAGATCGCCTATCTTACGAATTCGACGGCCGGAACGTTTTCGTCGCTTATTCCGATTTCAACGTGGGCGGTATTTTATTCCGGTCTTATCGCAAGCCAAAATCTTTCGGTCGACGGAAATGCGATGGCGGGCTACATAAAGACGATCCCGTTTCAATTCTATCCGATAATCGCAATCACTATTTCGCTGCTCGTCGCGCTGCGGATCATACCCAACATCGGCCCGATGAAAAAACACGAAGCGAATGCGGAAAAAGGAATTTTTTCGGATACGCAACAGTCGGAAACGGAAACCGGTCAAGCATCTTCGCCGGTATGGTTTTTTGTCATACCGGTAGCGGTTTTGATTGCAGTGACGATTATTACCGGTATAGACGTTTTAAAAGGGATCATCGGTGCGCTCATCGCAGCTATCGCTTTATATTCCGTTACAAAAAAAATAAGCATAAAAGATTTTATGGATATCGCGTTGGAAGGCATGAAAAATATGCTGCCGATCGCATGTATTTTGGCAATGTCTTTTGTTCTCGTCGAAGCGAATACGCAGCTCGGATTGGCCGAATACATCATCGATTTGGTTCGTCCTTTTATGTCGGGTAAAATGTTACCGGTTGTCGTGTTTTTGACGGCGGCCGCATTTGCGTATTTTACGGGAATGTTTTGGGATATGGCGGCGGTCATGCTTCCTATCGCTATTCCGCTTGCACTGCAAGTCGGCGCGAATCCGTATTTAGTTGCAGCAGCGGTATTTTCCGCAGCCGCATGGGGCAGTCAAATCTGTATGTACGGCGATGCGGTTATCGTCGATTCGGGCGCATGTGAAATATCGCCTGCGGAAACGAGTTTTGCGTCGCTGCCGTACGGTATTATCGGTATAATTGTTTCGGCAATTTTATATACGGTATTCGGATTGATCGCATAATCTTATTTTTATCCAAAAGTTTTTATAGGAGGAATCAATGGAACGGATAGCAAAAACATTAAGCGCGCTCGACAACACCTTCGGCGTTTCGGGCGAAGAAGAAGCGGTTGCCGCGCAGATAAAAAAAGAACTCGAAGGTTTTTACGACAACTGCAAAGAAGATGCGCTCGGCAATATTATCCTTACGCAAAACGCGCGGGGCGGCAACAAAAAGATTGCACTGGCTGCGCACATGGATGAAATCGGTTTTATCGTGCGCTATATCGACGACAACGGTCAGCTTTTGATCGCACCTGTCGGATACCACGACGACCGTATGCTCATAAATCAGGACGTCGAAATTAAAACCAAAGACGGAATGATCGAAGGCGTCACCGGTTACAAACCCGCGCACATGCTCAAAGGCGATGAAGGAGAAAAAGTGATCCCGTTCGACAGCATTTACGTCGATGTCGGTACGCTTACGAGAGCGGAAACCGAAAAGCTCGGTGTGCGTATCGGCGATTACGGTCACTATCAGAGAACGGGAAAATTTATTAACGGCGGTAAAATCTATACCGGCAAATCCGTCGATAACCGTGTAGGCTGTACGGTCATCTGCGAAGTGATGAGGCGCGCGAAAGAAGCCGGCATAAAAAACGAATTGACGCTCATCGGAACGGTGCAGGAAGAAGTCGGCGCGCGCGGCGCCGGAGTTGCCGGTTTTTCGGTCAAGCCCGATGTCGCGATCGTCGTCGACGTAACGATTGCAGGAGGTGCGTCCGGACTTGAACTGAGCGAATGCTGTATCGAACTCGGAAAAGGCCCGGCCATTAAATATTACGATTGGGACATGGGTTCCACGATGGGGAACAACGTTTCCAAAAAGATGACGCGCGCTTTCGAAGCGGTCGCCGAAAAAAACAATATCCAATTCCAGCGCGAAGTTTTGATCAACGGCGGCACCGACGGATGGACGCTCGCAACGAGCGGAAGCGGCGTGCTCACCGGTATCATATCGGTTCCGCAGCGCTATATGCATACGGCGGTCGGTACGGTATATATCGATGACTTGGAAGGTGCTGTCGATCTTATCGTAAAATACATCCAGAGCATCGACTGAAACTATAATTGAAAAACGGAAAGGCGGAATGCCTTTCCGTTTTTTTATTTGCGCAGAGGCTTATCTCACGTGCCGCGCCGGGGTTGTTGATTCGCGAGGAAAAAAAGTATGCATTATATAATAAAATATTTTTGGTCTTTGAGTATTATATGTGCGGCGGTCAATACGTTTTTTTTGATAAAACGCATGCCGAAAACGGAAGATGCGGAAGCGGCGGCCGAACAAAAAAAAGTTGTCGCCGGATATTTTTTGTTTTTTGCGCTTCCCTGTCTTTTGCTCCAGATATTTCAGCTGGCGGGAAAGTATGAAACGCCTTTATATATTTTTTCCGGAGATTTTTCAAATGTATTTTATCGATTCGGAATTTGTTCGGTGTTTTTGGATTATATCGTGTTGCTGGTTGTCGCAGTAAAATTTAAAAACTTTGAAAAATACAGTTTTCTCTTATTCCGAAAAGAGATGTCAAGAAAGCGGATCATTGTTATGGCAGTCGGCATAAGCGTATTTGCCGTCGTTATCATATTTTTCGGCACTCGACAATTAAAAGATGAAATCGCCGCAATGCAAATCGCCCCCCGATAAACGTACGGCTCGAAGATAAAACCCGGCTGCTTCGCATCGTAAGCATCGTTCGGCAAAAAATTAACAACCGGAAATCGACAGCCGGTACGGTTCGTGCATCGCTTCGGTTTCGGTTTTTTCCCTCGGATTTTCCGTGATGCGGCGTACGTACTCTTCGGCGCCCTGCGTACGTGTTGTCCTAAACCTCCGATTCGCATTATACTGCTTCTATGAATATCCACATCATTGAAATGCCGCTCGATTTCGGAGCTTCCCGGCACGGCAGCGATATGGGGCCGTCCGCGATACGGCTCGCGGGCTTACGCGCAAAACTCGAATCGCTCGGCCACACTTTGGTCAAATACAATTCGCCGATGCGCATACATCCTCAAGAATACGAAGAGGTCGGAAACCCCAAAGCAAAATATTTAAAGCCGATTGCGGCTGCCTGCGGGCAGCTTGCAAAAGAAACGGATGACTCTTTTGCTGCGGAAGAATTTCCGCTTACGCTCGGCGGCGATCACTCGATTGTGCTCGGCACACTTGCCGGAGCCGCCGCGTCCGCAAAACGCAAGGGTCAAAGACTCGGCGTACTTTACGTCGACGCGCACGGAGATTTCAACACGCCCGAGACGACGCTTTCCGGCAACATCCACGGCGAATGCCTTGCCGCTTCGTGCGGGCTCGGTCTGCCGGAATTGACGAATTTATATTTTGACGGACGCAAAGTCGATCCGCGCAATGTGTGCTTTGTCGGCATCCGCGATTTGGATCCGGGTGAAAAAGAGCTGATGCGCAAATCCGGCGTCACGGTTTTTACGATGAGCGACATCGAACGGCAGGGCTTTCCGTCCGTCGTCAAACAAGTCGTACTCTTTTTTAAAACGCACGCGGACGTCGTACACGTGTCTTTCGATATGGACGTGCTCGATCCCATGTTCGCGCCCGGTACCGGCATTCCGCTTCCCGCCGGCATGACGAACCGCGAAGCGCTTTTGCTTATGGAAGAGATGAGCGATACCGGTATCGTAAAATCGGCCGACATCGTGGAAGTGAATCCGATCCTCGATGTGAGAAATCAAACCGCGGTGCTTGCCGTTTCTCTTGCCGCCCGCCTGCTCGGCGAAAAATTGTATTGACGCGTGCAGGGAGCTTCGCGCTCGTTGCAAGTGGCGCATTACTCGGATTTACGGAAATCAATTTTTACCTAAAAAGTCGGATGTCGAATTTTTTGAAAAGCAAATATCATTACAGCTTTTCGATTTCCGCTTCCGAAAGACCGGTCATCCGCTGTATAAAATCGACAGAACAGCTTTCTCGCTGCATCAGCTTTGCCGTTTCCCGTGCTTTTTGATGAGCTCCCGCGGCGATGCCGTCTCTTCTGCCTCTGCGTACCCCCGCAGCAACGCCTCGCTCAAAGCCGATCTTTTCG
>NZ_AVQI01000019.1 GCF_000468115.1 Treponema socranskii subsp. socranskii VPI DR56BR1116 = ATCC 35536
AAACGATGGATCCGGTAAAAACGATGGATCCGGTAAAAACGATGGATCCGGTAAAAACGATGGATCCGGTAAAAACGAAGTGCCGGCGGACGGAACGGCCTCTCTCGGTAAATCACCCGACGCGGGGCAAGGCAAAGCCGCAAGCGGCGCGGAAGGGGCAAACGCTCCGCCCGATACACTTTCGCGTGCGAAGACAGGCGGCGGCAAACGGGGGACGGATGACTGACGAAATGCGGCACGTATTGCGGGTTTCAAGTTTATATAAATCATTCGGTAAAAAACGCGTCGTGCAAGGTATCGATTTTTCGATGCGTACGGGCGAAGTGCTCGGGCTTCTCGGACCGAACGGTTCGGGCAAAACGACGACGTTTTATATGATTGTCGGATTTTACCGTCCGACTTCGGGCGATGTGTTTCTCGACGGAGAGCGGATTACGGTGCTGCCGATGTACGCTCGCGCGCGGCTCGGCATTTCGTATCTGCCGCAGGAACCGTCCGTATTTAAAAAGCTGACGGTCGAAGAAAACATTTGGGCGATCCTCGAAACGCGGCGCGACCTTTCGGCCGGCGAAAAAAAATTGCGGCTCGAACAGCTCATAAGCGAATTCGATATCGGAAGGATCAGAGGCCAGCAGGCGATTACGCTTTCGGGAGGAGAGCGGCGGCGCACTGAAATTGCCCGTTCGCTCGCAATAGAGCCGAAGTTTTTGCTTCTCGACGAACCCTTTGCGGGAATCGATCCGATCGCGGTTGCAGATATCAAAGGCATGATAAAGCTGCTTTCCGAGCGCGGTATCGGCATCCTCATTACCGATCACAACGTGCGCGACACGCTCGAAATCACGCACCGCGCAATCATCATCAACGCCGGACAAATTATGATGCAGGGCACGAAACAGGAAATCCTCGATTCATCCGTTGCCCGCGAAATCTATCTCGGCAAAGATTTTTCGATGTAAGCGCTTGTGAATTTATTGTGAAAATAACTGTAAACTATCGCCGTTTCGTTTGTTTAATAGGTTGAATGTCGAATTTTGAAAGTATCAGCTGTTAAATTTATTAATAAAAGTATCGGAAGTGTTTTACGGGAGTTTATTGCAACAGCAAGGACAAGGAGTGTACGATGAAAAGAATTGTGATGACGACAGCGGCTCTGTGTTTTGCCTCTGTGATGTTTGCCTATAATCCGCCGATCGGCGGAGAAAGTCTCGACAGACTTGTAAGTCCGACGCAGCTCACCTATGCGTCGTCGAGCGCGGGCGGCGGAATCTTTACCGCGGGTCCCGATGCGATCGTTTTCAATCCTGCGCTTATCGCGTATGAGCAGCGCATCACGCTCGACGCTGCATATACGGCGCTTTTTTCTTCGGACGGCGGATCGAAAACTTTCGGCAGCGCGTTACAGGGAGGATTGCTCGTTCCGTGGAAATACTTTGTTGCGAGCGGCGTCGTTAAAGGCGTATTTTTACCGATCGATAAAATCGACATCGGAAATACGCTCGGTACAAATGTCGGCATCGCAAAAGAGGTGAGCGAACGGTTGTCGGTCGGTGTCGGTATGTACGGCGGCTTATATTGGGGACACGGCAGCGATTGGTCGTTCGGCGCGAATATCGGTGCGCTCTATCGCATTCCGCATCTCGGTTTTATGAAGGATTTCAGGCTCGGTGTGTCGGTGCTCAACCTCGGCAAAAATTACACGTCGACGGATCTCATCGGCATCGACGGTAAAAACGAAGCGGATATATTTCCTATGCTCGGTACGGTGCACGCAGGCATCGCAGCCCTTTTGTTCGCAAACGATTATGTAAAGGGCGGCGCTTCGTTTGAATTGATAACGCCGGGATTTCAAAATCTCATCGTCGCGACGGGCTTTCAATTTTCCGTAAACGATGCGCTCTATTTGCGCATAGCGGAAGAGATCAATATCCGCGAAGCGATAAAACTCGGCGATTACGATAAGTACGGCAATTTTATGCCGGCAGTCAGCATCGGCTATCGCTTTACGTTTAAAACAAAACGCAACGAATATATGAAACGCAACGGCTGGGGCGAAAGCGATATGACGGTCAATGCGGGGTGGCAGCAGCTTTACGAAACGGTACACGCCGTTTCGGGCAATGTCAAATTCAATCTCGGCATGAAAGATACCGATCCGCCGGAAATCGAATTGTGGGCAGGGGAGGATAAATAATGAAACGGATATCTGTACTTATTGCGGCGGTACTTTTTTTGTTTTCCGCCGCTTCAGCGTTTGCGCAGCGGCAGCCGAACTATATTTCACCGAACAACGACGGCGTTCAAGATTCGCTCGACATTCCGCTCCGTATTTCCGACAGACGCTACGTCGTTTCGTGGAGTTTGGTCGTCGAAAACGAGAGCGGCAGCGTCGTGCGCACAATCGGAAACAAACTCGCATTTATCGAAAAGCTGACGTTCAAATCGTTTTGGAAACAGCTTTTTTCCGCGAAAAAAACGATCCCCATACCTTCGGTCGTTTCGTGGAACGGCGTTATGGATAACGGAGAGACGGCTCCCGACGGAACCTATTATTATTATTTTACGGCGGCGGACGATAACGGCAACGTCGGCAAAACGGATAAGTATACGGTCGTCGTCGATACGACGCCGCCTTTCATCGCACTTACTCAGCCGGCCGATAAGATTTTCGGTGAAGGGGCAAAGGCGACCTTTGCCGTGCGCCAGTCCGGCTCGAAAGAAGACGAGTGGAAAGGCATCTTTGCGGGTACGGACGGAACGGCGGTAAAAAATTATTCGTGGAAAGACACGACGCCGCCCGAGTTCAGCTGGAACGGAACGGATGATTCGGGTAAACCCGTCGCGGACGGTGTCTATTCGTATACGGTTACGGCGACGGACAGAGCGGGAAATACTTCCCCTGCCGCTTCCATATCGAATATCATCTTTTCTGCGGAAAAACCCGCGACGAATATCGCGATTTCGGGTTCCCGCTATTTTTCTCCGAATACTGAAAGTAAACAAAAAGCGGTTACGTTCAACGTAACGATCCCCGTCCCCGAAGCGAGCACCGGAAACAAGCTTACCGAATGGGCGGTGACCGTCGTCGATGCGAACGGCAAAGTTTGCCGCACTTTCGATCAGTCGACGTCGGCTTTACCGCCGGAGACGATCGTGTTCGACGGTACGGGCGCAGACGGCAAAACGCTCCCCGACGGACGCTATCAAGCGCGCGTGACGGCAAAATATCTCAACGGCTATGAAACGATTCCGATAGTGTCGCCGGTGTGCATCATCGACACGAAGCAGCCGCAGGCACAGCTGCGCGTTTCCGATAAAGTATTCGGTGCGGGTTCGAAGAGCACGATTACGATAAACGAAGCGATCGTACCGAAAACGCTGGCGGCGATTCCTGCGTGGACGGGACGCATATATGCTTCCGGCGATACGAAAAAGGCGGTGCGAGAATATTCGCTCGGCGAATTCCCCCCCGAAACGATTTCGTGGGACGGTCTCGACGACAGCGGAAAACTTGTGCCTGACGGATCATACGTATACGAGCTTTCGGCAACCGATTTGGCGGGCAACAGCGTTGCCGTCCGTTCGGACGCATTCAATTTCGACACGACGAAGGCGACGCTGCTTCTTGCGATGCAGGATACCGCATTTTCGCCGAACGGCGATAAAGTCAAAGATACGATTTCGTTTACACCCGTTACCCACGCGGGAAGCGGCGGTATCGTAAAATATGTGTTTAAAATCGCTGCAGCGGGTTCGAGCGCCGCATTGAAAACGATGAGCGAAAGTAAAAGCGTTCCCGCATCGTTTGTATGGGACGGAAGAGACGACAAAGGCGCTCTCTGCTCCGACGGACAGTATATCGCCTCTCTTGAAATAACGTCCGCAAACGCTTCGACGGCATCGGCTTCGACGCAAGCTTTTGCCCTCGATACGAAAGCGCCGTACCTTGCGGCGGAAATCCCGTGGACATCCTTTTCACCGTCAGGCGATTCGACCCAGAGCGCACTGCCGGTCGGCGTCCGCGACTGCACGACGGAAAAACTGTGGACTGCCGAAGTGCGCAATGCGCGCGGTACCCTTGTTCGGAAATACACGTGGGCGGGCACCGTACAGACGGACGGCAAAGCGGGATTCTCATGGAACGGCGCCGACGAATCGGGCAACACGGTTTCCGACGGTACGTATACGCTTGTCATCGCTTCGACGGATGAAGCGGGCAATGCGTTCAGTACCGCATTGAACGGAATCGCGATCGATACGCGAGATGTAAAAGCATACGTGACGACGACGTACGACGGCATCTCTCCGAACGGCGACGGCGTGCTCGATTCGCAGCGCTTCGATATTCGCACGTCGGTCGGCGATACGATTTCGTCGTGGAATTTCGACGTGTGCAGAGAAGACGGAAAGGCGGTGCGCAGCCGGTCGTCGAAAGACGGGGAAAGCCTTCCCGCATCGATTGCGTGGGACGGTTTTGATGCCGCGGGAAAAGCGGGCGAGGGCACCTTTACCGGAAAGCTTCGCATCGCGTATCGGAACGGACGGAACGTCTCCGTGTCGTCTTCTCCGTTCGTGTGCTCGGCTACTCCTCCCGAACTCAGTGTCCGCACGACGCCTGCCTACTTCAGCCCTGACAACGACGGCGTCGATGACGATTTGTTTATCAAGTTGAACGGTTCGACAAAGGGAAAAATCACCGAGTGGTCGTTTACGATCGACGATCCGAACGGACGCCGCTTTTGGCAGACGGGCGGAACGTCGGCGATTACGGAACGCATCGTGTGGGACGGTTTAAGCAATACGCAAAAGACCGCGTCGGGTGCGGCCGAGCGCGTGCAGTCGGCCGTCGATTATCCGTGGACATTTACCGTCAAAGACAATCTCGGCATGATGTCGACGGTCAAAGGGATCATCCCCGTGGACGTGCTCGTCATCCGCGACGGCAACGTGCTCAAAATGGCCGTTCCGTCCATCATCTTCCGCCCCGATAACGCCGACTTCAAAGTCGAAACCGCTCCGGGAAAACGCGACGGCGTTACGGCCGAACAGGCTGCAAACAACGAGCGCATCCTCAAGCGTATCGCGGAAATCCTCAATAAGTTCAAGGAGTATAAAGTAACCGTCGTCGGACACGCAAATCGTACGACTGAAAACCAAGCCGAAGAAACGCAGGATAACCCGCGTCTGTGGGGGCCTGCGCTCATTCCGCTGTCGCAAAAGCGTGCGGAATTCGTAAAATCCTATCTCGTCGATAAAGGCATAAGCTCATCCCGCCTCGCAACTCAAGGTAAGGGCGGTACGGAACTCGTTGCCGATTGGCGCGATAAAGATCACAATTGGAAAAATCGCCGCGTCGAATTTATTTTGCAAAAATAAGCGATAAAACGCAGCACCGAAAGACGGGCCTGTCGGAAGACGGGTCCGTCTTTTTTTATGCCTTGCAGAGAGTGTTTTTTCAAAATGCAGCCGCATTTTGTAAAGACGTAAAAATAATCGGCATAAACCCCTCCGTATAAATGAAGTAAGTTGTGTCTAACTTTTTTTTGCAGTGCATAGTTTACAGTTGTGAAAGAATATCATACAATACGGTTTATGCGTATGTTTACATTTAAGGGCGGAGTCTATCCACCCGACCGAAAGGAGCGCACTCGCGACGGAACCATCACGGATGCGTTTCCTTCTACTAAGCGAGTGACGATTCCCGTCACGATGGGCGGCTCTCCGAACGAATGTACCGTAAACGTCGGCGACCGTGTTGTGAAAGGTCAGGTTATTGCGGCGTCCGACAAATATATGTCCGTTCCCGTACATGCGTCGATCACGGGAAAAGTCGCGCAAATCGCACCGCACGCCGTCGCAGGCGGTGCCCAAGTTCCCTGCGTTACAATCGAATCGGACGGAAGCGATGCGACGGCGTATATGAGTCCGCTCGATCCGTTTTCCTGCGATGCGAAAGACGTTCTCGAGCGCATCAGACTTGCCGGTATCGTCGGTATGGGATGCGCGTCGTTTCCGACCTATGTAAAACTTTCGCCGCCGGACGGCACGAAGATCGAATACGTCATCGTAAACGCATCCGAATGCGAACCCTATCTTACCGTAGACTATCATACCGTAAAAGAATCGTGCAAAAAGGTGATCGACGGACTTGCGATCGAAATGCATATTTTCGGCTGCCGCGGTATCGTCGCGCTTGAAAACAATAAGCTCGATCTGATAAGCGGCATCAACGAAGCGATCGCCGAAGCGAATCATACGAACGATATCGAAATTAAAATCGTTAAAACGAAGTATCCGCAGGGCGGCGAAAAAAATCTTATCGCCGCGATTTTAAAGCGCGAAGTACCCGCGGGAGGGCTTCCGGCACACGTCGGCTGTATCGTTTCAAACGTTTGTACGGTCTGCGCGATTTCGGATGCGTTCCGGCTCGGCAAGCCGCTCATCGAGCGCGCGTTTACCGTAAGCGGCGGTGCGTGCGAAAATCCTGCGAATATACGAGTTCCGGTCGGCACGCTTGTCGAAGATTTGCTCGGCGATGTCGTGCGTGTAAACGACGATGAAATCGCGCAGATACTTTCCGGCGGTCCGATGATGGGTATCGCTTCGGCGGATGCCGCGTTTCCCGTCGTAAAAGGCACGAGCGGCGTTTTATTTTTAACAAAAAAAGAAATCCATATCGGCGAAGAAGAGCCGTGTCTCGGCTGCGGCAGATGTATTCCGTCCTGCCCGATGCGGCTGTCGCCGGTTATGATGGCACGTTCGCTGAAAGCGAACGACTACGATGCCGCCGTAAAATTCGGGCTTACGGACTGCATCGAATGCGGCAGCTGCGCATACGTTTGCCCTGCGCATGTCCGTTTGGTGCACCGATTTAAACTCGGTAAAGGCGTCGTGAAAACGCGCGCTGCAAAGAAAAACGCTGCGGGTAAAGCAGCTGGAGGAAAATAATGAGCGAACCGGTGAAAAAAGAAATGTACGTGTCTCCCGCCCCGCATTTTGTCGAAGGGACGTCGACGCGTTTTCTTATGTGCATGCTTATTTTGGCGCTGCTTCCCGAAACGATATACGGCGTTATGCTGTTCGGTTTCCGCGCGCTGTTTGTCGTGCTCGTTTCGGTTGCGGGAAGCGTCGTCTTTGAAGCGGCGTTTCAAAAACTGACAAAACAGAATATCACCGTGAGTGATTGTTCGGCCGTCGTGACGGGACTTTTACTCGCGCTCGTACTGCCGCCGACGGTTCCGCTGTGGCAAGTGCTGCTCGGAGATCTCTTTGCGGTCGTCGTCGCCAAGGGATTTTTCGGCGGACTGGGGGCGAATGTGTGGAACCCCGCTCTTACGGGACGCGCGTTTTTATTCGTCAGCTTTTCCGCCGCGATCGGCGCGTCATGGCTCGCTCCGGGAACGGATGCGGTAAGCGCCGCGACGGTGTTGTCAAAGCTGAAAGAGGGTGCCGTCGCCGCAAACGCGGATACGTATCTCGAAAGTTTTTTGGGTAATACGGCCGGCTGTATCGGCGAAACGAATGAATTGCTCATTTTGATTTCATTCGCATTCCTTGCCCTCACTCAGGTGATCGACTGGCGTGCACCGGTTACGATGGTTGGGGCGGTTGCTCTTTTGACCTTTGTTTCGGGCGGAGACGTCATCATGGCGCTTACATCGGGAGGCCTGCTTTTCGGTGCAACCTTTATGGCGACCGATTATGCGACGACGCCGGTTTCAAAAGCCGGCCGCGCGGTGTTCGGCTTGGGCTGTGGACTTCTCACGTTTTTAATAAGAAGATTCGGCGGCTATCCTGAAGGCGTTATGTTTTCAATTTTATTTATGAATTCGCTTTCGACATTCCTTAGTAAATTGACGACAAGAAAATACGGCTGGGGCAAAGCGGCGAAAAAGGAGGCGGCAAAATGAAACATATTTTAAAACTCGGACTTACGCTTGCGATCTTTGCATCCGTTTCGTGTTTTTGCCTTGCGCTCGTCAATCATATTACGGCTCCCGTCATCGAGCAGCGTCAGGCCGATAAAGCGAGTTCCGGTATGAAAACGGTATTCGCCGATGCCGACTCCTTTGAAGAGGTGACGGATTTTAAGGCGAGCTCGGTTCAGGCGATCAGCATCGACAAAATGTATCTTGCCAAAAAAGGCGGGAACGTCATAGGCGCCGTCGCGCAGGTGACGGGTCCGACCTACGACCGATCGACGATCATTTTCGGCATAAAAAAAGACGGCGTACTTACGGGTATGCAGTTTCTTTCATCGAGCGATACGGCGGGCTTCGGTTTAAAAGCGAGCGATCCGAATTATACCGTTTCGAGCGGTAAAACATTTTACGGTCAGTTCGAAGGCAAAAATGCGAACGACGGTTTCGTTTCCGGTCAAACCTTCGAAGCGGTATCCGGTGCGACGATCACAAGCAAAGGCGTTGCCGAACTTTTGACGCAGGGAACGCAGAGCGCGCTTGCCTGCCTCGCTGCGAAATAGGAGTAAAAGCGAAATGCAAAAAAAACAAAACAGATTATCGATTTTTACAAACGGGCTCGTAAAAGAAAATCCGCTGCTCGTCATTTCGATCGGTTTATGCTCTTCGCTTGCCGTTACGACAAACGTGTTTAACGGCATCGGCATGGGCTTTTCGATGATGTTCGTCCTCGTTATGAGCGAATTAATAATCGCGATCTTCCGCAATATCATCCCCGAAGATATACGCTTGCCGATTTTTATCATAGTCATCGCTGCGTTTACGACGATCGTACAGCTTTTGCTTGAAGCGTACATTCCGTCGCTGTCCGCATCACTCGGCGTGTTTTTGCCGCTTATCGTCGTCAACTGCATCATCATGGGGCGCGTCGAATCGTTCGCATCGAAAGAAGGCCCGCTTAATGCCGTAGTCGATGCATTCGGCATGGGCTTCGGTTACACGTGGGTGCTTTGCGCCATTTCGATCGTGCGCGAACTTTTGGGAAGCGGTTCGCTGTTCGGCAAAGCTGTCATCCCCGAAGCGTATACCGTAAAATTTTTGTCGGATGCTCCGGGCGGATTTTTCGTGTTCGGTTTGCTTTCCGCAGTGACGCTCGCCGCAGAACGTGCGGCAAAGATCAGAAAAGCGAAAGCAAAAGGAGGCGCGGCATGAATAACTTAATCAGCATTTTTATTAAATCGATGCTCATCGACAACGTCGTTTTTATTCAATACCTTGCAATCTGTCCGTTTATCGGCATGACGACGGAAACGGATAAAGCGACCGGCATGGGGATTGCGACGACTTTCGTTATCGTGCTTGCGACGGCCGTCACCTATCCGCTTTATTACGGAATCATGGTGCCGCTGAAACTGCAGTATTTGCAGACGCTCATGTTCATTCTCGTCATCGCCGCGCTCGTACAGCTCGTCGAATTTTATCTCAAAAAATCGATTCCGGGATTGTACAGCGCGATGGGTGTGTATCTCGCGCTCATCACGACAAACTGTGCGGTTCTCGCCGTTACGATTACGTGTATTAACAAAAATTATAATTATATCGAGTCGATCGTGTACTCGCTCGGCGCGGCGATCGGTTTTTTAATTGCGCTCGTGATTATGTCCGGCGTGCGCGAACGGATTAAAAGCGCTCCCGTTCCGCTTTTTGTTAAAGGAAAGCCGATTCTGTTTATCACTGCGGGTTTGCTTTCGCTGTCGTTTTTAGGCTTTAAAGGCTTGATCTGAAAAGCAAGGGGTGGACTATGATTGCTATACTTACGGCCGTTATCGTTTCGTTTGTGCTCGCGTTTGTCATCGGCGTGCTGCTCGGTATTTTCAAAAAGATATTTTATATTCCGGTCGATGAGCGCGTCGGAAAAATCCGGGCGGTGCTGCCCGGTGTAAATTGCGGCGCATGCGGCTATCCGGGCTGTGACGGCTTTGCGGCCGGCGTTGCATCGGGAAAAGCACCCGTAAACGGCTGCCTTGTCGGCCGCGCACCCGTTGCGCAGGCTATCGGCGAAATTATGGGCGTGCCTGTTCCCGCAAAAAAATAAGAGCAGCCCTTTGCGGATTTAAATTTACGATTTTAAAAGACTGTCCTTGAAGTTATTAAACACTTCATAAAGGGCAGTCTTTTTTTTATGCGGAGAGAGTTTACGAATGTGCGGGGGCTGTTTTTTGTGCGCGGGTTCGTGTGTAAAGTGTACTGTGGTGGTAAAAAAAAGTGTAAAAAACGATAGGATAGGTACTTGACAGGGAGTGGAGAAAA
>NZ_AVQI01000020.1 GCF_000468115.1 Treponema socranskii subsp. socranskii VPI DR56BR1116 = ATCC 35536
ACCGAAAAAGTCGACAAAGACCGAATCTTTATACCGGCGATTATACTTTACCATAAAACCTCCGCTATATATATCGCGGAGATGTTGCGATTTCGGAGTTTTTTGAAGCGATTTTGGAGAAGGAGCTGCGGAACCGCCGTTCGGGGCAGTTACGTTTATTTTCATAAAAAACCGCGTAATTTATTAATTTACGGGCGATATATATTGCAGAGGCTTTCCTGCCGGCTCTATCTCAACAATCGAAGGTATCCCCATGGAATATATTCATAAACCCGTCGAAGAACTCACCTTTACCGACGACTTTATGTTCGGTACGGTCATGAAGATGAGGTATAAACCTACGCCCGGCCGGAGCGGTGCTGCAGGCAGCCACTGAAGCGAGCGCAAGCGAGCGAGGAGGCCGAGCGTGAGTGAGCCGCGGAGGGCGGGATCGCAGATACGTGTCGTCCGAAAAAATTAATAATTAATTTTATATCGCATTAAAGCCGGTTTCGGATCGCGTCGATAAATTCCCACGAGTTGAGCACGCGCTCGGGAACAGGATTTGCGATGCGCGCAGTTGTATCAAGTAGTTTGCTTTACTTGTATGCGCTTTTGTGCGAGGAAGTGTACTGTTTTTATCGGTGCGCTTCTCTATCATCACTAATACAGTATAGCATATTTCATCGCTTTCCACAACTTTTCGAATTATTAATTATTATTTTTTGTAATTTCGTTTTACTTTGAGCGTCGTCGTCATCTCCAGCGGCTTATCGAGTATCGTTATCTTTGTGATCCGCGCATAAGGCTGCAGTGTGTGATTTACCGCATCGACGTCGGCTTGGATCAAATGACGTATATCATCGTTCGAAAAAGAATCGCCTCGTTCTATGCCGAGTTTTTTAAACGCTTCGTCGCTCGGATAGACGAGCGCTTCTATGCTTTCCGATTTCGATTCGTCGTCTTCGACATAACCTTGCGCCGTGATCTGCTGGATGTTGTCGTAGAGCTGGAACGCGTCTTCGATCTCTTCGGGATACACGTTTTTTCCGCCCGACGTGACGATGATGTTCTTTGCCCGTCCGCACAGCGAAATATAGCGTTCGTCGTCGATTTTGCCGACATCGCCCGTTTTGAAAAAGCCGTCGTCGGTAAACATTTTCGCAGTTTCTTCCGGCATATTGTAATAGCCCTTCATCACCATCGGGCCTTTCACGGCGATTTCTCCGATGCCGTCTTTATCGGGATTGATAATTTTAACTTCTTCATACGGATAAAAATCTTTGCCGACGCTTTCGATTTTAAAACGTTCGACCGGATTCAGCGCGATGATGGGACTCGTTTCGGTCAAGCCGTATCCTTGAATAAAATTGATACCCGCAGCGTTGTACGCTTTGAACACACCCGACGAAAGCGGGCCGCCGCCGCAGATTGCGACGCGCAGCGTGTAGATGTTCGCCTGTTCGAGTACCGCTTTGAACAGCACTTTGCCGGGATTTTTTCCGGTGAGTTTTTTGACGAAGTAGGAAAATCCCATGAGAAAGCGCATAATGCCTGCGACGAGTACGCCTTTTTCGCGTATGCCTTTTTTTATGCCGGCGAGCAGTTTGTTGTATAAAAGCGGCACACCGAGCATAACGGTAATCTTACCTTCGCGCAGTTCTCGCATGAGGCGGGAGACGGCCATGTTTTTTCCGAATACGATTTCGGCTCCCGTCGACAGCGGATTGATAAACGCCGCCTGCATCGTGTACGCGTGATGAATCGGAAGGAGCGCGTAAAACACGTCTCCGTTGTAGTGCCTGAAATTCAGCTGTGCGATATAGCAGTCGCTTATTAAATTTTCGTGCGTGAGCATGACGCCTTTGGGCGTACCCGTCGTTCCCGACGTAAATAAAATTGCCGCGACATCGCCGCTTTCGGCTTCCCGGTTCGGTTCGATTTTACCGTCGGCTTTTAAATTACAAACATAGGTTTCCGGGTACTTCGGACTCAGCGACATGACTTTCAAAGAGGCGGCATTGCGCGCGAGGGATTCATATTTTTCTTCGTCGACGAAGATGATTTTCGGATCCGATACGCGCAAAAGATTGTCGACTTCGTTGTCGTGCAGCGCGTAATCGATCGGGACGACGATACCGCCGGCAAAGAGAATCGCCAAATACGCGATCGCCCATTCGGGCGAATTCTTTCCGGTTACGGCAACCCGATCTCCTTTTTTAACTCCGTTCACCGCGAGCCATATCGCAAGCGATTCTATATTTTTCAGCGCTTGCGCGTAACTGAAAGAGCGTTTTGAAGCGTTCGGCCCGTCGAAATCGGTAAAGCACGGACTGTCGGGAAACCGCTCTGCGGAAATCCGAAACACTTGCGGAAAAGTCGGCCATTCGGTGTCGAACACTTTGCCGCGGTATGAATCGAGAAACGACCAGGGAAGATTGTTTGTGTTTGTCATAATGTACTATTTTATCACATAATTGTGAAATCGGGGGATAAATTTATGTGATTTATGTCTGTTCTGAATCCTATCGGAAGGGATTGCTGAAATTATTTTCCCGTGAAGAATCCGCTGTCGCTGAGTGCCGACCACTTTTTATACATTTCTTTATAATTTTCACAGATAATAGCCGCAAACTTTAAAATCATAATATTTAGGCAATTTCATTCTCCATATATTTCCAGCTCCGTTTTAAATAATCTTTTACAATCGAAATTTCAATATCATCCATTGTGGTTTCAAGAACTTCGTTTTTTCGCGAAAAAACCGCCGCATGTGCCGTATTGTTGAGATTTAAGACGCGGACTCCTGATTCGTGTTTAAAAAAAGCATAACCGTCTATTATAACATCAGCCTTGTTCGCCAGTTCTTTTACATCAAGCATTTTTTAACCGTACCTCTTTTATTTGTTTTAAAAAATCCTCAGGGTCTATAAATAAATTTTTCAACATAGGTACTAAATCGATATACTCTTCTACGGCACCCGTTGTGTCGTAGTCGGCTGTCACGACAAGATATCCGTTATCCCAATGTTTGATTTCATCGTATTTACGTAAATGAGAAGAAGTCCTAAAGCGAATTGCATATTGATTAAAATCAAATTCCGAATAATTTCCGGAACAGCTTAAATATGCATAATTTTCCATGTTTAGAATCCTCATCGTGTCAAGGCTGGTATAACTATAACATAAGCCGCCGATGTTTTCCACTGTTCAAAACATAATTGCCGAACTTCAAAAAAAACTTTAAAAAATTACCGCTTTTCGCCTATAATAGAAGTATGGGAATTTTACGAAGGAGTCTGTACGTCGGCATGGTTTTGCTTGTGCTCTGCTCGGCGGCATACGCCGCATCGAAAACGGAAACGGCTCAGGCGAAACGCGAAGCTCTTATCGCGGATGCAAAAAAATATATCGGCTCTCCTTATGTTAACGGCGCAACCGGTCCGGAATCGTTCGATTGTTCCGGCTTTATCTATTTTATCGCGCGAAAATCGGCAAAGGTGCAGCTTCCGCGGAGTTCCCATGCCATATATCGATTTGTCGAGCATATTTCGGACGATGAAATCGAAGCGGGTGACTTGTTGTTTTTTTCGGCATCTTCGTCGGGGCGCATAACGCATGTCGGTCTGTACATCGGCGGTGATAAAATGATCCACGCGGCGAGCGACGGTCCGAAAACGGGCGTTATCGTTTCGTCGTGGAACGAGCGATATTGGAAGACGCATTACGTCGGCGCGGGGCGTTTTATTTCTTCGGCAAAAGGAGCGGCCGGCGCGGCTTCGGACAACTCCGATAAACAAAAATCCGATGCGCCTTCTTCCGGTAAAGATCGCGATAACAAAGCAAAGGGCACTGCGCCATCCGATAAAAACGGAACCGATAAGGGTACGCCGTCCGAGCCGTCGCATAAAGGTACGTCAAAAATCGATACTGCGAAAAAAAAGAACGGCGGCGATTCCGGTGCATTTATCGATAACTTTTATTGCAGTTTTTCGGCGGCAATCGATTGGTCGTTTTTTAAGAATAATGCTTTTGACGCAAATTTTCGCGGTGCTTGTACCGAAGCCGACGTAACGATTTCGAAATGGCCGCTTTGTCCGGGAATCGGCACAATGATTCGGGGATACGAAGGAGGGGCGGTTTTCGTTCCGCTTATGCTCGTACTGTCGCCCGCTGCCGCAGTCCGTATATATGCCGGTCCTGCCGTCGCACTCGGCGCTCCGACGTTTTCAGGCGAACGCATGAGCGTATCATCTTTTCCCGGCGTTTTCGGTATATCTTTTTGTACGCCGCCGCTCGATGCGGGCAGCGTGTCGATCCGTTTTACACAAGACATCTCGTATACCGTTTTTAAAAAACGCGACGGCTCAATGCCTTCCTTCGGCGATGCGTTTTGTGCGGGTTTTGCACTTGTGACGGGCATACGTGTGAGCCTTCCGATGCGCACCTTCGGCGGCAAGCGCGGTTAAGCGGAGGATGAAAGCATATCTTATAGTTAGAAATACTTTCAAAATTCGACATTCAAGTAAAATAATTTTTTACGAAAATATCACGTATCCTCGAGATTTTTTTTCAAAGCGATAGACGTGGAATTGTGAAATAATTATAATCGTATGTTATGCGCACGTTTCATATATGGTGGTATCGAATTTTATCCGCGCTCAAAATAGGCGCGCTGTCCTGCGCAGTCGGCGTGTGTTCCGGTGCCGTGTGCGCGGTATTCGGACGAGGCTTATTGTTAATTAATAATTTTCGCGACGCACATCAAATATTTTTAATTCCGCTTTTGCCGCTGCTCGGGCTTTGTATCGTGTTCGTATACGACAAGTGGGGCGGCGGCGCGGAAGAGGGTATGAATCTCGTGTTCGCCGCAGAGTTTGACGACGGACGCACGATTCCGTTCCGCATGGTGCCGCTTGCCGTCGGTGCAACGTGGCTCGGACACGTCGGAGGGGCGAGTGTAGGGCGGGAAGGGGTCGCCTGCCAAATCGGCGCGGTGATCGGATATACTGTCGGAAAGCTCGTAAAAAACAAACGCCTCGCGCAGACCTTTATCATTGCGGGGATGGCCGGCGGTTTTGCGGGTTTGTTCCGTACGCCCGTTGCTGCGGTGTGCTTTGCGCTCGAAGTGATGATCACGGGTCGCCTCTTTTATTATGCACTCGTGCCGGCGATTATCGCAGCGGGAAGCGCGTCAGCCGTTTCGGGGCTCTTCGGCGTTACGCACGAATATTCGCCGCTTTCGGATATGGGCGGCGCAGCGGCTTTTACGCTGCCCTTTATCGCAAAGCTCACAGTGCTCGCCCTGCTCTTTTGCGCCGCGGGGCAGCTTTTTGCGCATCTTTTAAAATATTGTCATGAGCGTTTTCAAGTTTGGCTGCCGAATAAATACAAGCGGGTTTTTATCGTCGGCGCGGTTTTGAGCGCGCTGCTTTTTGTCGCCCATCGCGGAAGATACGCGGGTTTGAGTTTTCAGATAACCGATGCGATTTTTGCGGGCGGAAACGTGTTTGCGTACGACTGGATTTTAAAATTGCTGTTTACCGTTGTCTGCCTTTCTGCCGGTTTTCAAGGCGGAGAGCTTACGCCGCTTTTTATCATCGGTTCGGCTTTCGGCTATGTCGCTGCCCCTCTTTTCGGCTTGCCCCCGCTTTTGGGTGCGGCGCTCGGTCACGGCGCGGTGTTCGGCAGCGCGACGAATACGCTCCTTGCGCCGATCGCGATCACGGGCGCGGTTTTCGGTTTTCAATACATGCCGCTCTTCACGTTCGTGTGCGCCGTAGCGTTTTACTGCAACGGAAATCACAGTATCTACCGCTTGCAGCGCGCGGCAACCCGCTGGTAGCTTCTTTATTCAGGGCAAGGGCTGTCAGAAACTGTATTTTCTAAAAAAAACGGTATCGTAAAAAAAAACAGCCGCACTTCCGTATTGATAGCTTCTCCATAAAAAATGAAAATTCAGCATACCTTGAATAAAGTAAAAACATATAAAAAAATTTGACAAATATGAATTTCAGGTATATCCTGTTTCTAAATTAGAAAAATATTTTCGGAAAATGTTTTCCTAATTTATATTTTAATTCTCCATAGGATTAAATTAGCAGGGTCGCATATACACATATACATCAAGAAAACTGTCCAAAAATTTCAGTTTTTGAACAGCCCATTAGCGTATTATATTTTGGAGGAAAAATGAAAATTTTTATCCGGAAAACAGCTCTGTTTTTAATGGTTTTTTTATCGGTTTTTGCGGTCGGATGTACGAAAAGGATATCAGTTGGAGAGGCTACAACGGAAATTGTTTTTTTGAGTAATTCCGTCAAGCCCTATGATACGGCTATTCCGATAATGATTGCTGAATTTGAAAAACAAAATCCGAATATCAAAGTAAAAGTGGAAATGCTTCCTACAAAAAGCCTTTGGGAAGCGGTGGAGATTAAACTGAGTTCAAAAGAACCGACGCCGGATGTTTTGTTTATCGACAGCCCTCTCACAACGACTTATGTTGCTAAAGGCTATATCGATTCTCTTAATGATCGTTTTTCAGCCGATGAACTTGCACAATACGTTGATGTATGCAGACAATACGGTACTGTCAACGGTAAGTTGTACGCCGCACCTTTTGTAAATTCATCTCAGGTTTTGTATTATAATACGCGTCTTTTTGATGAAGCCGGTATAGAACATCTGTCAAAAGATCCCGAAAAACGATTGACATGGGAAGAATTGGTTGAAATTGCAAAAAAATTAACAATAGATAAGGACGGTGACGGTGTACCGGAAGTATTCGGACTCGGTATTGCACAGATAAGCCGACCTTATCAAATGCTTACAATGCCGGAGTCATTAGGCGGAAAAGCGATCGGAAAGGACGGCCTTACCGTATCGGGTATTTTGACGGATGATGCATGGATAACATCGTGTCAGTTTATTTCGGATTTGTTCAATGTACATAAAGTAACGCCGAAAGGGGTAAGCGCTTCGGATATGCTCGCTTATTTTCCGAGCGAAAAATTGGCAATGTTGATCGGCCCCGATTATAATCATTTGGCATACAGTAAGAATGAAAATCTTACATGGGATTATGCTCCGTACCCGTATTTTAGAAACGGAAAACCTGTTACTCCGACCGGCTCATGGAGTTTGGGTATTAATAAATCTTCAAAGAATAAAGATGCTGCTGTAAAGTTTATTAAATTTCTTACATTATATCCATCATGTATTGAATGGTTCAATCTTGACGGTCATTTGCCGGCAAATAAGCGGACATTGGAATATATCGCCGATAATGAGAAATTTACAAAGTGGCCATTTGATATTTTTACATTGATTAACTATGAAAGCCGAAATACTGCAATCCCGCGCCCCCTTTCACCCGGATACTTGGAATATGAATCGCTTCTAACCAATGCATTTGAAGATATTCGTAACGGCGGCGATGTAAAAGCTATTCTGGAAAATACGGAAATATCCGTTGACAGAATGTTGCGTAAATATAAATAAGGCTATTAGGAGCTTTCGGACACATCGATATCGGTGTGTCCGAACGGGAGTGCGGTCGATGATTCTTTCAAAAAGAGAGAAGATAATTCCCTATCTGTTTTTAGTCCCTGCTTTTTTGGGTCTCGGTATTTTTCGCCTCGCACCGATCATTTCCTCTCTGTTGGACAGTTTTACGACAGTAAGTTTTGTGGGCGGTATCACGCGGAAATTTTGCGGTTTAAAAAATTATGTATTTGCATTAACGGATCCCGTTTTCTTAAAATCGTTGAGAAATACATTAATTTTTACGCTTATCGTTAATCCTTTTGAAGTGTTATGGGCATTCATACTTGCCTTGCTTGTATATAAACACGGCAAAGGGATGGGAGCGTTTCGGACGATTTTCTTTGTGCCGTTTACGATGTCGTTGGCGATTACCGCTACTATTTGGGGAATAATGTTTAATCCGAACGGAGGATTTATTAATTCGATTTTAGGATTGATAAGAATTAAACCGCTGCAATTTTTGACAAGTCCGTCTCAAGCTCTGGGAAGTATCATATTTCTCGTATCCTGGAGATGTGTCGGATATTGGATGATTTTTTTAATAAGCGGCCTGCAAAATATTTCTCAAAGTTTATATGAATCGGCATGGATAGACGGTGCCCGCGCATGGCAAAGTTTTTGGTATATTACATTGCCTATGATGAAACGTACGCTTTTATTTGTAATCGTTGCAGATACTACACAAAATTTTTTAATGTTTACACCGATGTATATTCTTACCGGCGGCGGCCCGGAAAATGCAACAAACGTCGCAATGTACGAAGCGTATAAAAATGTTTTTATTTATACGGATAGAGGCGTCGGAAATGCGATGGTTATCATTATTATTTTAATGATTTTAACAGTCGTTTTCTGTGAGTTCAAATTTATTCGTTCTAGGGAGACATAAATTTATGGTACATAAACAAATCGTTGCAGCCAAAATTGTAAAATATACGGCACTTATTTTTTTTTCAATAGTGTTTTTGCTTCCGATTTATTGGGTTGTGATCTCGGCGTTTAAAACGGATAAGTCGATTTTTGCCGCGCTCATGCCTTTTAGTACAAAGGCATTATGGTTCGATACGAAATTGTATTTCGGTGCTTTTCAAGATATCCTTGTAAAACGAAATTTCGGACGCGCAATATTTAACAGTTTCTTTGTAACGTTCAGCACCGTGATCCTCGGGGTACTGGTTACTTCTCTTTGTGCATTTTCTTTTTCCGTATTCGATTTTAAAGGTAAAAATATTTTATTTGTGATCGTACTTATTACATTTATGATTCCGTTCAGTTCCATTGCACTTCCTCTATATCAAATCGTAAGCGGATTGCGCATGATCGATACTTATTGGGCGCTTATTCTCCCTGCCGTTGCAAACGGATTATCCATTTTTTTATTTCGTCAATTTTTTATGGATATACCGAAATCGTATCTGGAAGCGGGAAGGCTTGACGGCGCGTCGTGGCTGACGATTTACGGAAAAATTTATATGTCCATGTCGCTTCCTATTATCGTAAGTGCGGGGATTATTATTTTTATGGACCAATGGGAGGCGTTTTTATGGCCATTGCTTTCGGGGCGGTCGCCTGCAATGAAAGTAATGCAGGTTGCTATTGCGGATTTATCGCAAGATAACGAAGTGTATTGGAATCAAATTTTTGCGGCCTGTGCAATTTCCATCGTTGTGCCGATTTTGATCGTACTTCCCTTACAACGGTATTATATACTCGGTATTGCAAGTTCCGGAATTAAAGAATAACTATGTCCGTTTTTTCTATACTGATAGATAGCGATATGGCGCTTGGAAGTAAAAATGCCGATGTCGACGATGCGCTTGCTATTCTGCTTGCGCTTTCCGAGCCTGCGCTTTCCGTTAAAGGTATAAGTCCGTCGGCAGGAAATGTTCCCGGTGAAAAGTCGGGGCCGAATATCGATCGTCTGCTTCGTATGATCGGAAGTACCGTCGAACATGCGTCGTTTGCTGCACGCTGTTGGAATCCGTCATTGTGGGTGTACAAACGATGGGAAAAACAAGAACCCGTCGAAATGCAGCGCACTTTCGGCAATGGAATGACAAGCGCCGATTTTATTGCAGGAAAATTATTAAAATCTTCCGAACCTTTGTATGTAGTAACGATCGGACCGCTCACTAATATTGCTGCGGCATTGTCGATGTATCCTGAAGTAGTGCATAAAATCAAAGCATTATATATGATGGGCGGATCTTGGCATGAGCCGGGTGTAGGCGGCGGTGAAGCGGAATTTAATGTGCTTTGCGATCCCGAAGCTGCACAATTCGTTTTTTCGTTTCCCCTAAAAATCGTAATGTTCGGACTTGATGTGACAAAGAAACGTAAAATTGTTCCGGATGACTTGAAATCGTGGATGAATTCCGGAAGCCCTTTTTTACGATATCTTGCTCAAGAATGTATTTCCTTTATGCATTTCAGAGCACAACGCGACGGTTATGAAATTCCGTATGCCTTTTTCCATGATATCATGCCGATAATCGGACTGCTGTATCCCGAATGGTTTACGTTTGTACCCTGTAAAATCGATATCGATACGGACGGAGAATTTACGCGCGGTAAAACACTTATCGATATTAAACTGCGCGGAGAAAAAGCATTTCCTCATCTGGTTGCAAAGGACGTCGATGCGGAAAAAACATTTTGCTATGTGTGTTCAAAAATTATGTCTTCATACGGAGATATAACGATATGAAAAAAATACTTTTTGATACCGATTTGCTCGGAGATGATTTGCTTGCGTTATTTGCGATGGTAAAGGATCCCGATGTCGAAATAGCGGGAGTAACGGCATACGGGCGGAGAATTCCGAGTGTAGAGCGCTGTAAAACGGCATGTGCTTTTCTCGAAGAACAGGAGATATCGGGCATACATTTCGTTCCCGGTGTATCTCATCCCTTGGTACGACGTCCGCTCCCCGGTTGCAGATATTGTGATGATGTATTATGCACTCTTCATACTGCATGGTCGCATACAAAAAATATTCATAATGTAATAGAGGATTCTGTGCATGCTGCGTCGTTTATTATGGACACGGTAAAAAGGAATCCGAAGGAATTTTCTTTATTATGCACAGGACCGCTTACGAATATTGCACTGGCTGTTTTGCTTTGTCCCGAATTGCCGTATCTTATAAAAGAAATTACCGTTATGGGAGGAACGTGGAAAGAATGCGGTAATTCATCCGCCGTTGCAGAGGCGAATATTTACAACGATCCTGAAGCGGCAAAAATTGTATTTGCCTCTTTTCCGTCGGTTACTATAGTTCCGCTTGATATCACTATGCAAGTAACGATAAAAACTGCGGATTTGCCGCAAGATGTGCCATCATCCGTTTCCGGTATTGTGGCATCATGCTGTAGGGCGCACAGCGATAGAGGAGAAGATGCAAAGATGCCGTTACATGACGTACTTGCATTTTTGGTAATGAAATACCCCGACTTGGCAGAGAAGAGGAAATGTGCGATACATATTGAAACAAAATCTTCGAAATCAAGCGGTATGATGATTTTTGATTTTCTTCGGGGAGATCATATGCTTTGCTGTAATGTCAATTCACAAAAAGCGACGGAATTTTTTTTGGAATTATTGGAACGGTAAAATATGATAGAATTACACGGCATTATTCCATATTTGGTGAGCCCGATAGATAAAAACGGAAATATTATCGCTGACGCATTACAACGATTGTGCACCGATTTAATACGTGATGGAGTACACGGGCTGTGCGTACTTGGAAGTTCCGGTGAATTTCCGTATTTGAATTTTAATCAAAAGAAAGAAATCGTTTCTGTCGCTGTAGATGCCGCGTCAGGCAAGGTTCCTGTCATCGCCGGTGTTTCCGGTTTTTCAATTGAGCAGACACGGACAGAAGCTAAAGTATTCGCGTATTTAGGGGTAAGCGCGATCGTTATCATGCTTGAGATGTATTTTCCTCTATCGATGGAATGTATAGCCGCTTATTATCGTAGCATAGCGGAGAGTGTTCCCGATGTACCGTGTGTCTTATACTCGAATCCGAAATTTATGCACTTTGAAATTCCGGCAGAAGTCTTTGAAATGATTTCCGATGTTTCGAATATTGTTTATTATAAAGATGCGTCGGGTATAACCGGAAAATTATTAAATTTAAAAAACCGCTTTAATACGCGATATAAATTTTTCTCAGCATCCGCCCATATTCCGCTCTTTGTCTCGATGCTCGACGGAGTCGGATGGATGGCGGGGCCTGCCTGTCTTGCTCCGAAAACCTGTATAAAACTCTATGAGTTGTCAAAGCGGGGTAATATCGAAGCGGCGCTTGAATTACAAAAAAATATGTGGCCATTGAATGAAGCATTTTCTCGTTTCGGCTTGGCGCGATCTATCAAGGCGGGATTGGAATATTTAGGATATAATGTAGGAAATCCTATCCCCCCGTTGTCTCCTCTTTCTGACGAAGATAAGAAAATCCTTTTTCCGATAATCGATATCGTTCGTGCATTGGGTGAAATATAATAGATCTGCCGCTCCTCGCTGTCCCCGCCGGCTGAGCACTGCAGTCGCCCGCGAGCATTGCCCGCTTTGCCGACGGCGTACTTTCTGCAGATTGTGCACTGCTCGTTTCTTCCGCAGCTTCCGCACAACAACCCGCGCTATCGCGTGAGCTTTCTGTACACGACCCTGCGCGGCACTTCGACGTCGTCTCCGAACTGGGCTTTCCGCCACGCCGCGTACTCCGACCAGTTGCCTTCGAAAAAGCGTACTTGGCTGTTGTTTTCAAAGGCGAGTATGTGCGTGCAGATCCTGTCCAAAAACCAGCGGTCGTGGCTGACGACGAGCGCACATCCGGCAAAGTCTTCGAGGGCTTCTTCGAGCGCGCGCACCGTCTGCACATCCAAGTCGTTCGTCGGTTCGTCGAGCATCAAAACGTTACCCGCTTCTTTGAGCATCATGCCGAGATTCAGCCGATTTTTTTCGCCGCCGGAAAGTACGCCGATCTTTTTATTCTGTTCCGCGCCGGAAAAATTGAACCACGAACAATAGGCATGCGCGTTTACTTCGCGCACTCCGCCTTCAAGCGCTCTGCCTTTTTCATCGACCGCTCCCAGCTTGACGATATCCTGTCCGCCGGAAAGCAGTTCGTACACCGTTTTGTCGGGATCGAGCTTCGAGCGGAGCTGATCGACGTAAACCAATTTTACCGTCGAACCGATTTTGATTTCACCGGAATCCGGTTTTTCTCCGCCCTCTTTGCCGTCGAGCCGTTCTACCGTTTGACCGGCCGCATCCGCGATCAATTTGAACAGCGTCGTCTTTCCCGCGCCGTTCGGTCCTACGATGCCCACGATCGCGCCCGCCGGAATGTGAAACGAAAGATTTTCGAACAGGAGTTTGTCTCCGTACGATTTTGTTAAATTTTCCGCATCGATAACCGCCCCTCCGAGCCTGGGACCTGCGGGGATCGAAATCTCCGTGTCTTTGAGCGCGGTTTTGCCGCTTTGCGAAAGCAGTTCGTTGTAGCGCGTAATGTGTTCTTTGTGCTTCGCCTGCCTGCCTTTCGCACCCATGTGAATCCACTCGAGTTCGCGCTGCATCGCTTTTCGCCGTTCGCTTTCGCCCTTTTCTTCCAGCGCAAGGCGCGCTTCTTTTTGCTCAAGCCAGCTCGAATAATTGCCTTTAAACGGATAACCTTCGCCGCGGTCGAGTTCCAAAATCCAACCGGCCACATCGTCGAGAAAATAACGGTCGTGCGTGATCGCGATAACCGTACCCTCGTAATCGTTCAAATGCTTTTCAAGCCACGCGACCGTTTCCGCGTCCAAGTGGTTCGTCGGTTCGTCGAGCAAAAGGATATCGGGCTTTTGCAAAAGCAGCCTGCACAGCGCAACGCGCCTGCGCTCACCGCCGGAAAGCACGTCGACGATTTGATCTCCCGGCGGACAACGCAGCGCTTCCATCGCGAGCTCCAAATTCGCATCGAGATTCCACGCATCGAGCGCATCGAGCTTTTCCTGCAGCTCCGCCTGCCGCGCGCCGAGTTTGTCGAAGTCCGCGTCGGGATCTCCGAACGCTTCGTTTACTTTATCGAATTCCGCAATGAGGTCGGTAATCTCTCTGACACCTTCGCCGACGATCTCTCTGACCGTTTTCCCCGCTTCGAGTTCCGGCTCCTGTTCGAGATAGCCGATCGAATAGCCCGGCGCGAGATGCGTTTCGCCCGTAAACTCCGTATCGCGTCCCGCAAGTATTTTAAACAGGCTCGATTTACCCGATCCGTTCGGCCCGATGACGCCGATCTTTGCACCGTAATAATACGAAATGCCGATATTTTTCAAAACGACTTTTGTGCCGTACGCGCGGCTCACATCGTCCATCGTGTAGATGATTTTTTTATTGTCAACCGTCTTTGCCATACGCACATCATATCGGAAAAAAACGAATCCTGCAAGTTTTCGATTTGCATTTCCCGATTATTAAAATTTAATAATAGCGATTGATAAATTATTAATATATTTAGCCGCCCGCATTTTCCGTATCGTCTGTTCGGGCGTTTATTAATTTTCAGGGCGTGCCCCTCGCGTTTCTCGGGTCGGGCTTTGCGGGGTTCCGCGCTCGCGCGCTCCATTCCTCCGTTCGTTCATCGCTCGCTCCGGAACTTTCGCCCCTCCAATCCCTCACGCTTCGATCCTGTCCGCCGGAAGCCGGTACGGTGTGCGTACCGCATCAAGCACATGCGGAAACCTTGAATTCTGAAGAACCTTAATGCTATACTCGCGCTATGACCAAAGAAAAAATTGATATGTGTCCGTGCGGTTCCGGTAAAAAATATGCGGACTGCTGCGAACCCGTTATCACCGGCAAAACAAAAGCCGCTACGGCGGAAGCGCTCATGCGCGCGCGGTACACGGCATACGTCGTACATGCAATCGACTTTATCGTAAACACGTGCAAAGAGGGTGAAGGACGCGGCGACATAGACCGCAAAGCAACGGAGGATTGGAGCAAGCAGTCCGTGTGGCACGGTTTGAAAATTCTGCGTACCGAAAAAGGCGCGGCGGGCGACACTGAAGGCATCGTCGAATTCGAAGCCGACTATACGCGTCACGGTCTTCGCGATAAACATCATGAAACCGCAGCGTTCGAAAAAACGGACGGCGAATGGCTGTATACGACGGGCAATCTCAAAACGACGACGATTCGCCGCGAAGGTAAAAAAATCGGGCGGAACGATCCCTGTCCCTGCGGCAGCGGAAAAAAATACAAACAATGCTGCGGGCGGTAAACTCGGTACGATATGGCTGAACGAATCGTCACAGGCTTTCATGCAATCGAAGAGCGCATACGGAGTGATTCGCGCGGAATCGGCCGGATGCGCATCTTCTGGAGTAAAGCGGGGCCGCGCGCGAAAAAAATCATCGCGCTTGCAAAACAGGAAGGCATTCCTTGCGAACAAGCGGACGATGCCGCACTCGATTCGCTTGCCGCGCGCCTTTCCGAAACCGCACGCGACCACCGCGGTATCGTGCTCTGTATTTCGGGAGAATCGGAGAATGCACACAATATCGTCGATTTTGACGAATGGCTCGCATCTCTTCCGTCCGATTATGACGCTTCGTCGGAACAAAGCGGCGCTTTACAAAACAGCGGACCGGAAAATTTGTGTACGACGGTGCTCGTGCTCGATTCGGTGACCGATCCCCACAACGTCGGAGCGATTATCCGAAGCTGCGATCAGTTCGGTACTTCTCTCGTTATCTTACCGCAGGCTAGAAGCGCAAACGACATAGCACATAACGAAGTGATCGCCCGCTCAAGCGCAGGAGCCGCCGCGTGGGTTCCCGTGAGCGTCGTGCCGAATGCGGTGCGCGCGGTTCAACGCTTAAAAGACGCGGGCTTTTGGGTATACGGCGCAGATGCCGGCGGAGAGGCGCTTGGTTCCGTCGACTTTGCACGGAGAACGGTCATCGTCATGGGAAGCGAGGGAAAAGGGATTTCACCCCTTCTTGCAAAACAGTGCGATGCGATCGTATCTGTTCCGACCTGCGGAAAAATCGACAGCTTAAACGTATCGGTTGCCGCGGGCATTTTGCTGTATGAACGATACCGGCGTTTTGCGGCTACCCTGTCAAAGCAGCAGTCTTTTTGAGCGCGGCGTGATTGCATCGCCGAAGTCCCGCTCCTTAAAAAATCGCGCCTTATCGAATCGCTTTTTGTACGAGCACCTGCAGAAGCGGAATCACCTCTTTTTCAAACCACGGATTGTGCTTTCGCCAGCCGAAATTGAGCGGCGAGGGATGTACGAGCGGAAAATACTCGGGCAGGTAATTGTTAAAATTTTTTACCGTTTCGGTTAAGTTTCGCTCCGCCCACATTCCCAAATAATATTTTTGCGCGTACGCTCCGACTAAAATTGTCAGGCGGACGTCCGGCATAAGCGCTAAAAGCTTCGGATGCCATGTCGGTGCAAATTCTTTCCTCGGCGGCAAATCGCCGTGAGCGCCTTTTCCCGGATAATAAAAATCCATCGGCATAATTGCAAACAGATCGGGGTTATAAAACTGTTCGTCCGTTACGCCGAGCCATTTTCGAAGCAGCCGTCCGCTTGCATCGTTCCACGGTTTTCGCGTTTCCTGTGCGATCCGTCCGGGTGCCTGCCCGACAAGCACGATGCGCGATTTTGCCGACGCGGTGTAAACGGGAGACAGTCCGCGATTATGCAGCAGCGCATTCGTTTCGGCGCGGTCTATTTTGTGATAAAGGAGCGGGAGCATAAGCGTATAACCTCGATAATAAATATTATCTGTTTTTCTAAAATAAATAAATATTCATAGATATGTATATCTCTGTTTTTTAAATTTCCGCTTTTTCAATTGCTAATATGATTTTACCGGCAGAAAAAAACGGCTCTCGAGCTAATGCAACATCAAGGACAATATCGGTATCAATAAAGACCTTTTTTATCATAAATATTTGTCCTGTAATGCTTCACTGAGCATATCTTTATATGATTTTCCATTGTCATAAAACATTCCGGAGATACTGTCAGTTATCGGAGATTTCATGGAAAGCGCTACACTACATATTCTTTGTTTTGTACTTTTATTTTATATTTCGCCGCTCGTTGTCAGACACATAATAATTCGCTATGATACAGCGTATGGAAAAAACGGTATCGCGAAACAGAAAAATCGCATTGACGGGCGCGCTCTGCGCGCTTGTCGTCGTCCTCGGTATGCCGCCGCTCCACCTCGGCATGATTCCGCTCGGCCCGAACGCGTCGATTACGATCATGCACATCCCCGTTTTGCTCGCCGTTATGCTGTCGGGAGGCGCATCGGCTCTCGCTTCGGGGATCGCCGTCGGCACGGTGTTCGGTGTGTTCAGTTTAATCCTTGCGGCGATAACGCCGACCGGCGCGCTCGATCCGCTTTTTATCAATCCCGCCGTTTCGGTTTTGCCGCGTGCGCTTCTTGCCGCAGCCGCTTGGCTTTTATGGCGGTTTTTGTCGCTCATTCCGCATTTGCCGAAAACGGTTTCCGCCGCGCTTGCCGCGTTTATTTCGACGCTCGCGCATACGTGTTTTGTCATCGGTGCGCTGTATATCTTTGCCGGCGGCAGGATGATGAGCGCGATGGGCGGCAAAGGTTTTATCGCCGTGCTGCTTTTACTGCTGCCGAACGCTCTGCTCGAAGCTGCCGCTGCGGCGATCGTATGTGCGGCGGTGATCGCATCGGCGACGGTCGTTGCAGGGAAAAAATCGAAATTGTCGCAGGAAGATAAAAATTAATAATATGAATATCGCACTTAATAAAACTTCAAATTAATTAATAAGGAATACATTCGATGCGGATCGTTATTATCGGTGCCGGTTTTACCGGCGTGCAGCTTGCAAAATTATTGATCAATGAAAAAAATACCGTCGCGATTATCGACAACGATGAAAACAATGTGCGTCACGTTTCGAATCAGCTTGACTGTACGGTGATGCTCGCCGACGGCAACGATTTGGAAACGCTCGAAGAAGCGGGTATCGCGAAAGCCGACGCGCTCGTATGCGTTACGGAAAACGACGAAGTGAATATGATAACCTGTTCGCTCGTCGACGCGGTATATCCCGACATCGTAAAGATCGCGCGCGTGCGCAACTACGCGTACTACGTCAACACGGCGGCCGCAAAAAAGAGCCACGCGGATTCGTTCGGCGGAAAGCATCGGCCTCTGTACGGCATCGATTACATGATCCACCCCGACGTGGAAGCCGGCGAAGCGGTCGTTCAAGCGGTCGAAAACGGCGCGGTGAGCGATGTGCAGGTTTTCGGAAACAATGCGTACGAGCTGACGCGCATGACGGTCGCAAAAGGAAGCAAGCTTGCGGGGCAAAAACTACAGACTGTCCGCACGCTCATCGATAAGCCTTTCCTCATCGCGTACGTCGAAGAAAACGGCAAAACCTCTCTTCCGAGCGGCAATACGGTTCTCAATCCCGGCGACAGCATCGGCGTGATCGTCGCCAAAGAAGACGTTCCCGAATTGCTCGCGCTTTGCGGTTCCGAGCAAAAAGAATTGAAAAACATTGCGCTTATCGGAGCGGGAAGAATCGGTACGATCATCGCGGAACGATTGATTCAACCGAAGGAAAAGCGCTCGCTTTTCGATCTGTTTTCGAAGCAGGTTATCAAACGACCGCAAAAATTCGTCATCATCGACAGCGACGAAGAGCTGACGAAAATCGCATCCGAGCGTTTCCCGTCGGCAAAGGTTTTTTGCGCCGATGCGACGGACGAAGCTTTTTTGCAGGAAGAAGGGATCGCGTCGTTCGATTTGGCGATCTGCGCGACGCACAATCACGAAATGAACATGGTGCTCGCGGCCTACCTGGAATCGCTCGGTGTCGGAAAATCGATAAGCCTTGTTACGAGTTCGGCCTTTTCGTCGATTTCGCGGAAGCTCGGCGTCGACGTACCCGTTCCGATCCGCGATGCCGTCGTCGATTCGATTATGAGTCATTTGCGCGGAAAATCCGTTAAAGAAATTCACACCGTGACGACCGGCGATTTGGAAATAATCGAGTGCGCTCTTCCCGGTGATTCGAAGGCGATCAATAAAACGCTCCGCGACATCGCAAACCCCGGCGTGTTTTTAATCCTTCTTGTCAAAAAATACGATTCGCAGGTTTACGAAATACCCGCCGGCGATACGCGCCTCAACGCGGGCGATCACGTTATCCTTATCACCGTCGCGGAAGAAAACGGCAATGTCGTTTCGTTTTTCGGCGGCAGCGTAAAATAGGGGAGCGGCGTCATGGCGGTTTTAACGTTTTTGAAAATCATATCCATTATTGTCGCATTTATCGGCGTTTCGTTTTTAATTCCGATCGGCACGGCTCTCGCGCTCGGAGAGACCTCCGTCATCGCTTCTTTCGCCGTTCCGATGGTCGCAAGCTGGATCGCGGCGATCGTCATCTTTATCGCCGGACGAAAAACGGAAATACGTCTTTCAACACGCGGTACTTTCGTCATCGTCGCGCTTGCGTGGATTTCCGGAAGCGTATTCGGGGCGCTGCCGCTCTGGTGCAGCCGTGCGATCCCGCACTTCGCCGATGCTATCTTCGAAAGCGTCAGCGGTTTTTCGACGACGGGAGCGACGATTTTGAGCGAAGTCGAATCGCTGCCGCGAAGCATCAATCTGTGGCGGTGCGAAATGCACTGGCTCGGCGGTATGGGTATCGTCGCGCTCACCGTCGCGCTTTTGCCCCTGCTAGGCGTCGGCGGTTTTCAGCTCATCAAAGCGGAAACGACAGGTCCCGAAAAAGGCAAAGTGACGCCGAAGATTACGACGACGGCAAAAATTTTGTGGATTTCCTATACCGCACTTACGGTCGTGCAAACGGTGCTGCTCTTGTTTGCCGGTATGGATTTTATCGATGCGCTTTCACACGCGTTTGCGACGCTCGGTACCGGCGGCTTTTCGACGAAAAATTCGAGCGTCGGTACATACGGTTCCGTTTCGATCGACGTCATCTGTACGGTGTTTATGTTTTTGTCGGGAATCAACTTCAGCTTATACTACTACGCCGTCACCGGAAAATTTTCCGAGATCCGCGATAACTCGGAATTAAAAGCGTATTTCGCCGTTTTTATTGTGGCTTCGCTCGGTATTGCGTTCGTTATCACAAAACAGTACGGTTCGTTTTTGCAGGCGCTCAGATACGGTTCGTTTCAAGTCGCTTCGATTTTGACGACGACGGGATTCGGCACGGCGGATTTTACAACGTGGGCACCGACTGCACAATTATTAATTTTTATACTCTATTTTTTAGGCGGCTGCGCAGGCTCTACCGGAGGCGGTATAAAAGTCGTGCGCTGGGTCGTCCTTGCAAAACAGCTGCACAACGAAACCGAAAAAATGCTGCATCCGCACGGTATATTCAATATTCGATTAAACGGAAAAGTTGCCGGCAAAGATTTGGCGCCGAACGTCGCCGCCTTTGTTTCGCTGTATCTTTTGCTCGTGTTTATCACGACGGCAATCGGCTGCCTTTTCGATTTGGATTTGTTCAGCGCTTTGACGGGTGCGCTGTCGATGGTCGGAAACGTCGGACCGGGCTTCGGAAAATTGGGGCCGGTGTGCAATTACGGCTTTCTTCCCGATACGGTCAAATGGTGGTATTCGTTTGCGATGCTCGCCGGACGGCTTGAACTCTATACGATGATTTTGTATTTCCTGCCCGCATTTTGGAAAAAATAAAACCGGAACGCAAAGCCGCGCTCCGGTCGTTTTAATAATTAATAATTATTATTTAACTTTAACGGAGCCGAGGCAGATATTTTTTTTCGTTTCGGTATCGAAGACGATGATATCGTCTCCGACGATGTCGAAACGGATCGGCTTATCGACCGCATAGTCGATCGAACCGAATACGACGGAAGATAAAATATCGCCCTTGAGGTTGATTTTGACAATCGTCTCCATACCCGACGGAAGCGTCGAATACGCAAGTCCCTCGATAGCGCCGCTGTCCCTGATCGGAAGAAATTCCGGACGGATGCCGATGATGACGTCTTCTCTTTCAAGCTGCACGTCTTTTTCGCACGCGAAGATCGCATCGATGCCGAAAAATTGTACCGCGAGTTCGTTTTTCGCCGTCTGCTTTGCTTTTGCCGGAATGAAATTCATCGTCGGGTTTCCGATAAAATCCGCGACGAACAAATTCGCCGGCCGGTTGTAGACGACGAGCGGCGGATCGTACTGCTGCAGGTCGCCCTTTTTGATCAAACAGATGCGCGTCGCAAGCGTCATCGCTTCGAGCTGGTCGTGCGTAACGTAGACGAAAGTCGAGTTCGTGTCCGAATGCAGGCGCTTCAATTCCGTGCGCATTTCGCTGCGCAGTTTCGCGTCGAGGTTTGAGAGCGGCTCGTCCATAAAAAGCACTTTCGGTTTGGGCGCGAGCGTCCGTGCGATTGCGACGCGCTGCTGCTGTCCGCCCGACAATTCGGCCGGATAGCGGTCTTTGAATTCTTCGATTTTTAAAGTCTTTAAAACTTCCCGTACGCGCTCTTCGATTTTGCTTTTCGGCCACTTTAAATTTTCAAGACCGAAGGCGATGTTTTTATACACGGTCATGTGCGGCCACAACGCGTAGTTTTGAAACAAAAAGCCGATATCGCGCTTGTCGGGCGAAACGTTGATGCCTTTTTCCGAATCGAAAACGACCGTATCGCCGATGGTGATCCTGCCTTCCGTCGGCGTTTCAAGCCCCGCGATCATACGCAGCGTCGTCGTCTTTCCGCAGCCGGACGGACCGAGCAGCGTGATGAATTCTCTGTCTTCGATAACCATATTGAGGTGATTGACTCCGACAAAATCGCCCCATCGTTTTGAAACATCGTGTAATTCTATTCGCGGCATATATTAACCTCCAATTCCTTTATCAATAGATGCGCCGGTAAATTTATTAATCGATAAATTAATAACAATAACAAATACGACCAGTAACAGGTTGATGCCGTTCGCAAGCTGATCGACGCCGTTTCTCGTGTAGTATTCGAGAACGTTTGTCGACAGCGTAACGCTCGATGTGATCAGTGCAAACAGCGTATACTCTCTCATACAGGATATAAACGGCAGCAGATAGCCGCTTATAAAACTCGATTTTTGGATGGGAAACAAAATCTTCGTCATCCGCTTGCCCCACGGACAGCCGGTGATTATTGCAGCTTCTTCGATTTCACCCGAAACCTGCAGCATCGCGTTCGTTCCGCTGCGCGACGCAAAGGGCAAAAACTTTATGCCTCCGACGATGATGCACAGCGCGACGGCTGACCATTCGCTGAGCGTCGTCGCAACGTCCAAAAAATGAAACGCATTCGTCTTCGACAGCGAAAAGAAAATTGTGCTGAAACTCAACGCGGGAATCAAGTACGGCAAGAACGCCAAACTGGAAACGTAATTGGCAAGACGGCTTCTCCTGTTTTTGCTGACGGCGTATCCGATCAAAATGCCGCAAGTTCCGCAGATAAACGAAACGATGACGGCGACGATGATGGTTCTGCCGAATGAATGCAAAATCGTGCTGTTGTGAAAGATGCCGTTCAGAGAATAATCGCGCGCGCCGACAAAGGCGTCGTCGATTGCGGGCGTCGGAGAGATCCAATATTTGAGCGTAATCGAAGAAAAATCGCCGGCCGTTTCTTCGAGGCTTTCGAGTACGAACGAAAGCAGCGGAATGACGGCAAAGAACGTTACGATAATGAGCGTCGTAACGGCGATGGGCCACTTCGCCTTTTTCAAATCGATTTTGGTGATTTGTCCCGATTTGCCGGATACCGTCGTAAAGCTCCTGCGGCTTTTTGTAAACCGGTTGTTCAGCGTCAAAATCAATACGCTGAAAATCAGCAGTATCGTTGCGATGACGTAGCCTTCGCCTTTTTTCCCCGTCATCAGCGCCGAGCGCAGCGTGATCGAAATCGAATTGAACGATCCGTCTTTATTTAAAAACTGCGGAACGGTGTAGCTTGAAATGGAACTCGCAAACACCAGCAAAACCGTCGATATCATCGCGGGCGCGACGATCGGCAAGGTAATCCTTCCGACGATTTTTAAGCGCGACGCTTTTAAAATCGTCGCCGCTTCTTCAAGGTTCGCATCCATGTTCCGCAGTATGCCGCCGATCAATATGTACGCGAACGGTGCGTAGTGCAGACCGAGCACGATTGCCGTCGGGAAAAAACCGTAGACGAGCCATTGCGGCGCGCTTATTCCTGTCAACGCCTGCAGCAGTCCTTCTCCGGGACTTCCGCTCACGTTCGTGTTTTTGAAAAAATTTTCCCAAAACATCGCGATCGACCACGACGGCATGATATACGGAAAAACGAATACCGTTGAGATAAAGCGCTTAAACGGTATATTCGTCCGCGTGATAAAGAATGCGAGGTTGCCGCCGAATACGACCGCGATCGTACAGGCGATCAGCGCCATGAGCACGGAACGATACAGCGGGATCCAAAAAAAGTTTTTCGAATACAGCGGCGTCAATTTGTTGAACAACAGCGACGGCCATTGCAAAAACGTAAAATCGCCGCGCTTTACGGCCGCATCCCAAATCTCATTGATGTTTTTTGCTTCCGAAACGCTTTGAACCGTAAACGAATCTTTGACCATCGAAAAAAGCGGATAGATGACGGTAATCGTTAACACGATGCCGAAAAAAACGATGATGCAATTGGAAGACTTTGAAAAAAATTGTTTTATGTGATTTAAAATTTTTTTAAAACAAAACGGAGCGGGTTGTGTTTTTAGTGTTTGATTATCGGTCATATGTATCTTCTCCCAAATAATCCAACCGCGCCGACGGCGGATGAAAACGCGGTGTCGCTTTCCGCCCGCCGTACATGCCGGTTAATCTTCAATGCGATTAACCGGCCGCCGGTTGATTATTAAGATTTTAAGCGATGCGGCGGATTATTTTTTTGCTTCGTCTTCCGCCTGCTCCTGCTTTGTTACTTCCGTCGCTTTGCTGTTCGACGTAACGAGCGCCAACAGTTTATTGACTTGGGAGACTTTGATATTTTTTAAAAATGCGTAATTTTCATTGATCTCTCTTGCGATGTGCGTGTCTTTATCCCAATCGCCTTTTGCGTAGGTGATGTCGTTCGAGCACGGGAAATAATATCCGTATTGATTCGCTTTTTTGCCGTCCGCCGATGGAGTCGCGGAATTGTAAACCATCGCTTCGTAGCATTCCTTCGTCAGCAAAAAGCGTGCGAACAGACATGCGGTATACGGATGCGCGGCATTATTAACGATTTGAGAACACATCGTATACATGAATCCGTTGAAGCCGTCGATTTCCCAATCGAACTGTACCGTCTTTTTCGCTTGAATCGTTCCCGCTTTGCCGATGACTTTTCCGTTTTTGTCTTTGACGTCTTCTTTTTCGTAGAACGAAGGATCCGCACCGACGATGCCGCCGTAATACTTTGTCGCAGCGTCTTTCATCTTTGCGAACGCACCGTAGTACACATAGCCGCGGTCCCAATCGTATTTGAGCTGAGTTTCTTTCATCGCCGTACCGTCGGATGCATGCCAGCGTGAAATATTTGCAATCATTTCGGTAACCCACTGTTCACCGGCTGAAGCATAGCCCGTTTCCGAAGCGCTCCAATCTTTGTTGTAATAATCTTTGTACGCTTTTTCGATGCGCGCTTGATTTGCCGGAGCTTCGCAGCTTAAGAGAAAAGACATATTGATTTGTTCCGTAACCGGAGATTGGAACGATACTTTGTCCAAGTGATCGGGATCGGCCGATGTTCCGGCGAGCTGCCAAATATTGTATAATTTTTTTCCGGTCACTTTTTCAAAGTTCGTATTCGTATAAAATATTTTATTGAAGTGAATGCCTTTTAACGGATACGTGTCCGCTTCGGATAATCCCATCTCTTTCCAATCGGACGGAACGAAGTTGCACACAATACCCGCGGCATCGTAGTCGGCGAGAGAGCGGACATCCTGTACGAGAGCATAGTCGGCAAAATACGTTTTATCCGCGACTTCGAGCGCCGTCAACAACGTGTAATCCTTATAGCTGTTGTTTACATAGACATTGTCTTTGCCGTCTTTCGTACCGTAGTGCAGCCAATCGTAGTGTTCCGCGAATTTCGTTGCAGCCGTTTTCAGCGCGGAAGTCAAACCGACGATTTTGAAAGTGTCGTTCGACGCTTCCATTTCCGCCTTTGCCGCCGCTTCGAGTTTTTCAAGCGGCATTTTGCTTGCTTTTGCAACGATGTCCGCAGTGGACCCGGCTTTTTTCCCGCTGCCGCACGCACCGATACATAACACCGTCAAACCGAGCATCGCCGTTTTAAATAAATTTTTTTTGATCATACTACGTTTTCCTCCTGATGTATAAAACGATAGATAAAATACAAGCGCGCATCCGTTTGTATAAAACAGATGCATAAAGCGATTGCGCCTGAGTTTTTAAATTGATTTCATTTCAGTATAAATGAGAAAAATCGCGTTGTCAATAAAATAATCGAACGCTACGATAATTTCGGCCGGTCGTAGACCCTACGAGCGGTACGGAGCGCCTGAAATTTATTGAACATTCGCCTTGATTTATAATACGCAATCGTGTATACTGAACGTATCAATTTTATATTGGGGTACAGAGAGTATGAGTGATATTTATATCAATTATAACGGAAAATCGGGATTCAGCAGAGCGGCCGATAAAGGCGCGCTTGCCGGTACGGCGATAAGCTATGCGGATTTTAAAGGCGTCAGCGGCGATATCAAATCGGGCAGCGATGTCGCATACGGTATTACTATGAGCTCCGGAGACGTGCAGGATTTTATCGCAAACTACGAAGTGGATTCGATTTTTACTGACGCGGAAAAAGGTTGATTTTTCTTTCGAAAACCGCATCGCAGACCGTTTTATTCTGCAATTGATTCGCAATGAAAACTTCGTTCCGGTGCGGAGCGGAGTTTTTTTTTATTCGTGCGGAGGGTTTAATACCCCGATGCCGCTTGAAGCTTCGCTGCGAGGAGAATTATTAATTATGACGGAATTGCCGCTCAAATACGGATGCAACCCGAACCAAAAGCCCGCGCGGGTATTTATCGAAAAAGGCGAGCTGCCGTTTGTCGTTTTAAACGGAACGCCGGGCTATATCAATTTGCTCGACGCGCTCAACGGCTGGCAGCTTGTTAAAGAGCTCCGCGCCGTAAGCGGCATAAGCGCTGCGGCTTCGTTTAAACACGTGTCGCCTGCAGGAGCCGCCGTCGGTTTGCCGCTTTCCGATACGCTCAGGCGAATTTACTTTACGGAAGACGCCGAGCTTTCACCGCTCGCCGCCGCCTATGCCCGTGCGCGGGGGGCTGACCGCATGTCGTCGTTTGGAGACTTTATCGCATTGTCCGATCCGTGTGACGAAGCGACGGCTCGCCTCATTGCAAAAGAAGTGTCCGACGGCGTCATCGCGCCCGGCTACGACGGCGCCGCACTCGAGCTTTTAAAAGCGAAAAAAAAAGGTGCTTATGTCGTCCTGCAAATAGACGACACGTACGTGCCCGAAAAAATCGAACGAAAGCAAGTGTTCGGCGTTACGTTCGAGCAGGGACGGAACGACAGTATCATTGACGCTTCATGCTTGACGAATATCGTAACGAAAAATAAAACGCTTTCAGATGCCGACATATTAAATTTATTAATTTCGCTTATCGTGCTGAAGTACACGCAGTCGAACAGCGTCGCCTTTGTCAAAGACGGGCAGGCGATCGGAGTCGGTGCTGGACAGCAGTCGCGCGTTCACTGCACGCGCCTTGCCGCCGGCAAAGCGGATACGTGGTGGCTCCGCCAGTCGCCCGAAGCGCTCGCCCTCGAATTCTGCGACGGCATAAAGCGAGCCGAGCGCGACAATGCGATCGATGTATACGTCGGAAGCGAATCTGCCGACATACTCGCGGACGGAGCGTGGCAAAAAGTATTTAAGAGGAAGCCGCCCGTTTTTACGGAAGAAAAAAAACGCGCGTGGATTTCGAAAAACGGCGGCGTTGCCGTCGGAAGCGATGCGTTTTTTCCGTTCGGCGACAACATCGAGCGCGCGCATAAAAGCGGAGCTTCCGTCGTAGCTGAGCCCGGCGGTTCGATCCGCGACGACGATGTCATACGCACGTGCGACGCCTATGGCATGGTTATGGCATTTACCGGCACGCGCCTCTTTCATCACTGAGCGATGTGCCGCAGGCGATGCATCGCCGTTTTGCCGATCGGCCGCCGCAAGCGCAGATTTGAAGCGGCCGTCCGAACATTACGGAAACCGCACGTCCTTTTGCACTTTCAGCGCTTGGCGCCCCATTCGGCGTAGTAGTCGTCGAGCGATTTTTTGATGCCCTCGGTGATGACCGTTTTATCGCCGTGCGTGTAAAGCGCGTCGATTATGTCGTCCATCGAAACGATCGCGCGGGCGGGAAAGCCGTATGTATCGGAAATTTCGTCGAGTGCGCTTTTATCCGTCGTAAGTCCCCTTTCCATTCTGTTTATCGACACGACCAAACCGATGACGGCCGCGTTTTCACTCTGCGCTTTGATAATCGGGTAGGTCTCTTCGATCGATTTGCCGCTCGTCGTCACGTCTTCGATTATTAAAATTCTATCGCCGTCGGAAATTTTTCCGCCGAGCAAAATGCCCGCTTCTCCGTGGTCTTTCGCTTCTTTGCGGTTCGACGAATAGCGTACCTCCTTGCCGTACAATTCGTCGTAAGCGATCGCCGTCGCAACACCGAGCGGAATGCCTTTGTACGCAGGGCCGAACAATACGTCGAAATCGTCTCCGAAATTATCGTGAATCGTTTTTGCGTAAAATTTGCCGAGCTGCAAAAGCTGAGAGCCCGTTACGTATGCTCCCGCGTTGATAAAAAACGGAGAGTGCCGCCCGCTTTTGAGCGTAAAAGAGCCGAACGCGAGCGTGCCGCACGAAACCATAAAATCGATAAATTCTTTTTGATAATCGGTCATAGCACTTCCGATATTTCAGTTTCAAGCTCCGCAATAAAAGTATTGCTTCCCTTTTTTCTGTTCATATACTCTAAAAACGCTTGAAGTTCCGGCTTCTGCGTTTTGCCGCCGCCTTGCCGTTAAGTATAACCTTTGTTACCCCGTCAGGCAACAGTATTTTGTCGTTTTTCGTACGGTTGGTAATGATGAAAAAATCGCGTATCGTGTATGAAAAACCGCTTACGGGCGGATTTACCGGAAGCGCGCACGATATCCTTATCGAACTGCTTTTGAAAGAGAGCAGTCGGTCGAATCGTAAAATTAGCTTATCCTAACTCCTTGCAATTATCTTCGAAAAAGCATATAGTTTTTGCGAAAGCATCATAAAAAGTGTCGTCTGAAATATCACCGCCGATGGATGAATCTATGAAACCCGATTATAAAAACTGGGTGCCGAAAGAAGTGCTCGTCCTTTTTACCGCCTGCACATGCGTTTCGTTTATCTTGCTCGCTGTTTTCGGAATTGCCGGCGTCGGCGTTTCGGGAACGTTCAGGGCTGTGCTTTCGGTGCTGTTTGCGCTCTTTTTTATCGGCTTCGGTGCTGCAGCGATGCTGTTTTTGCGCTGGTACCGCGCATTCGATTACAACGGCAAGCGGCAGATGTCTCGCGGCATTATCGAAGGGACGGCGAAGTATGTGACGCTGCCATCCGGCGGTACGGGACTTGACGTCGGCTGCGGCAGCGGCGCGCTTACGATTGCGTGTGCAAAGCGGAATCCGCAAGGGACGATGCTCGGCGTCGATCCGTGGGGTGCGGAGTACCGCTCGTTCAGCAAAGCGCTGTGCGAAAACAACGCGCGGGCTGAAGGCGTTTCGAATGTGCGCTTTGAAAAGGGCAACGCGGTAAAACTCGATTTTCCGGACGAAAGCTTCGATGCGGTTACGAGCAATTACGTGTATCACAATATCACCGGTGTAAATAAACAGGCGCTGCTTTTTGAAACGCTTCGCGTGCTGAAAAAAGGCGGTGTCTTCGCGATTCACGATCTCATGTCCCGTTCCCGCTACGGCGACATGGATGCGTTTGTTGCGGACTTAAAAGCGAAAGGCTATGAAAAAGCCGAACTGATCGACACGACGCAGGGCATGTTTATGACGCCGAAAGAAGCGAAGTCGCTGCAGCTTGCGGGCTCGACACTGCTCGTCGGCAAAAAATAATCGGGCGAACGAAACGTTGCGGAATTGTTAAAACGATACCCGCAGGCGGAAGTTACGGGACTCGACTATTCGGCAATATCGGTTAAAAAATCGCAGGAAGTAAACGCCGATGCCGTACAAAACGGCAGGTGTCGCATCGTACAGGGCGGCGTTTTCATGGTCGTCAATGAAGCGGACGGCAAAAACAAAGCCGATGAAAAGTGGACGACTATTATAGACGGTATGAAAATCTACGGTAAGGAAGAATTGGAACGCTATCTTCGAGAGGCGGGATTTACACGAATTGAAACGTATCGAAGCGAGGGAAAGCACCGGCTCACCGTCCGTGCGGTAAAATAAGCGTTTTTGGACGCTCGAATGATTTCGGCAGCCGCTAAAAAATTATTAATTATTAATAAAAAGGCGCACGGGCGGCTTTGTTATAAGCCGATCCGTGCGCCGTTCGATTGCGGGGCGAGCAGCCTACGCCCGCGTGGAGTACCGCGAAGCGTCCGCGCGTGAGCGCGGATGAGGGTTACCGAAGTACGGAAGGCGGGTTCTTCCGTTCCGTGTCGTCCGAAAAAATTTGAAAACTATGCGTTGCGTTTTACATTGAACGCGCCGAATCCGGGGTATACCGCGCCGGCTCCGAGATCTTCTTCGATGCGGAGGAGACGGTTGTATTTTGCGACGCGTTCGCTGCGGCTCGGTGCGCCGGTTTTGATTTGGCCTGCGTTGAGCGCGACTGCGAGGTCTGCGATCGTCGTGTCTTCGGTTTCGCCGGAGCGATGCGATATGATTGCCGTAAAGCCCGCTTTGTGCGCCATCTTTACCGCGTCCATCGTTTCGGAGATGGAGCCGATTTGGTTCAGCTTGATGAGGATGGAGTTGCCGCATCCGTTTTGAATGCCTTTGATGAGGCGTTCGGTGTTCGTGACGAACAGGTCATCGCCGACGAGCTGCACGTTTTTGCCGAGTTCTTTTGTCAAATGCTGCCAGCCTTCCCAATCTTCTTCGTCGAGGCCGTCTTCGATGGAGATGATCGGATATTTTTCGACGAGCGATTTCCAGTGCGCGACGAGTTCGCTCGACGTAAACGTTTTGCCGCTTTTGGGCTGTTTGTATTCGCCTTTTTTACCGCCCTTCCATTCGGAAGAAGCCGCGTCCATAGCGAGCAGGAAATCTTTTCCCGGAGCGTAGCCGGCTTTTTTGATCGCTTCGAGGATCGTTTCGATCGTTTCGTCGTCGCTTGCGAGATCGGGCGCAAATCCGCCTTCGTCGCCGACGGCCGTCGCGAGTTTTTTCGATTTTAAAATGGATTGCAATGCGTGGAACACTTCGGTGCACCAGCGGAGTCCTTCTTTAAAAGACGGAGCGCCTGCCGGCATGATCATGAATTCCTGCGTGTCGACGCTGTTCGTCGCGTGTGCGCCGCCGTTTAAGATGTTCATCATCGGGACGGGGAGATTCGTTGCATTGACGCCGCCGAAAAAGCGATAGAGCGGGATGCCGAGAGAAGAGGCCGCCGCGCGCGCGCTTGCAATGGAAACCGCAAGGATCGCGTTCGCACCGAATTTCGATTTGTCTTTCGTGCCGTCGGCAGCGATCATTGCGCGGTCGATCGCGTAGATATCGGACGCGTCTTTTCCGACGAGCGTTTCGTTGATTGCGCGGTTTACATTTTCCGCGGCTTTTAAAACGCCTTTTCCGCCGAAGCGCTTTGCGTCTCCGTCGCGCAGTTCGAGGGCTTCATAAGTACCCGTCGATGCGCCGCTCGGTACGGCTCCCGTTCCGACCGTTCCGTCGGCAAGCGTTACTTCCGCTTCGACCGTCGGATTTCCGCGCGAGTCGATAATTTCTCTTCCCGTTATCTTTGTTATAAGGCAAGATTTCATACGAACACTCCTTAAAAATGAATTGCGATTGATAAATTCGGTTTGCAGAGTTGCAAGATAGGTTGAACACCGCTTTATTTACTATATATAAAAACGGCGGCGCGTGTCAATGTGCGGGTAAAAAAGTTGCCGGAAGATGAGAAACATAAGCAGCTCATGAAGCGGCTTTCGGTACGGATGTCGTGGGACGGACATTTTCCTTCTTGCCGAAAGCCGCCGTTTATCAGTACATTAGAAGTAATCTGCGAATTTTCCGCACTATTTTTCAATTTCTAAAAAGAGGCTTATATGGCAACGTATCAATTTCAAACCGAAGTAAATCAGCTTTTAAAACTCATCATCCATTCGATGTATTCGAATAAGGATATTTTCCTCAGGGAAATCGTTTCGAATGCATCGGACGCGCTCGACAAACTCAAATATCTCACCGTATCCGACGACGCGTTCAAAGACGTGCATTTTGCGCCGCGCATCGACATTTCGTTCGAAGGCGGGGATGAGGGCAAAGAGAGCGTGCTCACCGTGCAGGATTCCGGCATCGGCATGACCGATAAGGATTTAACCGATAACCTCGGTACGATCGCGCGCAGCGGCACGAAAGCGTTTTTTGAAAAATTAAACGAAGCGGCGTCGAAAGATTCGGCGCTCATCGGGCAGTTCGGCGTCGGCTTTTATGCGGCGTTTATGGCGGCAAAAAAAATCGACGTATACACGCGGAAAGCGGCCGATCCGTCCGGAAAAATTTGGCACTGGTCGAGCGACGGCACGAACTCGTACGATATTGAAGAAATCGCATACGACAGCGAAGAAGCGAAAAAATACGGTTTCGATAAAAGCGAAAGCTGCGGTTCCGCCGTCGTCATGCATTTAAACGACGACAGCAAGGAGTACGCGAGCCGCTGGAAGATCGAAGAACTTATTAAAAAATACAGCGATTATATCGCGTTTCCGATCTATCTTCACTATACGCAAAACAAATACGACGACAAGGGTAAGGTTACGTCGAGCGAAAATAAAGTCGATCAGGTAAACAGCGCGAGCGCGGTATGGAAACGATCGAAGAGCGATTTGAAAGAATCGGACTACAACGAATTCTACAAAACGATGAGCCGCGACGGCGACGATCCGCTCATGTACGTCCACACGCACGCCGAAGGTACGCAGGAATATACGACGCTCTTTTACGTTCCGAAAACCGCGCCCTTCGATATGTATCAAGCCGACTACAAAAGCGGCATAAAACTCTACGTCAAGCGTGTGTTTATCACCGACGACGACCGCGAACTGCTTCCGGCATACCTCCGTTTCGTGCGCGGTATCATCGACAGCGAAGATTTGCCGCTCAACGTGAGCCGCGAAATTTTGCAGCAAAACCGCATTCTCGAAACGATTAAATCGCAGTCGGTAAAAAAGCTGCTCGGCGAATTTAAAAAGCTTGCAGACGAAGCCGATAAAGCGCGAAAAAGCGAAAAGCCGACCGATGCCGAAAAAAAAGCGATCGAAAAATGGAATACGTTTATCGCGCAGTTTAACCGTCCGATGATGGAAGGTCTGTACTCGGATTTTGCAAACCGCGCGGAAATTGCGGAAATCGTACGATTTAAAACGACGTACAAGCCGGAAATAAAAGACGGCGCAAGCGATATGGATACTGCGAAAAAAGACGCGGGTGCTTCCGCTCAAAATGCGGCGGACAAAACTGCAGGCGGCGAATGGACGAGTTTTGCGGACTACGTACAGCGCATGAAAAGCGGCCAAAAATCGATTTACTACATTACCGGCACGGACGAAAACAATCTGCGTTCAAGTCCGCTCCTCGAAGCGTATACGAAAAAGGGTTTTGAAGTTTTGATAATCGCAAGCGACATCGCGGACATCGTTATTCCCGCGCTCGGGAAATACAAAGAATTTGAATTGAAAGCGGTGAACAGGGCGGGCAGCGACGATGAACTCGGCGTCGATAAAGCCGAAGCGGAAAAGAAAGAAAAAGAGTTCAAACCGCTCGTCGAAAAAATTAAAGAAGCGCTCGGTGACAACGTCAAAGAAGTAAAGCTCAGCAAGCGCCTTTCGGACAGTCCTTCGTGTATCGTCGTCGACGAAAACGATCCGTCCTTCCAAATGGAGCGCATGATGAAAGCGATGGGGCAATCCGGCGTCGACGTAAAGCCTATCCTCGAAGTGAACGGCGATCACCCGATTGTGCAAAAACTCAAAGACACCGACGACAAAGAACGCATCGCCGATATTTCTTTCGTACTGCTCGATCAAGCGCTGCTCGTGGGCGGTGAAGAGCTGAAAGATCCTGCCGATTTCGTAAAGCGCATGAATAATCTTTTGAGCAAATAGATCGCCCGTTCGTTATGTAATTCACGTTTTCGGGAGAGAACGTGAATTGCAATCGGTAATAGCATTGCGCGTATCGTGTGTGTTTTAAAGATAAAATAAAAATTAAAAAAGTCGTCGTGAAAATGACGGCTTTTTTTGTATATTTTTCGAGATCTTATTTGACGACCTGATATACATAGGTTATACTTAAAAAACAAAACGGTATGTTTTAAACAACACACTGCATTGGGTATCCATAATAAAAATACAGTATTCGAGTAAAAAGGTTGTTCTTATGAAAACAATCGCGGTTATTGCATATGACAAAGTCTCTGCAGATGTGTATGCGGAGCAAGTACGATATTTTATGGGCGCCAAAGCAAGTGTCTTTTCATACAGTACACGAGAATATTTCAACGATATTCGTCCCGCCGACCTGTATTTGATTTCGACCTGCGCGTGTACGGATCTCAACAATTTACAAAAACAGTTGCCTTCAAACGGCGAAGTGACCATTATCCAAGTAACGATACGAAAAGAAAGTTTAAAACAATTATTAAAAATTCCGCAGGGAACAAAAGCGCTTGTCGTCAATCTCAGCCATAAAATGGCGATCGAAACGATGGCTCTGTTCAATCGCTTCGGCATCGACAATATCGAATGTTATCCGTGCAGTCCGAACGAAACGTATAGACCGGACATTACCTTTGCCGTGACGCCCGGCGAAAGCCGTTATGTCCCGAAAGAAGTGACCGATGTTTTGGATATCGGGCCGCGTCTTTTAAGCGGTGACACTGTTGTCGAACTCCTGCTTAAATCCGACTGCGAAGAACTTCTCGAAGAAGAAAAAATCAAAAAATATCTTAAAGACATCGTCGATGATAATTATAATTTCAACCGTATGTTTTATCGTTCCATACGGATGGAAGGACTTTTCGACAATCTTCAAAATATGCTCGATATCGGCATTATCTGCATCGATGCGGAAGGAACGGTATTTTATTTAAATAAAAAAGCGGAGGAAATACTCGCCGTATCGAAAAAGGCGGTTGTCGGCAAAAAATCCGACGGCGTGCTTCCGTTTATTCCGTTCGGTGATTTTTTGATTTCACAAAAAGCTGTAAAAGAACACATGCTCAAAATACGCAATGTCGATATGACACTCAATATTACGCCGATCGTCAAAGGCAATTCGTTTGTCGGAGCCATGGCGGCGATTCAGCGTTTCAGTGACGAAGAGTACCGCCAGCATAAACTGCGCCGTCAGCTTATGAATAAAGGACATGCGGCAAAATATACGTTCGATTCTATAATCGGAAGCAGTGCCGCCGTGCGTCGTGCAAAGGAAGTTGCCGCGAAAATGGCATGCCGTACCGCTCCCGTTCTTTTAACCGGAGAAAGCGGTACCGGCAAAGAGCTTTTCGCACATGCAATTCATGCGGCATCCGAACGGCACGGATATCCGTTCGTCGCGATCAACTGTGCTGCCATTCCCGACAGCCTTATGGAAAGCGAATTGTTTGGCTATGAAGAAGGCGCTTTTACGGGTGCGAAAAAAGGCGGCAAAATGGGATTTTTCGAATTCGCACACCGCGGTACGCTTTTTCTCGATGAGATCGAAGGCATGAGCAAAGCGCTGCAGCTGAAGCTTTTGCGCGTTATCCAGGAAAAAGAAGTGCTGAGGATCGGCGGCAACAGCGTTATCAACGTCGATGTGCGCATTATCGCCGCAACGAATGAAAATCTCGGCGAATCGGTACGGCTCGGAAGATTCAGAAAAGATTTGTATTACCGGCTGAACGTATTGAGTTTGGAATTGCCGCCGCTGCGCGAGCGGGGAACGGATGTTTTGGAATTGATCGATAATTTTAAAAAACGTCTCCATTCCGATTTTACGCTCGCAAACGAAACGGAGCGGATACTGCTCGATCAAGAATGGGACGGCAATATCCGGCAGTTGAAAAACTGCGTTGAATATCTTGCCTGCTTGAATAAAGCCGAAATCGTACCGGATGATTTGCCGGCGGATTTGCAGATAAAGCGGAAAAAAACAGAAACACTTGAACGCTGCTTTGAAGCACAAGGACGTTCGGAAGTTTCCGTCCCGCACCCTGTTTTTTCGTCCGTATCTTCAGCTCCGCATTTTGAAACCGAGAGCGTCCGCTTTTTTCCTTCCGACGGCTCGGTAAAATACGCACAGCTTTTTTTACTCGAACAAATGAAACGTCGTGCAAAAGAAGGAAAAAGCTGCGGCAGGCGATTTTTATTGCAGCAAATCAGAGATGCCGGTTATATCGTCGGAGAAAAAGAAGTGCGTGATTTGCTGCAGGATATGGCCGCGAAAAGATTTATCGATGTAAAAAAAGGCAGAAACGGCGCACGGATAACCGAAAACGGGTTAAAATGGTTTAATGTAAACAAATAATGGGGTAAATGGGTTTTTGTACGAAGATACGAAGAGATGCGTCCGTAATGATTTCCTGAATTCCGTAGAATCTCCGTTAAATCTCAAAATACTCTCATAAAAATCATAATTAAAACCAATATCTCTATTATTATTTATTGGCATATAAATTGCATATAGTTAAAAAATCGATACATACCAATATAAGGGAGAACGGAATGATATATGATTTCGATGCGATAACGGACAGAGCGCATACCGATTCCGTAAAATATGACGAAGCCGAAAAAAAATTCGGTACGAAAGATATTATACCGCTGTGGATCGCCGATATGGATTTTCCGACTGCCAGACCGATTATCGATGCGATGGCGGAGCGGAATAAAAACGGGATTTTCGGCTATACGTCACGTCCCGATTCGTATTTTGAATCCGTCCGGGACTGGCAGGCAAAAAGGAACGGGTGGACATTCGATACCGCCCTCGCATCTTTTTGTCCGGGGGTCGTACCCGCTTTAGCCGCCATTGTGGATCGGTTCAGCGGCGAGGGCGACGATATTTTATTTTTGACGCCGGTATATTCGGAATTTTTCAGCGTTACGCAAAACTGCGGCAGAAATCCGCTTACCGTTCCTCTTATTCAAAAAGACGGCGGTGCGGTCGATATCGATTTCGACGCATTCGAAAAAGCGCTGCAAAAAAAGCCTGCGTTATTTATTTTTTGTCATCCTCACAATCCGCTCGGCCGCGTCTGGAAAAAATCCGAACTGCAGAAAATAGCCGAGTTGTGTATCCGCTATAAAGTGCCGATCGTATCCGACGAAATTCATGCGGATCTTATGCTGTGGGGGAACAAGCATATTCCATTAGCTTCCATCAGCTCGGAAATCGCAGTACATACGATTACCTGTACGTCGGCGACAAAAACATTCAACCTTGCAGGCTTGCAGGCATCGACGATTATCTTTCCCGATAAAGCGGCAAAAGAGAAATTCGATGCTTTTTGGCACCGCATAGACGTTCATAGAAACAACTGTTTCAGCGTCGTCGCGGTCGAAGCCGCCTTTCGACACGGTGAAGAATGGCTTGAACAGGTACTGCGCTACATTGAAGCCAATATGAAATATGTAAAGGAGTATATCGATACGAATATTTCCTCGATTAAAACCTATATTCCCGAAAGTACGTATTTGATGTGGCTCGACTGCCGCGGACTCGGTTTTACCGGTGATGAACTCGTGGAATTTATGGCGAAAAAAGCGCATTTGGGATTAAACGACGGACGCGCATTCGGTGCCGAAGCCGGATATATGCGGATCAACGTCGCCTGTCCGCGCTCGATATTAACAAAAGCGTTGGCACAGCTCAAAGATGCCGTCGAAAAAAATAATCGGGTATCTTAAAAACCGAAGTTTCGGCGTCTGCGAATCATACGGTGCGGTTTTTCCGCAAAGGAAAATATTATGCTGAAAGGTATGGAAGAATACGTTATCGCACTCAGGCGAAAATTTCACAAAATTCCGGAAATTTCTTTAAAAGAAAAAGAAACTTCCGAATATATCCGGCGCGAACTTGAAACGTTGGGTGTTTCGTATGAATCCGTCGGCGAATACGGTACGGTCGCGAGTATCAAAGGCGATCTGCCCGGCAAGATATATGCGTTCCGATCCGATATCGATGCGCTGCCTATAAACGAAGATACGTCGCTCGAATTTAAATCAGAGCATGAGGGCTGTATGCATGCATGCGGGCACGACGGCCACATCGCAATTCTTTTGACATTTGCACGCGAACTTGCGGCTATGAAATCAGAACTCAAAGGAACCGTTTACCTCTGTTTTCAGCAGGCGGAAGAAATCGGCAAAGGGCATCGGGAGATTATCGACTATCTCAAAACCGTCGGAAAAATTGAAACGATGGTCAGCTCTCATCTTTGGGCGGATATTCCCGTCGGAAAAATATCGCTGCAGGCGGGAGCGGTGATGGCGGGAACGACGAGCTTTCATCTGACCGTAACCGGAAAAAGCTGTCACGGCTCGCGCCCCGATCAAGGTATCGACCCCATCAACGCCGGTGCAATGATCGTCGGAGAAGCATTCCGAATTAAAGACAGGGAATTCAGTCCGCTTCAGCACAATACGCTGAGCTTCGGATTATTTCACAGCGGTACTGCGACAAATATCATTCCCGATCAGGCGGAACTCGGCGGAACGATGCGTTTTTTTTCGGACGCCGAACGCACGCAATTATTTTCCGTCCTCGACAGAAGCTGCAAAGCGGCGGAAATACTGACCGGTGCAAAGGCGGAATGGAAGCCGCTTGTCGGTCTTCCTCCCGTTGTAAACGATCCGGCAAGTATTGCAAAAGCGCTTCCGTCGGCACAGGCCGTTTTCGGAGATAAAAACGTCATCCGATTTGAAAAGATTATGGGAGCCGATAATTACGGTTGTTATCTGCAGGAGTTTCCGGGCTTCTATGCATTTATCGGCATCAGAAACGAAGAAAAAGGAATTTGCCACGCACATCACAGCAGTAAATTCGATATGGACGAATCGGCGCTGCCGAATGCCGTTCGTTTTTATATCGATTTTATACGCAAAAATATGTAGGAGGTATCTATGGATACTGCAAATCGGAAAGCCGAAAATAAGCGACAGCTTTCGGGTATGTTGGGTTTTATCGAAAGGGCGGGAAATAAAATTCCGCATCCGATTTATATGTTTATCGTGTTTTTCTTTTTGACGCTGATTCTTTCGGCGATCTGCGCCGCGGCCGGAGTCAAAGCGGTTAATCCGGTAAACGATAAAGAAGTCGCCGCCGTCAATCTGCTTACGGCGGGAGGTATTGCCGATATTTTGAAAAGCTTTCCGTCGGTGTGGGCAAGTTTCGCTCCGATAGGCGCGGTGTTTATCGCGACATTGGGACTCGGCGTTGCGAACGGCAGCGGATTTTTAAAAGGCATTTTGTCGCTTGCAAGCAATTTCAAATCGAAATTCATCGTAACGATGATCGTCGTTTTGATCGGCATCAACGGAAACCTGATCGGCGACACCGCGTTTGTCGTATTTCCTCCGCTCATTGCGATCCTGTATATAAATTTGAAACGCAATCCGCTGGCGGGACTCTTTACGGCGTATGCATCGGTGGCTTGCGGATTCGGAGCCGCCTTGGTCGTCGGAAACGGAGACGCCATGCTTGCAGGTATGACCGAAGCTGCCGCGCGTTTGGTGGATCCGGCGATGGTCGTTTCACCGGCGAGCGGATATTATTTTATGCTCATATCGACGATTTTGTTGAGCCCCGCAATCGCATGGGTATCTATCAAATTCGTAGAGAAAAAACTCGACGACACGGGCATGGGAGCCGAATTCGAACTTAAAGAAGAAGAGCATATAAAAGTTTCGCTTTCAGACGTGGAAAATAAAGCAATGAAATCGGCGGCATTGGGGTTGGCGGGGCTGGTTTTGGTTCTCGTTGCCATGGGATTCAAAGGAATGCCCTTTGCGCCGCCCGAAGGAAAATCTTTTGCATTCAGCCCGATGCTCCGAGCCATCCCTGCCGTTATCCTGTTTGTGTTCGCCGTTCCCGGCTACGTATACGGAAAAATTACCGGCTCGATTAAGGAATTTAAAGACATATTCGCTATGATGACGAACGAAATAAAAACGATTGCACCGTTTTTCCTCATTTGTTTTTTTGCGAGCCAATTTATCTCCGTATTTGCAAAGAGCAATTTGGGAACGATCATCGCAATCAAGTGCGGTCTGTTTTTGAAAAACAGCGGCATTCACGGCGTCGGTCTCTTTATCGCCTTCGTATTCCTTATCGCGATCATAAACCTCTTCGTCAGCAGTATGAGCGCGAAATGGGCGGTGCTCTCTACGGTTTTCGTTCCCATGCTTTTGATTGCCGGCATAACTCCTGCAGCAACGCAAATGGCATATCGCATCGGTGACAGCTTGACAAACAATATTACGCCGACGTTCGCATACTTGGGCATTATCCTTACCTATGCGCAAAAATACGATAAACGTGCGCAGACCGGTACGGTCATGGCCTATATGCTGCCGTTTTCAATCGCGTTTACGCTCGTATGGGTTCTTTTACTCGTATTGTGGACTGTTTCCGGTCTGCCGATCGGCCCGGGATATCATGTATTTATGTAGGAGGTATGATAACTATGAAAAAGATAATCGTATTGTTATGTGCCGCATCCCTTATGTTTGCGGCGGTAACAGGGTGCTCTTCGCCGATGTCTGATAACAACGACGATCGATTTCTTCCTGCGGAAGACATCGATCCGAACGGGGGTGCGGATATTCACGGTGCGAATAATCACAAAAAATCGAAATATTGGCTGCATCCGGATTTTTATAATATGGAAAGCGATGATCAGGTAACGATTATATCGCATTTTAAAACCATGCAGCAAACGACCGAATACAGCTGCGGTCCTTCGTGCGTTACGATGGTCCTCATGCATTTGGGCATACCGATGACCGAATGGGAAGCTGCAGTCGGTATGCACTGCAATATGGATGAAGACGATCCGGACGCAAAACCGGGCAGTGCAAACAACTGGTACGAACCCGGTGCAAATGTCGGAAAAATCGTCAAGTTTTTAAAAACGCTTTCCGATGTGAAGATTGTCGAAGCGAATTACAAAGAGCATCCGCGGCCGGACGATTTCGTGACGGAAGAAGATACTAAAAACTTGAAGTATTCTCCTGCTATGGTTGGTAATTATAAAAGATATTTTGAATCCGTATCCCTTTACTCGAGCGAAAATAAAGCGGATACCGACAAATGGGTTACGGATGCAAAAGATTCGTTTTTTGTAAAATGGCTGACCGGTCATTTGAAAGACGGGCATCCGATTATCGCTCATACCAATCTGTGGAACGGGCATTATGTCGTAATTGTCGGCTATGATAACGGCGGAACACCGCAGCTTGGTGATGACGTTTTAATTATTGCCGATCCTTATGATACATGGGATCACTGGCAAGACGGATTTATCGTACTGCCGCTTGAAAAATTTTTTTATGAATGGAATGATTTTAATATTGCGGCGAAACCGTATCAGCTGCAGCCCTTTGTAGTAGTAGGGAAAAAATAAAAAACAAATTCTTGCACGGTATTGCCGTATCGTATTACATAATATTGCAATACCGGCAGAATCGCCGGTACGAACGCTGCGAAGTAACAGTTGATGCGGCAGCGGCGCACACACTGCAGTCACGCTGCCGCCTTTGCATCGATAAATACCGTTATCTGTCGCCGAGTCTGAAGCCGACACCGACGTAGGGCCTGAACGTCAAATACGTCGCCTTTTGTTTTTCGATAACATCATAAAAATCGTATGAGACGTTTACTCCTGCGACAAGCGACGTCGTTTTGCCGAGTCCGAACTGTACACCGCCGGTCGTCCCGACGCCGAGCATCGCGTGTTTAAAATCGGTCGGCAGCTTTGTGTTTACACCGATTCCCATTTGAACGGAGAAGAGTTTACCGAACGGAATTCTGAACGCGGGGCCGAGATTGAAATCGAGTATACCCCACGTATCGAATAATTTATTTTTCGGAAAAATCAATGCAGCGTTTCCCCACAATCCGGTAAACGTAGACGTGTAAGTAAAAAACGTAAGGTCGGGTCCGAAGCTGATGTCTTTGTCGTGTAGACTGCCCTCGATCAGAGAGCCGCTGAAATCTTTGATATCCGTCCAATACGACAATTCCATCGTTCCACCGAGCGACAGCGTCGTCTCCGCGGCCGCCAAACCTGACAGGGCGATTCCCGAAACGAGAGCCGCCGCTAAAATCAATTTTTTCATAGTTACCTCCTATAAAAACTTTTGCAGGAAATATCAATTTCCGAAAAAGTTTTTAGCCGTGCGCAAACGCGCACACGTTCAATAATCGAGTTTGCAAATACAGTGTATTGTACTCATACGATTCTTATCGGAACGATACGTATACACGTTTTCTGCAAACATCCGCGCAAACTCGCACACGTTATGTCTCTTATCGATTCCGGCTGTATGCGATCAGTTCAGGATGATATTCGAAATGCATATTATCCCAAATCGGCCACTTGCCGCCCCAGATAAATCCTTCCGATTCGAATGCTTCGATCACGCCGTCCGGCGGCATCCAGCGTTTTTCGAGCGGAAGTGTCATCCATCCTTCGGGGTCGATATCGCGCCGCCATGCCCAGTAGATGTTCTTTTGTCCCCAGCCGCGCGGCAGGACATCGATTGCGATGCCGTAGCTGTGAAACGAACGAGACACGCGATCGCCGATTTCCCTCCAGTTGTAGCTGTCGACGCGCGCCAGTTCGTCGATGAAGTGCTGTACGGCGGCATCGGTTTTTGCGCGCTCTCGGATTTTGTTTTCGACGCGCGCAAGCGGTGCAAAAATTCGTTCGTGTGCGTTCGTATATTTGCCGAGAAACGATATGCGCTTTATATGCGCTTCGGTCGATTGCCGCGTTTCACAGTCATAGACTGTATTAAAAAAATAAAGCGATGTGCCGCCCTGACGCGAACGGGTTTCCGCCGAAGAAAAATTACGCAGGCGGCGTAAGTCCTCTTCGGAAAAATTCGCAGGATCGGGAATTTCTTTTGCATAGGGATAGAGGAGCGGCCAGTACGATTCGCGCTCGGTAAGTTTGTCCGCAGGAAGCATTTTGCCGTCCGCCCAATACAATGTCGCCGTTTTGCGGATTGCGCCGCGGTTTTGTACGACATCGATTTTAAAATCCGAGAGTGCGGCGTCGTAGACTGCCGTGAATGAAACGTCGGGATAGGCGTGCCTGAGTATAGCGAGCTCTTTCGGTTCGGGCGGAGCGGGGTAAAGAGACACCGCAAAAAATATAAAGAGCAGCGATTCGAAAAAATATTTTAGGCATTTCGATATGTGCATCGGGTACTCCAAAATGCGGTGTTGTAACTCGCGATAATACAGCGAGTTACAACTCGTCAGCATCTCGAAAAAATCGCTAAAGGTGAGTTTTTTGAGATGCCCTATATATGAAAAAAATATAAGGGCGGCAAGTTACGCGTAAAGCTAAACGTCCTCTTGCCGACTTACGCCGTATACCGTATACTAAGAGTTATGAGAGAGAGCAAAGCAACCGTTCCCGCGCCGTACACACAAGCGCCCGCATACAGAAATTCCGCTGCAGTCATCGTAGATTGTCTTATAGCAGCGTGCTTGACACGTCTGCGCGGGCGCAGCAAAATTCTCAGCTTCTCAGCTAAGGGCGTTTTCCGCTCATCCGCCGTATATCCGTCCGCACATAAGGGACGTACAACATACTTTTCGCACCACATGCACGAAAGGCGTACCGTCTTCCGTGCGTTTTTTTATTTTTTCATTAAAAGGAGTTTTCTATGAAAACAAGCAACAACGAAAAAGCGGGTGTCTTTAAAGTTACGGCGCTCGTCGCAGCTGCGCTTTTATTTGCCGGCATGGCGATAAGCTGTTCTAACGGAAGCGATTCCGGCGGAACGTCCGTTACCAAGTATAAAGTAACGCTTGAAAAAGACATCGGCGGCAATGTAACGGTAAATCCTACGCTGCCTGCGGACGGTATGGTAGCCGAAAACACGGAGCTTACCTTTACTGCAGAGCCGGTTGCGGGCTACAAGTTTGTAAAGTGGCAACGTGACGGAACCGATGCCGGTACCGAGACTACGTACAAGCACACGGTAACACAGGCCGTGCAGGTAAAAGCCGTTTTTGCAGAAGACAATCCGGCTCTTATTACCAAGTACGCGGTAACGCTTACCTTGCCGGTAAACGGTACGGTAAAGTCCGTTCCCGAAATCCCATCCGATAACCAAGTGCCCAAAGACACCGAGATTACCTTTACGGCGACGCCCGCTTCAGGCTATGCGGTAGACAAATGGACAATTTCGACGGGCACGTTTACCGTGGGCGGGACTGCAGGAAGTGCCACCGCAACGATAAAGGTTACCGCAAACGTAACGGTCGGCGTAACATTTAAAGAAGGCGGCAACACGTCCATAGACGGTGTGTGGAAAATGATTTCGATACGGAAAGGATCGACAATTCAAACCTGTCCCGTAACCGAGGACGGTATTACAACACAGCCGTATTTATGTTTTACGGCAGGAAAGTTCTATTTTGCAAGTGAAATATCGGGTTCGCTTCAGGATGGGCTGTATAAAGACTCAGCGGAAGGAACACCTTTTACCCTCGACGGCGCCAAAATTATGATAGATGGAGAAGAATTTGCTGCATTCGGTTTAAGCGGAAATACTATGACGCTTAACATAGCGGACGGAGACTTCGATACTATGGTGTTAGAAAAGACGGCAAATCCCACCGTGGGACAGGTTTTGGCCGCCTCTGTATTCGTGCAAGTAAAAGATTTTGAGCAATTGCTGGAGTATTACTTGGGCGGAAAATTTTCAACAGAAAAAGTAAACTACATCGAAATAATCGGTGTCATACCGGCAGCCGACTTTATACCGCACGGTCCTAAACCGAGTAATCTCAGCACAAGTCTTAAAGACTATTCGGACATAAAAATCGCCCTTAAAATCAAAAACTATCCTGCAGGTCTTACCGAAATGTACGGCTGTTTTGAAGACTGTACAAACCTCGTATCGCTTGCCTCCCTTCCTGACGGTCTTGACAATATAAACGGCCTCTTTAAAGGCTGTACAAACCTTACTGGTGTGCCGACTATTCCTGCCGGCGTTACGAATATGAACAGCTGTTTTTACGAATGTACAAGCCTTACCCGTGTACCCGATATCCCTGACAGCGTTACGAATATGAACGGTTGTTTTAAAGGCTGCACAAATCTTGCTACCGTACCGGATATCCCTGCAAGCGTTAAGCGTATGGCGACCTGTTTTGAAAACTGCACAAGTCTTACCGGCGTAAAGCTTAAATGCAATTACAATCCTGTCAAGCCGCCATTATCTCTTGACCTTGCTTTCAAAGATGCCTTTAAGGCTTGCACCGCTCTCACTGCAGGCAGTATCAAAGTGCCTTCCGGTCAGCTTACAGCATACCGAAATGCTGCTGGTGTTATGGGCACCGAAGCGGAAAACTTTGAAGAGGAGTAACTTCACCGACGGGTAATTTCGGCGGTTGACAACTTGATTACCCGTTGAATAAAACATTAAGCTGACCGCCCCCAAGTCGGAAAAACTCCGGCTCTGAGGGCGGTTTTTTTGTGCGCGGGATTACCGGATTACCTTACGAAACAGGTGAAGCTGTGATATAATTCAATTATCGTCTGCGTGTACGAACATCACGTGCCGGAATATAAAACCGGGAAATTCGTTATGCCTGCAATGCCATAGATGAGCACTATAAAGACTATGACACAAGCACTGAAACACAACGGACGGTGAGTGCACGGGGTTGATTATGACCGCATTGCCGGGATTTTACAGTACGCTTTTTACTATTGCGCTTCCGATCGTTTTGCAGAATTTTTTGCAGACCTTTGTCAACATGCTCGACACGGTTATGGTCGGCAGACTCGGTGCAACGGAAATTGCAGCGGCGGGGCTGGGTAATCAGATTTTTTTTATCCTCAATATGATGCTTTTCGGTATTTCAAGCGGCGGCGCCATTTTCGTCGCGCAGTATTGGGGCAAAAAAGATATCGCCGGAATCCGTCGAACGCTCGGGATTACGCTTGCGCTTTCGTTCTCGCTTTCACTCATCTTTACCGCTGCCGCCCTTTTTTTCCCTCGCGAATTGATTTCGCTGTATTCTTCGGATGAGCGCGTCATCGCTCTCGGCGGCCGGTATCTGCGCTGCGTCGCGCCCAGCTATCCGATGCTCGCACTGAGTTTCGCGTTTCAACTCGCTTTCCGCGCAACCGAGCACGTACGGCTGCCGACGGTAAGCACGGCAATATCGTTTTTCGTAAACGCCGTTTTCAATTATCTTTTGATTTTCGGCGCCTCCGTTTCCGTTTTCGGAACCGCCCTAACCGTACCGGCGATGGGGGTGCAAGGAGCCGCAATCGCGACGGTGCTTTCCCGCTTCGTGGAACTCGCGATCACGGTCGGCTGGTCGTATCGCAAAAAATACGAAGCGTGCGGCCGGTTTGCCGAACTCTTTTCGTTCGATCGCGATTTCCTCGCGCGCTTTGTCAAAATCGCGCTTCCCGTCATCATAAACGAAACGCTGTGGGGCTTGGGGATCACGATGGAAAATTCGATTTTTTCGCATGCGAGCACCGATGCGCTTGCAGCGTTCAATATAACCGGAACGATTTCCCAGCTGACGTGGGTATTTTTTATCGGCGTCGGAAACGGCGCGGGTATAATAATCGGTAAAAAAATCGGCGCAAGTGCCGAAGCGGAAGCGCGCCGGTATGCAAACCGATTCGCATGGTTTATGCCCGCGATGGCCGTCCTTATCGGCTCTCTGCTCTTTCCGCTTTCGCTCGCACTTCCCGTTTTATTCAATGTCGGAACGCATATCATCCGTCAAGCGCGCCTTATGCTGCGCATCCTCATGTGCGTTTATCCGCTGAACGCGTTCAATATGTTTTTTATCGTCGGTATGTGCCGCTCGGGCGGCGACACGATTTACGCCGCAATCAACGACGGCGTATGGATGTGGTTCGTTGCGATCCCGCTCGCATACACAGCGGCTTTTGTACTGCACGCGGAACCTTACGTTATCTATGCGTGTTTGCAGATTGAACAAATTTTTAAATCCGGTGCGGGTCTGCTCCGCGTGCGCAACGGCAAATGGCTGCACAACGTTACGCGCTAGATTAATAAATAGGGGCAATATGACGATTCGAAACGCTCTGCAAAAAGATTTCGACGATATCCTGCGCATTTATGCGCGCGCCCGCGAGTACATGAAGCACAGCGGAAATCCGACGCAGTGGGGAGAAAACTTTCCGCCGGAGACGTTAATAAACGATGACATACGGGAAAAACGAAATTACGTCGTCGAAGCGGACGGCGGCATACACGGAGTGTTTGCATTTATCCTAGGCGACGATCCGACGTATGCGCGCATCGAAGGCGCGTGGAAAAGCGATGCATCCTACGGCACGATTCACCGCATCGCAAGCGACGGCGAAGTAAAAGGTATTTTTGCCGCAGCGATTGCGTTTTGCAAAACACGCAGTGCTCACCTCAGAATCGACACGCATGCCGACAACAAAACGATGCGTCACGCAATCGAAAAAGCGGGATTTAAAGAATGCGGCATCATCTATATAGAAGACGGCAGTCCCCGCATCGCATACGAACTTATGCCTGAGGAAGCGGGGCTTTGGTGAGCGTATGCAGATCGACGGTATGGAAAGCTGCTATCTCTTTTTTAAAGATATCGATTATATTCTGTTCCGTTGACGACAGCGTTTTCCCTTTTCGCCACGCTGCCGCATAGTGACGAAAGGCAGGCATATTTGCGATTCGATAGTAATGCCTCGATGTATCTTTTGCATGTTCCGAATAAAGGATATCGGGGATAAATCCAACCCCTATGCCGCTCGCGATCATGATATCGACGGTATCCCAGTCAAGCGTTTCATATACGACGTCCGGGGTAAATCCTATTTGTCTGCATATTCGATCCGTAAGCGATGTGATCTTTTGTATTTTTTTCAGCGATACGAACGGCATCTGTTTTATCTGTTCGATATCCAAATACGGCAACCCGTTTCCCGAAATCGGCGTAACGGACGGGATGCGGTTTTGCGGTAACGCGATCAATATTTCCTCGATACATAAGATTTGATAATCGAGGGCGCCGTTGCGCGGTTCAAGCGGCACAAAACAAATATCGAGATCACCGCTTTGCAATTTTTCTTCGAGGCGTATCGAAATATCTTCGACGATTTTATACTGTAGATTTGGAAACAATGCGGTAAAGTGCAGAAGCAATTTCGGCAGATAGTATTTACTGTAAAACGGCGATATGCCGATTTTCAGCGATATCGGTTCGGGGCGGGAAAGTGCGCCGATTTTATGTATCGTTTTGTTTTTTGCTGCGAGGATCGATTTACCGTCCGCATACAGTATTTCGCCTGCCGGAGTCAATTCGAGTTTTTTCGTATTTCGTTTGAACAATGCCGTCGCAAATTCCTTTTCAAGCTTTTTAATGCATTGACTGAGCGCCGGCTGGCTTATATGCAATATTTCTGCAACGGTAGAGTAGTTTTGATAATCCCAAATCGCCGTAAAATATTCAATATCTTTAAAATTCATATAATGATTCCATTGTCCATAATATTTATTTATAGTAGTATTAAAATTATGTATTTGACAAGGGTAAAACTTACACTTTATACTGATTATAACGCATAATCTATAAGTATAAATTATAATTACAAGGAGGGCCGTTTTACGGTATGAGCGTATGAAATTAAAGCGGATTATTACGATTGCGGCAGCGTTTTGTGCAAGTGCTGTTGTCTTTGGAATGGGTGAGCCGGATTCGGGTAGCGTAAAAAAAGACAAAACCTATCTTACGATGGCGGCGGTCGCATCGAGCTCGGGATTGTTTCCGTACGTCGTTTCAATCGGAAAAGTTATCAACACGTATTGTCCCGAATATTCGATTACCGTTTCGGAATCGGGCGGCAACGTCGATAACACAAAACGTCTTCGTGCGGGTGAAGTAAAAATTGCCAATTCGATTTCAAACACCGATTATGAAAGCTATACCGGTACCGGAAAAACGTTTAACGGTCAACCGTTTAAAGATTTCAGGATTCTTTGGTACTATGAACGATCGCCTATTCAAATTTGTGTCGCAAAGGATACGGGGATCACATCGATTTATGATTTGAATGGAAAAAGCTTTAATCCCGGAGGAACGGGGACTGCGGCGTCCGTCGTTATCCACGCTGCATTCGATGCGCTCGGAATTAAACCGAATTACTTTGAAGCGGGACAGGCGGATGCCGCCGACGCATATTCGAATCGTCAGATCGTCGGTGCAGTGAAAACGGGGCCAGCCCCTGACAGTTATGTCATGCAACTCAATGCGAATCGTCCGATTCGAATTCTTTCCATCTCCGACGCCGATATGAAAAAAATTCTGGCAGCTATCCCGAGCGTCAAAACCGCCGTTGTACCCGCAAATGCTTATGACGGCGTCGATTATGACGCGACCTGTATTTCAACATATCAGGGCATTCAAGTGCGTACGGGATTTTCTCAAGAAGACGGTTATCGTTTTTTTAAGGCGATGTGGGAAGACGGTAAGTCGATTTGGCAGACCGCATATCCGGTCGGCGCCCGCAACGACGTTCCCGAGATGACGCTTCTTGCCGCTTCGACACCGCTTCATCCGGGTACGGTGCAGTATCTTAAGGAAAAAGGATATACGGTGCCGCCTTCTCTGATTCCTCCCGAATATACCGAAAAGAAATAATCGTCATCGTTATACCGTACGATCTCACTGTGTCGTACGGTATTTTTATTATAGCAAAATGTCCCGAAGCGGAAGTTTTCGGACAGTCCCATAGTCTTTAAGGAAAATCATGAGAAAGCTAAATTTGTTTTGGATGCGCTTTGTCCGCATCGCATCTTTTGCCCTGATCGCATTTCAGCTGTTTACGACTGCCCGCGGCCCCTTTTCCGATATCATTCAAAGAAGCGTCCATCTTGCGTTTGTTCTGACGCTCTTGTTTATCATAAAACCCGCGACGAAAAAAGGAAAGGAAAACGAAAGCGGCACGGTTCCCTGGTACGACTGTATCTTCGCCGCCGTTTCATGCGCTTCCTGCATCTATTGTACGTTTATTGCCGACGCGATTCTGTACGACCCGCTGAAATGGGTAAGCGGTTTTGACATATTTGCTTCCGTCGCCCTCGTCGTATTGATCCTCGAAGCGAGCAGAAGAAGCGTCGGCTGGACGTTTCCGGTTCTCGGCGGTATCTTTCTCTGCTATGCATTTTTCGGCGAACTGTTCCCCGGTGTTTGGGGTCATCAGAATTTTTCGTTCAATTTGGTATTTCAAACGTTTTATCACAATACGCGCGGTATTTGGGGAACGATGCTCGGCTTATCGGCGACGATGCTTGCGATGTTCGGTATTTTCGGGGCGATTTTGTCGGAAACGGGCGGTGCGGAAACGTTTATTAAAATGGGACAGCGGCTTACCGGAAAATATACCGGCGGGCCGGGAAAAGTGGCAGTGTGTGCGAGTATGCTTTTCGGCATGATTTCCGGTTCTGCGATCGGCAACGTCGCTGCAACGGGTGTCTTTACGATACCATCGATGAAAAAAGCGGGATACTCGAATGAATGGGCTGCAACGATGGAAGCCGTTGCGTCGACGGGTGGTCAGCTCATGCCGCCGATTATGGGCGCTGCAGCGTTTATTATGTCGCAGTTGATCGGCGTGCCGTATCTTGCCATCGCGAAAGCCGCCTTTGTTCCCGCGCTCATTTATTTTATAAGTTGCTTTATCGCCGTTCATTTAAACTCTGCGAAAAATAATATTAAGGGAACAACCGATAAACCCTACATCGCTCTGATCGATTATGCTGTAATCCTCGTACCCCTTGCAGTGTTTCTGTATTTCCTTGTTATCGGATATACCGTACTCATGGGAGCCTTTTATGCGACGGTCGGTGCGTTTGTGATGTATATTTTAAAATTCAGTCTCGCATCGAAAAATTTTAAAAGCACCGTCGTCCAAACGGGAAAACTTTGTTTAAATACGACGCTCAACGGAACGAAAAGCATTATCGATATGTGCGGTATTCTTGCCGGTTCTCAAATCACCGTTTCGCTTATCAATTTGACCGGCTTCGGCGTAAAGCTGTCCGATATCATCGTTTCGCTCGGGCAGAGTAATGTTTTTTTATGTCTTATCTGTTCCATGTTCGTGTGCATTATCCTCGGCATGGGTTTGCCGACGACGGCGGCTTATGTACTCGGTGCCGCGGTTTTGGCTCCGCCGCTTGTCGCACTCGGGCTTGAGCCGCTCGTCGTGCACTTGTTTATTTTTTACTATGCATGTCTGTCCGCAATTACGCCGCCGGTATGCGTCGCCGTCTTTATGGCTGCCGGTCTTGCCAAAGCGAAATGGCTGCATGTGGGAGCTATCGCATGTATGATAGCCTTGCCGTCGTTTGTGATTCCGTTTACGTTTTGCTATAATCCCGCGTTGCTGCTGCAGGGAAATGCATTTGCCGTTTCCGTTGCGATTGTAACGGCGCTTTTGGGCGTCGGCTTGATGAGCATCTGTTTGACGGGATATATCGATAAACCGGTGCCGATGATATACCGCATCGTCTTTTTGATCGGCGGAATATTATTGCTCGTTCCGTATTATTTGGAAAGCGCCGTTGGCTTTATCCTTGCCGCCGCGGCGTTCGTCGTGTTTTCGATTTCGTCAAAAAAACGCGTACGCGCAAATATGCCGCAAGAAAATCGATAACGACGACGGTATGTTTCAGAGGCTTTCGAGTAACGCTTCCAAATCGATTTCGCCCGCAGCGCAGGGCACCGTAACGGCCCAGTTTTCGAGCACTTGCGGATTGACTTCGCCGAAAACACCGACTGCTTTGCCGCCTACGATAACGGATGCTTGACGGCCGACGATAAAGCGCGGATCGGAGCTTTCTTGTACTTCGTACGTGTGGTCGAGGAAATACAGGAGCGCTGCGACTTCGCTTGCCGCGTCGTTGAAGTTTGCATTTGCCGCCGCCGTCAAAAAGCCCAAGTGCGCTCGTGTGCGCGTGCCGGTATTTTCTTCGTCGCAGAGATAGGCGACTTTGCCGATTTCGAAAATTTTGTGCGGGAACTGCGCGTTTGCCGATTTGCTTTCCGCGCGGAGCAGCGAAGAGATTATCTCCGGTCTGATAAATTGATAATTTTCGCTCATCGGATTTGCGATTTCGATAACGCTCGATTCGTCGATGAGCATATTGTCGATGTAATCGCGGCGGCTTCCGACGTAGTTGAAAATCATCTCCTGATAGCCGAGTCCGACCATAAGCGTTTTTGCTTTACGGCTGAACTGCGTTATCGGTAAAAGCCTGCCGATCGTAAAATCGCTCGGGCTTTCCGGTTCGAACGAAGCGATATCCCGCCCGATCATGACGTCTTCGATCACATCGGCTTCGTGCAAAAAATCGTTGCGATAGGGCGGCGGAAAGAGCGTAAACTCCGCATCGTCTTTTCCGTCGATCGTCAATTTTTTTACCGTCGTTTCATCGCCCATGCGGTAGAGCGCGGCGCACACTTCGTCCGCAGTAAACGACGAGCCGAGCATTTTGTTGATATGCGAAAGATAGGCTTTTGTCGGAACTTGAAAATAATACGGACACACGACCGTTTTGCCGAATTTCGTTTCGTAAGGATAGTCGACGCGCATCGGAAGAATTTCGTAGCCGCTTTCAAAAAAATCGCACGCGACGATATTCGCCGCAAGCATAAGGCTTTCCATATCGTCGCCGGTCAGTTCGACCATTAAGCCCGTGTCTCCGACTTGTACCGCACCGAGCGTCGCACTGTTGATGATCGGCGCCATCGACATGATTTCGCCTTTGTCGTCGACGAGCAGCGGAAATTTTTTAAAGTCTTTTAAAATCCAACCGTATTCTTTTCCTTTCGGATGTTCGCTCAGGATTTGACGGCACGTCATGGGCTCTGCGCACTGCAGCGGCACAAAAGAGGTTGTGTCCGGATCGACGGCTTTATAATGCACGGGAAATGCGATATCGGAAATACGGTATACGCCCATCGAAATCGTCTTCCGCTTGCGTCCGAAATTCCACGCGAGTTTTTCCTGCGTTTGGATGATGTCTTTCAGCATCGCCTCGTCGATCGCTTTTCCGGAAATAACGAAGGCGACGATATACGGGCGGATATGCTGCAGTTCGGCGTCCACGGTGACGATGCGGTTGGCCGGATCTTTTATCGCATCGGGAGCCGACATGAATTTTTGATAATCCGCGTGTTTTGCGCCGTCGTGCAGGGCGATCTGCCGCGCGACGCCGACCGTCGACCACAGATCGGGACGATTCGTGTCGTTGAGTTCGATTTTAATAACGCGCTCATCTTCAGGCTTGGACGCGTCGGGTTTTTCATCGAGTTCGGCTTTTGCGCACGGCAATTTTGTTTCAAGTGTATCGTAATCGTATTTTTTTCCGAGCAAAGCGAAAAAATTTTTTTCGTTGACTTCGATTTTTGGCATCTCTATCCTCGCAAGTATTGTAACTATTATAAAGCATCATATCGATTTATTCAATTCGCCTTGACCAAGTATAAAAAATAATGATATATTTGATTACTTATTTCGATATCTTATGACCTCGATAGCGATATCGCGGTTGATTATATAAGGAGCATGTTCTATGTTACGGACATATCAGCCCAGCAAAGTTAAACGCAACAGAAAATTCGGATTCAGAGCGCGCATGGCAACAAAGGGCGGCCGCAAAGTTCTCGCCCGCCGCCGCGCAAAAGGACGCAAAAAGCTGTCGGTCGCAGACGAAAAAAAGAAGTATTGATTTTTAGGGACGGAAGCTGCCGATGGAAGCCGCTTTGAGAAAGAAGAGCGGATTTAAACGTTCAGAACGTATAAAAAAATCCGCCGCTTTTAAAGCGCTTTTTAACAACGGAAAGCGAACGGGTATTCCGGGCGCAAAGCTGTTTTATGCAAAAAACGGATTGCGCGTAAATCGCGTCGGATTTCCTCTGTCCCGCGGATACGGTAACGCGGTGCAGAGAAACTTGTCGAAAAGATACAGCCGTGAAGTCTATCGTTTATTAAAAGCACAGTTGAATGTCGGATACGATATGCTCTTTTTATTGTATCCCGGGCGGGATTCGTTCGACGCCCGATGTGCGCAATTTCGATTATTGTGTAAAAAAGCGGGATTGATTGCGGAATGAAACAATTCCTTACGAGAATTTTCTGTCTTTGTATCCGTGCCTATCAAATCTGTATTTCTCCGTTGTTTCCGTCGTGCTGCAGGTACACGCCGACGTGTTCGCAGTATGCGATCGAAGCGATTAAAAAATACGGGCCGAGCAAAGGGCTTTTTTTTGCAATAAAGAGAATCGTTCGCTGTCATCCGTTTCATGCCGGCGGATACGACCCCGTTCCGTGAAATAATAATTTTAAATGCCGTGCCGATGTGTGCACGCTTTTTTACTGTTTTAACAACGATGAAAGTGATGGAGATTTATTATGGATAAAAATACTGTTTGGGCGATCGCGTTGTCGACGGTCGTGATCGGTACCTTTATGGTTTTGCAGGCTACCGTATTTGCGCCGCAGCGACAAAACGTTTCGGCAAACACGGAAGGGCCGGCAGCAATTTCTACGGAGGCTCTTCCGGGAAATTCGCAAGACGCGGCGCCCGTGCTTATCGCTTCTTCCGATACCGAAGAAGCCGTTTCCGAGCAGAGTCTTACGATCGTAACGGATAAAATCAAAGCGGCCTTTACGAACAGGGGCGGCGATATCATCGGCTATGAATTGCTGAATCACGTCGATACCGATACGAACAAAGGCGTTGAAATGGCGGACAATATTTCCGCTTTTAACCGCGCGTGCGCCGTTTCATTCGGCGATGCGAACGGCGCGATGATAAACGATCTGTTCAGCGTCGAACAGCCGGATGCGAATACCGTACTTTTTACGAAGCGCTATAACGGCTATACGTTCGGCAAGCGCTATACGTTTATCCCCGGCGAATACATGTTCAAACTTGAAGTTTTAATGCACAGCGACGAGGGTACCGTTTCACTCAACACGAACAACGCCGCTTACACGATCCGCACGGCGCCGCAAGTCGGGCCGCACTATAACCCGCGCATGAACCGCTACGATTCGCGCATGTTTATCACGTTCGACGGCAACAAAAAAAAATACGTACAAGTCGGTACGAAACAGTTTAAACCGTATAAACGCGATTACGTATGGGCAGGCATCGCCGGAAAATATTTCGAAGAACTTTTCATTCCCGAAAAACCGGAGACGATGACGGGCGAAGCGTATTATTCTTCGCGCACGGAAGTCGGCGACTATGCGAACGCGCAAGCTTTTTTTACGCGCAAGCCTTTTTCCGGCACCGATATGGCCGACACGTATTACGTTTACTTCGGGCCGCGCAACGAAACCGATTTGCGCCTCTACAATACGGCGCAGGCGAACGGCTGGCAGCTTGAAAATGTAAAACTCGACGAATCGCTGCAGGGCTACGGCTGGCTCGGCTGGCTTGAAAAGATCCTCAAATGGGTTCTCGAAATGCTGTACAAAGTCGTTCACAACTGGGGCGTCGCGATCATCATCATGACGATTTTATTAAAACTTGCGATGTTCCCGCTGACAAGACAGCAATCGCTCGGCACGCTCAAAATGCAGGCGCTCCAGCCGAAGATAACGGAGCTGCAGACGAAGTACAAAGACAATCCTCAAAAATTACAAGCGGAAACGGCAAAACTTTACAAAGACAACGGCTACAATCCGATGAGCGGCTGCCTTCCGATGCTCTTCCAATTTTTAATAATTTTTGCGATGTACGATCTGTTTAACAATTATTTCGAATTCCGCGGTGCGTCGTTTATTCCCGGATGGATTCCCGATCTTTCGACCGGCGACAGCGTATATGCGTTCAAACGCGACATACCGTTTATCGGTTCGTTTTTGGGCAATTCGATCCGTATTCTTCCGATCATCTATCTCGCATCCCAGCTTTTGTACGGTAAAATCACGATGGTCGGCGGCACTGCGGCCGGAGCCGGTTCGAGTGCAGGACAGATGAAATTTATGATGTACGGTATGCCCCTCATTTTCTTTTTCCTGTTCTACAATGCGCCGTCCGGACTGCTTTTGTATTGGACGGTGAGCAATATCATCCAGATGGGGCAGCAGCTCATAATCAACAAATTCATGCGGCAAAAAAAAGCGGAAATCGCCGCGCAAGCCGGACAATTTAAAATTGTTAAAAAAGGTAAAAAACGCTGAGCCGTATTTTATTAATCGGCTGATCGGCGGCTTTCGAAAATTGTACTTTCGGAAGTTTTAACCGCCGTTCGGAAAAAGCAAGAGGTACGTTATGATATACGAGTATGAAGGAAAAACCGAAAAGGAAGCGATCGAAAAAGCCGCGAGCGAACTCGGTCTCGAACGCGATCAGTTCGACGTGGAGATCCTTGAAACGCAAAAAAATTCGCTGTTCAAAAAAGGCTATGTAAAGATCCGCGTCAATCCGGTCGATTCTCCCGATGCGTCGCACGCGGGGAACGACAACAGAATGTATGAAACGCCTGCGAGAATCGTCGCCGATCCGCTGCCGCAGGATGAGTTCGAAAAAAAGCTGCTTGAGTTCGTCGACACGATCATCGAAAAGATGGGCTACGACGTAAAAACGGAAATCGTATTTCGCGAAGCGAAGAAAATCGGCATAAAGATGAATTCGCAGAATTCGTCGATCCTTATCGGACGGAAAGGAAAAAACCTCGATGCGCTCCAGCTTTTGGCAAATATCTACGCTGGCCGGCTCGGCCACGAAGACGTGCGCATCATCCTCGATTCGGAAAATTACCGCATCCGCCGCGAAGAATCGCTTGTGCGCCTTGCGTACACGACTGCGGACAAAGTGCATCAGACGCACAATTCGATTTTACTCGAACCGATGAATCCGTTCGAACGCCGCCTCATTCACACGACGCTCAACGACATCCCCGATATCGACACGAAATCGGAAGGCGACGGTCTGTACAAGCAAGTGCGCGTTCTCTATAAGGGCGTTCGCTGACGTATCCCGCCGCGTGCGGCGCGATCGAAGCGGTTTGAAATTTTATTAATTTTTGATAAGGTAAAAATGCCTATGCGTAAATTGTTATTATCGTTTGCAATGTGCTGTGTCACGATCATGTACGGAGGATGCAATCCTATGGAAAAAAGCATAAAATCGATTCAAGGGAAAGACGGAGTATTCGCCGTCATGGAAACATCCCGCGGAAATATCGTGCTCGAGCTGTATTACAAAGATACGCCGCTTACCGTCGTGAATTTCGTCGGGCTTGCCGAAGGTACGCTCGATGCGGCGAAAGGCAAACCCTTTTACGACGGACTCACGTTTCACCGTGTCATCAGCAAGGGAAACGGCGATGATCAGGATTTTATGATTCAAGGCGGCGACCCGCGGGGCAACGGCACCGGCGGCCCGGGCTATTCGTTTCCCGATGAAATCGTCGACAAATACGCCTTTACTTCGGGCGGCCTCCTCGCCATGGCGAATTCCGGAGCGAATACGAACGGCAGTCAATTTTTTATCACGATCGTTCCGACGCCGTGGCTTACCGGCAAGCACACGATTTTCGGCAAAGTGCTTGAAGGACAGGACATCGTCAATAAGACAAAACAGGGCGACGCGATCAAAAAAATTACGATTGTGCGGAACGGCGAAGAGGCGAAAAAGTTTACCGCATCGCAAAGCGATTTTAATAAATTATCCGCCGACGCGCTGAAAGCGGCCGCCGCTCGAAAAGAAGCCGCGTTCGCCGATCAAATCAAAACGATCGAAAAGAATTTTGCGAATTTCGAAAAAAACGCCGACGGCATTTATTATAAAATAAAGAAAGCCGGCAGCGGCGAAAAAACGGGAAAGGGCAAAAAAGTTTCCGTCGATTACAAAGGCTACCTCATAGACGGCCGCGTATTCGATTCGTCGGAAGGCAGGGCGCCGCTGTCCTTTACGACCGCCGCGGGACAGATGATTCCCGGTTTCGACGCGATGGTACAGGATATGAAAAAAGGCGAAAGCCGCACGATCGTCATCCCGCCCGATTTGGCGTACGGCGAGCGCGGTTACCCCGGCGTCATTCCCGAAAATGCGTATATCGCATTCGATATTACGCTGCAGTAAAGGTAAATAAAATTTGTTAATTATTAAAACGTCGTGTTTTCAAGCGCGGCGTTTTTTTATCGCCTTGTAAAAAAACGAAACTCGTTTCGATTGTTATTCGGCACTTGCCCTCTACTGCAGTTTCAGCCGGTACAGTTTCGAGCCTCGGGCGGGCGTCCATTTTTCTTTGCGCTTTTTAGGCAGCGTTGCGATATCGTCCGGCACAAAGCCCAAATTTTCAAACCAATCGGCCGCCTGTGTCGTGAGGATGAATACGCTTTCCGAGCGTTCCCGCTTTGCCTTTTTTAATAAAAATTCGATGAGCTTCGGTCCGACACCGATATTCGCGCAGGATTCGTCCACCGCGACTGCTGCGATTTCCGCCTGATGCGCGTCGTAAAAATGCAGCGCGGCGCATGCGCGTATGCCGCCGTCGAGTTCGTAGACGATATAATCGTCCGCGTTTTCGAGCAGTTCGGCATCGCTTCTCGGCAAAAGTTTTCCGGACGCGACGAAGGGGCGCATAAGCGAAAGAACTGCCGGAATGTCTTCGGTTTGCATAGCGCGTATGCCGCCGTAGTTTTCCGAATAGACCATCGTACCGCTTCCGAGTCCTGAAAAAATTTCGCAGGGCAGCACGCCGTCGAGCGCACCGTTTACGATATGAGTTCTTGCGACGCCCGATGCACACGCGCTCTTTGCCAAGAGCAGGAGCGAAACGATTTTTCCGTTTTCCGAATTCGCGTTCGCGTCGATAAAAGAATCGAGTTCGCCGAGATTGAGCGCGGGGATTTCGCCCGTTTCCGACACGGCGATTCCGGGCGGTACGGTAAAATGCGATGCGTTTATATCGTCGCCGCTTGTGACGAAAAACAATTTATCGGCTTGCAGCTGTACGGCGACTTCTTTTGCGAGCGCCGGAGAAGAGATGTTGTACGGCTTTCCCGTTCGGCTCCAGCCGATGCACGGAAAAATCGGAACGAAGCCGTCGGCAAGCACCGTGCGGATCGCGTCGGTTTCGAGCTTGTCGATTTCGCCCGCGTCCCCGTAATCTTTGCCGTCGAGCACGCCGATCGCGCGCGAGCGTACCCAGTTTCCGATCACGGCGGAAATGCGGTTCGCGGCGAGAGAAGTCATCACCGTATTCGAAACGTCGAACGCCGCCATTTTTATGAGAGGCATCGCTTCATGCGTCGTAACGCGCACGCCGTTTTGCATCGTCCATGAAATATGCGATGCCGACAACACTTCGTCGATGCGCTCGCGCGAGCCCGGCACGATGAGTACGTGCAGTCCCGCTTTTTTGATAAGCGCTATGTCGCGGATGTGGCTTGAAAAAAGCGGCGAGTCGATGTCGTCGAGATAGATGACGACGACGGCGTTTTTAAATCGGTCGACGTACCGAATGACGTCGCGGATGCGCTGTGCTTTTTCGATTCGTATATTGTCCGCCATAAGGCTATTATAGCGCGCGGACGCGGCCGGTGGCAATGTCGAAAAGCGGATGGCGGCAGTACCGGCGATCTGTTTTAAATTTAATAATTCGGGCGTTGCGGCGGGCAAGCCCGCCGCCGCTCTGTACGGGACTCCGCTTTCGCTTCGGTACAAACGTGCGGAAATTGCCGCACGTTTGCGTACAGACGACGCGGTTTTGAAAAACCGCGTCGTCTTCCCTCCCGCCGCTAACGCGGAAATATTTTGAAACCGTCAAAAACCCGCTCGGCTTTTCAACGGCGTTCATTTGTATTTCGCTCCGCTATTCAGTAAACGCGCGTTATCGGCTATACTCGCCTCATGACGATTTTTGCACTGTATCCCGTATATTTCGAAAGCCGCGGAGCGCGGTGATGCTTCGATCGCAATTTAAAGCCTTTGTCGAATTCCGCGACGAATTCCGCTCTCGCGTTGCCGAGTGGTCGAAGTACGCTTCGGCGCTCGAAACGCTGCAAAAAACCGCCGCGCAAAAGGATACGCCGGATTATCCTATTGAAACGACGGTCGTGTACAACCGCGCACTCGACGACGTTTCCGCTCAAGATGAAATCAAATTGATCGTCATCGGCGACAATCCGGGCAAAGACGAACAGCTTTCGATAAACAATCGTTACCTCGTCGGACAGAGCGGAAAAATCGCCGACGGTTTTTTTCGGCGCAATCCCGAACTGCAAACCGATTTCAGAAAAAACGTCGTCATCCTGAATAAAACGCCGGTGCATACTGCAAAGACGCACCATTTGCGCTCTCTGCAAAAAGCAAATCCTGAAATCGCAAAGCTCATCGAAATAAGTCAGCTGTGGATGGCCGAACATACGGCAAAGCTGCATCGCGCACTTTGGGAAAACGGTGCAAGCGGAAAACGGGGAACAAGCGGCGGCTTCGTCCCGACCGGCGTAAATGATGGAGAGCGCGGTCTGCTCGATACGGTCGGCACAAAAATCGGCGAGTGTTTTGATCCTCCTCAGCTGTGGCTTGTAGGTTATGCAGAGTTGAAAGAGAAGGGTATATTTGCGCCGTATCGCGACGCACTGAAAGCCGCCTATGCCGGAAGCGATGCGTGGAAAAGCGTTTTCGTCTATCAGCATTTTTCGATGAACCGCTTTCTCATCGATTTGAAAGCCTATCAAAAAAATTGCGCGGCAGACGGAGGAGGTGAAGCCGTGTCCGGAGGAGATAAAACCGCGTACAACGGCACGGTGAACGGCGGTGAAAACGCATCTCTTGCGCGCGATCTCGAAAAGCTCGGCGAATACCACAGAAAAGAAATTTTCGGCGAATGAGTATCGAATCGAAAATAAAGTCTGTTAAAATTTGTTAATTTTATTTTTTATTAATATCAAAATATTTCAACCCGTTTTTATATCATAACTTTATGTAAAAACGGCAAAATAAAAAACTTGACAGCTGAAAAATCTGCCTCTATAATTTACTTATACTTATTAAGTTTTCAAGCTTTTCGGATCTGCAGATGGAATTGATTGCGCACAGAGGCGTCCCCGATCTTCGCCCGGAAAACACAGCGAGCTCTTTTATTTTGGCAGTGGAATCCGGTGCCGACCAAATCGAATGCGATATACAGCGGACAAAAGACGGAGAATACGTCATTTTCCACGATTTTACCGTAGACCGCACGACTGACGGTACGGGCAAAGTGCGGGATAAAACACTTAAAGAACTGAAAGCGCTGTCCGCTCACAATAACATGGAGCGCTATCTCGGAGAGCGGATTTTAACTTTGGACGAATTTTTACACCTTGTGCCTGAAAATCTGATGCTGAATTTGGATGTAAAGCGCGACGTCAAAGAAGAAGAGCCCTGGGAGACGGATTTGCTGCGTTTCGTGCTTGAAAGGCGAAGTACGGATGCGTTTATTTTAGCTTCATTAAATCATATTGTTTTGGAACATATCGCAAAAGAAAATCGCGGCGTAAAGCTCGGTCTCGCATTGGACGGCGAATTGCTGGAATTAAAAACCTATTTGAAAAATCTTCCGTTCCGTATTTACAGTTATCATCCGGCTGCGGAATACGTAAATAAAAGCGGTGTGGAATTTTTACATTCTTTGGGCATAAAGGTATATCCGTGGATTATCGACGACAAGGATACCTTTTTCGATATGTCGGAATGCAAAGTCGACGGCATTATAACCAACAGGCTTTGTTTTTTGAAAGATTAATTACCAATCGCAAGAGGAGTGAAAGATGAAACAAAGGATCAAACGAACGGCATGGTTTTCGACGTTGATTGCAGTATTGTTTTTAGCGTTCGGATGCAGCAAAAAAAATGCGGGCGGACAGGGAGCGGCAAAGCACGTATTTAAGCTCAGCAACGTATTTACGAACGAACAGCCTTTGAACGTTACGTTGCGCGAAGTTGCCGACAATATCAACAAAAGAACGAACGGTGCGATCGAAATTCAGATTTATCCGAACGGTGAAATTGCGACGTATAAAGACGGCATCGAGCAAGTGCGTGCGGGTGCCTATTTTATTTCCAACGAAGATCCGAGCTATATGGCGGACTATGTACCGGATTACAACGCGCTTGTCGGGCCGATGCTCTACAACAACATGGAAGAGTATACGGCGATATGCCACAGCGACTTTGCAAACGATTTAAATAAAAAAGCCGAAGAAAACGGGATGAAAGTGCTGGCATTGGATTACGGGTTCGGTTTCCGCCATATCTGCGCGAACAAACCCGTGCGCAATCCGAAAGAATTGAGCGGTATGAAGCTGCGCGTGCCGAAATCGAATTTGTGGATCGAAACGCTGAGCGCGATGGGTGCGAACCCCATACCGATGGCGTGGTCGGAAGTATATTCTGCCGTACAACAGAGCGTCGTCGTCGGACTTGAAACGTCCATCAGCGATATCGCGGACAATCAGATGGGCGCCATTATCAAAGATATTTCGTTGACCGGGCACTTTTGCGGAACGACATGCTGCGTTATGTCGAAGAAAATTTGGGACAGTCTTACGCCGGAACAACAAAAAATCATGGAAGAGGAATTCCTTGAAGGTGCAAAACGGAACAACGAACGCGTAGCGTTGCAGGAAATCAAAGACAGAGAAAATCTCGGAAAAGAAGGAGTAAAGTTCCACGAAGTCGAAAAAGACGAGTTCCGTGTATTGACAAAAAAAGTGTTTGAAAACAATAAAAATCTTACGCCCGGCGTATACGATACGATTCAAGCCGAGTTGGCAAAAATTCGCAATAAGTAAAAATTAATAATACGGGTCAAGGCGGATCGGCTCAGCGGCATTTCGTCTTTACCCGTATTAATAAGGAAATGAACATGAACAGAAAATCCGTGCTCGGTAATTTGGATTATATTATCGCAGCCGTTGCGCTTTTCGGCATCGTTTTCTTCGTTATCATCAACGTCTTTTGCCGATATATTTTGGGTTTTATTTTTAATTGGATGGAAGAGCTTGCGACGATTATGTTCGTGTGGTGTACCTATATGGGCATCGCAGCCGCATATAGAACGCACGATCACGTAGGCATAAACATAATCGTAAATCTGCTGCCGGCAAAATTGCAGTTTGTCATCGAATTTTTAATCGACCTTTTCGTATTGGCGCTCGATAGTATTATTTTCATACTCAGCATCAGACTCTGTATCAGTTCATGGGGTAAAATAACTCCGATAATCGGATTGTCGTACACTTTTGTCAACGCGTCGATCAGTATCGGATTTTTGCTTTTGATCGTTTATACGGCGCTGCGCTTATTCGAAAAAATAAAACGGATAAAGCACGCGTTTTTTTCAAAAAAATAGGCAGGAAAAAATATGAATTTAATACCGCTGTTGATCGTGTTTATTTTATTTATGCTCAATGTACCGATCGGTTTTGCACTTATCGGCGGATCCATGACCTATTTTTTATTTATGTCGAACAATATGCCGCCGCAATTCGTATTGCAGAATTTCATATCGGGAATCGAATCTTTTCCGCTGCTTGCCATACCGTTTTTTATCTTTGCGGGCGTGATTATGAATTATTCGGGCATCAGCAAGCGCTTGATGCATTTCGCCGATCTCTTGGTCGGACATCTTCCCGGCGGACTCGGACAGGTAAACGTCGTATTGTCCGCGCTGATGGGCGGAATCTCGGGCTCCGCAAACGCCGACGCCGCCATGCAGTGCAAAATTTTGGTTCCCGAAATGGAAAAGCGCGGTTTTCCGATGCCCTTTTCCGCTTCGATTACCGCGACCAGTTCCATCATACCGACGATTATTCCGCCGGGCATTATGCTTATTTTGTATTCGATGGTTGCCCGCGTCAGCGTGGGTAAAATTTTTATGGCGGGATATCTTCCCGGTTTGGTTATCACCGCCTGTCTCATGCTCTCCGTCCATATCGAATCGATAAAACACAATTACGGACGGACGCGGGAAAAGATGGCGAGCGGTAAAGAAATCGTGCGGGGCGCGGGAGCTGCCGTCCTTGCCCTCATTTTGCCTTTAGTCATCATCATGGGATTGCGGCAGGGCGTTTTTACTCCGACGGAAGGAGGCGCCATCGCATGTTTTTACTGCACGCTCGTAGGGATGCTGGCTTATCGCGAACTGCACATCAAAGACTTTATTCCGATTTTACGGGAAACCGTCAATTCCACCGCGCAGGTGATGTTTATCATCGTCGGTGCGAATCTCTTTGGAATGTATTTAAGTTATGAACGCATTCCGCACATGATCGCGCAGGCGGTGTTGAGTATTTCCGCCAACAAATACGTATTTTTGATACTCATCAATATCTTTTTATTCATCGTCGGAATGTTTGTCGAAGGCGGCCCCGCCATCATCATCATTGCACCGCTTTTGGTTCCGATATTGAATACGCTCAAAATCGATCTCGTTCACTTCGGCATCGTCATGACGTTGAATATGGCGATCGGAGGATTGACGCCGCCCTTCGGTTCGATGATTTTCGTCGTATCGTCGCTGCTCAAAGTGTCGATATGGGATTTTTTGAAAGCGAATACGCCCTTTCTTTTGGCAAGCATCGCCGCACTTTTAATCATCACGTATATACCCGCCATATCGCTGTGGCTGCCGACGCTCTTGGGTATGTAGTTGTGCGTGCACTCTGCCCGGCATTCGAAACGCCCTGCTCATTTTGACAAAGGCCGCCGATTACGTGTATAATGGTTAGAAATTTAATTGATAAAAAGCGATCTTAACGATTTGATGATTATTACGGGGGTTGTATGAAAAAGATGTTCGCCGCACTGGCTGCAGCTGTCATGTGCGTTTCTGCGTTTGCGTTCGATGTCACGGAATATCTTCCGCTCAAAGGTACGGTAAAAAATTATACGCGTACCGATTACGGTATTACGTCGAAATTCGGCGAGTATTTTCGTACGCCGGAGATGAAAATCGTCCGTGTATTCGACAGAGCGGGACGGGAAATCGAATCGTCTGAGATGACGGGACGCGGAACCCTCGTCAATAAAATCAAAAACACGTACGACGCGTCGGGAAAACTTACTGCGCAGGACGGCTATAATGCGGACAATGCGCTCATTTGGAAAAGTGCCGTCACGTATGGTGCGGCGGGAAATAAAGTCGACGAATCCGAATACGGAAAAGACGGCGGTTTAAAAAATAAAACGATGTACACGTATACTGGCAGCCTCCTCACCGATGAATCGTACTACGGCGCAGGCGGCGAGCTCGTGTGGAAAATCGTATATGCGTACGACGATGCAGGCAGGCTTTCGGTCGAAAATCATTATTATGCGGACGGTTCGCTCGACGAAGAGATCGACTACGCGTATACGGACGGCGGCAAAATCGACGCGATTACGTTTATCGACGGGACGGGCGCGGTACAAAAGCGCAGTTACTTCCGCTACGGCAGCGACGGCGTGCTCAACGAAATCACGACGAGCGACGCCGAAGGAAAAACGATCGCCCGTGAAATTTACAAATACGACACCGCCGGCAATATCGCACGGATTTCTTCGTATGCAGTCGCAAAAAAATTCGGCACGACGGTTACCGAACTCGTCGGTATGTCGGAACTGACGTACGAGTATTGACGATAAAGCGCCGCATCCGTAAACGGAGCGGAAAACCGTACGACAGGCGGCGGTGTTTTAAAAGCGGGCGCGAACTTCGTTTCCGTCCGCGACGCCGCGGATTACACGACGATCAGCCGTACATTGTTTTCGGATGATAAATCTGCGCAAAGAATACGCACTATCATAGACAATGCAGATAGTCTGTCTTAATAATATGTAGACGGAGGGTATATGAAAACAACGATTGTACTGGAAGACGTAAAACTTAAAAAGGCTTTTGCCCTTACAAAAATTAAAACAAAAACCGAATTAATCGATGTTGCTTTAGATAATCTTATAAAGAGATATCAAATACAAAATATAAAGAAATATTTCGGAAAAAGCGATTTAAAAATCGATCTTGATTCAATGAGGAAAAGAGAACAATGATTCTCGTAGATACCTCGGTATGGATTAATTATTTTAAAGGTCGTGAAGAAGTAAAACGGCTCGATACGTTTATAGAAACCAATTCTATTGTCGTAAACGATTTAATTTTAGCAGAATTGTTGCCGTTTATAAATCAAAAGAAAGAATATGAATTACGAAATCTACTTTTAAATATTGAAAAAGTCGTCTTACATATAAATTGGAACGAAATTATTAAAATGCAGACGGAAAACTTGAAGAACGGTATCAATAAGGTCGGTGTACCGGATTTGGTTATAGCACAAAATGTAATACAACATAACCTATATCTGTATTCAATGGATAAACATTTTAAATTCATGAGCAAATTATTTCCGATCAAACTGATAGAATTTTAATCTCGTATGTATATTTGAAAACGGTATGACGGCTACACGACGATCAGCCGTACATTGTTTTCGGCGAGCTGTTCGGCGTATTCTCGGGGAATTCCCGAATCGGTGATGACCGTCGTAAAATCGCTTATCTTTGCGAACGAACATGTGCTCACCAAACCGAATTTCGACGAATCGATGAGGAGCACTTTTTCTTTGCTCGATTTGATGATCGCGTGTTTGAGCGGCGCGTCTTCGACGTATGCGCATGTCGGCCCCATTTCAAGTTCGTAGCCCGTCGCTCCGATAAAGGCGATGTTTGCGCGGTAGCGCTGTATCGCTTTGATCGATTCTTGGTCGTAAAAGACTTTCGGTTTATGCGAAAAGACGCCGCCCGGGGTAATGACGGTGCTGTTCGGCAATTTCGTCAAAATGCTGAGCGCGTTAAAGCTCGACGATATCGCGGTACACGAAAAATCGTTCGGCAGCTGTTCCGCTAAAAGTTGTACGGTTGATCCCGAATCGAAAAAGACGACGTCGTTTTGCCGGATAAGCGTGGCGGCTTTTTGCGCGATGAGCAGTTTGAGCGCTTTATTTTTTTGCTGCTCTTCATCCGCAATGTATGACGTATCGTTTTGTTCCGCACCGGAAACCGGTACGACGCCGCCGTACACTTGCGAAACGAGATTGTTTTTGCCGAGCAGCTGCATATCTCTGCGGATCGTCATCTCCGATACGTGTAAAAATTGCGAGAGTTGCTTAATTGTTAAAAATTGTGAATTTTTTATTAATTTTGCTTCTTGTATTTGCCGTTCGTTCAATAGTTTCATAACTTGCCGGTTGCTGTCACGGAAATACGGCTTCCGGCTCGTGTCTGCGAAGCGGCCGCTGTATCAGTTCATAGGTTATGCCGTATACCTCTTCCGTATCAAGATACGCAAAATGGCCGTCGCCGTCAAGCCCGAATCCGCCGCCTTCCATAACGACGGAAAAACCCGCTTTTCGTGCGGCTGTGAGTTCTTTTTGTATGTCGGCGACATAGATTCCCAAATGCTGAACGCCGTAGCCGTGTTTTTCGATAAAGTCGGTGTAAATCGTTTTTCCTTCAAGATTTTGTATAAGTTCGATCCTCGTTTTACCGAAATAACTGAGTGCAAGCCGCGCCTTAAAACGAGTCGGTTTTCCGTGATAATTCATAAACGAAAGCAGCGGCGCGCCGTACGTGTAGAACTTCCAGTCGCCGATCCCGAATTTTTCATAGTACGCTTTTACTGCAGCTTCGGCATCCGGTACAACGTAACCGATTTGCCCGATCGACAGATCCAAAAACGATGCTTTCATAAGTCCTCCGTTGTGATGTTGCGAAACGACGGCCGCTATTCGACGTTCGTGTGCCGTTTGATGATTTGTTCGGCCGGAATATCGCTGCTCATCTTTTCGATTATCGCCTCCCCGATGATAAAGACGATCTGCTCGAACAGCGTCCGCATCAGCTGTCGGCTGCAGCCGCCCGTTCCGTCAAGCGTATATGCAGCCGGAATGCGCAAGACGATGTCTGCGGTGCTTTTCGGGATAGGATTCGGCGACGCGGTAAATAAAAAGACATCGACGCCGATTTTTTTTAAGCGTTCCAGCACGGCAATGATAGAGGGCGTTTCTCCGGAACCGGATGCCGCGACGACGAGATCGCCTTTTTCAGCCGGCGGACAGGGGATATTTCCTGCGACAAAAGCATTGTATCCCAAGTGATTTAAACGCATGCAAAACGCTTCCAGCATGATTTTCGACCGCCCCGCACCTATGACGAACACGTTTTTTGCCGATCGTATCTTTTGAATGAGAATTTCCACTTGCGCGCCGTCGATTTGTGCAAACGTATCGGATATTTCGCCTATAATCGACATGCCGCATTGTTGTATCGTCATCGCGGAAGCCTCCTGTAGTAATAGAATAATAACATAATTATCACATATAATGATAATTATGTCAATAAAAAGTATTTTTTGGTAATATTTAAACTTTTTTGCTTGACATATTACCATTTTCATGTTTGAATATTAACATAACGGTATAATCCAGGATGACTAGAATGAAAAAACTTCGTATAGCGGGCGTCATACTTGCGCTTATTGCATTCGGTACGGCGACATTGGCGGCTACCGGAACTACGGATTCCGCCAAGAGCGGGAAAAGGGTGTTCGGTTTAACATATTGGGCTGCGAGCGATTTCTTTGAAACGATCGCGAATACCGTAAAAGCCGCGGCGGAAGCGAACGGTGATGAAGTTATCATTATCGAAGCACAGCAGGACAACTTGAAACAGCTTAACATCATTGAGGACTTTATTACCCGCGGTGTTGATGCTGTATTTTTAAATCCCGTCGATCGCGATGCGATCAAGCCGGCGCTTGTCAATTTACGAAAAGCCGGTATTCCTGTTATTAACTTCGATACTTCTGTTGCCGATTTATCCTATGTCAATTCCTATATCGCATCGGATAATGTCGGAGCCGGCGTCCTTTGCGCACAGGCTATCAATAAGCAATTCCCCGAAGGCGGAGAAATAGCGATTCTCGATTATCCTGCAAACAGCGCTTGTCTTGATCGTACCCAAGGTTTTATGAAAACGATCAATAAAAATTTTAAAGTCGTTGATCAATTCGATGCACAGGGTAAACCCGATCCGGGACTTGAAAAAGCGACGGATATTCTTACTGCACATCCGAATTTAAAAGCGATTTTTTGCGTAAACGATCAATGCGGTATGGGTGCTTTCGGTGCTATTCGAGCAGCTAATTCCAAAGTGGTCGTTGTCGGCGTCGACGGTGCGCCTGAATCAAAACAGGTTATCGTACAGGGGACGCAGTTTATCGGTACGGCGGCGCAATCGCCGATCGCGATCGGAAAAAAATCCATAGAAGTTGCATATAATATTCTTGCAGGGAAATCATACGAAAAAGAATTTTATGTTTCGACTTTTTGGATTGACAAAAACAATGCCGGAAAATATTTGAACTCTTGGCAATAAACGATTGATAATCGGCGGATTTTGTAAAAAGATTCGCCGATTTTTAAAAACTATAAAAATACGGCGCATGGCAATGCACGATACGGAAAATCGACAAGTAAAAGGGACGCTTGTCCTGGAAATGAAAAATATCTGCAAATCATTTCCGGGAGTTAAAGCGCTTGATAATATAAATTTTGACGTGCGTTCCGGAGAGGTTCACGCACTGCTCGGAGAAAATGGGGCCGGAAAATCTACGCTTATAAAAATACTCGGCGGCATCTACCCTGCCGACAGTGGGTCGATTTTTATTGAGGGCAAAGAAGTACATATCGCCGATGCGCATTCCGCGTTTTTGCACGGTATAAGCATCATTCATCAAGAACTGATGATTTTGCCGGAATTGACGATAGCTGAAAATATTTTTCTCGGCAAGCAGATAATGAAAAATCGTTTCTTTATCGATTCGCGTACGATGAATAAAGAGACGGAAAAGATGCTCGGCGATTTTGACTTGCATTTTTCGCCGACAATGAAAGCAAAAAAATTAAGCATCGCAAATCAACAGATGATAGAAATCATTCGTGCTATTTCGTTCGGTGCCCGCATAATAGTCATGGACGAGCCGACTTCCTCCATTTCGGAAAAAGAAGTTGCAGTTTTGTTTGAAACGATTCGAACACTGGTGTCGAAAAATATCGCGATTATCTATATTTCGCATCGTATGAACGAACTCAGCAAAATAACGGATAGAATCACCGTTTTACGCGACGGACAGTATATCGGTACGGTAGATACGAAAGACACTACAAATACAGAACTTATTTCGATGATGGTTGGACGAAAGTTGACAAACTATTATACGAAAGATGCGTCTCATGCCCGAGATGTTATTTTAAAGGTTTCGCATTTGAACGACGGAGAGCTGGTACGCGACGTAACATTTGATCTGCATAGAGGCGAAGTGCTCGGTTTTGCCGGTTTAATCGGTGCAGGCAGGTCGGAAACGATGAAGTGTCTTTTCGGTTTGACGGAAAAACGGTCGGGAGAAATCGAACTCGAAGGAAAACCGCTTTATATTTGTAACGTTAAAGATGCCGTAAAATTCGGATTCGGACTTGTTCCCGAAAACAGGAAAACGGAAGGTATCTTTCCTGTAAAAGATATTCTGTTTAATACGACGATAGAAGTGCTCGATTCTTTTATTCACGGAATTTTTGTCGACGCTGAAAAAGAAACGGAAACGGCGGAAAAATACAGTACAAAGATGAAAGTAAAAGCGACATCGCTTAAACAAGCTGTAAGCAAATTAAGCGGCGGTAATCAGCAAAAAGTGGTTATTGCTCGATGGCTTGCCGTAAATCCGAAAATATTAATTTTGGACGAACCGACACGCGGAATCGATGTCAACGCAAAAGCGGAGATCTATTTTATAATCAACGAGCTTGTCAAAAACGGTATGTCTATTATATTGATTTCTTCCGAACTTCCCGAACTTATCAATATGAGCGATAGGATCGTCGTGATGAGTAACGGTTTTGTTACAGGTATTTTGGATACGGATTTTACGCAAGAAAAGATAATGAAGCTGGCTGTGCAGGATATGTAAAACAACGTAGGGGTATAGTATGAGTGATGGCAAACTGTCAAATTTACAGCGCATACCGGGCTATGCGAATATTAAAGAGCAACTCGGGATTATAATCGGATTATTACTTTTATGCGTATTACTGAGCGTGCTTTCGAGCGTTTTTTTAACATCGAGAAATTTTTTCAATGTCCTCTTACAGCTTGCGAATAATATGTTTTTATCATGCGGTATGCTGCTTGTTATCTTAACGGGAGGTATCGATCTTTCCGTAGGTTCCACCATTGCGGTTACCGGTTGTTTCGTCGCCGGTTTTATCACAAATTACAATATGCCGGCTGCAGTTGCCGTTTTGCTGGCACTGCTTATCGGAGTTTTGATTGGGATTATAAATGCAAGCTTGATTTCTTTTACCGGAATACCCGCATTTATCATTACGCTTGCAACGATGAACATCGGACGCGGCGTTGCGCGGTTGTATACGAGTTCAAAAACGATAACCGTCGATAATGATTTTTTTGCATTTATCGGAACCGGTTATCTTTTTAACGTTGTACCCATCCAAGTGGTTTACATAATTCTCGTTTGCACGATTACGGGAATTTTATTAAATAAAACAAAATTCGGGCGAAGTCTCTATGCTACCGGAGGTAATCCTGTTGCGGCGTCTTTCAGCGGTATCAATACAAAACGGATAATTTTTACCGTTTACGTATTCAGCTCGCTTATGGCGGCGATTGCAGGCATTTGCCTGGCTTCACGGATGTACAGTGGCACATCAACGTCGGGACAGAGTGCTGAAATGGACGCGATTGCAGCTGTTGTTCTCGGCGGTACGAGTATGACCGGAGGCATCGGCAATTTATTTGGTGTTATCATCGGTGTTTTGCTTATCGCGATTTTGAGCAACGGGTTAAATTTACTCGGTATCGATTCATCGTGGCAGCTCGTCGTAAAAGGCATCGTTATCATCATTGCCGTACTGCTTGACTTTTTTAAGAAAAAACGCGAAATCTAAACTATCGGACACAGCTAAAAACGTGCCTGTGTTTTCGGAGATGCCATGACAGCAATAACGGAGATCGTATGTATTTTTTGGGAATAGACTGCGGTACGCAAGGAACAAAAGTCGTTATCTTCGATTCAGAAAAAGGAACGGTTTTATCAAAAGGCTATGCAAGACACGATATCATTGCGGATGATTGCGGGGTACGCGAACAGAATGCGATTTGGTGGATAGACGCACTTAAGGATGCCGTTCACCAAGCGCTTGCACAAGGCAATATCGACGGAAAAAAGATTGTCGCCTGTGCCGTATCAGGACAACAGCATGGACTCGTATTGCTGAATAAAAACGGAGACGTGATTCGTAACGTAAAATTATGGAACGATACGTCGACCGCATCGTTTAATGATAAGATCATCGATGAAATCGGTTCTACCGATGCGGTACGAGCCGAAATAGGTACGTCATTTCCCGTCGGGTTCACGGCAAGTAAAATACGATATGTATGCGAACAAGAGCCGGCTGTATGGGAACAGGCGGAGCACGTTTTACTCCCGCACGATTATATTAATTATTATTTAACCGGAAAATACGCTACCGAAAGCAGCGAAGCGAGCGGTACCGGGTACTACGACGTCGTACACAAATGTTATTCGGAAAAGATGATGAACGCTGTCGATCCGACGGGTAAACTTGTTCGGTGCATACCGCCGGTTATTCCGTGGAACGAACCCCTCGGTAAAATCACCGCCCGTGCAGCAAGCGATCTCGGGCTTTCGACGGATACGATCGTCGCTGTTGGCGGCGGTGACAATACAATGGGTGCGGTCGGAACTTCGGCAGTCGTTCCCGGACATTGTACGATGAGCTTGGGAACGAGCGGAACGGTATGTCTCTTCTCTCCGACGGTTAAAACAGGAACCGATAATCTTATCCAAGTATATGATGTACTTGACAGCTATCTTGCGACGGTATGTACGCTCAATGCAACGTCTGCGGCAAATATCGTGCAGGATTTATTTAACGTATCCGTGAAACAATTTGACGAGTATATTGAAAAAGCGCATCCGGGCAGCGAAGGTGTTTTTGTACTGCAATATTTCAACGGCGAACGAATGCCGCCGCTTCCGCATGCACGCGGACATATCAAACGGCTTACGATGCAAAATTGCAAGGCGGAAAATATTATCAGAGCGACGGCGGAATCCGTTATTTATACGTTGCGGTGGGGATACGATAAATTGTTGAAAAGTTTTCCTGCTCCCGAAAAATTCATTATTACCGGCGGCGGCGGCAATTCTGCTCCGTGGCGACAGATCGTTGCGGATGTATTCGATATGCCGGTACACGTCATGAAGAGCGATGAAGGTGGTGCATTCGGAGCTGCCCTTCAAGCCTTGCATATACTCGACAAAAGTAAAACGCTTTCGACATTTTGTGAACAATATATCGCTTTTGATGATGCAAAAAAAGCATTTCCCCGAGCGGATTCCGTTGAAAAATATAAAAGTTTTTTTGCGGAATTCAAAGAACTTGTTTCTTCTGAATATTCGATAGCGATGTAGACAAAGCTATATTTTGTACTATCCTAAAATCCGCGTTTCAGCTACAGCGATGTATGGAGGTATGCAATGGAACTCATGCTCGATACGGCAAACATCGACGAAATTACGGAAGGAATCGGCTGGCTGCCGGTTTCGGGCATCACGACGAATCCGACGATCCTAAAACGCGAACGGCCTGCGGATTTTTTTGCACATTTGAAAAAAATCAAAAGCGTATGCAAAAATATCTGTCCGCTGCACGTGCAGGTTTCCAGCGGCCGCTGCGACGAAATGCTCGACGACGCCGAGCGGATTATCCGAGAACTCGGCAGCGACACTTTCGTTAAAATACCGGTTACGCAGGACGGACTTGCGGCGATAAAAGCGCTTTCTGCGACGGGACGGCACGTCACCGCGACGGCGGTGTATTCGACGGTGCAGGGCGCGCTTGCGATGATGAGCGGCGCAAACTATATCGCGGTGTACTACAACCGGATAATGAACATCGGCAGCGATCCCGACCGCGTCATCCGCGAGCTTTCCGGCTTGACCGCGTCTTCGAACGGCGATTGTAAAATTCTCGGAGCAAGCTTTAAAAATACGGGACAGCTTGTCGCCGCGTTTGTAAACGGAGCGGAAAGCTGTACGGCAAGCTGCGATATTTTAAAATCGGGAGCGAACTTTGGTTCCGTCCGCGACGCCGTGGATGCGTTCAACAGGGATTGGAAATCGATGTACGGCGACAAGACGATCGCAAAATTATAAATTTGTTAATTATCAATCCGTTGCCGTGCTTTGTTAGAGAAGCGGTGCGAACACTCGGAATATGCGGCCGATGATGCGGCGGTGAGCCGGCGTCTTTTTGTATGTCGCTTTCGTTATTTCGGTGCTTTGTGCTTTCGTTTTTTGAAAGTCGGCTTCGATCTCCGCGACGACGGGATGCTTGTAGATAAACGCCGCGTCTTCAAACTGGTCGAAGAGGCTGCGGTAATCGAGATTGACCGAGCCGACGACGGCCGTCGTATCGTCGGAGATGAACATTTTCGCGTGAATGAAGCCGGGCGTAAATTCATATACGCGCACTCCGTTTTCGACGAGCGTATTGATAAACACGCGCCCCGTGCAAAACGTGATAAAGTGATCGATCGTATGCGGAACAAGCAGCGTTACGTCGACGCCGCGCCGTGCGGCAAAGATGAGCGCGTTCATCATTTGATTATCGATGATGACGTAGGGCGTCGTTATGTGCACATACCTTTTCGCCTGCGTAATAATATAATAATATACGTTTTCCGCGATATCCTGATTATTGTAAGCGTTGTCGCTGTACGGAATGACGATTCCCGGCACGTCGTATTTTTTATAGCGCAAGTCGAGATAGGTGTTGATATCCTCTTTCGTTTCGGTGACGATATCCCAGAGTTCCAAAAACATGCCGGTAAACGAGCGCACGGCCGGCCCCGACACGCCGATAACGGTATCTTTCCAATAACCGTATTTATGCGTTTCGTTGATGTATTGATCGCTTAAGTTGATGCCGCCCGTAAATGCCGTTTTCCCGTCCACAATGCAGATTTTTCGATGATCGCGATTGTTGAGATATGCGGTGAATATCGGTATGACCGGCGTAAAGATAGCCGCCTGCAAACCGAGCGATCGCAGGTATTTTTGATAGCTGCGCGGAGAAAGCGGCGCACAGCCGAAGCCGTCGTACATGATGCGAATTTCGACGCCCTCTTTACGCTTTTCAACGAGGGTGTCGAGAATCGTTCCCCACATAACGCCGGGAAAAATCGCAAAGTATTCCATAAAGATGAATTTTTTTGCAGCTTTCATCGCCCGTATCATTTCGGGAAAGGCGTCTTCTCCGCTCGGATAGTACGCGATACCGGTATGCGCATACGGCAAAAAAAATGCGGAATCTTCGAGATACATTATGATATCGCGTATTTCCGGATACGGGATGTTTTCGTTTTTATGTGTGGAATTAATAATTTTCCGTGCGGCGTTTTTATCCGCGCGGGAAATCTGCTTTTGCATTTTGCTTGTCAGCGTTTGATAGTGTACTAAAATATAAAAGCAGATTCCGCTCAACGGGAAGATAAAGATCGGAAGCAGCCATGCGAGTTTGTATTCGTTTTTGCTTTCCCGGTTTATTAAAAAGACAAAAAACACGACGCTCGCACAGAGGCTGACGGCAAGGAAGTATTCTATGGACGAACCGAGCCACAGAAAAAATCCGATAAACAGCAAAAGCTGCAAAACGAGCAGCAAAATCATAAAGATGATCCTGCCGTAGATCAGCGATTGCACGATCGGCATGGTAAGCCATTTGTGATATTCGCTGTCTTTACTCCGATCGATTTTTTTTCTTCTCTTTGCCGTCATATACCCCCGATTACCGGCTTTCCGTTAATTAATAATTTTCTGCGCGGATTTCAAAAAAGCTTTGCGGATGCGCGCACACCGGGCAAACGTCGGGAGCTTTTTTTCCGACGACGATATGGCCGCAGTTCCGGCATTGCCAAATTCGATCGTCGTCTCGCGAAAAGACGAGTCCGTCTTCGACGTTTTTGAGCAATTTCCGATAGCGCTCTTCGTGTGTTTTTTCGATAGCGCCGACCCCTTCAAAGAGTTGCGCGATTTTATCGAAGCCTTCGTCTTTTGCGACTTTCGCAAATTCGGCGTACATATCGGTCCATTCGTAGTTTTCGCCGGCTGCAGCGATTTTTAAATTTTCCGCCGTCGTACCGATGCCGCCGTTAAGCAGCTTATACCATATTTTCGCGTGCTCTTTTTCGTTGTGCGCCGTTTCTTCAAACAGCGCGGCGATCTGTTCGTATCCGTCTTTACGCGCTTTGCTTGCAAAATAGAGATACTTCGTGTGAGCTTGCGATTCTCCCGCGAACGCCGTTTTAAGATTTTCTTCTGTCTTTGAACCTTTCAGTTGTGCCATAGCAACCTCGAATAACATAATGTGAGCCGCACGCAGCGATTTTTACCGAAACGCCCGTCGCCGCGCGAACCGTTTTTTGCAACGCAAAAAACGGAAATGATAAAAAATTTTATCACGGCTTCGTTCAATGTACATAGCTTTTATAAATTATACTGTGAAACTTGACGTAAGAAAAGAGGCAAAGATGTCGACAATATAATAAGGCGGAATGATTTTGTATTCGGCGCACGCATTGCGCTATATTCGGTTTCAGTGTATCATAGCTGTAACAGTTGAGGGTGTTTTATGAAGATGATCGGAATCAAACTTGCGGACGGTTCGTTTTATCCGCTGCTCGAAGAAGGCGTTCCCGCAAAAAAAACGCTCGACTTGACGACGGCACGCGACAATCAAACCGCCATTATGGTCGATTTATACCGCTCGGAAACGTCTTCTATGGAAGACGCGGAGTATGCGGCGACGCTGCAGATCGACAATCTCGTCGCGCATCCGAACGGCGAGCCGGACATATCGTTTACGGTCGCTCTCGACGAAGAAAATAAGCTTTTTGCGGAAATCAACGATGGGGAATCCGGCGGGCACAATACGGTTACCGTATCGCTCGTCGAAGGTGCCGCGCCGCCGCATCCGAACGGCGGCGATCGATACGGACCTGCGATTACGTCGGGAGCTGCAATTGCGTCCGGCGGATTGATGCGCGCCGCTGCGGCGCAGGAAGACGTACCGATCGAAGCGCCCGATTTCAGCGATCTCGATTTGCCGGAAGAATTGGATTTAACAAAACCGGTTTCCGAGTCTGCTTCGGATGTTTCCGATGCGGCAAATGATACCTCCGGTATGTTGCCGGCAGACGATATGTTCGTGCCGCCTGAGATTTCTTCGACGGAAGAAACGGATGAAAGCGGTTCCGCTGCGGAATCATTTGATACCGTGTACGATGCGGATTTTGGCGATATCGATCTTTCGACGGCCGGCGCCGAGCGGCAGACAGAACAGGCGCTTGACGGTACCGTCGGTTCATCGGCGGCAGAAGATTCCGCAGGCATTGCGCTTGCCGATAATGCGGTGAGTGAAAGCAATGCGGCAGAATCGACTGTAGCTGCAGAATCGCCTGCAGTCGACGACAGCGACGACTTTCACTTCGATGCGGCCGACTTGCCGTCGTTCGATGAAGCTCCGTCTGCGCAAAGCGATGCCCGGGATACCGACGCGGCATCCGGCGATGATGCGTTTTCGGATGATTTTTTTGACGGTATCGATATGCCGTCAAAAAAAACCGACACTGCGACATGGAATATCGATTCGCTCGATGATCTGCAATTCGACGAAACCGATGATATACAAACAAAAGAGGGGACTACCGCTACGAAATACCAATCGGAAAAAACAATCAAAAGAAAGACAAAAGTGCCGGTGCTTATCTGCCTGTTGTGCGCATTAATCTGTGTTATTGCAACCATATTGATTTTGTTTGTGATACCGTCGAAATACAATGTGCTTTTATCGCGCGCTTCGCATGGAAGCGGCGCCGTCGTTTTGCCGCCGCGGGATACGCAGGCTCTTCCGCAGGAGACGGAGGTTTTGCCTGCAAAGACCGATGAAATCGTCGTTGCGCCGCGTGCAGAAACGGTTGCGCCCGTTCGTCCCACACCTGCTCCGAAATCGACGGGAGACGTTGCATACCGCATCAAATGGGGCGATACGTTATGGGATATAGCCGACGCGTATTATAAAAATCCGTGGCGCTATCCGCGGATCGCGCGGTACAACAATATCAAAAATCCCGATTATATCATTTCGGGAACGACGATACTCATTCCGGTAGAGTAATCGCCGTCTTGTAAAGAAGCTGTGCGGAATTCTCGTTTATTAAAATTATTAATCTGTTTTACGCTCTTCACTTTTGCCGTCGGTTTTTCGGGTTGCAGCGAAAGCGGTTTCGATTCGCTTCGCAGGCTGTACGGAGAAGATGCGAATTATTATATCGCGCTTCGGAAAAAAGCGGACGGCGAAGAAAAAGCGGCACGCCAGCTTTTTTTGCGATGCGCGAAAAAAGGCTCGTATTACGCAGCCCGCCGCAGCGCCGAAGCACTTACACAATTCGGTTCGGTGCAGGATCGGCTTTCGGCGTGCGAAAAACTTTTAGCAAACTATACCGACGAAGACGCGCTTTTGATCGCGTTGCGCGAATACGAAAACGCGGGCGAGTATTCGAAAATTCTCATTTTGACGGAGCCGATCGACGTTGCGTCGTGCAGCAGCGAAATCGCCCGCATTAAATTGAACGCGTTATTTAAAAGGAACAGCCGGCGTTTTGAAGACGAAGCGTACGTATGGTACACGTCGAGGGCGATGACGCTTTCGATGAATCGGTTGTATCAGGAAACGGTAACTGAAAATCTTCAATCGGCGAAAAACAAAATTATTAATTTTCGGATCGACGTCTATAATGCGAATTACAATTCGGCGTATGAGCGCTTTTCGGACATTATCGATATCACGGTAAAAAGCAAGGCGCTGCCGCTTACGGCGCAGATCGTTTCGGACATGGGAAAGGCCTGTCTCTACGGCAGCTCGAGCTATATAAAAAATGCGAAGATTTTCAGCGATATTGCGGCACATGAAAAGAACGATGCGGCCGTCGTCTACAATGCGTATTTTTATGCCGGCCGGCTCTACGATAAAGCCGATTCCGATTACGCGGCGGCGGCGGATCGTTTTGTCCGTGCCATGGACTGTGCGCCGACCGGTGCGCAGTACGACAATGCGCTGTGGTATCTCTTGAACGCCAGTCTGCGCGTTTCGGTCGATACTTCGATAGACGTGTTTAAAATCCATCGCGCAAAGATCGACAACCCTTCGTACTTCGACGATTTTTTCGAGCTCTTTGCGCCGCTGCTCCTTTCGCAATCGCGCTGGAGCGATTTTAAAAAAGTATACGACGCTATCGACGGCTACGCATCGGATGTGTCCGTCGGCCGCTTTGCGTATCTTTACGGACGGCTCGTGCAGGAAGGTTTGATTGCATCCGGCGAGCCGCGAACGGAAGCCGATAACGCGTTTCGTCGCGTGCTTTCGCTCGATTGCGATCTTTATTATAAAGCGCTTGCGACGGCAAAACTCGATCTTGACAGAGAAGAGGCGAAAGCTGCGCTGTATCGAACAAAAATTAATAAAAATTTTATAAAGGACGAAGCCGCCGAGCGGCTGCTTGCGGGTTATGCGCTTTTCGGATTGCCGGAAAAAATTTATCCCGAATGGCTTGCGTTTACTTCCGAAGGTAAAGCGATAAGTGTCGAATGCGCCGTTACCCTTTCGGATTTTTTAAATAAAGGGGCGTCGGGTACGGACGAATATTATACGCAGAGCCTTCGGATCGTCGCAAAAACGGCTGCGGAAAGCGATATGCCGTTCGGCGAAGACGCGTACCGGCTTTTATACCCGCGCAATTATGTGAAAGAGGTTTCCGCTTCGTGCGAAGCGTTCGGTATCGACGAGGCGATTTTGTACGCGCTCATCCGCACGGAAAGCTTTTTCAGCAATAATGTCATAAGCGCAGCGGGCGCGCGCGGTTTAACGCAGCTCATGGATTTGACGGCGGATGAAATCGCAATGCGCTTGAAACGAAGCGATTACAATTTGCTTGATCCTGCGACGAATATCGAATTCGGCGCATATTATCTCGCATATCTTACGAAGCGGCTCGACGGTTCGCCGCTCACCGCATTTTTCGCATACAATGCGGGAATCGGGCGGGTACGCCGCTGGATGAATAATTCGCATTTGGAACTCGGCCGACATACGGCAAGCGATTTGTTTCTTGAAACGATTCCGTATTCGGAAACGCGCGACTACGGACGAAAGCTTATCTCCGCTTCGGCGATGTACGGTATTTTGTACTACGATACGCCGGTTCAAACCGTTGTGAAAAAAATCACAAATCGATAAAATTACAGTATATTTATAGTATTAGGTTGAATGACGAAGTTTGAAAGTATCGGTTAATAAACTCATGCTTTCGGTGATAACCCGTCGGCACCGCTAGGAGATCGTATGGCAAACGAAAGACTTGAAGCTTCGATAAAAGAAGCGCTCGATATGTTCCGCCCGCAGCTGCAGGCTGACGGCGGCGATATGGAATATATTTCCTTGGATGAACAGAACCGCGTTCATTTAAAATTGGTCGGAGCCTGCGGCAGCTGTCCCATGGCGATGATGACGCTTAAAATGGGCGTCGAGCGATATCTCAAAGACGCGTGTCCGGAAGTGACGGAAGTCGTTCAGGATATGGATTGAGGAATCGAATATGTGCATTGCAAAAAACAGGATGGTAAAAATACACTATACGCTGAAAGATTCCGACGGCGTGTTGATCGATTCGTCTTCAGGGCTTGCTCCCTTCGAATACCTGCACGGAAACGGCAATCTGATTCCGGGACTCGAAGCGGAACTTGAAGGCAAAAATCCCGGCGATGCGTTTACGGTAACGGTTTTGCCGAAAGACGGTTACGGCGAATACGATCCGAAGCTGCACATAGAAGTGCCGCGCGATCAGTTCGACAACGGATCTCCGCTTGAAGTCGGTATGAAATTTCAAGCTCAGACTGCCGGCGGTCCCATGACGGTGACGATACAAAATATCACGGACAACACCGTTACCGTAGACGGTAACCACGAATTGGCGGGAAAGACGCTCGTATTCGATATTAAGGTTGTCGACGTGCGCGAAGCGACGGACGAAGAGCTCATGCCCGAGATGTCCGGCTGCGGCAGGAGCTGCAACGGAGGATGCGGAGGCTGCAGCGGCGGGTGCGGTTGATCGCGGTAATCCGAACGACCGCCGGCGTCACACTATGCCGAGCGCGCCGCACAGCGTTTTGAAATTTTCTTCTTCGGAAACGGCGTCGAGCGGAACGATCGTATCGACAAAGGATCGATAGCGCGCCGTCCGCTCGGTAAAAACGTCGTGAAAGACAGCGCGCACTTCTTCTTCGGTTTTCGGTTCTTTGCGCGCGATATATGCGGGCAGATTTGCGATCGAGCCGTCGTCGTTGAACTTTATCTTTTCCAGAATCCTGTCGAATGCGATTTCTTCGGAAACTTCGAGAAAAATAAACATTCCCAAATCACGCAAACGCATCAGCGCCGGAGCGTTGTCGCATATACCGCCGCCGGTCGCGATGACGATCTTTTTACCGGTACATTTTTTTTCGAGCACGCGGCAGATTTTTTCTTCGGCGCTCATGAATTTTTCCGGCCCGTAATCGAAGTATATTTGACGCGGCGTAAAACCCGTTTGCTTTGTGATGATCTCATCGATATCGACAAAGGGAAAAGAAAGTTTTTTTGCGAGGAGACGGCCTTGCGTCGTTTTTCCCGAATGTTTTATGCCGAAGAGGATGTATGCCGGATCAGGAGATGTTGTCATGCCGTCAGTATATTGCTTGTAATTGCAAAAGTCCATAACTTGCAGTATGCTTTTTATATGAATATCTACGCGCCGCTTGCGCTTTGCTTTGTTCCTCTCCTTATCATATTTTTGCCGATACACCGCTTCGGTCGCGTCGGGATAATCTCGATGCTGTATGCGGTGCTGCTCGGCTTGTTGGCTGTAGCGCCTATTTCGATTTTACAGTTTTACGCGGCGGATATTCCGTTTTTGCATTCCGATGATTGGATTACGCAGCTTTTACGCGCGATTTTGTTTAACGGACTCATCGAAGAATTTATTAAAATGATCGTCATGTTGTTTTTGCCGTCAAAGCGGCTGTCGCTCGGAAAGTTTTTTATGTGCGCGTGTATCTGCGGTATGAGTTTGGGCTGTTTTGAATCGGCGATTTATTTTTTGCAGCACTTGCAGCAGGCGAATACGATAGGTGCGCATCTCATCTACGTTCAGCTGTTTGAGCGAATGTTTACGAGCGATGCGGTGCATACTTTGTGTGCGGGATTGAGCGCTTTGTTTATTCGATCGGTAAAGCGGATGCGGATCGACATCGCCGCACTTTTGTTTGCGCCGCTGCTGCACGGTCTATACGATTTTTTCGCACTTTACGACGATTTTAAATGGTTTTCTATCGCGGCTATTTTATTTTTGGCCGTTCAATGCAGGATCAGCTATAGGATGCAATCGGACGAAAAGCAAAAAGCGGATATAAGGTCGAAAGCGAAAAAGACGGCGGAAAAAGAGATGACGAAAAAGGAAAACTCCGCGAAAAAATTGAAGGTTCGGTAAAGCGGAAAAAACGCTGATTAACGCAGCGGTCGGCGCGTAAAACGAGGGACCTTGGGCGTGTGTATTTATTGCAAGCGGCGCGGGAATCTTTGCGTTGTATGGTACGGATGCCGCATCGCAGCGTTGCAAAACCGCTGTAAAGGTTTGCAAAAACTATACCGGCGAGCGGTATATGGATTACCTCGCACGGTCATCGTTCGTGTTGACTTTCCGCATCCTTGCGATACAATGATGTGTGGAGGCATCGCGTTATGAAATTGACAAGCACGGCGTTTGCCGACGGCGAAAAACTGCCGAAAGAATTTGCAAAAATGGGGGCGAACCGCATTCCACCGCTGAAAATCGAAGGGGTGCCGAACGGGGCAAAGAGCCTTGCCCTTATCATGCACGATCCCGACGCACCGTGTGCGGGAGGATTTTATCATTGGACGCTGTGGAATATTCCGCCCGAGACGACGGCGATCGGGGAAGGTGCCGTTCCTCGCGGCGCCGTAGAAGGAAAGACGAGCTGGGGTACGAGCGGCTACAACGGGCCGCAGCCGCCGTTCGGTACGCATCGCTATATCTTTTACCTCTATGCGCTCGACGCGACGATCGATCTTCGCCCAGGCAGCGACGTCAAAGCGCTCAAAGATGCGATCTCCGGACACGAAATCGAAAGCGCATCGCTCACCGGTATGTTCGGCGCGCTGGATAATTTCAGAAAATAACGTTATCTTACGCGAACGAATCGACATACTTCGACGCAAAGCGACGGGGTATTAAATCCTCCGTACGAATAAAAAACGCGGCGCCGCTTTCAAAAAAGCAAACGCCGCGTTTTTTTTATGACTGTCAGCATACGAGCGGAGAAGGCTGTCAGCTGTTATAAGCTTTCAGCATCCACGCCAATTTTTGATATTCTTTTGTAAAACCGTTGAATATGTCGGCCGTCACGCCGTCGCCTTCTTTTTCCGCAAGTTCGACGATTTCTTTCGAATCTTTGATCCAATAGTCGGTGTCGGAAACGAGGGCGCGGATCGTCTCGTCGGCGGATTTCGGACCGCCGTCCAATTCTTTGATCGTCGCCATCGCAAGCGCTTCTTTCATATTTGAAACGGGATTGCCGCCGAGGGCGAGAATGCGTTCGGCAACTTCATCGAGGATGTCGTTCGCTTCGTCGTACAACTCTTCGAGTTTTGCATGAAGGGTAAAAAACTGAGTACCCTTTAAGTTCCAATGGAGATTATGTTTTTTGACATAATCGATCATCTGATTTGCAAGATACAGATTTAATTTTGATTCCAATTCTTTTGTCATATAAACCTCGTATTAAAAAACGTTTGAGTTTTATGCAATTTCAAAAAATTGCACTACGCTAACTTCATTTAAAATAATAAAAAAAACGGCAATCGTCAACCGTTCATTAAGGATAAGCGTGCGAGGTACTTGAACAGCAGGGATACTTTACCGTACATTTAAAGGGGGTGCGTGATGGCGAATGATTACGGTGTTCAGTCTATTGAACGGGCATTGGATATCATCGAAGCGGTAGCGGCAAATAAAAATTCCGCCGTACTGACGAAAATCGCCGAAAAAGTAGGTCTGCATAAAAGTACGGCATACCGCATTATTTCGACGCTGCTCAAGCGCGGTTATTTAAAAAAGAATGAAGACGGTACATATAAAATCGGATTGAAGCTTATCGAAGCGGTGAGCTATTATATCGACAGTTTGGAGCTGCAAACGGAAGTGCGTCCGTACATCGCACAGATTACGGCAAAGTTCGGGCTTACGTCGCATTTGGGCATTTTGGAAGGCGATAAAGTAGTTTATATCGAAAAGATGGATATATTTTCGAATATCAAATTGTATTCGCAAATCGGACTGCGTATGCATGCATACTGTTCTTCGCTCGGCAAGTGCCTTTTGGCAAATTATTCCAACACACAGCTCCGATCGATTATGGGAAGAACCGAATTCACGCGTTTTACTCCGAATACGATTACGACGATTGAAGCGCTGCAAAAAGAAATCGATTCGGTCAGGCAGCGGGGCTGGGCGATCGACAACGAAGAATTCGAAATCGGACACCGCTGTATCGGCGCGCCGGTATACGATTATCGGGGCGATATAATCGCGGCAATAAGCGCAAGCGGCAGCACGACCATACTCACCGACGAGCGGATTCCCGAAATAGTCGAATACCTGAAACAAACCGCCGCGGAGATTTCTCAAAATATGGGCTACGTGCCGTAAGACGGCGTTCATAAAAAAGGCGCTCGCGGATTTTATCCGAAAGCGCCTTTCGGAATTTTTATAAATTTTTTTAATTTTTTATTTTACGCTTCAATAATATTTTTCAGCACGACGGTTTTTACCTTCGTCATTTCGTTGAACGTGGACATGACGCCTTCAGTGCCGATGCCGCTGTGCTTCCACCCGCCGAAGGGCATTTCAAACGAGCGATAAAAACTCGCTCCGTTGATAACCGCTTCGCCCGCTTCCATCGCGTTTGCGATTTTAAACGAGCGTTTTTGATCACGTGAAAATACGCAGCTTGATAAACCGAATACGGAATTGTTTGCGATTTCGATCGCTTCGGCATCGGTATCGAATCCGATAATCGGTACGACAGGACCGAATATTTCCATGTCTTTTGCGACATCGGCCGTTTTCGGAACATCCGTGATGACCGTCGGTTCGTAAAAAGCGCCGTTGCGTTTTCCGCCCAAAACGATTTTGCCGCCCTGTTCGACGGTTTTTTGCACTTGCTTTTCAACCTGTATCGCCGCTTTTTCGCTGATAAGGCAGGCGATTTTCGTATCTTCGTCGGCAGGATCGCCGAATTTCAGCTGCTTTATTCTTGCAACGGTTTTTTTCGCGAATTCGTCTTTCAGCGAATTGTGAATGATAAAGCGCTTGCTTGCGCAGCATACCTGTCCGGTATTGTACATGCGCCCCCACACGAGCTCTTCGACCGCCAAATCGACGTCTCCGTCGTCCAGCACGATGAACGCGTCGTTTCCGCCCAATTCAAGCGCCGTGTGCGTAAGGTTTGCAGCCGCCTTTATCGCCGAATCGATTCCGACTTCGGTGCTTCCCGTCAGCGTAACCAAGCCGACCCGCTTGTCGGAAACGGCGTAACTTTTTACGGAGCCGGGAGCCGTAACGCACTGGATCGCACCGTCGGGTACGCCCGCTTCGACGAGCAGTTCCGTCAGCCGCATCAATGTCAACGGATTGTCGGATGAAGGCAGGACGAGCGCGGAGTTGCCCATCATCAAAGCCGGAGCGACTTTTTGGTCGAACAGGTCGCACGGAAAATTGAACGGAATGATGCACACGACGACGCCGACCGGCTCTCTGAGCACCAGCTGCATCGTTGTCTGCTGTCCCGCTTCCGTTCCCTGCGGAATGATCGTGCCGTAAAAGTGTTTTGCCCGCTCGATAAATCCGCTGAAGCCGATCGTAACGTTTCCGATTTCGGCTCTTGCTTCGGTTATGGGTTTGCCGTTTTCGCTCGACAAAAGCCGTGCCAAATCTTCGTGCGATTTTTGCACCAAGCTCAAGAACTTATACAACACTTCGGCGCGTTTAAAAACAGGTACTTTCGCCCATTCTTTTTGTCCGCGTACGGCCGCAGCGATTGCCGCATCCAAATCTTTTTCGTTTGCGCGCGGGACACTGTCGATCACTTTGCCGGTCGCAGGCGCGATTACGTCAAAGGTTTGACCGCTCGCGCTGTCGGTCTTTTTTCCGTTGATAATCATCTTCATAGTTGTTACCTCTCGTTAACTCACTTTTCACCGAATGCCGTAAAGGACAGCATAAGGCCGCCGCAGGTATTGCGTCCGTCGTCTTCGTAACCGTATTCGCCGAACGTAAATTCGACGATAAACGGAATCGTTCCCGCCTCTTTTTTAATCGCTGCGGTCAATTCGTTTATCCGCTCTCCGATTCCGATCCGCCTGCCGCCGCAGTGAACCAAATGGAAACCGGCTATCGGCCCTTTCATTTTCGCTTTTAAGTCGGCAAGAGCCGTACTCACGGCTTTTATTAAGCCGTCCGTATCGCTTTCGAGGAGGGCTATCGCCGTTCCGACCGCAAGATTGTTTCCTACTGCGATTGAACCGTCGGCATTGCCGTTCATCGGGTGACGCACCGCGATCAAATCGCCTAAGGGATCTTTTACTCCGAGCGGATTCGTAATGGAACGCACGAGCAGATTGCCGCCTTCCGTATCTTTTGTGCTCGCACCCGTCCATTCGCGGTATTGGTCAAGCGCCGGTTTTCCGTTGATTTCCACGAGGGTACGCTCTTTTGCGATTTTGGTAATAACGCCGTATTTACCGGTTTCACTGTAGCCGCCGGTATATTTGTTTGCAAAGGCGGCTTTCGTATAGAAAAAAGCAAGGGCTGCACCGTCGCCGGTTATCGTTTTGTCGGCAAACAGCTTCCATTCGCCTGCGAGCGTATTGTCCGCCGCGCTGCCGCCGAAAAGCGGTACTCTTCCCACAACGTCGGAAACACCTTTCAGATAGTATTCTTCTTCGCCGGGAGGCGCGACCATATACATATAGGCGGGCGCTTCCTTTTTACCGGCAGCGGCGAGCGCCTTTTCCGCCAATTTCCGTCCCGTTTCCCGCGCACTTCCGCTCTTTGCCAAGCCCGCCGTTCCGACCGTCAAATCGGTATCCGACAGCGCCATGATTCCGACAAAGCCTTTTTCGCCGGTAACAAACCCGTCTTGCGTGACGACGCCGGAAAACGACGTGTTTCCGATCAACGGCACTCCCGGAAGTTCTTCGCCGATCGCTTTCAATAACGCCTGTTGATCATACGAAACGCCGCTGTATACAAATACAAGTTTCAGATCGTGCAGCGCGTCTTTTACTTTCCGTGCGCATTCCTTTCCTGCCAGAGCCGCATCGGCATTATTGCTGCTCGCAGTCCGTATTCGTAACATAGCAACCTCCTGTAAAAACTTTTTCAGGAAATATCAATTTCCGAAAAAGTTTTTAGTCGTGCGCGTGAGCGCACACGTTCAATAATCGAGTTTGCAAAATACGGTGTTATCGTACACATACGATTTTTATTGAAATGATACGTATACACGTTTTCTGCAAACATCCGCGCAAACTCGAGATAAAAAGCGACGGCGATATTTTAGACGGCGCTTTTTATCGACCTCCTGTAAAAACTTTTTATAAGCCTTTTGATTTTATGATAGGAGGTGAATTTTCAGCTGTCAACGAAAATAAAAATTTACGGTTTTACATACTAAAAATACGGTTTTACAATATGAAACAATAGATGATTCGGCTTTCGGCAACGGCGGTATATGTGCTTTTCACCGCCGCCGTTTTATTATAGAGAATAATTATTATACAGTAATTTTTAAGTGAGAAGTTTTGATATGCAAAAAATTATTGCATATCCTCTTCCAGCCAGCGTTCGAAATCTTTTTCACCGTCGGGGGCGTCGTCGACGAAAGAGGGATCCATGTGCATTAAAAAATGCCAATCGCTTTCTCCCTTTTTTTTATACACGATCGCTTCTCCGTCTTCGGAACCGAAAAACGACCTGTCAACTTCGCAGCCTTGTCGTTCAAGCAAAATTTTTGCGCGTTCGTATGTGCGCTCCCGCTTTTCGATATACGCTTTTACTTCCGCATTGTCGATAACGTATGCGTCCACGCGCGTATATCCTGCCGCAAGTCCTCGATTTGCTTTTTCCATATTCGGAATTTCCCGCCAGATGATTTCCACGTCTTCCGTATTCGGAAACATAAAACGGCTGAGCGGTATGCACTTGCCGTTGTATTCGATTTCGGTATAATCGGGGAGCAGTTTGGGGCGCAGCGTTTCGCGCACGTCGCAAAAATCGCCGTCCCGTTCTTCGCTCATCGCATAACCGGGAACGGATCGAAGACTCTTTTTCGCTTCGTCGATGTTTTCAAACAGCGCCACCGGCGTTTCATTTCCGTTTTGATTGAAAACCAATAGATACGTCGTTTGCTTCGGATCGGATTTTTTGCCGTTTTGCTGTTCCATCTCCGGCTTTTCGATTTCCGATGCAGCTCGTTCGGATACCCTGTTTTCGGACACAGCGCTTTCCACATCGCCGCTTTTTATCGCACCGTTTTCCTGCCGTACGTCTTTCGGCGCTTCGCTCGACCGGCTCTTTGCCGTCACGCGGGGAACGGAAATCTTTATGACGCTCACCGCCGCCGCCATCCGCTCCGATACGGTAAAAGCTTTGCCGGTTTGCGTTTTCATAATCGACTCCAAACCGAACACCTTTTCCTTTGGGTTTTCGACGATTTCGGCCGTACCGTCGCCCATAACGCTCGCATACGCGGAACTGTATTTGCACGGAATGTCGCCCCCTGAAATCAGAGCAATGTCCGTTTCGAGTTCGATAAAAACGTTCGGATTTTTTTTAATGCAATCGATTTTACGCCCTTCTTTTGCGCTGTGCAGATAGAGCGTCAGCGCTCCGTCGGTAAAAACATAACCGTACTGCATCGGTACGACGTAGGGCACGCCGTCGTCGATCATGCCGATATGCACGACCTTCGCTTTTTCGATGATGCTTTCGATTTGCCGGATATCGGTCACTTCTCTGTCTTTTCTTCGCATGCGAGCCTCCGTACGCCCAGCTTTTTAGTATAACAAAGTTCGATTTACGTCAAGCGATGTATGTAACATCTCAAGGGCTGTTTTGCAGCGTATGCAAAGCAGCCTCTTTTGTTTTAAACTTCAGACGGCATATTGTAATCATTCTCTTTCCTCCGTTATACTGTCGCGTACAACGCAGCGGTTTTAAAATCGTTGTACGACGGAGGTTCTCTAATGCCAAGCGAAAAACGCTTCGTTTATTGTATGCGCTGTATGTCGATTGTCGTCGCACTTTCTATTTTTATGCTTTCATCGCGCTCGAAACTGCCGCTGCCCGATTCGGTAGTGTTTCCGGGCATGGATAAAGTTTTGCATGCGCTCGCGTTCGGGTGCTTTGCGTTCGCTTTTTCGTATTGGTTCGGCAGCGATATGTGGAAGGCAAAGCCTGCCGTATGCGTTTTGATCGTGTGCATCGCCGCCGCCTGTTACGGGGCAAGCGATGAAATTCACCAAATGTTTGTTCCCGGCCGCGACGCTTCCGTATACGATTGGATTGCCGACTGTACCGGAGCACTCGCCGCATCTTGTTTGCGCACGGTTCTCATCCGACGGCGTCAACACGTTGCGCGTGTTAAAAAAATCGAACGCTAAAGGGACATAAAGAGGTTTGCGGGGAAACGACAACGACGGTTTCTTTTTCCCGCGCCCTTATTCGTGCGGATGGTTTAATACCCCGACGCTTGCGTCGGGGTTGTTGATGCTTCCCTTTCGCAGGTTAATAATTTTTACAATGTGAGCGACGGCGGCGCATAAGCGCGCGCTTTCAATTCGTTGTCGAGCAAGTACAGGGCTTTCACGTCGCTTCCGAACAGATCGTATTTTGCAGATACTATCTCTTAATAAAATCCGATATTTGTCGGACACTTAACGCAATCGATCAAAGTCACTATAATACGCCGAATGTTTTCTCAGAGGAATTATATGTCAAAACATACCTGCTTCGGCACGACGCATTTTTACACTCGCGCGCTTTCGATTGCACTGCCGGTCATGGCGCAGCTTTTTGTACAAAGCTTTGTTTCGCTGATCGACAATTTTATGGTTGCCGGACTCGGCGATATAAAAATGGCCGGCGTAAATACCGCAGGGATGATTATCTTTGTCTTTATCATCCTCGTAAATACCCTTTGCTCTGCAGGCGGTATTTTTATGTCGCAATTCAGAGGAGCAAAAGACGGTGAAGGCATGCAGCAAAGCCTGCGCTTTAAACTTTTGCTCACCGGTACGGCGGGACTTGCGTTTACGATTATCGGTTTGATTGCACCGCGAGGTTTGTTCCGTCTTATGCTGACGGTGAACACCGATGCGGAGCCGATTATCGATCAGGCCGTACGGTACTCGCGCGCGGTTGCACTTTCATGGATACCGATGGTGTTTTCACAATCGCTTGCTTCTTCTTTGCGCGAAATCGAAATCGTCCGCCCTCCGTTGGTTATCTCAGTTATTGCAACACTTGTAAATACATTCTTTAATTGGGTTTTTATTTTCGGAAACCTCGGTTTTCCGCGTCTTGAAGTTGAAGGAGCCGGAATCGCAACAGTCATTGCGCGAGCGGCGGAGCTGATATTGTTTATTGCGTATGTTGTCGTAAAAAAGCCGCCGTTTCTTTTCAATATATTCAAACTCTTCAACATAAAAGTGCGGCTGTTCGGAACAATTATCAAAAAATCGACTATGATTTTATATTCGGAGCTGACATGGGCTTTAGCGGAAGCCGTTTCAACCGCTTTGTACAATACGCGCGGAGGAGCGGAAGTCGTCTCCGGTATGTCGGCGGGTTTTGCGATTGCAAATCTCTTCTTTATCTGTTTTTCAGGAATCGTAACCGCTTCGTCGGTTATATTGGGACAGGAACTGGGGGCGGGCAGACTTCAAGAAGCAAAAAAATATAAAAATTGGATACTGTCCGGCTCCGTACTCTTCGGCTTTATATTTATGGCAGCCGGATTTTGTACGGTAGGTTTAATCCCCTTTGTGTTTAAAAATTTAAGCGGCGGTTCTCAAACTATTGCACGCGGTCTTATTATCACCGCAGCTGCATACCTTCCGCTTTGGGCATATTTAAACGCACAGTATGCGATTTCACGCACCGGAGGCGATACGACGATGGGTGTTATCTGCGATACTATTGCCAATATTCTTTTTGTAGGCGGCATCTTTCTTTTAGTACGCTTTACCGCACTCGGTCCCGTTGCGATGTATGCGATCGTTAAAACCTCCGATGCGGTCAAAGCCGTCATCGCGCATTTTTGGCTCAAAAAAGAACGTTGGCTTGTGAACTTGACTTCCGATAAAAAGTAAAATCGCTGCGCGGCCTCTGCATACTTTAGAAAACTCGAAATTAAACGGGACGCGCTATTTCAGCGTTTCGTTTTAACCTTCAAATAAAAGTATATTGCGTATTCGTCAGCTTGTGTATCGGTGCAATATACTATACAGTAATTCAAACAAGGGAATACAATGATGAAAACGATAACGATTGACGGCGAGCATCTTACAATCGACGGCGTGTGTGCCGTTGCATACGGTAAAAGTGCGGTTTCGTTTCCGGAGGACGACGCGTTTTTCGAAACGCTCCGCCGATCGCGCAAATTTCTCGAAGAGTATATCGCAAAGGGTTTTCCGACATACGGCGTAACGACGGGTTTCGGCGATTCGTGCGGAAACCAAATCAATCCTTCACGCGCGGCAGAGCTGCAAAAATCCATCGTGCGCTTTCACGGCATCGGGCTCGGTAAAAAATTTTCGCACGAAGAAGGACGCGCCGTCGTACTGTGCCGATTGAACTCCGACGTAAAAGGCGGGCATTCGGCGATCAGAGTCGCCCTCGCCGAAATGCTCAAAACCCTGCTCGACAAAGATATCGTTCCCGTGATCCCCGAACTGGGATCGGTCGGCGCATCGGGTGATTTGACGCCGCTGTCCTATGTGGCTGCCGTCGTCATGGGAGAGCGCGAAGCGTATTACAAAGGGAAAATCGTTCCGGCGATTGACGCGCTCAAAGCCGAAGGAATCGCTCCTCTTCCGCTCGCGGCGAAAGAAGGACTTGCGATCATGAACGGTACGTCGGTGATGACGGCCGTCGCCTCCCTTTCATGGAAACGCGCGCGGAGGCTTGCGAATATCTGCGATTTCGTCACCGCAGCGACTGCGGAGATCGTGCGCGGCAACGAAGTGCCCTTCCGAAAAAAAGTCGCGGAGATGAAAAATCACGCGGGACAGATCGAAAGCGCGGGCTATATTTACGATATCGTAAAAAACTCGAAGCGCGTGTATCGATACGAAGACCTGCTCGAACGCATCGGCTCCATCGGCGACGCGCAGTTTGAAAGGCGCTTTGTCAAAATTCAGGATCGTTATTCGATTCGCTGCGCTCCGCAGATAAACGGCGTCCTGCGCGACACGCTTCGGATTGCCAGGCAGTGGATCGAAGAAGAGCTCAACTCCGCGAACGACAATCCTCTCGTCAACGTCGATACGGGAGAGCTCTACAACACCGGCAATTTTTACGGCGGGCACATCTGCGCCGCCTGCGATTACCTGCGTATCGCGCTTGCGAACATCAGCGATTTGGCGGATAAACAGGCGGAGATCATAATCGACGGAAAATTCAACAATCTTACGGAAAACCTGATCCCGTTTACCGACGATACCGACGAACGTGCGGGACTGCGCTTCGGCTTTAAGGCGGCGCAGATCACGATGTCGGCAATCCGTGCGGAAGTGCAGCATTGCTGTACGGCGATGAGTATTCAGTCGAGCCCGACGGAAGCGCTCAATCAGGATAAGGTTTCCATGGGGACGATTTCGGCACGAAAACTGCGTGACCAAATCGATCTCATCTATCTGCAATACGCCGTACACATACTCGCAGTGTGCCAAGCGGTCGATTTGATAGGCGCTTCGGAGTTCGGCGAATTTACGCAGCGAGTGTATGCCGAAGTCCGCGCCGTCTCCGCTCCGCTCGTCGACGACAGGCGGCTCGATGAAGACGCGGAAAAAGTCGCGCGGCTGCTCGAAGCGACGGAACTCTTTGAGTAAATTGATGCTACGTCTTCCATGCTTTGAAAACATTACGTAAAAAAGATATTTGCGTCGTAAGTATGTATCGGCGATCTCCGCTGCATACGCATCGCTATTTGAACGGTATTTTTGAGCCGCGGATAAATGCCGTTGCCGCGGCGCCGAGCAGCGACGCATTGTAGCCGAGCGCCGTCGAAACTATCGTCAGATTTTTATTTGCCGTCGCGTATAGGTGTTCGTCGACCGTCTTTTTGAGCGCGGCGATGTAGAGACTGCTGTCCATACCGATTCCGCATCCAAGAACGACGAGCGGAACGTTGAGTATGTTTACCGCGGCGGCGATTGCCTTACCGATATAGACACCTGTTTTTTCATATACGGCGCGCGCCGCCGCATCGCCCGCTTCCGCCATGTGTGCAATTGTTTTAGCTGAAAGCGAAGGCTTTCGAGCCGTGACGGCGGCTTCATATCTTCTAACGATTCCCGGCCCCGCAGCGACCGATTCAAGGCAGCCTCTGTTTCCGCACGGACAAAGAAAATCTTCGTCGGTGACGCACACATGTCCAAGTTCTCCCGCGTTGCCTGCCGCTCCCGAAAAGAGTTGTCCGTTGAGAAAGATACCGGCACCGCAGCCGTTGCTTATCGTGAGCCAAATAAAATCGTCGACGGTTTTTGCACAGCCGAATATTTTTTCCGCACATGCGCAGTTGTTCGCATCGTTATCGATAAACACGGGCAGAGCGAACAGTGCCGCCAAATTTTCCGCGATGGGAAAGTCCCGTACTTTTGAAAAAACCGCTTCTTTCCAAACACCCGTTTTCGGGTCGGCAAGTCCCGGAATGCTTACGCCGATACGGTCGGGCGCAAACATTTCGGCAAGCGGCATACAGAGCTGCCGGATCGAATCGAGGATGATCTGCCGGCTGACCGACTGAAATTGCATTTTACGTTCAGCGAGAATCTGTCCCGTTTCGTCTACGATCCCGACAAAGAGTTTTGAGCCTCCGATATCGATTGCAAGTGCGGTGCGTTTTTTCATCTGCTCGACTCCCGTACGATCATCGACGGCGCGTACACGGTACCCGTCGGCACGTCTTTTTGTGAAATGATGTCGAGGAGCTTTTCTGCAGCGGCTTCTCCGAGCCGGAATGCATTTTGCGAAACGGTCGTCAGCGCAACTTTGCACAGTTTTGCGAGTTTTATGTCGTCATAGCCGATGACGGAAACCTGTTCGGGAACGCGTATTCCGCTTTCGATCAGTTTATGCAAGGTTCCGATTGCAACGTTGTCGTTCGTGATAAAGAGCGCGGTTTTTACCGTATCGATTCGATTGTTTTTTATTAAAATCGGAACGAGATTTTCTCCGTCTTCAAATGTGCTTACGTGTTCATAACGGACGACGCGCTTCGCTTTCAGCGCGGCCAGACATCCGTTTACTCTGTCCGTAATCGTTTGGTGTTCGAAGCCCGACACGACGATGTGCTGCTTTGCGCCGAGGGTGTTCATGTATTCACCCGCGAGTTTTCCGCCTGCGAAATTGTCGGAGGCGACGTAGGGGCAGCGGCGCGAATCGGGGATGCAGTTGAATACGACGAGCGGTATCTTCGCTTTCAGCAGTATATTGATACTCTTGCTCGAACTCGAAAGCGGGGCGAGCAGCACGCCGTTCGCACGTTTGCTGATGAGCGAGCGTATCTGCGCGCTCTCTTTTTCGGCGATCCACTGCGACGAATGGATTTCAAGCGAATATCCGTTTGCGGAGAGCACGCGGTCGACTCCTTCAAGGATTTCGACGAAAAAGAAATTCGCCATTTCGTTGATGACGATGCCGACGGTCTTTGTCGGCGTACCGCTGAGGTTTTGTGCAATCGTACTGGGTACGTAATTTTTTTTGCGGATGACGCGCTGCACTTTTTCTCTCGTTTCCGCTTTGACGATGGACGGATTCGTCATAACGCGGGAAACGGTCGACTTCGATACGCCTGCTATGTGTGCGACATCGTTGATGGTAATCATAGGATTATTATCAACCGTATTTTGTCCTTTTGCAACTTTAAATTTTTTGTATAACTTAAAATTTTTTATTGACAGACGGACGGTCATGCCGTATCATTTAATAAAACCGGTTTCAAAAAAGGTAAAAATATGCCCCTTTCGTTTTTGGATCAATTCGATAAAGCGGCTTTGGAAGCCGCATCCGTTGCCGTTATCGGCGATATCTGTATCGATCATTATTATTTTACCGATTCGGCGGTATCCGAAATTTCCGTAGAAACGGGGCTCGAAACGGTATCGGTAAAATCGAGCGAGTATTATCTCGGAGGCGCGGCAAACGTTGCCGAAACGCTTCGAACGCTCGGAGTCGGAAACGTCGATCTCTACGGCATTTCGGGTTCTGATGCCGAAAGTGCGATTTTGGAAGCGCTGTGCAAAGAACGCGGGATTTCGACTCGCGGTATCGTGCTGCAAAAAACGGACTGGCAGACGAACATGTACCATAAAATCATCAAAGACGGAAGAGAGCTGCCCCGTTTCGATTTGGGAAACTTCAATCTTGTTTCCGAAGCGACGCAAAACGAGCTGCTCGAAAAACTCGATGCGTCGCTTTCCGAATACCGCTGCATCATCGTAAACGAACAGCTGCTTTCCGGTTTGACGAACGATTATTTTATACGCGAACTCAATAAGCGGATCGCTTCGACTGCGGGGCAAATCGTGTGGCTCGTCGATACGCGGCATCGCATCGGAAGCTATGAAAACGTCATCTATAAGATGAACGAGCGCGAAACGCTCTCGTATTATAACGGAAAAACCGGAAGCGAACGCTCGGTCGAAAAAGCCGCCGCCTCTCTTTCGGCGCGTTGGAACCGACCCGTCGCCGTAACGCTCGGAAAAGAAGGCGCGCTCGCAGTGCAGGACGGCAAAAGCCGCCGCGCGCTCGGCATAGATTTTACGCAGCCGATCGATACGGTCGGAGCGGGGGATGCGTTTATCGCTTCGATGGCCGCCGCCCTTGTTTCGGGGCTTTCGTTTTTCGATGCCGTCGATGCCGCAAACCTCGGCGCATCGGCAAGCGTTTTGACGCTGTATCGGACGGGACATCCTTCGCTTTTGGATATGCGTTCCGTCGCGCACAATGCGATGTTTCGCTATCATCCTGAAATTGCGAGTTATGCGGAAAAGCCGCGCACGCTTCCCGATTCGCACATCGAAATCATTGACGAGGCGGCATTCGAAAATCGCCGCATCTATCCGCAGGTTGCGATCTTCGATCACGACGGAACGATCAGCGTGCTTCGGCAGGGCTGGGAAAGTGTCATGGAAGCCGTCATGGTCGAAGCGGTGACGCAGGATGCGAGCGCGGATGAAGAGCTTCGGAAGCGTATTACGGCGGACGTCAAAGAGCTTATCGATAAAACGACCGGTATTCAAACGATCATTCAAATGCAGCTGCTCATCCCGATCATAGAAAAATACGGGCTTGTAAAAACCGTCCGCTCGGCGGAGGATTACAAAGCGATATTTGTCCGGCGCTTAAAACAATCGATGCAGGAAAAAGTCGATGCGCTGAGCCGCGGTGAATTGAACACCGACGACGTAACGATAAAAGGAGCTCGGGATTTTTTGCAAACGCTTTTTGAAGCGGGAACGAAATTGTATTTGGCAAGCGGCAGCGATCACGACGACGTCGTGCGCGAAGCGGAACGGCTCGGTTATGCACATCTGTTTACCGGAGGCATCTGCGGTTCGGTCGGCGATCCTAAAAACGATCCGAAAAAAATCGTCATTCAAAAAATTATTAAAGAGCTTGCAGAGCAGGGTATTCGTCCGGAAAGCTGTGCGGTTTTCGGCGACGGGCCGGTCGAAATGCGCGAAGCGCACGAAAACGGATTTTTTGCAGTCGGCGTTTTGTCCGACGAAAAACAGCGCTTCGGCGTCAATCGGGCAAAGAGAGCGCGCCTCGTGCTTGCGGGGGCGGACGTATTGATTCCCGATTTTTCGCAGATACGCCGCATTTACGGCAGGGCGTAATCGGTGGATCGGTGTACGATTTTACGGGGCGGGGCGATATTTTCATCGGTTAATAAATTTTAATAAGGAATGTTATGGCTGCGATGCGATTGTTCGACAGGTCGGAGATGCGCTATTTCCCGCTGTCGGAAAGGAAAAACAAAGTTTTCATCGAGCACGATTACGTCGATGAAAAAACGTATAAAAGCAAAGCCTCGCCTGAACTGCGCCTTCGCGCCGAACAAATTGCCGACGAACTGCGGAAAGCGAAAGAGGCGGGCGCTTCCCGTATGTGTGCATTCGGGGCGCACGCGATCAAAAACGGGCTCGGCCTGCTGCTTTCGAAATTCGTTGCGGAAGGATGGTTTACGCACCTTGCGACGAACGGCGCCGGCGTCATCCACGATTGGGAATTTTCGTTTCAGGGACAAAGCAGCGAAGACGTCCGTGCGAACGTCGCGCTGGGGCAATTCGGCACGTGGCAGGAGACGGGTTTTTCGATCAATGCGGCGATCGCCGCAGGCGCATACGAAGGACTCGGTTACGGAGAAGCCGTCGGCAAAATGATTTCGAAAGGCGGCATCGATATTCCGTCGGCAGAAGAGCTCGAAACTGTCGTCTGCGATAAAAACGCTCCGCTTTCAAAACGCGCCGCCGCCGCCGATTTTCTCGATGAAATACGTTCCCTCGATCTGCCGGACGGGCGCTTTTTGGCGATAGCGCATCCGTATAAGCGTTTCAGCGTGCAGGCTGCCTGCTATGAAAACGGCGTGCCGTTTACCGATCATCCGATGTTCGGCCACGATATCATCTATACGCACAAAGCGAATAAGGGAGCTGCGATCGGGAGGACGGCGGAAGTCGATTTTTTACGCTATGTTGCATCGGTGAGCGGTTTGCAAAACGGCGTGTATTTGTCGATCGGATCGGCGGTTATGAGTCCGATGATTTTTGAAAAAGCGCTGTCGATGGCGAGGAACGTTGCAATTCAAAACGGGCAAGAGATTCGGAACGCTGCGATCCACGTATTCGATTTGCAGCGCGAAACGTGGGATTGGAGAAGGGGTGAGCCGCCTGCGGACAATCCCGCATATTACCTGCGCTTTATGAAGACCTTCAGCAGGATGGGCTGTCCCGTCGATTACACGTCGGCCGATAACCGAGACATATTGGTGGAATTGTACAGAGCGCTGCATCGGTAGCCGCCGAATTCGAATGGGTAAGGTGCGGAAAAAAATCTTTGACTTTTCGAAAATGAGGTCGTATAATTTATGAGAACGGTTTCATAAAACAGGAGATCGTTTTAAAGAACGAGGGACTGTGTATGGATAAAAAAGTAATTGTGGATATGCGGCATATCTACAAATCGTTTTTCGGCGTGCATGCGCTCAACGATGTGTCGTTCGAATTGTGCGAAGGCGAAGTGATGGCGCTGCTCGGAGAAAACGGCGCGGGAAAATCGACGCTCGTCAAAATCATCTCCGGTGTTTACACGCGCGACGAAGGCAGCATGAAGCTTTTCGGCAAAGACGTCGAGATACATCTTTCGCCGAAAAAAGCGCAGGAGCTCGGCGTTACGATCATCCATCAGGAGCTCAATATGTGCGGGCATCTGACGGTTGCGCAGAATATTTTTTTGGGGCGGGAACTGTGTAGGGGTTCCGTGCTCAACGAACGCGAGATGAAAAAACGCACGCAGGAAGTGCTCGACGAACTGCAAATGGACGACATTACGCCGGATACGATCGTCGGAAATCTTCAAGTGTCGAAACAGCAGATGGTCGAAATCGCAAAAGCGTTTCATACAAATGCGAAGATTTTGATTATGGACGAACCGACATCCGCGTTGACGAGCAAAGAGATCGATCGGCTCTTCGGCATTATTAAATCATTGAAAGAAAAGGGTGTCGGCATTATCTATATATCGCACCGTCTCGAAGAGCTGCAGGATATTGCCGATCGCGTGACGATCATGCGCGACGGAAAATTCATCATACGCGGCGAATTCAAAGATATGCGGATGGATGAAATTATTAAAAATATGGTCGGTCGCGAAGTCAAAGAAAAGTTCCCGCGCATATCGACGCCGAAAGGCAAAAAAATATTTTCAATTAAAAATCTTTCGTCGGGTAAAATGGTGCGCGACGTATCGTTCGACGTATACGAAGGCGAAATCCTCGGCATCGCGGGGCTTATGGGGGCGGGGCGAACGGAATCGACGCGTGCGCTGTTCGGCGTCGACGCGAAAGACGGCGGAACGATCGAACTCGACGGCAAAGAAATTTTCGTCAACTGTCCGACCGATGCGATCAGGCAGGGCGTCGTGCTCGCTCCCGAAGATCGAAAAAAAGACGGACTGTGTACGAAGCTTTCGATCAAAGAAAACATCGCGCTGCCGAACCTCGATATTTTGTGCAACCGATTCGGCATAATCGACCGAAAAAAAGAAGCGGCGATGCTTGAAAACGCGGTAAAGCGGCTGTCGCTGAAGATGGCAGGCGGCGATAAAGATGCGGCATCCCTTTCCGGCGGCAACCAGCAAAAGCTTGTCGTTGCAAAGTGGCTGTTGCGCGAAAGCCGTGTTATCATATTCGACGAGCCGACTCGCGGCATCGACGTGGCGGCAAAAGTCGAAATATACAATCTGATGAACAAACTCAAACAGGAAGGAAAGGGCGTCGTATTCGTGTCGAGCGAACTTCCCGAAATTTTAGGAATCGCCGACAGAATCGTCGTTCTGTGTGAAGGACGGGTTACCGGAGAGATGCCTGCATCGGAAGCGACGCAGGAAAAAATATTATATCTTGCGACACGTTTTCTTAATAAAAAAAGCGAAAAAGAGGCAAAAGCGGTATGAGTGAAATACAAAAACAAAATCCCGTAAAGCGGCTTTTTGAGATCCGCGGCATGGGACAAGTGCTTACCGTTACGGCGGGGCTTATCGTGCTGAGTATCGCGTTCGGCATCGTAAACCCTGTATTTTTCAGCAGCCGCAACGTCGGAAATCTTTTGCGTCAAATTGCACCGATACTGCTCATCGGTATAGGGCAGTCCTATGTGCTCATTACCGGAAATATCGATTTGTCAATAGGTTCACTCATCGGCATGAGTTGTATGATAAGCGCAACGCTTATGACGAAAGGAACGAATCCGTGGGTTTCGGTTGCGATTACGCTCGTGTGCTGCCTTGTCATAGGAGCTGCGAACGGACTGCTCGTCGCGCTGTGTAAGCTGCCGCCGTTTATTGCGACGCTCGGTACGATGACGATTGCGCGCGGCGTCGCACAGATCGCGAACGGCAACTACAATACCGATTCGATCGGAGAAGCGGCGGAAGGCTTCCGCAATTTTTTCTATTACGGAAAGACGCTCGGTTTTTACAATACGATTTGGATAGCGATCGCGTTGTGGTTTGCGTTTAATTTTGTATTGACGCGGACGCGGACAGGCCGGCATATCTACGCGATCGGATCGAATGTCGAAGCCGCGCGTCTTTCGGGCGTCAACATCGTTTCGACGACGCTGAAAGCCTATCTCGTGTCGTCATTCGTTTCGTGCGTCGTCGGCCTTATTACGTGTGCGACGAGCGGTATGGGGACGATGGACAGCGGCAATTCATACGAATTGTATGCGGTCGCAGCGTCCGTTATCGGAGGCGTGTCGACGCTCGGAGGACAAGGGCTTTTGTTCGGTACGGTTATCGGCGCTTCGATTTGGGGCGTACTGCAAAACGGATTGCAGTTTGCGGGTGCGCCGGTCGCGATCAGAAATATCGTTATCGGCATTATCGTTATCCTTTCGGTATTGCTCGACATCATCGTGCGTACCGGTCGTCATGCCGGCAAAAAAGCGGCAAAGAATTCTGCTGTATAAAATGCAGGAAATATATTATTAATTATCATAGGAGGAAATTATGAAAAAAGGTATTACCTTTATTATCGCGGCGCTTGTTTTGGCGGGATCCGTGTTTGCGAACGGCACACAAGATACGGGTTCGAAAAAAGTTTATTTGATCACGATGGATCAAATGGACCAGCACTGGGTCAATGTCAATCAGGGCTGCGAAAAGGCGGTAAAAGAGATCGGCGGCATCACGTACAAGTGGCTTGCTCCCGATGTAAAAGACGATAACAAACAGATCGAGTGCATCAACAATGCGGTCGCCGACGGTGCGAATGTTATCCTGCTTGCGGCAAACGGTCCGACGGCGGTACAATCCGCGTTGAAAGAAGCGGTCGCTGCGGGCGTTAAGATTATCTATGTCGACAGCCCTGCAAAATTCCCCGGAGAGCAGACGCTCGCGACGGACAACAAAGCTGCAGGCGTAACGGCGGGCAAAGAACTTATCAAAGCGCTTTCGGCAAAAGGAATTACGTCGGGCTCGATCGGTATTATCAACACGAATGCCGCAACGACGTCGACGCTCGACCGCGAAAACGGATTCCGCAGTGCATTTGCCGGAACGCAGTTCAAAATCCTCGCAACGCAGTATTGCGAAGGAGACGCCGCGCGTTCGAAAGATGCTGCGTCGAATTTTATCGCTCAAGGCTGCGTCGGTCTTTTCGGTGCGAACGAAGGTTCGACGGTCGGTGTCGGAAGCGCAATCGCCGAGTCGAACGGTGCGGCGGTCGGTGTCGGTTTCGATAAATCCGATATGATCATGAATTTGATTCAGCGCGGTTCTCTTGTTGCGACGATGGCGCAAAACCCCGACGTGATGGGATACGAAGGTATGAAGAGCGCGGCGAAAGTGCTGAACGGTGAAAAGGTCAGTCCCGCCTACTATGATACGGGCGTTTCCGTTTTGACGAAAAAATAAATGTGTCGAATTCGCATTTTGTGATTTAATCAATTTACCCCGGTATTCCGTGCCGGGGTATTATAAATTCCCTACGAAAACGCCGTTTATCCGTTTTTGCAAGCGGCTGCAATCGCCGCATAATCGCCGATGGCGTTTCCGAGCGCGGCGGGTACGATGCGGCAGCTTTTTCGCGGAACTTCGAGCGCTTCTCTTTCTACGGCGAGCTCCATCGAAGGGCGCAAAAGATTTTCAGAGCGCGCAAATATGCTTCCGATGATGATGCATTCGGGATTTAATAAATCGATTAAAAGCGCGAGTCCGCGTCCGAGGTATTCTCCGGAGCGCGCGTAGATGCGCCGTGCGAGCTTGTCTCCCGAATCGGCAGCTTCTGCGATCGTTTTTGCCGTGAGTGTTTCGTCCGGCACGGCGAGCAGTACCGATCGTTCGCCCGATTTTTTTGCATCCGACACCATCGATCGACCGAGACGCGCGATGCCGCCTCCGGAACAAAATCCTTCAAACGATCCGAACTTTCCGTAACCGAGCGGGCCGTTTTCGGCGAGCCTGATATGCCCTGCTTCTCCTGCGAGTCCGTTCGCACCTTCGTAGAGCCGGCCGTCGAGGATGAGCCCTGCTCCGAGTCCCGTTCCGAAGGTCAAAAATATGAGGTTGCGCGTACCTTTTCCCGCACCGAATTTCCACTCGGCGACGGTACACGCGTTTGCATCGTTTTGCAAAAATGCGGGAACGGAAAGCCGTTCGGAAATATACTCCGTGACGGGAACCGCATCCCAGCCGGGAAGATTCGGCGGTGACATGACAAGCCCCGCTTTTTCGTCGAGCGGGCCGCCGCAGCTGATGCCTGCCGCCGCCGGATGCAGCGAATATTCGGCGATGATGCTTTTTGCCGCAGCGATAAGCGCGTCGAGCGTTTTTTGCCACGGCACGCGTTCGGTCGCGATCTGCTTCCGTGCGACAATCGTACACGCATCGTTCGCCCAGTCAGCACGTGCGGCGACGACCGCGCATTTCGTTCCGCCGATATCGAATCCGATGTAATCGTTCATTAGGTAGAATATAGCGTAAAAAGAAAAATCGTTATATACCGGCCGATATGGCCGCACGAATTTCGCATTTCAAAAAATCCGACGGAGAGCATTTTTTTCTCGACATTTAACCGAATACTTTGTACAATACATTCGCAAAAGTTTTTATGGAGGTACGATAAAAAGCGCCGTCTGAAATATCGCCGTCACTTTTTATCTCGAGTTTGCTCGGATGTTTGCAGAAGTCGTGTATATGTATCGTTCCGATAAAAATCGTATGAGTACAATACACCCCATTTGCAAACTCGACTATTGAACGTGTGCGCTCACGCGCACGGCTAAAAACTTTTTCGGATGTTGAAACATCCTGCAAAAGTTTTTATGGAGGTTATATGAAAAAGCTATCGGTATGGGTTCTTGCGCTCTGTGCCGCCGTGCTGTGTTTTTCGGCGTGCGGTAAGAAAAGCGCTTCAGGTGCCGAGTTTACTGTCAGCAACGGTGCCGAACCGCAGTCGATCGACCCGACGCAGATCGAAGGCGTGCCCGAACATCGTATTTATTTGGCGCTGTTCGAAGGGCTTGTCGGCTACGACGTTAAAACATGCGAAGCCGTTCCGGGCGTTGCGGAAAGCTGGGAGCGCAGTGCGGACAACACCGTTGTGACGTTCCATCTGCGTAAAACGACGTGGAGCGACGGTACGCCGATTACGGCGAAAACCTTTGTCGATTCGTGGCTCTATTATATGTCGCCGAAAACGGCAGCCGTCTACGCGTATATGCCGGCGTTGGTTATTAAAGGTGCGAAAGAATACAACGAAGGAAAAGCGCCCGAAACTTCCGTCGGAATCCGTGCCGTCGACGATTATACGTTCGAAGTGACGCTCGTGGGACCTGTCCCCTATGCGATCGATATGATGGCGCACTATGCGTTCGCGCCGCTTCCGATGCATGCCATAGAAAAATACGGTTCCGAATGGATTAAAAAAGAAAACTTCGTCGGCAACGGTCCTTTTGTACTCGAATCGTGGGTGCCGCAGGATAAGCTTACCGTTGTACCGAACGATAAGTATTGGAACAAAGAGAATGTATTTTTGTCGCGCATTACGTTTTTGCCGATCGAAGACAGCGTTACATCGTACAACAAATATAAAAACGGCGAAATCGATTGGAACTCGTCGAGCGCCCATATTCCGCCGGATTTAATCGACGAAGTTGCGCTCCGCGACGATTACCAGTGTGCGCCGTACCTCGGTTCGTATTATGCGTTTTTCAACGTAAACAATAAAACGCTCAAAGATGTCCGCGTACGCAAAGCGCTCATCCTCGCCCTCGATACGAAAGAGCTCGTTGAAAAAGTGACGAAGGGCGGAGAAATGGCGACCGGTACGTTTGTTCCCGAAATGGCGGGTTATACGCCGCCGAAGGGATTTTCGTTCGATGCGGTCGGTGCTAAAAAGTTGCTTGCGGAAGCGGGTTACCCCGACGGCAAGGGCTTTCCGGTACTCACGTATATTTTCAATACAAACGAAAAGCACAAAAAAACCGCCGAATGGGTGCAGCAGCAGTGGAAGAAAAATCTCGGCATCGACGTCGAACTGCAGAACATGGAATGGAATTCGTTCCTGACAAAACGGCAGGCGAACGACTTTGAAATCGCGCGCGCGGGGTGGATCGGCGACTACAAAGATCCGTCGAACTTCCTCGAACTTTTGACAACAGGCAGCGGAAACAACGACGGACGCTACAACGTTCCCGAATTCGATAAGCTCGTCAGTGACGCCGCTCGTATGCCGGCGGGAGCTGCGCGCATGAAAGTGCTTGAAAAAGCGGAGTCGATTGCAATCGCACGCGATGCGGCGGTTATCCCGATGTACATCTACGTTTCGCAGTGTCTTATCGATTTGAATAAATGGGAAGGCTGGTACTCGAACGTCCTCGATATTCATTCGTATGTAGGGATAAAACCGAAAAAATAAAAGGTGTGAACGTTCTGAAATAAATTCAAAAATAAATTGCAGAAAATATAATTTTCTGGTACAATAAACGGAACGGCCTAAAACGGCTGTTCCGTTTTTTTATGCCGGAGTACTGTATATGGGAAAATTTATTATAAAACGTTTGCTGGGGCTCATTCCGACGCTTTTCGTTATCATAACTCTGAGTTTTTTTATCACTCGGCTTGCGCCGGGCGGTCCGTTTGCGAGTGAAAAAAAAGTACCTCCGGAAATTCTCGCCAATCTCGAAAAGCAATATCACATGGATGAACCGCTGTTTAAACAGTACCTGCGCTATGTCGGCAATGTCCTCCACGGCGATTTGGGGCCGTCGTTTAAAAATAAAGATTTTACGGTCAATCAGCTGATCGGTTCGAGCATGCCGAATTCGCTTGTTCTCGGCATCATCGCCCTCGCGCTTGCGATGCTGTTCGGTATTACGTTTGGACTCATTTCCGCGGTAAAACAAAACACGTGGGTCGATTACACGACGATGTCCTTTGCGAGCGTAGGACTTTCGGTGCCGCTGTTCGTCGTAGGGCCGGTCGCGGTGTTTGTTTTTGCGCTTACGCTCAAGTGGCTTCCGACGTCCGGCTGGATTACGGGGCGCTACGGCTGGAAAACCCTCATTATGCCGGCTTTTACGCTCGCGCTTCCGCGCTTTGCGTCGATCGCGCGCTTGACTCGTGCGAGCGTGCTCGAAACGCTGCGTTCCGATTATGTGCGTACCGCCCGCGCAAAGGGTTTGAAAAATTCAGTCGTTATGGTAAAGCACGTGCTCAAGGGTGCGCTGCTTCCGGTCGTAAGCTATCTCGGCCCCGCGTTTGCAGGCATCGTTACCGGCTCGGTTGTCGTCGAACAAGTGTTCCTCGTGCCGGGTATCGGAAATTTTTTTGTTAAATCGGCGCTCAACCGCGATTATACGCTCATCCTCGGCACTGTCATCGTATATTCGGGAATCCTCATTCTCATGAACCTTATCGTCGATATTTTGTACGGATTCCTCGATCCGAGAATCTCTTATAAATAACGGGAATATTAAAACGCTATGATTAAAAAAGAAAAAAAAGCGACAAACGAATTTAATCAGGAGATGAAATCGGTGTCGCTGACGGCGGATGCGTGGAACCGTCTGCGGAAAAATAGAATGGCGTACGCGAGTTTTTGGATCGTTGTCGTCTATGCGCTCGTTGCGCTTTTTGCGCCGGTGCTGCCGTTTTATCCGTATGCGCAGCAGGAGTTGAATCACACGAATCTTCCGCCGTCGTTTCGCCGTGCAGGCGAAGTGGAGCTCATGGCGCGCAAAGCGTATTTTGCAAAAGTCATGGCAAAGGACAAGCGCAGCGAATACACTGCGGAAGAACAAGCGGTGATCGCTTCGATTGAAGAACGCAATAAAACCGATCCCGTGCAAAACCGCCGCTATATTTTGGGCACCGATTCGCTCGGCCGCGACATGCTGTCGCGCACAGTGTACGGCGGACGTATCTCCATGATGGTCGGCCTCATCGGCACGGTAACCGCGCTTCTCATCGGCATCGTCATCGGTTCGATTGCAGGTTATGCCGGCGGTAAAATCGATTCGTTTCTCATGCGCTTTGTGGATGTCATGTACGGATTGCCGTACATGCTCGTCGTCATCATCATGATGGCGATTGTCGGGCGAAACGTCGCTATCCTCTTTATCGCGATCGCGCTCGTGTCGTGGCTCACGATCGGCCGCGTCGTGCGCGGACAGGTGATGAGTTTGAAAAATATGGAGTTCGTCCTCGCCGCCCGTTCGATGGGCGCCGGCCCGTGGTATATCATCATGCATCATCTCATTCCGAATACGGTCGGCATCATCATCGTGTATACGGCGCTGTCGCTTCCGTCTTTTATCATGAGCGAAAGCTTTTTGTCGTTTCTCGGGCTCGGTATTTCGGCACCGCTTGCGTCATGGGGTTCTCTCATCGCCGACGGCGTACAGGGTATGGCGCTCTATCCGTGGTGCCTGCTCGTGCCGGCAATCGTCATGACGGTGTTTTTGTTTGCGATGAATTTTTTGGGCGACGGCGCGCGCGACGCATTCGATCCGCAGTCGAAAAACAGGGTGTGAGGCATATATGACGGACGAAGTGATTTTACAGGTAAAAGACCTCCGTACCTATTTTTATACCGACGCCGGAGTCGTAAAAGCCGTCGACGGTTTGACTTTCGATCTGCACAAAGGCGAAACGCTCGGACTCGTCGGCGAATCCGGATCGGGAAAAAGCGTTACGAATCTTTCCATTATCAATTTGATTCAAACGCCGCCGGGAAAAATCGAAGGCGGGGAAGTGCTGTTTTACGGCGAAGATTTGTTAAAGATGAGCGATGCGCGCCTGAGGGAAATACGCGGCGACAGAATCGCGATGATCTTTCAGGATCCGATGTCATCTCTCAATCCGTACCTTCGGATTTCAACGCAGATGATCGAAACGATATGTCTGCATCAGGGGCTTAACAAAAAAGCCGCAAAAGAAAAAGCGATCGAAATGCTGAAGCTCACCGGCATTCCCGCAGCGGAAAAACGCATCGACGGATACCCGCATCAATTTTCCGGCGGTATGCGCCAGCGCGTCATGATCGCGATGGGGCTTTCGTGCAATCCCGACATACTCATTGCCGATGAGCCGACGAGCGCGCTCGACGTGACGATTCAGGCGCAGATACTCGATTTGATGCAGGATTTGACGCACCGGCTCGGAACGGCCGTCATTTTAATAACGCATTCGCTCGGCGTCGTTGCCGGCGTGTGCGACACGATCGTCGTCATGTATGCAGGACGTATCGTCGAACGCGGTACGACCGAAGACATCTTTTACGATACAAAGCATCCGTATACGCAGGGGCTTATCAAATCGGTGCCGCGCCTCGACCGCGACGATGAAAGCCGGCTCTTTTCAATAGACGGGCAGCCGCCGAACGTCGTCGATTTACCCGACTGTTGTCCGTTTTATCCGCGCTGCCATAAGGCACTGCCCGTGTGCAAAAACCGCTATCCGCCGGTCGTGCAGTTTTCCGGCACGCACCACGCGGCGTGTTGGCTCTATGCGCAAAAAGACGGCGGAACACTCACCGCAGAGGACACGACAAAATGAGCGACAACATCCTTGAAGTGCATGATTTGAAAATGCATTTTTCCGACGGAAGCGAAGGCCTTTTCGGCGGCAAAAAAAAATATATCTATGCGATCGACGGCATCAGCTTTGACATAGCGAAGGGCGAAACGCTCGGACTTGTCGGCGAATCGGGCTGCGGTAAATCGACCGTCGTGCGGACGGTCGCGCATCTGTACAAGCCGACTGCGGGAAAAGTAATGCTCGACGGAAAAGATTTGACGAAGATGAAGCGCTCCGAAATGGTCGCCGTCCGCCGCGATATGCAGCTCGTGTTTCAGGATCCGTATTCATCGCTCGACCCGCGCATGACGACGTCGGAAATCATCGCCGAACCCATGCGCATTTACAAAAAATACGGTTTGCTCGACGTATCGGAAGCCGACATTACGTCCCGTGTCGAACACCTCATGGAACTCGTCGGACTTTCAAAATTTTTCAAAAACAGATTTCCACACGAATTTTCCGGCGGTCAGCGGCAGCGCATCGGTATCGCACGTGCGCTTGCGCTGAAACCTCGCCTCATACTCGCCGACGAACCCGTTTCCGCCCTCGACGTTTCGATCCAGGCGCAAGTGCTGAATCTTTTTAAAGACATTCAAAAAGAGATGGAGCTGTCGTATCTGTTTATCGCGCACGATTTGGCGGTTATCAAATACATTTCCGATAGGATCGCCGTCATGTATCTCGGAAAAATCGTTGAAACGGGCGGCTATAAAGATCTCTACGCGAATCCGCTCCATCCGTATACAAAAGCGCTGCTTTCCGCCGTTCCGATCCCCGATCCGAAAGTCGAGCGTCGGCGCCAGCGCATCATATTGAAAGGTGACGTACCTTCTCCCGACACACAGCGTCCGGGCTGTTATTTTTACGACCGCTGTCCGAACCGCATGGAAAAATGCAAACAGTGCCAGCCTAAGTTCGTAAAACCCGCACAAGCGGCTGCCGATCACAGCGTCGCGTGTTTTTTGTACGAGTGAGGGAGAGACCGTCGCGACGTTATATGAGCGGGCTGATACTGCGTAAATTTTATCGGCTGCGCGTATACGCGCAGGAATTCACTGTCTTTTTGTTACTGTCGATCCTGCCTATTATTATCATTACCTGTTTGATTTACGGATTATTTTATCGCAAAATGCAGGAACAAATTGTACGCGATGCTTCCAACAGTGTTTCTCAGGCATCGAACAGTATAGATATGATAACCGAGCGGGTAGAGGCGCTATCGACTACAGTGATCTATACGGAACGGGTACAAAATTATCTGCATAACGTATATGCGGGGATAAAAAATTCAAGGGCAGAGCTTTTTGCCCTCGAACAGGGGCTTGCCGTATTTTACGACAATGCATTGATGCGCTCTATGACGCTCTACGATACCGCCGGTAATTATACGCACTATCCTATCGGAAGTGAAAACAATTTTTACGGTGATATCAGGAATGCAGCAGATTTCGGATATCATGCGAAATGGATCGGCGATACCGATACTCATCTCATGCATCTTATCAGACCCATAGAAAGTTCGCGGAATTTCGATCGGTTGGGTTTTTTCGATATCGTACTGTATGCGGACGTATTTGCGCAGCCGCTGAAAGAGCTCGATTTCGGACGGGACTGCATGTTTGCCGTTTTTGACGAAAACATGCAGTGCATAACCGGAAATGCGAATATGATTTCACCGTTGCTTATCGATGATATTGCAGCACGGCGGAATAATTCGGTTATTAAAATCAAAGGACGCGATTATTTTGTCTTTTATCGAACGTCCGATTCGACACGCTGGACTACGATCGGATGTATTTCGCGAAGCGTGATTTATGACGGTATTCAAAAAATCATGCTTATAGTCTTCTTGCTGGTATTCGCCATCATCGCTGCGGCGATGTGGATATCGTTTTTGTTTTCGCAGTATTCGGTACGGCGTATCAATCGTTTGATATCTGCAATGCATGCCTTTTCAAACGGAGATCTCTCGGTACGTATTATGCCCGATGAAAATCCCGAGTTTAAAGAATTGGGCAGTTGCTTTAATGATATGGTAAAACGGATCGAAAGCCTGATCGATTCGGAGTATCGTGTAAAGCTTTTGAAAAATCAGGCCGAATTGAGGATGCTTGAGGCGCAGATCAATCCGCACTTTTTATACAATACGCTGAACGTGCTGTATTGGAAAGCGCAGATGACCGGTCAGGACGATATTGCGCAGATAACCGTTTCGCTGGCAAATCTCTTCCATGCCAGTATCGATCGCGCAATCGATTTTATTACCCTGGGTGAGGAACTGAACAATATCGACGATTACATATATATACAAAAAATGCGGTTTCGGGATAAAGTGCAGGTACGTATCGCCGTTTCCGATGCGCTGAAATCCTATCTTGTGCCGAAACTCGTGTTGCAGCCGATCGTCGAAAATGCTTTTATTCACGGTATGGAACCGAAAGCGGGCAGCGGAACTATCGGTATTGCGTTTGAAGATACCGGATGCGATGTAGTCGTTACCGTTTCGGACGACGGCGTCGGAATGGATGCCGAAATTGCGAGACGTGCGCTTACCGAACGACAAGGGAAAAAGTTTCAGGGTTTGCTCAATGTTCATAAACGCTTGCAGTTATATTACGGACAGGATTACGGATTATCCGTCGTATCGACAGCCGGCGTCGGAACGGTCGTAACGATGCGGCTTCGGAAGGAAAACGAACATGTACCGCGTAATGATAATTGACGACGAACCGATTGTTTTGGAGGGTATGCGGATGTTTCCGTGGAAGAACGAAAACTGCACCCTTGTCGGAGAAGCCCGTGACGGAGCGGACGGGCTGGCTTTAGCGAAAAAATTGATGCCCGATATCGTTTTTACCGATATCAAAATGCCCGGCATGAACGGTTTGGAATTCGCCGATGCGTTTCGCGAGATACATAGCAATGCCCTCGTCATCGTGTTTACCGGTTATTCCGAATTTTCGTATGCACAAAAAGCGCTGCGTATCGGCGTATTCGATTTTTTGGTAAAGCCGGTGAGCGTCGGTGCGCTGCGTGCGGTTTTAAAGAAGGCGTCGGAATTTTTAGATGTGCGGAGCATGGAAGGGCGGCGAACCCGGGAGCTTACCGATACCGTAAAGCGTATGAAATTCGCGGTTCAAGAACAGCTTCTGTCCGACGCTTTGCGGGGAGTTTTTAAATTTGATAAAAATACCGTTTCGGCCGGCGATCTGAACGTCGGTTATTTTGTCGTCGCCGCCGTTTCGGGAGACGGCGAAAAAAAATTGGAAACCTATCTGCTTCGGGACAGCTTGTTAAAGGTTGTCAAAAATGCGAACGAATGCAATCTTTTGCGATTCGAATTTGAACGATATGTGTTACTGTTTTGTTTTCCCCATGAAACCGAAGCCGAGCGGTGCCGGAAATACGTCCTGCAAACATTGGAAGAAGCGCAGCTTTCGGTATGGAAGCGATTTAATTTCTCTTTTTCCGCAGGCATCAGTCTTGCGGACGATGATATTTTCAGTCTGCCGCAACTGAAGCGACAGGCATTGCAGGTATTACGGAACAATTTGCTGCACGGAAAAAACACTGTTTCCCGTTTTGAGCGGAAAGATACGGCGCCGATCGTTTTCGCCGATTTTGAAACGCAAAAGATACAAATCCTTTCTGCAATCCAGGCAAGAGATCGCGTTCTGCTGATGAGTGAATTCGAAAAATTACTTGCGACGCTTACATCGAATACCGGCAACAGTGAGCAGGTATGTGAAAATATCCGTGATGTATTGGTTGAAGTGGCGTTTTTAACCAACAGCGATATGTGTATCGGTGATTATGTCGGCAAAAAAGCTGCGGATTACGTTTGCGAAGTGAAAGATGAGCTGTTGCGTATCTTCCATCGTCTGCAAGTGCAGGACGGTGAAATGAAACGGGATATTGCAACTATCGTTGAAAATTATATCAAAGAGCACTATGCCGAAAATATTTCTTTGACAACGCTTTCCGAGCGGTTGTGTTATAATACGGCATACCTTTCTAAATTGATACGTAAAAATTGTAAACGAAATTTTATGGACATACTTATACGTACCAGAATGGAAAAAGCAAAAGAACTGTTGCATACGACGGAAGAAACAATCTCTCGAATTGCGGCAAAAGTCGGCTATAATGATGAAGGTTATTTTATTACCGCTTTTAAAAAAGAGACCGGCTGCAGTCCTGCCGACTTCCGTTTACGGCGGTTTTAAAAAATTGTCATTTTTTTTGTAAAACGGACAAAAAATTAAAATATCAATATATAAGAATATCCCGTAAAATAATAGCGATAAAAGCGCATGGCATCGTGTTGTATTCTGCTTGTCGAGTTTTACCGATACGCGGTCTGCTTTGCGTTTTTATCGTATCGCAATTCTTTGTCGGATTTTTCTATAGGAGGCATTATGAAAAAAATGTTGTGTTTTTGCACAGCGCTGTCCGTTACCGCGATGATGCTGTTTGCAATGGGGATGAAAGAGGATTCGCCTTCGAGCGGAAGTACCGGTGTAAAAGAAATTACCATGTGGTATCAGGAAAATAAATCGATGATTCCCGCATTCGATAAGCGTGTCGCCGATTTTAATGAAGCTTATAAAGATAAGTATCATCTGACGATCCAGTATATTCCGCGCGGTTCGGCGTACGCGTACGAAGATAAAGTCAATTCGGCCGCTTTTACGAATCAACTCCCGGATCTTTTGGCGCTGGACGGACCGAATGTCGCGAATTATGCGGCAAACGGTATTATTATTCCGATCGACGATTACGTTTCGGCGGAAAGCAAAGCCGATTTGATGCCCTCGATCATCATACAGGGAACGTATAATAACCGTCTCTATGCCGTCGGGTTAAACGAATCGTCATGTGCGCTGTTTTATAACAAAGAGATCTTTGCCGCCAACGGCTTTCGAATTCCGAAAAGCATCGAAGACGCCTACACGTGGGACGAAGTGTATGCCATGGCAAAAAAGATTTCCACTCCGGGCTGTGTCGGCATCAAATTGATCATGAATAAGGGCGAAGGCATCCCGTATGTTTTGTCGCCGTTTTGGGATATGAATAATTCCGCTTTTACAAGTCCCGACGGCAGCAAATGCAGCGGCTGGATCAACAATAAAGGCGGCGTCGAAGCGGCTGCATATCTGCAGCGATTTTTCAAAGAAGGGCTCGCAAATATCGATCCGTCGCCGACTGAATTTCAAGACGGAAAAAGCGCGATGTGGATTACCAATTCCGGACAGCTGCGCGGTATCTTAAAAAATTATCCGAATTTTCCGATCGGCGTAACGTATTATCCGGTCACAAACGATAAATCTTCCGCATCTCCGTGCGGCAGCTGGGCGTTGGGCATCTCCAAAAACGCAAAGGATAAAACCGCTGCCGCCGTCGCGCTTGCGTTTATGACAAACAGCGATTCAACACTGGCGTACAGCACGGAAGGCGGATATCCTCCGTCCCGACGTTCCAATTATACGAATAACAAGATGTGGAATACGATGCCGTTCAAAGTGTTTTCGGAAGAATTGTTTGCGTGTGCGGTACCGCGTCCGAGGACGCCGGTCTATACCGTTTTGTCGCCGAAGTTTTCCGAGATTTTCCTCGATATCTGTTCCGGTTCCGATCCGAAAAAGAGTTTGGATGAATTGGCGTCCTTTGTCGATGCGGAGTATTCTCGTTTTAAAAGCTCGCATCGGTAATTAAAAATATATTTGCCTTACGGAACGGAAATCCGTTCCGTAAGGTTTTGCGATTTTAATAATTGTTAATTAATAAAGGAAAAGATGAATTCCATAACATTCGATTCGAACGGATATGCCGGTATTTCCGTATTCGGGCATAAAACCGTATCTCGCGGCAACATGACGGTGCTGCTGAAAACCGGTGAAACACCGCAATCGTCTGAGGAAATTGCGACGGAAACGTTTATGCTGCATTTTCCTCTGCACTGCAATACGGCGTATTGTCTGGCTTTAGCCGGCGGCGATTTCGATCTCGTATACTTGGATACGGGAGAAAATACATTGCATAACGGTATTCGTTTTTTAACGGATGTCCGCTATGATCAAGCCTATCGTAATCAATGTCATTTTTCTCCTCCTGTCGGATGGATGAACGATCCGAACGGTTTGTGCGTATACAACGGTTATATTCATCTGTTTTATCAATTCAATCCGTTCGCTCAGGTATGGGGAAATATGCATTGGGGGCATGCGGTCAGCACCGATTTGATGCATTGGAAACACATGCCTGTCGTATTTTTTCCGCAGAGAGAATTGCAGGATCGCCGCGATTTGCGAGGCGGCGCTTTTTCCGGAAGCGCGCTTGTCAAAGACGATACGATGCACGTATTTTTTACACGGCATTACGGAGCCCATGATCGTTCATGGGCGAAGGAGCGGCAAGTAAAAGCGTCGAGTATTGACGGTGTGGAATTTACCGGCGAACACGACGTTTTAGATGACGATGCGGGCGATTCTCGCCGCAATTTCCGCGATCCGAAGATATTTGAATTTAATAATTATTATTTTATGGTTATCGGCGGCGATCGAAACGCCGTTCCGACGGTATTTTTATACCGTTCGAAAGATACCGAGCATTGGGAATTCGTTTCGGATATGTATACGGAGTCCGATAAAAAATACGCCGTCGCCGAATGTCCAGATCTTTTTTTTCTTGACGGAAAGTGGGTTTTGATTATCGGTTTTATCAACAGTGATCCGGTATCCGATATTCAGCGCGACGTAAAATACATGATTGGGACGTTCGACGGAGAAAAATTTATTCCCGAATCTTCAGGTCTCCTCGATTACGGTAAAGATTTTTATGCCGTACAGACTTTTTTATATCGATCAAGGCGAATCTGTTTCGGCTGGAACAGCGATCAGTTGAAATCGTATCGACTGCAGCGAGGGAGTGCAAACGGTACCTTATCGTTTCCGCGGGAACTCCATGTGGCGGACGGCACTCTCGTACAAACACCTGTCGAAGAGTTGTATTCATTGGAAACCGAAGGAGATGCGCTGCCGGTACGCGTACCGTTTTTAATAAAAATGGAATCTGACGGACAGCGTGAATTTGTTATCGATTTGGTTTCTTCGCCCGAAGGAAATCTTTCCCTCGTATATCGAAACGGTGTGCTTTCGATAACGGTTGCAGGAATCGTCAAGTGTACAAAGCCGATCGCGCATCTCAAAGATATGGAAGTTATCGTCGACGCATCGCTTGTCGAGCTCTTTGTAAACGGGGGAAGCGCCGTCATGACGGCGCGGTATTATCTGGAAGGCGATCAAACGGCGATGCCCGGAATGGAAACGACTCAAATAAAAGAATTTATTAAATTATATCGTTTGAATGGCATTTGGGAGAATTACGATGAACGAAAATAAAAAAACGTTGAAAAAAACGCCGACAGGCTATGTTGCATTTTTTATCGTGCCGGCGATTGCTTTGTTGTGCTGTTTTTTGCTCGTGCCGGTATTATTATCGTTCGGCTTCAGTTTTATGAATTTCAATATGCTGCAGCCGGAAGCGGCATTTTTTTCCGGTCTTGAAAACTATAAACGGCTGTTTACCGATCCGACGTTTTATAAAACGCTGCGGAATACGATTTACTTTACGCTCGTGGTTGTCGTGTATCAGGACTCGCTCGCATTTGTGTTGGCGTTGCTCGTCAGAAAAAATATTAAAGGCGTCGGTATTTTCCGTGCGATGTATTTTACTCCGCTGGTAACTTCGATCACCGTCGTTTCCATTTTGTGGACGTTTATCTACAATCCGAATCCGACGCAGGGTCTGCTCAATGCGCTGCGCGTTAAAGCCGGTTTCCAACCGAGTATGTTTTTACATGATCCCGCGACTGCAATGAATTCGATTATCTTTATGTCTGGCTGGCATTCGGCCGGGTATCACATGATGATTTTGCTTGCGGGGCTGCAGGCGATTCCCGAAGAATTGTACGAAGCGGCGGAGATTGACGGTGCAGGTCCGGTTCAGCAATTTTTTCACGTTACACTGCCCGGAGTGAAAAACGTACTGATATTCGTCGTGCAGGTGACGATGATATCGGCTATGAAATTGTTTACGCAGCCTTATGTGATGACGCAGGGCGGTCCGAAAGAATCGACAAAAACGCTGACGTATTATATTTATCAACAGGGATTTCAATTCAGAAATATCGGTTATGCGTCGGCGATTTCCGTTTTGTTTTTTATCATCGTCGTAACGCTTTCGCTTACGCTGAAACGAATCATCAGACAAAAATAAAGGAATTATTATGATACGCAAACAAAAAACTACGACAATGATTTATACCGTTAATACGATTTTAGGATTGCTGTATGTGGCGCCGCTTCTGTGGATGGTCGCTTCATCGTTTAAACCGGAAAACCGTATCTTTGCCGATATGACTCACGGTCTCCGTGCGTTTATTCCGTTGGATTTTACGCTCGAAAATTACCGTGAAGTTTTCGTGCGCAGCAATTTGATCCGCTATATCGGTAACAGTTTGTTTTACGTAAGTGTGCTTGTTTTTTTGAGTATGCTTATCAATTCCATGTGCGGATATGCGCTTGCAAAATTTCGCTTTAAAGGAAAAAATATCATCTTTACAATCGTCATTGCGCTTTTCGTACTGCCGCTTGAGAGTATTATTTTAGCACTCTATTGGGTCGTCAATCGGATCGGATGGAACGATTCATACCGTGCACTTATCATTCCGTTTGCGGCGAAGTGTTTCGATATTTATCTTTTTCGGCAATTTTTTCTCGATGTTCCCGATGATTTTATCGAAGCGGCGGCTATCGACGGCGCGGATCCCATCAAAACGTTTTTCGCTTTGATAGTTCCGATCTCCGGACCCGTGTTCGCGACGGTTTTAATTCTCGACTACGTTGCCTATTGGTCGGATTTTATGTGGCCGCTTCTTGTGACGCTGTCTCCCGGAAAGCGTACCGTACAGTTGGGCTTGCAGGCATTCTTTACCGAGCCGCCGATCTATTATGGCCCGATTATGGCCGCCCTCGTGGTTTCCGTTATCCCGATGGTAGTGATGTTCGTGTTTTTCCAAAAGTATTACGTACAGGGTATTGCTGCGACCGGCATTAAAGGATAATGCGACCGTGCCCGGCTGTGTGATATGCCGGGTCTGTCGATTGACACGAGTTCGCTTCGCCGCTACCATTCGTTCATGATGCACGAAAAACTGCCGCACGGGAAACTTGCCGTCAAACTCATCGCACTCGATTTGGACGATACGCTTTTAAACCGCGATTTGACGATTTCGCCGCGTACGGTTTCCGCGCTGCGCGCCGCCGCTGCACGGAGCATCTTTGTTGTCATCTGTTCCGGACGCGCGGAAAGTGGCATCCTTCCGTTTGTCAGGCGGCTCGACATCGCAGGTTTGCAAACCGGCAGATACGTCATCGCGCTCAACGGAGCGGTTGTATTCGATTTGCACACGCGCGAGCCGCTCCTCTCAAAAAAGCTTGACGGCAACGTACTCTTGGAAATATTTCGCGAAGCGGAAAAACGCGGACTTTGTGCGCAAGTGTACAGTGCTTCTACGATCTATGCTTCCGTCGATACAAAATGGTCGCACCTCGATTCGGATATTTCGGGGCTTCCGCTGAAAGTCGTCGACGATTTTCCGTCGTTTTTGAAGCGCGGATATGCAAAGATGCTGATTTCCGCGGATCCGAAAGATATCGATGACTTTATTCCCTTCCTGCGCGAAAAATTTCGCGGCAAAGCCGACTTCTTTATCAGTAAGCCGTTTTTTCTCGAAGTGATGCCGCCGGACTGCGGCAAGGGCGAAGCGGTGCTCTACCTTGCGCAAAAGCTCGGCATAGCGCGAAGCGAAACGATGGCGTTCGGCGACAGCATGAATGACGAATCGATGCTTCGCATGACGGCGCACGGAGTCGCGATGTCGAACGGTCTTCCGCAGATTCGGGAAGCGGCCGCGTACGTGACGCGCAAAAGCAACGATGAAGACGGCATTGCCGATTTTCTCGAAGCCTTTGTATTGTAGCAGGTCCCTCCGTGATCGCTGTAGCTCGGCGAAAATCGACAAACGCGCCGCAGAGTTCCGGAATAATTAACCGCTCCGCGCGAATAAATCGAAGCGGGTATCTAAAAGCCGAGCTGTTATCCTTTGTTCAAAACGTGCTATACTTTCCGTATGCTCGATTATATTTTGATCGGATGTGCGGCACTTATTATTATCTTTGCGCTGCGGTATTTTATTAAATTGACGGAACGCGATAAGCGTAAAACGGCCGGTACGCGGCAAAAGATGTATTCGTTTGCGAATTGTCCGCTTTGCGCTTCGCCGTTATACAAAGAAGATTTGTATTCTCGCGTGTTCCGGCCGATGACGGTAAGCGATCAGCGCTGCATCATCCTCGGTTGTCCGCACTGTTATCCGAAACCCGAGCCGGGTGTAAAACGGGTATGTCCCGTATGTCATAAAGAAGTTCCGCCGGAGGGACACCTCGTCGCACGACTTTTTAATAAAACGAAGGACGGTAAAAAGCACGTCATCGTTACCGGCTGCTCTGTGTGCTGCAAATACGAACCGTCGTGAAAAATGCGCCGCGTTTTTTGTATTTTGTTTATAAATTGCGATTCGGCTTATGTTGCGATGCGGTTGATTGACATATTTTCGGATCGCGGTTTATAATAAATTCAGCTGCCGGATTTTGTACTGCAAAGCCTTTTATCCGTGCGGATGGTTTAATACCCGAGTGCTCTGCGCCGCGACAAAGGGTATCAAAGCCGACTGTAACTACCTTATAAAGAACGACATACTCCGATATTTTGCGCCGGGGCATGTCGAATGGAGTGTGTATGAATCTGTCGTTTCCATACGGAAAAGAATTTTTGAAAATCGATATTCCCGACGAACGCTTAAAGGGCGTCATCGTTTCGAACCTTCATCACTATACGGCAAAAAATACGCCGGAAGCGCTCGTCGCCGAAGCGCTTGAAAATCCCGTCGGTACGAAAAAACTTTCGGAACTCGCCGAAGGGAAAAACAATATCGTACTCATCGCAAGCGATCATACGCGCCCCGTTCCGAGCAAAGTAATCGTTCCGCCGATGCTTGCCGAAATCCGAAAAGGAAACCCGAACGCCGACATTACGATTCTCATTTCGACCGGCTGTCACAGGCTTTCGACAAAAGAAGAACTCATCGATAAATTCGGCGAAGAGATCGTCAAGAACGAAAAAATCGTCGTTCACGACTGCGACAATTCTCCGCTCGTAAAAATCGGAACGCTGCCGAGCGGCGGCGAGTGCATTATCAATAAACTCGCCGTAGAAGCGGATCTGCTCGTCGCGGAAGGCTTTATCGAACCGCATTTTTTTGCCGGTTTTTCGGGCGGGCGCAAAAGCGTGCTTCCCGGCGTGGCGAGTCGCACAACTGTGCTTGCAAATCACTGTTCCGAATTCATCGCCGACGTGCATTCTCGTACCGGTATCCTCGAAGGAAATCCGATTCACAAAGATATGGTGTGGGCAGCACACGCGGCGAAACTCGCGTTTATCGTCAACGTCGTCATCAACGAAAAAAAAGAAGCGATCTATGCGGTTGCAGGAGATGTCGAATCGGCACATAAAAAAGGCTGCGATTTCCTTTCGTCGCTGTGTAAAGTCGATGCGCTGCCGGCGGACATCGTCATATCGACGAACGGCGGCTATCCGCTCGATCAAAATATTTACCAAGCGATAAAAGGCATGACGGCGGCGGAAGCGACGGTCAAAAAAGGCGGCGTTATCATCATGCTTGCAAAGTCGAACGACGGTCACGGAGGCGAAGGATTTTATCACCAGATGGCCGACGAGCCGGATATTCAAAAGACGCTCAATCTTTTTATGAGCCGCGGCAGAAACGAAACGAAGCCCGATCAATGGCAGACTCAGATTTTTATCCGCATTTTACAAAAGGCGCGCGTGATTTACGTTTCGGACGCTCCCGATGAAACGGTGCGCGCTCTGCACATGATCCCCGCGCACAGCCTCGAAACGGCGATGAAGGAAGCCGAAAAACTCTGCGGTAATCCGAATGCTGCGGTGACGGCGATCCCCGACGGCGTGTCGGTCATGGTTATCGAGTAATACAACACGGCCGAGTATTTTCCGCTTTTGTGCGGTGCCCTGCCGGCTGCTCGATGACACACGACTGTCCGGCAAAACATTCACCGCTCGGCGCCCTGCGGATACTCGGTAAAACATCCGCCGATCGGAGCTGCCTGAAACCGAAGCTTTCGGGCAGCTTTTTTGCTTTTTACAAGATTTCTTTTTTTATTATTTATGGAAAAAATCATACAAAAAGTAATCGAAAATTATTTGTTTTTGCTTGCGGTCTTCGCCCTCGTCTATTTCAATCAAAAGCGGGTCGGACGCGTATCGGTAAAAAAGCGGCGCGCGGTGTTTATCATGCTCATGCTCGCGCTTTGTTATTTGGCGTTTTTACTTTTGATTCAAGGAATGCATTGGAATCCGTATTTTGCGATTCCGGGTTTTATCGCGGTTGTTTTTACGGGATTTTTGCTCCGCCGCTATACGTGGCCTTTTAAAAGCCGCTGTCAAAAATGCGGAAAGCGATTGACGATTACGCAGATGCTCACAAACGATGAAAATATCTGCGGCGCATGTTTTATTGAAGCGCATCCGGAACTTGCGCCGAAAACGGAAGCCGATATTCAAAAAGAATTCGACGACGAATGGGCTGCGTGGAAACCCGACGAATACGTCGTACTGTGTTTTATCGTAAACGAGAGGGATCAGGTGCTGCTCATCGAACGGAAGCATATCGAAAAAGGATCGGGCAAAGTGTCGGGAGCTATGGGGCGTTTGAGAACGGGGGAAGATCCCGTCACTGCATGCAAACGGTGTGCGCTCGAAGAGACGGGCCTTGCTGTCGAAGAGGTGCGCTGTCACGGAAGATTGAACTTCGCTCTGCCCGGCCGCGACTTGCGCTGCTATGTGTTTGTCGCCGACGAGTTTGCCGGTACGATCCACGGGACGGATAAAAATCTGCCGTATTGGGTAAACGTCAAAAAATTGCCGTTCGGGAAAATGTCCGTCGACTGCCGCGTATGGCTTCCGATCGCCCTCGACCGCGGTTATTTCGATTATTACGGTACGTGCAACGAAAAAGGCTATGTTGTCAAAGATACGCTTCGCAGACAGCTCCCGGAAGGACCTTTTGCGTGATAGGCGGTATCGATCGCCGCAGTGCGGCAGCTGTCGAGAACGCGCCGATTTTTTCGTTACACGTTTTGTCGGCGAATACGGTTTTTTGTACGGTTGATTTATTATATAATTCCCTCAAAAAAATTAAAAAAAACGCTAATGTCTTTTTGCCGAATTCCGATGATTAGTATGTAAGGTGATAAAACCAAAACAAGCCGAGTACGGTTTGTCTGATACCAAAGCTGAAGGAGATTACTTATGGTTATCAATCACAATATGAGCGCTATGTTTGCAACTCGCGCTGAGGGACTCACGGAGGTTTCCCAACAGAAAGACATGGAAAAGCTGTCCTCTGGTATGAGAATAAACCGTGCAGGAGACGATGCTTCCGGCCTTGCCGTTTCCGAAAAAATGCGCAGCCAGATCCGCGGCTTGAATCAAGCGTCGACGAACGCGCAGAACGGCATTTCGTTCATTCAGACGACGGAAGGTTATCTGCAGGAAACGACCGACATCATCCAGCGCATCCGTGAACTGGCTGTTCAGTCTTCCAACGGTATTTACAGCGCGGAAGACCGCATGCAGATCCAAGTCGAAGTTTCTTCGCTCATTGCCGAAGTCGATCGCGTTGCAAGCGCGGCGCAGTTTAACGGCATGAACATGCTTACCGGCCGCTTTGCCCGCCCGACGGGAGAAAACACGGTCACCGGTTCGATGTGGTTCCACATCGGCGCAAACATGGATCAGCGCACGCAAGTCTACATCGGCACGATGTCGGCGATGGCGCTCGGTTTGCGCAACGTCGGCGACGAATCGATTATGACGCTTGAAACGCCGGATGAAGCGAACCGCGCAATCGGTACGCTCGACGAAGCGATTAAAAAGATCAACAAACAGCGTGCCGACCTCGGTGCATATCAAAACCGCCTCGAAAAGACGATCGTCGGTCTTGATATCGGTGCGGAAAACCTCCAAGCATCGGAGAGCCGCATCCGCGACGCCAACATGGCAAAAGAAACGGTTAACTTCACGAGAGACAACGTTCTCTCACAGGCTGGCACGGCTATGATCGCACAAGCGAACCAATCTAGCCAAAATGTGCTGAGCTTACTTCGGTGAAATTGTCGTAAACGGCAGAAACCGATAAACACAGCTGCTCCGAACGTTCCGAAATCGAACGCGGCGGAGCGGCTTTTTTGTTTTTAAAGGGGAGATGTACAGAGTAGCAATAAATTTAAGGGTAAAAAGTGCGCTCTTGACTATTTAATCGATAAGCAATATTATATATAGAACATACGACGCGGGGTAGAGCAGTTGGCAGCTCGTCGGGCTCATAACCCGGAGGCCGCAGGTTCAAGTCCTGCCCCCGCTATATTGCTAAGTTGTTATGAAGTGTGTCGGCGAAATTACACACAAAGATGTAAAGCATTTTTTCCGGTGATCACGTACAGAAGTTGGCTTCTAAGATGTAAACTCAAGTATCGAAACAATCACAATATTTCTCAAATGAGTTTATTATAATGAAGTAATTTATTTGCCTAGAGTCGCTTTTTTTTACAGGTTACTCATCCGCTTGTTAGCACTATTTTCTGTTGACAAAAGATCAAGTTTCGCATAGCATATTTAATGATGTAGTTAGCAATGTATAACTTTTAAGCGTGTACGTTTTATCGGGGAATAGTATGACGGTAAACAAAATCAATGTGCGGTTCGAAAAAATCGGACGTTTTCAAATAAAGCATCGGACGGCATTTTTAATCGCAATCGCCCTTATCACGCTTGCGGGCTTTGCCGGCTTGCCGAGGTTTAAATCGGAAGACGACGAAGATCAGTGGATTACCAATTCCAAAGAGCAAAAAGCCGCAAACGACAGATTTAAAGAATTGTTCGGAAACACCGACGTCGTCGCCGTGCTCGTCGAAGCCGACGACGTGTTCGCTCCCGAAGTGCTTTCTGCGATCGACCGGCTCGGCAAGCGCCTCGAAGCGGAAGTACCGTTCGCGGATGAAGTTACGTCGCTTATGCGTTTGACCGTTTCGCAAGGCACGGAAGAAGGTATCGAAGTCAGTAATCCGTTTAAAGACGGCATCCCCGGCGGCGGCAAAGCACTTTCGCAGATGACGGAAAAAGAACGCGCGGAACTCGCCGAAAAAAAAGCGTTTATCATGAGCCGCGAATCGCTCGTCAACAATATCGTATCCGACGATGCAAAAGAAACGTGGGTGGTTCTTTCGCTGACGCCTTACGACGACGATTATGCGGATATGTACAAAGTCGGCGACGCTGCGATCCCGATCGTCGAATCGGACGAATTTAAAAGCGATGCCTACACGTTCAAGGGAAGCGGCATGGGCTACACCGAAACCGAGGAGAGCCGCGCGGTAAAGCACGATATGAAATGGCGCATCATTACGGGCTTTATCGTTATGCTCGTCTGTTTGATTTTATTCGTCCGTTCGGCGCGGGGAGTGCTCGTTCCGATCTTTGCGACCGTCGGCGGTATCGGTACGGTATTCGGCTTTTCCGGCTGGTTCGGCATCATTGCCGGAGAAAATCTTCTGACACTGCCGATACTGCTTGGCATGGCGCTTTCCGTCGGTTATGCGATTCACTATATCAACGGATTCAATTACGAATTCCGCAGCTGCGGCAGCCGCAAAGCCGCTGCAATCGCCGCGGTGAAAACGACCGGTTGGCCGATTTTATTTACCGTCATCACGACGATGGCATCCTTTATTTCGTTTTTTACCGCCGGCATCGGTGCGCTGCGCTGGCTCGGCGGTACCTGTTCCGCGCTCGTCTTTGTCATCTATCTGTACGTCATCGTGCTGCTTCCGGTTTTGTACAGCTACGGAAAGGACTCCCCCGCGGCGGCAAAATCCGCTTCACAAAAAGCGCTCCGGAGGGAAGCGCGCATAAAAGCGTTCCACGAAAAAGTCGACGCCGTATACGGACGCTTCGGCGAACAAGTGCTCCGACACCGCATCCCGATCCTCATCGTCGGCGGGACGATCGCAGCGGCATCCGTTTTCTATATGTTCCGCATTGAAGTGAATATGGATTACGTCGGCATGATGGGTAAAAAAGTTCCGTATGTCGCACGCATAATTTCCATTATGAATTCGAAACTCGGCAACCAATATTCGTACGAAGTGATGATCGAACTTCCCGAAGCCGACGCATTTAAAGAGCCCGAAAATATGCAGGCGCTTGACGATTTGGGAGCCGCTCTCGGCAAACTGAGGCTGACGAAAATATCGGGTACGAAGCCGCGCGTCACATCCGTAACCGACATCGTAAAAGAGATGAACCGCACGCTGAACGGCGACGATCCTGCGTTTTATACGATTCCGAAAGAGCGGGATTTTTTAACGCAGCTGTTATTCCTGTACGAATTATCCGGCGGCGAAAATCTTTCCTCATGGATGAGCGAGGACTGCAGCACTGCATACGTACACGTCGAATTGAAAGAATACGATGCGAACGCAATCGATGCGGACATAGTCGATGCGCGTTCTCTCGGCTCTCGTTATTTTCCGGACGCGAAAGTTTTCTGCATCGGCGAAATCGTCGGCTTTGCAACGATGAATCACACGCTCGTTACCGGCGAATTGAAATCGCTCGGCGGTTCGTTTATAATAATTTTACTCCTTTTGATAATCGTGTTTTCGAGCATACATACGGGATTTATCGGCATGATCCCGAACGCCGCCCCGGTACTGCTCGTCGGCGGGCTCATGGGCTTTTTCGGATATCCGCTCGATATGCTCACGATGACGATTATGCCGATGATACTCGGCATTGCGGTCGACGATACGATCCACTTTACGAATCACGTCAAACTTGAATACGAGGCGACGGGCGATTATCACAGAGCGGTCGTCGATTCTTTTGTCAAGATCGGCCGATCGATGATTGCGACGACGGTTATCCTGTGCGCGATGTTTTCGATGTATATGTTCAGTTCGATAAGTATGCTGTTCCGCATCGGATTGCTGAGCGTCGTCGGACTCGCTGCAGCTCTTATCGCCGATTATACGTTGACGCCGGCACTGCTGTTTTCGGCAGAGTCGTTCGGAAAAGAAGCGGATGCAAAAGAAAACAATGCGTCGAAACATGATAATTAATAACAATCGAACGATACGATAAACGATATTGATTTTGGAGGATACTATGAAAAGGATCGAAAAATTGTTAAAAAGAGCTGCCGTATTTTTTGCAGTCGGTGCCTGCGTGTTCGCGGCCGCCGCACAGGATTTGAGCGGCTACGATATTATGAAGCGCGCGAGAGACGCGGACACCGGCAAAACGGGCACCTATACCGCAACGATGACGCTCGTCAATAAAACCGGCAATCAGCGAGTGCGCGAAATCGTGTATTATACGAAAGATTACGGCGATAACGATAAAACGGTCATCGTTTTCCGTACGCCGAAAGACGTCGCCGGTGTCGGCTATTTGATGTGGGAATACGATGAAAAAGCCGACGGTACGAAAAAAGATTCCGACAATTGGCTGTATATGCCCGCGATGAAAAAAGTGCGCCGCATATCCGGCAGCGAAAGCGGCGGCGATTTTATGGGAACGGATTTTACGTACGACGATATGGGCGACAGAGCGCTTTCGAAAGATACGTTTGCCGTGCTCGCTTCCGAAACCGTCGACGGCTTCGACTGCTGGAAAATCGAATGCGCTGCAAAAGATAAAACGGAAAAAAATCCCCGCCGCATCGTATGGATCCGCAAAGATAATTTTAAATTATTAAAAAGCGAATACTACGACCGGCAAAACGCACTGCAGCGTAAACTCGAATGCACAAACATTGAAAAAATCGACGGTATATGGACGATCGGAAAAATGACGATGGTAAACGTCAGGACGAATCATTCGACCGTCATCGAAATGAAAGACGTGCATTACAACATACCGATAAACGATTCCGTCTTTACCGTTGCATCCCTTGAACGCGGAGCGATAAAATGAAATTATTAATTTTAAAAATGTTGCAGCTTGTGCGGCGGTATCGTACCGCGGTGTTCGGGGCTGTCTGCGTTCTTTCCGCCTCCTTCGCGTTTTCGCAGGACATCACATTTTCGGGAAGCGCTAAAACCGCAGTCGGCGTTTTTATCCGCGGCGACAATGCGGGCGATTTTTCACCCGCAAAAGAAACGGTGAGCGGAGAGATCGACGCGCGCTTTGCGGATTGTACGGTCTTTATCGCGGGCAACGCGTATTTCAATGCGCTCGCTGCAAATTCCGGCGGAAGCTTTTCGGTTACCGACGGACTCGGCGCGGAACTGCAGGAAGCGTATTTTACGTGGACGTCGAACGAGTTCGGAAACGGTTTGACGGCGGGCTTAAAATTCGGCCGGCAGATAACGGCATGGGGAAAAGCGGACGGTATACGTATCGCGGATATCCTCTGCCCGCAAAATCTCGCATCTCTCGGTACGTCGAACTACAGCGAAAGCAGGCTCGGCATCGACGCGATAAAGGGCACGCTTTCGGGAACGTATTTTACCGCCGATGCGTATTGGATCCCGTTTTTCAGACCCTCTGCGCTTCCGTTCGAATCGTGGAATCCGCTTCGAAAAGCGCTCATTCCGAGTTCCGTTGGTGCCGTACCGGTCGTACTCGGCGATATTTCAAAGCCGGAGCTGAACATCGCGAATTCGAGCTATGCCGCGCGCGTAAGTTTTTGGTTTCCGGCGATCGACTTTTCGCTGTACGGATACTACGGCTTTGACGATTCGCCGAACCTCTCGTACGTACCCGATATGCCGCCTAAAATTACCGTGACGGGAAAGTATTATCGGTACGGCATGGCGGGCTTCGACTTGGCCGTTCCCGCAGGAGCTTTTGTGATCAGAGCGGAAAGCGCATTTTTTATCGAGCGCGCGCTTCAGCTCGGACAAACTTCGCTCGGCGGCTACAAACGAAAAAACGAACTGAGAGCCCTTGCGGGATTCGACTGGAATAAAAACGGCTGGATGCTTACCGCGCAGTATTACGGGGACGTCGTATTCGCTTATGTCGACTCGCTTGCGCGCGACGCGTACGAGCACGGAGCTACGGCAAACCTTTCGAAGACGCTTTTTTCCGAAACACTCACGCTCTCGTGTACCGGCCTTGTACGTTTAAATGATTTGGACGGCTTTGCCGGTCTTAAAGCAAAGTACAACCTCACCGACGAGATTTCGCTTGCGCTTGCGTTCGACGGCTATTTTCCCGGTCCGAAAAGCGACGGCACTTACGGAAAGTATAAAGATTTGAGCTGCGTGCGATTCGAGGGAACGGTCAGATTTTAATCGACCTGGCCCCCTATTGTTTTGCGCCGCGAAGATGAAGATATACCGTATTTTTTGAAATATTCAAATGCCGTGCGACGATAGCGACGGCGTCTTTAATTTTAAAGATACCTCTATCGTTTAATAATTCTACGATACGCTTGTTTTTCAGCGAAGGGAGTATGGAACTGTCCGTTGCTACGAACAAGCGGATATCGTCGAGCGATTTTAAAATCAATTCATCGGTCGTCTTTGAAAAATTTTCTTTGATTTGCGTTTTATACGGAAATTCCGCAGAAGGCGTATTGCTTTGAATCAGCGAAATAATCGGAGCATTCAAATAAAAATTGATACACAAAAGACCGATCGGCTTACCGCCTTGTCCGCGTATGATAATCGTCGAAGATTTCAGCGGCTCGCCTTTTTTATTTTTTGAAAAATAACTTTCGGAATTCTTCCCTTTTTCGGAAGCGATTTTTGAAAGCATGGAAAGACCGAAGTCGGTGATAGGGCCGCCTTCCGTTCTGCCCGTATGGAAACCGTTCATGATTTTAATAATCGATGTATCGATATTTTCGAGGCTGTGCAATACTATTTCGTAATTGCACCCAAGGTATTCGGCAAGCCCGTTTACGATGATCTTGCATGATTCGAGAATCGCTTTGTCCGTTTCGGTAAGTTTCGTATTCGTGTCAGGCATGCCGTACTCTTCGCCCCGCAAACATCCGCCGCGTTTCGCTATTTTTTGAATACTTCACGCGCCATATTGATCAGCAGAAAGACGGCGACAGCCAAACCAATTGCGATAATAGTGTAATCGATAAATCCCATTGTTTACTCCTCACGTTTTTTGCCGGCAGTATAACAGATAGTATTGGCGATAAACATCGTAATCGTCGAGCAGATAATACCGAATAAAAAGTGACTGATTCCGAGCGGCGAACCGAGTGCAAGATATCCGAGCGTAGTGATGATTGCAACGATGATCGTAATGAGCGTACCTTTTTCGTTCATCTTTTCACGCCAAAAGAATATACCGCACAGAATCGGAACGAGCGCAGCACCGCACGGAGCACCGACGTTTTCCATGATCGAAACGATCGACGCTCCGAAATACCCGACGATAACACCGAGCAGTGCGACGATAACCATTGCGATGCGTTGAAATTTCAGCATCGTACTTTCTTCGATATGTACAATGCGCGCTATGACGTCACGTGTAATCGTAACACTTGTGAGCATTGTGACGGAAGCTGCCGTTCCCATAACGGCAGCAAGAAGCGCTGCCAAAAGGAATGCACCGAGCACGGGATTCGTTAATGTATTTATCATTGCCGGGAGAATGGAGTCGGATGTTCCAAGCTGAGGAATGAGTACGATACCGAGCAAACCGGCGAGACTTGCAAACAGCAAATACGGAATGTAAACGAGAAGCGTTGCGGTAAGTGAAGCGTTCTTTGCTTCGGTTGCCGTACGTGCGCCGCATACGCGTAAAAAATTTTCGCTATTGAGCATATTCGATGTACAAAAGTACAGACCGCTCGAAATCATTGCACCGATACCCATGCGCCGGAAAGTCAAAAACGACGGATCCGCACGGGTTAAGAATCCGCTCAAGCCTCCGGCTTTCGAAAGCGCGATAATCGGAATAATTACCATGACGGAAATCACCATGAGCGAAATATTGAGTTTGTCCGTTTTCGTCGCGGAAACCATTCCGCCGATAACCGTATAGATGAGCATGACACCGGTCATGATAACGATCGCGGCAAGGAGTCCCAACGACGGCACGAACAGTTGTAAAATCGTACCAAGGGCGCGGATTTGACTTGCAGCTATTCCGAATATTTGAAAAATCGTTAAGACGCTGATCCAATCGGCAACCCGTTTTCCAAGATATTTGCGAATAAGTTCGGGTATAGTCGTAACGTTTGCCGTTCGAATCTTTTTTGAAAAAAGCAGCGATGCAAGTATGGCTCCTATTCCGACGCTGACTGCCAGATAAAAGCCCTGTACGCCGAACGCATAGCACATACTCGCACATCCGAGCGTTGAACCGGCTCCGATCCATGCGGACGACATGGAATAAACGTTTGTCCAAAACGGAATCTTTCTTCCTGCTGTAGCAAAATCATCGGCTGTCTTAACTTTTGTCCCGCCGATAATACCGATTACAAGGATTGCAAGAATATACAGTAAAGCTACAATTATCTTTGCCATAAAACCTCCCGCTGCGTTTTTACGCACTCCTTTTTATTGTTGTTTTGCCATTACGTCGTTGAGCGCTTTTTCAAGTCGATTTAAACCTTCTTCGAGTATGTCGTGACTTGTCGCCATACAAATCCGAATATGTCCGGCCGAACCCGGTCCGAAAAAGCGCGCTCCTCCGGGAACAAGCGCTACTTTATATTTTTCCCGCGCGAGCTCGACGAATTTTACAGGATCCGTTTTTGTTTTTGTGATATCGGGAAAGACGACAAATGTCGCCTGCGGTTTATGACAGCTGATGCCCGGCATGTTCCCGATACGTTCAAGCGTGTAGTCTCTGTTCTTCGTCATCTGCTGCATAAATTCATCGACTCGGTAAAACGATTTTTCACAACAGGCGATTCCGGCGATTTGGGAGAGACATGAAATTCCGCCGATCGTCGTATCGACATACGAAGCGGCGACGATTTTATCGTATGTTTTTTGATTCATACAATAAATGCATCCGGTACGAAGGCCGGCAATTCCGAAGCTCTTTGAAAAACCGTATACCGAAAGCGTTCGTTCATTTCGATCGGGACCGAATTCGATCAAACTGTTGAATCGGTATTCGGGATATATGATATCCGACCAGATTTCATCGTTCATAATATAAAATCCGTATTTTTCGGAAAGCGTAAGGAGGTAATCGAGATCTTCTTTTGAATACAACATACCCATCGGATTATGCGGATTGCAAAAACCGAGCATTTTTGTTTTCGGCGTAATATAATCTTCAAGTCCCTCGAGCGAGATTCCGTCTTTTGTTAACTTGGTCGGAAACAGAACAGTTTTTGCACCGGCAGCTTCCATAGATGTTTTGAATAAAAAATCGACGGGATCAAAAACGATTACTTCGTCTCCAGGTTGTAAAAACGCTTTTGCGATGACGGACATTCCGCTCGCTGCGCTGTCAATCGGCAGGATTAAATTCGGATCTACCTTTTCATTTTTTCGTTGAAAAAACGCTTTTGAAAGCGCTTCCCTAAATTCTTTAAAACCTCGAGGGGGCGTATACGGAAAATAACCGGCTTTTGAATATTCAATAACGGCATCCGCAATTTCGGGAGCTGCAGGAAAATCGTGATCTGCAGCCGTCAGCGGAATTACATCGTCCGGTTGTTCCGCCCAACGCATATTGAATGCACGCTTCCGCAATACATCCAAATTAACAGTGTCGTTTGTAAAGCCGTTCATAGTACCTCCTTCTGAACTTTTGGAATAGAGCTTATCCCTCCGTTTCCGCGACGACCTCCACTTCGACGAGTACGTCTTTCGGAAGCTGCACGACCGCTATGCACGAACGCGCGGGTTTTCCGGTAAAATATTTTGCATACACTTCGTTGAACGCCGCAAAGTCATCCATCGTTTTGAGAAAGCACAGCGTTTTGACCGCTTTCGTAAAACCGCTTCCCGCCGCGTCGAGCACAGCTTTGAGATTTTTCATAACCTGTTCCGCTTGTTCGGTTATCGTTTTGCCTTCAACGGCGCCCGTCTGCGGGTTGATCGGAATTTGGCCGGACGTGTACACGAAGCCGTTTGCGACGATTGCCTGCGAATACGGCCCGATTGCGGCGGGCGCATTTTTCGTATCGATTACTTTCATAAGAGTGCCTCACTTGTTTTAAGATTTATGATTTTAGTATAACACTGAAAATTATTGCAGTCAATGAAAATTTTACTGAATTTTTATTCATTGGTATGGAATTACCACTTGACGGAAAACGAAACGGGTTTCGTACTCGTAAGCAGTTCTGCGAGTGAAAGCTCGACCGTTTTGGACGCTTTTTTCTCGTCGTTCGGTGCAAAGAGCGAAATCTTTATTTTCGAGCGCTTGAGCTCATCGGCAAGTGCTTGACCGTAGACGGAAGCGATCAAATCGACGTATTCGTTTTGCTCCATCGGTTCGCCGAGAAAAAGAGGTGCCATGCATAAATCGATATAAGACTGCATCGTCTCGGGCAGGAGTTTGTATAATTTTGCACTGGATTCGGGGGAAAGCACGAGCGACAAACTGTTGGCGGATCTCGAAATACAGCCCGACTGCGACACGGGAGCGATTCCGTTTTTCGGCAAACAAAGCCTTATGCCGAGCGATGTGTCCGCAGGAGAAGTGATGCGCACATCGTTGACGCCGGCCGCTCGGAACTGCGCCGTCATCTCATCCGCATCGAAGAGGGGCGAAGTCCCGCCGCCCGAAAGCGCTTGCATGATTTCGATAAATGCCGAACCGAATGCCGCATCGTATGTTATATTGACGCTGCCGTCGCCGTTTGCACGCAGTTCGACGGAAGACGTACAGGACATAAACAGCAGCGATAAAAAAAGAAGTGCCGCCGCAAACATAAAAAGCAAAGATTTCGTGCCGGCCGCTTCGGAACACGGCGTTTTTATGGGTAGATTTTTTTTCATAGCATACTTCCTCGTATAAAAAACAAACCGAGCGGAACAAAGGTTATACGAAATTTTTTTTGTATAACCGAGGGGGGCTTTTCCTCTCAGCAGTATCGTTGCGCATTTGTTTTCCTTGTGATATATTTTTTGTTATGAAAGGCATCATTCTTGCAGGCGGGTCGGGCACGCGCCTCTATCCGATAACGAAAGCGGTTTCGAAACAGATTTTGCCGCTGTACGACAAACCCATGATTTACTATCCGCTGTCGGCGCTCATGCTTTCGAAAATTCGAGAAGTTTTAATAATTTCAACACCGCGCGATCTGCCGGTTTTTGAAGAACTGCTCGGAGACGGAAAGCGGCTCGGTATGCGTTTCGAATACGCGGTACAGGATAAACCTCGCGGACTTGCGGACGCCTTTATCGTCGGAAAGGATTTTATTAAAAACGATACGGTCGCGCTTGTGCTCGGTGACAATGTTTTTTACGGACAGGGATTTTCGCGCAGTCTTTCAAACGCGGTTGAACAAGTCGAGACGAAAGGCGGCGCGGTTATTTTCGGTTACTATGTCAAAGATCCGAGCGCGTACGGCGTCGTCGAATTCGATACAGACGGCAAAGTGGTCGGCATCGAAGAAAAGCCCGCTCATCCGAAAAGCAATTACGCCGTTCCGGGTTTGTATTTTTACGATAACAACGTCGTCGATATCGCGTCGAACGTAAAACCTTCGGCGCGCGGGGAAATCGAAATTACGTCGATAAACAACGCGTACCTCGAACGTTCCGCTCTGTCGGTCGAACTGCTCGGGCGCGGTATGGCGTGGCTCGACACCGGCACCTACAACGATTTACTCGAAGCGGGCAACTTTATCGCGACGATCGAAAGGCGGCAGGGCTTGTACGTGTCGTGCATCGAAGAGATCGCATATCGGAACGGCTGGATTTCACGGGATGATTTGTTAAAACTCGCGGACGGCTACAAAACGGATTACGGCCGCTATCTCGAATACATCGCAAGCTTGTGATGAAGCCTGTACGCACGGCTCAGGCGCTGAAAAACGTACATGATTTTTGCGGGCATGCGCCTCGTGCGATACGATACGAATTATTAATTATTAATTTTGGAGTATGCGGTGTCGTTTACGTTTAATCAATGTTGTGCCGGCGGAGAGCCGATCGCGGGGCTTTTTGAAATAGTGCCGAAAGTGTTCGGAGATGCGCGCGGTTATTTTTTCGAATCGTACAGCGCGCGCGACTTTGCCGCGGCAGGGATCGATGCGCGCTTTGTGCAGGACAACCAGTCGCGTTCGACAAAGGGCGTTTTGCGAGGTCTACATTTTCAGACGAAACATCCGCAGGGAAAACTCGTGCGCGTCATATCGGGCAGCGTATACGATGTCGCTGTCGATTTACGAAACGATTCTCCGACTTTCGGAACATATTGCGGAGTTGTACTCGACGGAGAGAAGCAAAATCAATTTTACATTCCGAAAGGCTTCGCGCACGGATTTTACGTACTGAGCGGTGAGGCGATTTTTGCGTACAAGTGTACCGATTTTTACGATCCTACAGGCGAAAGCGGCATTATGTGGAACGACAAAACGATCGGAATCGATTGGGAGCGTGTTGCGTCGGGTATGACGCCGCTCCTTTCGGAAAAGGATAAAAAACATCCCTCATTCGATAAAGATACGCGCTATTTTTCAAAGGACGGTATATGGCTCGGAAATTAACGAATATCATGGTCACCGGCGGTGCCGGTTTTATCGGCTGTAATTTTATTCGCTTTTTGCTAGGAAACGAAAGCGGTTTTGCCGGGCGCGTCGTCAACGTCGATTGTCTCACTTATGCGGGCAACCTCGAAAGCCTTTCCGACATCGAAGCCGAGTACGGCTCGTCGCGCTATTTTTTTGAAAAGGCCGATATCTGCGACAGGGCGGAAATCGAGCGTATTTTAAAACAATACGATATCGACACGATCGTGCACTTTGCGGCGGAAAGCCATGTTGACCGTTCCATTTTGGGGCCGGAAGCGTTTATCAAAACGAACGTGATGGGAACCTTTACGCTGCTCGACGCCGCGCGCAATTTTTGGCAAAAGCCGGACGGTTCGATGCGCGAAGACGCGCTCTTTCATCACATAAGCACCGACGAAGTGTACGGCTCGCTCGGAGCGACGGGAGCTTTCACCGAAACGACGCCCTACGATCCGCGCTCTCCGTATTCGGCGAGCAAAGCGTCGAGCGATCACATCGCGTCGGCATACAGCCACACGTACGGTTTGCCGCTTACGCTTTCGAACTGCTCGAATAATTACGGGCCCTATCAGTTTCCCGAAAAACTCATCCCCCTCATGATCGCAAATATCCGAGACGGAAAGGAGCTTCCGGTATACGGCGAGGGTAAGAACGTGCGCGATTGGATTTACGTCGAAGATCACAACCGTGCGGTGTACCTCATTTTGCAAAAAGGCGAGGCCGGACAAAAATACAATATCGGCGGAGAAAATGAACTGCAAAATATCGAACTGCTGCAAAAACTCATCGAGCTTACGGCAGGCGAACTGCATAAAGACGTCGCTGCCGTTGAAAAGACGATCGTTCACGTAAAAGACCGCCCCGGACACGACCTCCGCTACGCGATCGACTGCACGAAAATCAAAACCGAACTCGGCTGGCAGCGTAAAGTTTCGTTCGACGAAGGACTTCGCCGTACGGTGTCGTGGTATCTTTCGCATCGGGACTGGATCGATCACATTCTCTCCGGCGAATACAAAACCTGGATTGCGGAAAATTACACGAAGCGGTGAGGAAAATAATACTACAATATGTACAAAATGACGGGAATAATATCTTAAAGAATTGATCAATAAAATTAACCGGCACTTGTTGCGTGCCGGTCGTTTGGATTTTGCAAATCGATTTTATTTTCGATTTTATTTTTTCGAACTTCCAAAAATCCGATTCGGGTTTGCCGTATATTTCAAGCGGAGTGCCGATCTGTTCGACTTTGCCGCGGCTCATAACGACGATTCTGTCGGAAACGGTGAGCGCTTCCGATTGATCGTGCGTGACGTACAGACACGTCGTTCCGAGCGCTTTTTGAATTCTGCGGATCTCCGTACGCATGTGGATCCGAAGCTTTGCGTCGAGGTTCGAAAGCGGTTCGTCCATATACCCGTAAGGATCGCCGGAATGATGAGCGGAATCGTTACGTGCGTAAACGCGAGAAGCCGATAAATACAGCTGCTCCGAACGTTCCGAAAGCGAACGCGGCGGAGCGGTTTTTTTGTTTTTAAAGGTACGGATATTGCGAAACTCGTACACGGATGAATCTTTGCCGAACATAAAGTCGTCATCCGGATGACACTGTTTTGCCATCCCGCCTTCCGCGCTTCGGTAACCCTCATTCCCGCCGCCTCAATACTTTCTTTAATGCGGCGGGAACGCTTCGCGGCGCTCCACGCGGGCATAGGCTGGAACGTTTAAGCGAGACGCTACAATGCCGCATTTTAAGGAAGGAAAAGTCGGATGTCGCGCTTCGCGCTCGTTGCAAGGTTGCGCGGGGAACTTCGCTCGATGCCCCGCTTTGCTGCGCAACTACGTTGAAAATTATGAAAAATATGTTATGATATTGATAAGATGCCGAAGCATCTTGTAAAAGTTTTTATAGGAGGGATGATCCAAAGCGCCGTCTGAAATGGCGCCGTCGCTTTGGATCTCGAGTTTGCGCGGATGTTTGCGAAAGATGTGTATATGTATCGTTTCGATAAAAATCGTATGAGTACGATACACTGTATTTTGCGAATTCGACTATTCGACGTGTGCGCGCACGCGCACGGCTAAAAATTTTTTCGAAAGTTGCAACTTTGCTTGAAGCTTCGCTGCAAGTACCTGCAAAAGTTTTTATAGGAGGTTCGCATGAACAAAACAAAATCGAGCCCGTACATTTGTATAGGGGGGGGCTCGGTAAAACCCTTTTAAAAAAGATACCGATTACAGCGATCGGCGCTTTATTGTTTGCCGCAGCGCTCGTCTTTACAAGCTGTTCGAACGACAGCGGTTCGGGAGCGCCGCAAGCACCCTTTGTCGAAGGCGGTGCTTCGCTCATCTTAAGCTCCGATAAACCCAACATCAAAGTTACGGCAACGCCTTCCGATGGTCTCGACATTACGGTAGAAGGCTGCAATGAAGCGACGCTTACAAGCGGCACCGAAACCGACCTGCACGCAAACGGCACACTCGTGATTCTAAAAGGCAAGATCACCGAGTTGACCTGCTGCGAAAATAAGCTTATCGCGCTTAACGTGCGGGGATGTTCCGCTTTGGAATATCTGGATTGCGACGACAATCAGCTTGCTATGTTCAACGTACAGGGATGTTCCGCTTTGCAATCTCTGTACTGCAGCGACAATCAGCTTGCAACTCTAAACGTGCAGGGCTTGACCGCTTTGAACAGGCTGGATTGCTACGAAAATCAGCTTGCCGCGCTCAACGTGCAGGGATGTTCCGCTTTGAAAACGCTGTACTGCGACTGCAATCAGCTTGCTGCAGCCGCATTTAAAAAGCTATTTGACGATTTACCGACGCGGGATGCCGGCGATAATGCAAAGTGTTATCTTTACTCCGAAGACCCCGGCGTTACCGAAGGCAATCACGCAGACTTTACCGTACCTGATGCACTGAAAAACGCCTTTGAAACCGCGAAAACCGACAAGAAGTGGACGATGTATAAGTATGATGCGGACGGGAATGCGCAAGAAATTTAATGTAATTTAATGGGCAGCGGGTAGTTGATAATGGGTAGTGGTAATTACACATTACCCATTACACATTAAAAACCTGCTTCCGCGCTTGGGAAAATGACGGTCTTTACCGCAGTCCCGCATCGGCTGGTAAACCGATCCGTACGGCTGAACGATTGACGACATTCGTAGCGTTTAGATTGACGCGCTTCGCCTTTCCCGTTGCCGATTTCGGCGTTTTATATTACACTCATTTTATGGCTTACGAAGTTACGGCGACGCGGCGGCGGCCGCAGCAATTTTCCGATTTGGTCGGGCAGGAATTTGTTGCGGAAACTTTGAAAAATTCGATCACGTCGCATCAGATCGCTCATGCGTATTTGTTTTCCGGTCCGCGCGGCTGCGGCAAAACGTCTACGGCGCGCATCCTCGCAAAAGCGCTCAACTGCGAAAACGGGCCGACGCCTGCTCCGTGCGGCACCTGCGCGCATTGTACGGAAATCACGAAAGGCGCGAGTCTCGACGTTATCGAAATAGACGGCGCGTCGAATACGAGCGTCAACGACGTGCGCCAAATCAAAGACGAAGTGATGTTCCCGCCGAATTCGTCTCGTTATAAAATCTATATCATCGACGAAGTGCACATGCTTTCGACGAGTGCGTTCAACGCGCTTTTAAAAACGATCGAAGAGCCGCCGCCCTACGTCGTCTTTATTTTTGCGACGACGGAGCTGCAAAAAGTTCCGGCTACGATTAAAAGCCGTTGTCAGCAATTCAATTTCCGTCTCGTTTCCGCAGAAAAGATAAAGGATTTGCTTGCCGATGCGGTACGTGAATTGTCGATTCAAGCCGACGACGAAGCCCTCTATTGGATTGCACGAGAGGCGACCGGCTCGATCCGCGACGCGTATACGCTTTTCGATCAAGTTGCGGCGTTCAGCGACGGCGTCATCACGTACGATAAGATCCGCGACAAGCTCGGTCTCGTCGGCGTGGACAGGCTCAATGAATTATTTGAAAAGTGTGCGGCGGGCAAAGCCGACGACGCGATCGGCGTACTCGACGCGTATCTCGAATCGGGTATTTCGATCGAACAACTGATCGCAAACAGTACGAATTATATCCGAAGTCTTTTATTGATTAAAAACGGCATTACAAAAGAATCGCTGCTCGGCAGTTCAGCCGAACGTTACAGTTCCGCCGTCATCGAAGCGTGGAATACGGTGCAGGTTGAGCGCGCGCTTTCGATTTTTTTGCAGCTCTACCGCGATATCCGTTATTCGCTTTCGCCGCGCTATGAGCTCGAACTTGCGTTTTCGCGTCTGTGCTGGCTTTCCGAGTACGTGTCGCCCGCCGAAGTCAAATCCGCGATCGATTCCGCCCGTTCATTGTTGACGGCGGGATCTCCCGTGCCGGTGCAAGACGCGGGGCGCGCTGCACAAAACGATGCGGCGGCAGGACGGGCTGCGCGTCAATCGATCGGGGGCAATGCGGCGTATGCGCAATCTGCTAGGCAATCACCCGGAACCGATGCGGCGTATACGCAAACTGCCTCTCCCTTGGTGCCTGACGGTATTGCCGGCGGAAACGGAGGAAGTTCGCAAAGTACGGCTCAAAACGCTTTTGCCTCTTCGGCACAAAGCCGTGCCGCTTCGGAAATGCCCAAGACTATGCCGCGTTTTTCAGCCCTCGCGGAACAGGCGCCGGAGAACGAAAGCCCTTTTTATAACGGCGGGGCCGTGCCGCCTGAACAAGCGGCAGCGAAAAGCGAGGATCGACCGGAAGTACAGGCGTCGCCTCAAAGCGTTCCTTTATGGGAAAGTAACCTCTCTTTCGACGATTTTGATGACGGCGATTTCGACGATACTGACGATGCGAATGAAACTTCGGACGATGCGGATGAAAGCGGCGGTTCCGGCGTAACGGCATACATTCCATCGCTTCCCGCCGAGAGTGCGGACGACGCGCAAGATGAAGCGCAATCCTATGTAACGGGCGGCGGCCGCACGATTACCCTTGCACAGCTTCGAGGGAGCGTTATCGCCGAGCTCGGCATACACGATGCGCCGACTGCCGCAGCGCTTATGACGACGACTCCGTGGCAAATTTCAGGCGATACGATTTCTACGCAGGCTGCAACGGCGTATCAAAAGACGCAGCTTGAACGGCAGCGCGACGCGATTTTGCGGACGCTTGAAAAAGTGTGTGAGCGGCGCATGGATTTTTCGGTGAGTTTAAAAGAAATCGAAGAGGCGGCGGGGCCGTCCGAAGTGCCGCAGCAAATAAAAATCCTGTGCAGTGTTTTTAAGGGAAGCATAGTAGGGGGAAAAATATAGATGAATCCGTTCGAATTATTGCAAAATACGGCAAAGCTCAAAGAAGAAGCGCAAAAGATGCAGAATGAACTCGCCGCGTTATCCGTCGACGGTTCGTCCGGCGGTAAAATGGTTACCGTTACCGTGAACGGAAAAATGGAGATGACTGCGATTCACATCGATCCCATTTGCGTCGACAAGCGCGATGTCGCGATGCTCGAAGATTTGATTGTCGCCGCTCATCACGATGCGATCGCCAATATACAGGAACGGATTAAAGCGAAAACCGGTTCGCTCTTGCAGGGACTCAATATCCCCGGATTGAATGTATGAACGCGCTCGAAGAACTCGTCGATTCGTTTTCGCATCTTCCGGGCATCGGGAAAAAGAGCGCGTCACGTATCGTGCATTATTTATTAAAATCCGATCGCGCTTATGTGAATCGTTTTGCCGAACAGCTTTCCGTTCTTCAAGATAGAATCAAACAGTGTTCGGTCTGCGGTTCGTGGACGGAAGACGATCCCTGTCCTATCTGCTCGAATCCGCTCCGCGACAAAACCCTCATCTGCGTCGTCGAACAGCCGCAGGACGTGCAGACGATAGAAAGCGCACACGAATACACCGGTCTGTATCACGTGCTCGGCGGTGTGATTTCTCCGATCGACGGCATCGGCCCCGATCAGCTGCGTATCGCCTCTCTCCTTTCCCGCGTAAAAGACGAACACATCGAAGAGATAATCATCGCGACGAACCCGACGGTAGAAGGCGATACGACGGCATTGTACGTGCAGCAGCTCCTTGCAAAAATCGGCGGCGTAAAAGTGACGCGCCTTGCATCCGGCATTCCTGTCGGCGGCGATTTGGAATATACCGATAAGCTGACTTTAATGCGGAGCTTCCGCGGAAGGATTGCGCTGTAGAAAAAAGATCGGAAACCGGTACTGACTCCAAAAATTATTATACGTATAATTTCTCGTAAGTTTTTTATACGTTTTTCTATATTGCAGGTTGACCGGAAAAATTAATCGGTTATAATATTTTGAGGAAAGAAACTATACCGATAAAGTGAAGTACCGGCGTTGTCTATTTTCTTTTAGGAGTTTTTATGAAACAATTATTTTTCGCAATTCTTTTTGTTGCACTGCTTTCAAGTGCAGGTGCAACACCTCCCCCTCCGTCAAGCTACGCTATACAAGAGGTACATGTAGAAGACTTTCTGCACTATGACGAGTTTAAGAAGGAACTTCACGAAAAAATTCATGATATTGTAAATCCGTATGGCGAGCACAAGATAAACTGTAATGATTGGGCGTTGATCTGGTATATCCTGTGGAACGGTGGAACTGAGCCGAAGCGCGCACGGTTGTTTTGTAATAATGTTATTCGTCATACGTTTGTCGGTGTTAATGTAGAAGGTGAGTGGTTTTACATAGATGCTGAAACGTGCTTACCTATGGGACATCCGTCGCTTCATGATTACAATTATCGTGAAAGCGATAACTGGGAGTTCACGGACTTTATTCTCAGTGCATATAAGATGCTCGGTAAGGGTGATGCTGTGTTGTGGAATAGGCTTCGAGAGCAGCAGGGAATACACGATGACTAATGTGGTACTGTTCACAGGCGACAATGAGTGCGAGATAGCGGCGATGCTTTTACGACAATGCTCCGATGAATGGATAGCTCATGCGCTTTTTGACGCTGCGGAGTTTACGATAGGTCGCGTGTACTATGTTGACGAGGACGTAGTTTAAGGTTGGTAGAAAAAAATTAACTATGGGTAATTCATGCGGTCGCTGTGTTACGGATTTGTAACTTGACCGGGAGAATTAATCAGTTATAATCAAAAGTAAATAATATGTCGGAAGTCACAGGTTGCAGGTTGACCAGAAAAATTAATCAGTTATAATGTAAACCAGTGTTTTGAGTACGAACTGCTTGTTGCAGGTTGACCAGAAAAATTAATCAGTTATAATAAATTGTACGGATTTACAGTTGACAGTCTAGTTGCAGGTTGACCAGAAAAATTAATCAGTTATAATGTCGGCTTGTGCTATGCACAACATTTAACGGTTGCAGGTTGACCAGAAAAATTAATCAGTTATAATACCGCATCGGCGCTCAATCTTTTTTCAGCCGTTGCAGGTTGACCAGAAAAATTAATCAGTTATAATGACGGTTGTCCCTAATCGTATATCGCCCCAGTTGCAGGTTGACCAGAAAAATTAATCAGTTATAATATGCGCTCTCAAAGATGTACGAGCTTGGCTGTTGCAGGTTGACCAGAAAAATTAATCAGTTATAATGGCATTGAGGACGATATGTCGCCATTCATAGTTGCAGGTTGACCAGAAAAATTAATCAGTTATAATGAGTAGTTTTAAATACTTGTTTCCAGATGAGTTGCAGGTTGACCAGAAAAATTAATCAGTTATAATTGAGGTCGATATACTGTTTAAACAGCGCGATGTTGCAGGTTGACCAGAAAAATTAATCAGTTATAATCGTCAAAATACATATCGACACGTTTTCCCAGTTGCAGGTTGACCAGAAAAATTAATCAGTTATAATACGGACTTAGGGTAATACATTCTACCGTTGGTTGCAGGTTGACCAGAAAAATTAATCAGTTATAATGTAATCCTTGCCATTGTACATACCTATGCAGTTGCAGGTTGACCAGAAAAATTAATCAGTTATAATATATTATAGCTATAAAAGATTGTGCAACGGTTGCAGGTTGACCAGAAAAATTAATCAGTTATAATTGAAGTCAGGTGTCGTGGATTTAGCGGTAGGTTGCAGGTTGACCAGAAAAATTAATCAGTTATAATAGATTTCTATAACAAAGCTACAGACAAAACGTTGCAGGTTGACCAGAAAAATTAATCAGTTATAATCAGACAGATTGTACTTTGCGAGCTCTTTTTGTTGCAGGTTGACCAGAAAAATTAATCAGTTATAATATAACGGGCATTTTATTACCTAACTCGTCCGTTGCAGGTTGACCAGAAAAATTAATCAGTTATAATTATGATAAAAACGCTGTTATGCAGGCGTATGTTGCAGGTTGACCAGAAAAATTAATCAGTTATAATGGAGTAAAAAGTGACACGACAAGCGCAGAGGTTGCAGGTTGACCAGAAAAATTAATCAGTTATAATACAATCATCTTGCTAATATCCGCATCGCCGGTTGCAGGTTGACCAGAAAAATTAATCAGTTATAATGTCGGCGTTTCGACATAGCCCGTGTTTTCAGTTGCAGGTTGACCAGAAAAATTAATCAGTTATAATCCTTTTCGTTTTCTTAATCCATAAGTGCCTGTTGCAGGTTGACCAGAAAAATTAATCAGTTATAATACGTCCGGCGTAAACCGTTACAATACAAAGAAATGGTTTGTGCCGGACGTGTTATTTTTAAACGAAAATCAGAATAAAAGAAACTGTTCCGGCTGCTTTTTTTGCCGTTTTTCGCCCGCATTATAACTGATGATATTGCCATACTGTCTGTCCGTTATCGTGATAATATCAACTTTTCCTTTTGTCGGCAAGTTGTCGTGTATCATTTTGTAATATTTTTCGCAAGCATCTTTTCCCGAAAATAATTTTGTATAAATCGAATATTGAACCATTGAAAAACCGTTATCCAGCAAAAATTTTCTGAATTCCGTAGCATCTTTTCGTTCTTTTTTTTCAATGACCGGCAGGTCAAATAATACCATCATCCACATAAGTTCATACTTATTCAAAATCAAATCGCGCATTTTCATCTCCGTCCCATAGGGGCAGTTCGATATCCGGTTTTTTATTTTCCAGCGCACGTGCATAGGCATTTGCCATATATTGCATACTTTGAAAAGCCGGTGAATTCCCTTCAGTTGTATGGAGTTTTATCCACAGTACGTCGGAGAGCCGCTTTTTTATTTCCGGTGTAAGTATTTCATTTCCTTCTTTTTGTAATTTGGCGACGGTAAAATCGACGAGCGGGCGATATATTTCAAAGAGATCATCGACGAGGCAAAATTGATTTAAATTATTATCGTGGTGAATGCCGAGCGACGGAAAAAGACCTGCGGAACATACCGCACGCGCCATGGCCGCCCGCATTACGGCATATCCGTAATTGAGCAGGGAATTGATGCCTTCCTCATTTCTATCGCGAAGAAAGTCTTTGTCGAATAAAGCTTTCCAATACAGTTTTGCGGCATAAGCTTCACGGTTATCAGGATCGCCCGATTTTACAAGCGACGATATTTTATCGACAAGCTTTGCATTTTCTTCTTTTCCGTCCAAATGCAATATTTGTGCCTGATTTTTTATTTTACGAATGACAATTTGCTGCCAGATTCGTTTTTTGAGCGGAGCCGAAGCTTCTATTTGATTTTTTATAATTTTTGCAAACAGATAATGCGAAGCAATGGGCAAAACCATACTTTGCGGTGCATAGTTTTTACCGCAGAGTATGGTAATGCAGCCGTGCTCCGTCAACGCATTTAATATATTTTTTGACAAGACAACGCTCTGTGCCGAAAGCAACAATACGCCGATATCGTCAAGCGGCACTTCGCCGAGCGTTTCATCTTCATGCTTGATGACTATAAAACCTCGGCTGAGAGCAAGATAACGGTTTTCTTCATAGATTTCCAAAACTCTGTGTATCACGCCGTATGTATTATCGGCATATACACGGGAAATTATTATTTTCGGAAAACACGTCCGATCGGATTAACCGTTACGCTGCGCGCTTTGTGCTTTCCGAACAGCACATTTACCGAAATACGCTTTTCTTCTTTTTGCGGTTTCCAGCAGGGCTCAAGCATATTTTCATTTGTCGCGATAATCCAATCTTTACAGTCAGAAACCGCATATATCGGGCGGATGTCGATCTTGTTATTTTGCGATGCCGGAAGCCCTGCTATTCTGCAAAGATGTGTTGCCCCGCTTTCAGTGAACTCGAGGTAGTCGTCTTTATAGAGCATACAGATATACTGTGCCGCATCATGCGGTTTTTCCAATTTTTTAGGTTTATTGTTGACGTCAAATTCATCACGTCGGAGAAATGTCGCTTTGTATTCGGGTTCGGTATCTTTCTTTTTGGACGGTATTTGCCAAACGACGGCCGCTAAATAATCTTCCGGACACAGGTAACGGGGGACGGCGGAACTCGTAATCGTAATCGGTGTTTGTCCCCAGTTTATACAGCGCACCTTTTCGATGCGGTATTTTTTGCCGGGTTTACCTGCCGCGCTCGGTTTTCCGATCCATTCCGTTTCGCTGAATTTTTGCAGCTGTTCCGCAAAAGACAAATCGGCATGTTCTTTAATAAATGTTTTCAGTTTTTCTTTTATTTTTTCATCGACGATACTGTTTATGTTTTTCTCCGTAAGCGACACTATCGGCGTACGCGAAACATAGTATGTTTTAAAGACGTCCAATTTCGGAAACTCGGTTTTTAATGCGGCTTTTGCTTTTGTTATATCGCCAAGTTCGCGGCGTTTTGTTTCAAACCGAGTACGGATTGCATCGTCCTTTATCGAGGCAATATCATCCGTTTGTATGGAATCGATATCGACTTTTTCAATCTTTTTTATTTTGCCGAGAAGCGTTTCTTTTGAAAGCTTTCCCTGCCGACCGTGATCGGGTTTGAAACTGACCGTGATATGCTTTACTTTTTCGATCAATTCGCTGCGGAGTACGGGCATTTGCGGCGCTTCGATTCTGTTTTTTAGCCGAATTTTGTTTAGCTGTGAAATCTCCTGCACCATTGCGCGGTCGATCAATGCGATGACGGAAGCGTCAAGGGCATGATGACGATGGTCGTAGCGGTTCTTTTTGTATTGTCCGATTTGATCGTTTTTTAATTCGAAATGCGCTATTTCAGGATCGTCGATTTTCCGTTTTAAAATCGAATCTATATTCCACTTGTCGCGCAACAGTTTTGTCATGCCTCCGTTGATCGACCACACATCTTTGCAGATGCATCGCAGATACCGCAGCGCGGAACGTGAGAGGTAGGCATTGTCGGTAAGCTGACGCTGTATAAAAGAGTTGTCTTTTTCAAATTTTTCCATCGCGTTTTCTGCGAACAGCGTTCTCTTTGCAGGATTTTTTAACGAATTTGCTCTTGCGCAAATCTCATGCCAATTATACCCGTTCGGACTCGAACCGAAGGCTTCAAACGGCGAGCGGTCGCCTTTATCCCTATTGCAGTCCGTATGCGCGACCGTTTTATTCGTTTCGCCGTCAAAGAGCGTGCGTCCGAACGGAAGGATATGTTCTATTTCAATATTTTCTGTAAAAATTTCAGATCCGCTGATGGGCTTTCCGCAATACAAACACTTTCTGCTGAAAGAATTGCTGCCGCTGCCTAATTCTTCCCATAAGCGGTATTTTAATCGGTCGTTTCTGTTAGGGTATGGAATCTTTGTGATATCTGTAATATTTTTATTGTCCCGCTCATTGCGCTTTTGGTTCATAGTGATCGTTTTTTGAATTCGTGCTTTTGCTTCTCTGCTCGCTTTCAAATCGCGTGAAAGCTCTACGACTATTTGCTGCGGCTTACCGTACGCTTTTATCAGCGCGTTTACAACGGTGCGGGTTTGATTCAGCGCTACGTGTACGGTCGGATTGCTTATTTTTCCGTATTTCAATTCAGGTTCCGATTCATCCGCCTCCGGATGCGCTCCCATAGTGGAACCGGTTAAAATTGCACCGTAGTAGGGAAGCGTATCTTCTTCACGAACCGATTGATCGGCGTATGTATAACCGAGCATCTGAACGGCAACGGTCAGCGGTATTTTGTTTTGTTCCATTTTTTGAACGAGCATCTCCGTCACTTCTTTACACAGCATCGCCGTTCCCGACGGCAGGACGGTAACGGCAATATTTTTCTTCTGCTCGTCCGTTAAATTATACTGCGCAAGCATGGAGATGATTTCCGCATCTTCGTCTGCCGTAATCAGTTTTTCAACGATCGCGTCTTGCTTTGCCAAAGAAAGAGAATCCCATAATTCGCCGAATCTTTTTTTGTTGCGCAATTTAACGGCGGCTGCATTTCCTTGTAAATATTCCCGTCCGCCTCTTTCCAAATTAAACGTACAGGATTCATCGATCCCCAGCTCTTTTTTCATTGCCTTAAATGAAAGCTTTTCTCTTTTGTCGAGCAGCGAAATCAAGCTGTCCGTTTGAGCTTCTTCGAGCGGAATCGTTTTCCCGTATTCGTCGATGTAATCCATGTTGTATACTTCTTGTAGAATGCGGATCTTTTGCGAGCAGGGCATCGCTTTAAAGGTGCGCTCTTTGTCGGGCATATACCGGCACTTGCCGCGTTCCTGCGCACGGAGCGGCCGCTGGTAAAACAATTTTTCATGAAGCGCATCCCAATTTACGCCGCTGTAATAGGGTTCCTGCGCTTTGCGGATTGCATCGAATTCTTCGACATACATTCGGCGAGTCGGATAATAATTCGAACGGCCGGGCACAAAGCGCATGCCGATATTGCGTGCATCGTTTTCTGTTTGCTGCGTTTCCGTATTTTTATGTTTCCACAAAAATTCACCAAGTGTTCTGCAGCCCGAATCTTTTATCGCTTTTGCAAGGTGTTCGCATTTTTCATTTTGTGATTTTGCATCGTTTTGACTGTCTTTTTCTTTTTCCTGTACCGCTTCTTTTCTATTGCTTTTAAATCCGCGGCGGACGGATAAATTAAATAAAGCGCGGCCGAGTTCATACGGTTCGAGTTTTGTATCCAGCGCTTTTACGCGGAGTTCATACGGATTTAAGGATTTAAGCGCTGCCGCTTCAGAGGCATCGTTCGGCATCAAGCCTTGTTCCTGCAGCAGGCGAAACATCTGCCTTCTGCGCAGCTTTCTTCGATGCAAAATCCGCCGCAATCCGCGTGCAGTTCTGCGTTCCACGGCAAGCGGTTCCTTTGTCTTCGGGTCACGCCCGTCGGAAAATATTCGAACGCCCATATCGATAAGCGTTTCAGGTTTATTGTTGACGTCCAATGAATATATACACCAGCCGATTGAATTGGTACCCAGATCGAGTCCCAAGCGGTACTTTTGATTTTTATCATTCATAATGATAATTATAGCACAAAAATATAAACTGTGTAAAAAAAATATGGCCGAAAAAAATATTTGACAATAAAATAATTTTGTTATACACTACGGTTACTGATTAATTTTTTTGATCAACCTGCTAACAAGGAGTCTTTGACTCCGCAAAATGTTTTTACATTTTACTAAAATGTAAAAATCATCACGTGAAAAAAGGAAGCTTCGGCTTCCTTTTTGTTTTTTAGAAACATGCACGTCGCCATGCGTACATTGCCGTGCATACAATACCGCCGTGTGCGAAAACCTCCTTTCCCTCTCCTTGACAGCATCTTGCGGAATTCGGTAAAATGAGAATCGTTCTCATTTTGAGAATTGCGCGTATGAATACGAAAAGTCAGTACAAAACAAAACAACACGAAGAATTGCTCGCATTTTTGGAATCGATGAAAGGTACGCACATTACGGTGCATGCGGTCTGTTCGTATTTTAAATCGCACGGCAAAGCGATCGGTACGGCGACGGTATACCGCCGGCTCGAACACATGGTCGAAGAGGGCATCGTCAACAAATACATCATCGACGCCAACAGCCCCGCCTGTTTCGAATACACCGGCGGCAAAAAACGGCACGACGCGGAACCGTATTTTCACTGCAAATGCAAAGACTGCGGCAAGCTGATCCACGTGTGCTGTTCGAAATTTTCGGCGATGCAAAGCCATCTGCTGGCATCTCACGGATTTAAAATCGATTCGTACCGGACGGTGCTCTACGGAACCTGCGGCGAATGTTCGGGGCGAAAGCACGCACGGTGTTCGGCGGGAAAACGAAACGTATGCAGAGATTGAGTTACGTTTATGCGCGAAAAGCGGCGCAAACGAAGCGAGCGCTATGTGCTTATGCCGTATTATTTTTGATAACGATCGTTTCCGTCGGGTACATAGTTCACGAAAGCGTTCACGTTTGCAGTGGAGAGGATTGCCCCGTATGCGCGTGTATCCGTTCGGTAAAAAACAATTTATTGCAGCTGAAAATCTATTTGGCCGAAACTGCGTATGTCGCTGCTCCCTCGTATGAGCGGGTGGAAGCGGTAATATATTTTTGTGTCTCGGCATTTTGTTTGACGCTCGTCTCGCAAAAGATTAAATTAAATAATTGACAAGGACTTTTAATCGATATGCCGCCCTTGCTTGTCGACTGTGCGGTTTTGTAAAAAACAAAAATAAATTGAAAGAGGTTATAAAATTATTATGAAAAAAAATATTATTAAGATTGCGTCTGCATTGATTTTTGCAGCGCTCGTTGCAGGGGGCGCTGTTGCCGCACCTGCTAAAAAAAATGCGTCGGACGGTACGGTAAAAATCGTTACCGATATTTTCCCCGTGTACGATTGGGTTCGCGAAATAACGAAAAACAGCGCGGCGAAAATCGATCTCACACTGCTGCTCGACAACGGTGTCGATCTGCACAGCTATCAGCCGGCGGTTGCCGATGTCGCGAAGATTGCCGAATGTAATTTTTTTGTTTATGTCGGCGGCGAATCCGAAGGGTGGATGGATGATGCGTGCAAAGAGATCAAAAATAAAAACAGCGTCGTGCTGAAACTCCTCGATTCGCTCGGAGATGCGGCGAAGGAAGAAGAAGTCGTCGAAGGCATGGAAGCCGATCACGATCACGAAAGCGCGGATGAGCATCATCACGAACACGAAAGCGCCGGCGAACACCATCATGAACACGGTGAAGATGAAGAGGGGCCGGAATACGACGAGCACATTTGGCTGTCCGTGAAAAATGCAAAAATCTTGTGCAATACGATTGCCGAAAAAATTGCGGAAATCGATCCGAAAAACGCGCAAACCTATCGTGCAAACGCCGCCGCTTACACTGCAAAACTTTCGGCGCTCGATGCGCAGTATCAAAAGATCGTCGATGCGGCGTCGAAAAAAACGGTTCTCTTCGGTGACCGCTTTCCGTTCCGCTATCTCGTAGACGATTACGGTCTTTCGTATTATGCGGCCTTTGTCGGCTGTTCTGCGGAAACGGAAGCGAGTTTTAAAACGATTTTATTTCTCGCAAAAAAAGTCGATGAGTTGGGCATTCCCGCCGTACTGACGATCGAAAAGTCGGACGGAAAAATTGCCAAGACGATTATTAAAAATACGAAAGCGAAAAATCAAAAGATTTTGACACTCGATTCGATGCAATCGACGACGTCGAATGATGTCAAAAAAGGTATCACCTATCTGTCGATTATGACGAAAAACGCCGACGTGTTGAAATCGGCGCTGCAGTAAAGCGCTTCAGGCGGAATGCCCTGCGGGTGCGTTCCGTCTGCGGGACGTTTTGCATTTGCAAACGCGCGTTTTTGGAGGCTGTATGGCATTGCTCGCTTGTCAAAACGTATCGTTGAAATACGACGCAAACGTGATCGTGCGCGATATCACTTTTTCCGTAAACTCAGGCGATTACCTCTGCGTTGTCGGGGAAAACGGTTCGGGCAAAACGACATTGATAAAAACGCTGCTCGGACTTCACGCCCCTTCAAGCGGTACGATTGTGACGGGCGACGGTTTGAAACGGAATGAAATAGGCTATCTGCCGCAGCAGACGCTCGTACAGCGGGACTTCCCCGCGTCTGTGTACGAGATCGTTCTTTCCGGCTGTCAGGGAAGGTGCGGTATGCGCCCGTTTTACAACAAAGCGGAAAAGCGTCTTGCCGCCGAAAGTATGGAACGGATGGGCATCGCGCGTTTTGCAGGCCGCTCGTACCGCGATCTTTCCGGCGGGCAGCAGCAGCGCGTGTTGCTTGCGCGGGCATTTTGTTCCACGCAAAAACTTTTGCTTTTGGACGAACCGGTATCGGGACTCGATCCGAATGCGACGGAAGATATGTATCGATTGATACAGGAATTGCACGACGACGGCGTTACGATCATTATGATTTCGCACGATATCCCTTCTGCCTTGCGTTATGCGACGCATATCCTGCACATAGGGGGGGAGCGAGCGACGTTTCAAACGAAGGAAGCGTTCGTGCAAAACGGAGCGGGCGGTTTGCCGCCGGAATCGAGGAGCAAAATGCGATGAACGGCATGATAGAAGAAATTTCATTTTATGTAGGCTATCCTTTTGTGCGCTATGCGTTTATCGTCGGTATTTTGATCGCGCTGTGTTCGTCGCTGCTCGGCGTAACCCTCGTGCTCAAGCGCTTTTCGTTTATCGGCGACGGGCTTTCCCACGTCGCATTCGGTGCTATGGCCGTTGCAACCGTTTTGCGTTTTTCAAATAATATGCTCCTTATGCTGCCGGTAACCGTTCTCTGCGCGATCCTTTTGCTGCGCACCGGACAAAATACGAAAATCAAAGGAGATGCCGCGATTGCGATGATTTCCGTCGGCGCGCTTGCGATCGGCTATCTCTTGATGAATATATTTTCGACGTCGGCAAATTTGACCGGCGACGTATGCAGCACGCTCTTCGGTTCGACATCGATTTTAACGCTGACAAAATCGGAAGTAATCGTATGCGTCGTGTTGTCGATCATTGTCGTTGCGCTGTTCATGCTGTTTTATCAAAAGATTTTTGCCGTTACCTTCGACGAAAGTTTTGCGCGCGCAGTCGGCACTCGGGCGGGCGTATACAATTTGCTCATCGCAGTCGTTACCGCGATCGTTATCGTGCTCGCGATGAATCTCGTCGGTTCTTTGCTCATCTCCGCGCTCATCATCTTTCCCGCTCTGTCGGCTATGCGGGTTTTTAAAAGCTTTAAAGCCGTTACGATCTGTTCGGTGCTGCTGTCGGTCGGCTGTGCATTCTTCGGACTTGCTATTTCGATCGTCGCCGGAACTCCCGTCGGCTCGACAATCGTCGCCGGTCACATTATAGTATTCATTGTTTTTTCCTGTATCGAAAATCTGAAGCGGAGATGTGCTTGATGAAAAAATTAATAAACAAACTCGCCGCAGCGCGTCGGTATATTGAACCCTCCATACGAATAAAATTATGCGTTTTGCTTGCCGTCGGAATGCTCTCAGGCTGTGCAAAAGCTTTGCCGGCTCAGATTAAAAATGCGCTCTTTTCTCAAAAACGAAACACGGGAGTCGTCGATTTGACGCGGATGAGCGCGACGATGGTGTATGCCGAAGTGTTCAATATGATGGTCGAGCCGGAAAATTACGTCGGCAAAACCGTAAAAATGAACGGTATGTTTTACGTCTATCCCGATGAAAAAAAAGGTACGTATACCTTTGCGTGTATCATTATGGATGCGACCGCGTGCTGCGCACAGGGAATCGAATTCCGATTGCGCGGAGAACATGCATACCCCGCCGATTACCCCGAACCGAATACGAACATCACCGTGCAGGGGACCTTTTACACGTATGAAGAAGACGGATTTACGCACACGCTTTTGATCGACGCCGATATGACCGTGCGGAAATAGACCGAGTACCGCAAACGAAGCCGCTGCAAAATACAGCTATTTTTATCGCACATATTTTCCGTCAGCGCGGCCGTAGTTGCAATCGGCGGAAAATATGCTATACTCGTTGTCATGGTAGATATAGACGAACAAAAAAAAATCGCAGTGCTCATAGACGCGGAAAATATTCCGCACAATAAATTGCCGGCTATCCTCGAAGAGATGGCGGTGCACGGGCATGTCATCACCAAGCGCGCGTACGGCGACTTTTCGAGCGACAAGCTGCGCGCGTGGAAAACCGTTTTAAATGAAAACGCCGTTTTGCCGATACAGCAGTTCAGCTATACGCAGGGAAAAAACTCGAGCGATTCGGCGATGATTATCGACGCGATGGATTTGCTCTATACCGAAAAATACGATACGTTTGTGCTCGTTTCCTCCGACAGCGATTTTACCAAACTCGCATCGCGCCTCCGCGAATCGCAGGAGTACGTGTTCGGCGTCGGCGAAAAGAAAACGCCGGTGTCGTTCGTAAACGCGTGCGACGAATTTATCTATATAGAAAATTTGCACGGCGTCGAAGATTCGTCGCTGCCGGAAAAAATCGATGCCGCACACAAGCGGCGTGCAAAAGTAAAGCGAGCGGCTCCCGCAGGGGGTACGGCCGCAGCCGGCGCTACGGTCGGCGTCAATGCGGACGGCGACACGATGACCGACAAGCAGTTCCGCCAGATTTACAAACTGCTTACAAACGCGTACGAAAAGTACGCCGACGATACCGGTTGGGCGCCCGTCGCTGCGGCGGGTTCGCTGTTTAAGCGGCAAAATCCCGGTTTCGACACGCGCGATTTCGGATTTAAAAAGCTGTCGGATTTGATCGCTTACCTCGACGACGATTTTGAAATGAAAGGTTCGGGTTTAGGCGGCCGCGGCGGCAATAAAATATATCGCCCCGTCGAAAAAGAATAATTAATAAATCGAACGGTGAGCTTGGAAAATAAATAACATTACAGTTTTTCGATTTCCGCTTCCGAGAGACCGGTCATAAGGTGGATCTCAGAGAGCGGGTACTTGCGTTCAGCCATCAGCTTTGCCGTTTCTCGTGCTTTTTGATACGA
>NZ_AVQI01000021.1 GCF_000468115.1 Treponema socranskii subsp. socranskii VPI DR56BR1116 = ATCC 35536
ACAGCGGTTCGGACGGAGGCGGAACCCCGCCCACGTCGTTCGCCGTAACCTTCGGTGTAGACGGGGGGAACGGCACGCTCAAAGCAGAAGTCGGGGGCACCGAAATCAATTCGGGTGATGCAGTCGAAAAGGGCAAAATCGTAACCTTTACGGCAAAGAAGAATGACGATTTTGTCGTAGACAAGTGGTCGGTTTCACACGGCAGCTTTGAAAGCGGTACCGGTACGGAAGGTAACAATACTGCAAAAGTGACAGTAACGGCAGCCGTAACGGTAAAGGTGAGTTTTAAGGCCAAGCCTGCAGGAACCGTTAAGTATACCGTAGAGCACCATAAGCAAAACGTTACGGGCGATGAGTACACTAAGGCGGAAGAAGAAACCAAGTACGGCAAGCCGGCTGAAAACACTCAAGCAGAGGCCAAAACCTATGAAGGCTTTAATGCAAAACCCATAATTCAAAAAACGATAGCCGAAGACGGCACAACAGTAGTAAAAGTTTATTACGACAGAAAAGAAATCAGTCTTAGTCTTAATTTGGACGGAGGCGGCACGACTACACCTCTTACTGACGGCAAACTTAAAGGCAGGTTTGAAGCACCTGTAACGGTAGCGGACCCGACAAAAGCAGGCTATGCCTTTGACGGCTGGACACCGCCTCTTCCCGCAACGTTCCCTGCCGAAGACGGCACACACACTGCACAGTGGAAAGCGCTTACTAAAATTACTTTCAGCGTAGAAGGCGGGAACGGCACGCTTAAAGCGAAGGCGGACGGAGTTACGGAAACGGAGACGAGTCCCATAAGCGTCGAAAAGGGCAAAACGGTAACCTTTACGGCAAATCCCAGCTCCGGTTACAAAGTAAAGGAATGGAAGGCAGACGGCGTTGCCGTTCCGGGCAACACGACGAATTCTTATGCCTTCACCGTTACCAAAGCGGCCGACGTAAAGGTGAGCTTTGAAGCGCTTCCGCCCGGCGAAGCTTCGTATACGGTAAAGCACTATCAGGAAGGAACGGACGGGAACTATCCTGCAGAGCCGACGGAAAGCGAAAATAAAAGCGGCACATCGGGAGACCCCGTCGTATACACGCCGAAAACCGGCGGAGCCTACGATGGCTTTACCTACAATTCCGCTCTCACCAAAGTAAACGGAATCGTACAGACAGCCGGCACGATAGCCGCCGACGGCAGTACCGTTGTAGAACTCTATTACGAGCGCAATACGGTGAACGTAACCTTTAAACTTACAGGCGGTAACATTGCAGGCAATACGGACGATGTCGTAAAATCCGGCAAATACGGCACAGCTTTGGAAGTTCCCGCCGATCCCGTAAAAGCGGATTCCGTTTTTAAAGGATGGAATCCCGCACTGCCTTCAACTCCGGTCTTCCCCGCTGCAAATGCGGAATATACCGCAAACTGGGCGCTGCTTTATACTATCAATTTCGGCGTAGATGGCGGACACGGCACGCTCAAAGCAAAAGTTGACGGTACCGGAATCGGTTCGGGCAATAAAGTGGAACAGGGTAAAACCGTCGTCTTTACTGCGACACCCGCCAACACCAATTTTGCCGTAGACAAGTGGACAAACGGCGGCAGCGACATAACCGAAGCGGGAACAAACACAACGTACAACCACAGCGTAACGGCGAATGCCGACATCAAAGTAAAGTTTAAATATACGGGAGCCGATCTCGCGCTGAGCGATCAGGAGTTTACCAAGGAGATGGGACAAAGCTTCACCTATAAGCTGGTAACGGCAGGATCGGGCAGCTACACGGCAGTTCCCGAAACAGCGGGCATCATCACTCTCGGTACGGCAACACTGAACAGTCACGGCAACATCACGGTAACGTGCATCAACGCCGGTACAACGAAAATACGGATAACCGATACGTTAAGCGGACAAACCGCTCTTTCAGGTACCATTACCGTAACGCCCGCCGTCGTCATACCCGACTACTTTGCAGAAGGCGGCGTGCGCTACCATGTAACGGATAAAACTCCAGGCCAGCGAAAGGTGAGCGTAACTGCCAAGACAGGTCCCGGAACTCCTCCGCCGTACACGGGAACAACGCTTGCCATACCGAAAGAGGTTATACACAACAGCGTAACCTACACGGTAACGGGCGTAGAGGAACTTGGCTACTGGGGAACTACCCTGCAAAGTGTAACGGTCGCACCCGATAATGCTTACCTTTCTTCCCAAGACGGCGTGCTCTTTAACAATGATAATAACAATAAAACCGTACTCCTTTGGTATCCGCGCGCTAAAACGGATGCTTCTTACTCCGTTCCTCCAGGCGTAATAAAGTTGGAAAGAGGGTCTTTTAGAGATGTTCCCGCATTGACATCGGTTACGCTGCCCGGCAGCTTAAAGCGTATTGAAGCCTATGTATTTACCGGCTGCCCCAACATTGCAACGCTTGTGCTGCCGACCTCGTTGGAATTTATCGGCGATAATTCAATGAACGACTTAAAAGTGACTTCGATGGTTGTGCCGGAAAACGTAAAAGCTCTTGACGGCTACTGTCTTTCGAGCTGTAATAATTTGGCATCAGTCGAACTGCCTTCAACACTTAAACAGATAACCTGGTATTCCTTTTCTAACTGTCCTGCCCTGACAACGGTAACGTGCAGAGCGGCAACCCCGCCGGATATTGCAGCGGGCGGTAATGTGTTTGGCGGAAGCACGCCCATCGCATCCGCAACGCTTAAAGTGCCTTCCGGCACCGAAAGCGCCTACCGAACCGCAGAAGGCTGGAAAGACTTCCAGACGATTGTGGCAATAACGCCATGAGGAACGGGTAATGGTTTTAATTGGTAATGTATAATTGTTAATTCAATTACACATTGAAAAACGGATTGACCGCTTTCAAGTTGGAGGAAACTCCGGCTTTTGGGCGGTTTTTTTGTGCGAGGGGGCAATTGCCGGCCGGCGACTTTATTGTTTTGCATCGGGGTATGTTTATTAAAAAATCGAAGTCTTAATAAGTTTTATATTGGCGGCTCTGCCGACGGAAAGCGTCGCCGTTTTTTTTGTCGCTTCGATACGCACGGTCGTTTCCGCGTCTCCGCTCGCTTTTGAAAGCGAAAGCGGCGTACACAAAATCGTTTCGAGTTTTGCCGAACCGTCCGTTTTCGGCATACGCACTTCGATCATGTCGCCGGATGCGATCGCGCTTTCAACGAGACGCACTTTGCCGAGAAAATCCATGCCGCCCGCTTCGGCACCTTCGGAGCGAACGGTATCTTTGCCGAGCTGTTCCGCCGACAAAATGATTTTATTGTTTATTCGGGCTGAAAGATTTTCTTTTTGCGCTTTGGAAAGATCGAGCGAAGCGAGCGTGCGGTGCAGATCCGAAAGCAGTTTGTCGCGCTGTTTTTTTTCGGGGCGGGCGGCGTTCTTTTTCCGAATGTCTTTGAATCGGTTTTCACCGCTTCCGATCGGCGGAAATGACGGCGGCGTACGGTCGGCTGCGTCGCTTTTCGTTCGTGCGGATGATTCGATACTTCGTTGCTCTGCGTCGAGATTATTGATTTTTCCGATGCAATCGAAGCCCGCCTCTTTACCGAATGCCGCCGCATCTTCATCGTTCCGAATGTTCAAGAGATAGATTCCCTCCGCCAATTTTGTTTGAATAAAGCGTGCCGCCTTAGGATTTTTTTCGATGAGCTTCGAATTCTTTTCGTCGAGCTTTAAAACGTAGCCCGTATACAAAATCGCCGACGAATAGAGCTGCTGCCAGTCTTCGATGCTGACGCGGAGATTTTGCGGAATGCCGTGCGAGGCGTATTTTTCGAGCAGCGAGCAGATCGTCTCGGCCGTGTATCCGAAATCGAAGGCTCGGATCACCGACGCTTTATCGATTTCGAATTCGACCGTCGTATCGAAATTGACGACGCGCAAAAAAATCGACAGCGGCAAAAGCGTTTTGAGCGGGAGCCCCGGCAAAAGCCTGACCGTAAAGCCCGAATTGATCGAAACGAATCGTGCGCTCGTATTCGCTTTTTCTTCATCCGAAAACGCTTTTCCGACGCGGTAAATCGCATCTCCTTCTTTCGTCTTTCCGGCGACGGAAAAGAGACCGAACGTTTCCGCAGCATCGACGATGCGTTCAAAAGGCGGCCGCGCATCGCTTCCGTCGTCGCCTTTGCCGTGCGACCGATCGATGAGCGCACGGAAACGGCTTTGCGTCCGTTCGGAACTTCCGAGCAGCGACATACATCTGAGGAGGGTGCGTTTCGTAACGCCTGAACCGGGAAGGGATGCAGCAAGGTCGAGAACGAGTTCGGCGTACGAGCGGAGTCCTTCCCGATCGAGCGAAGCGCTTGATGCAGCCGCAAGGTATGCGTATTGCTTTTTCGGAAAAAGCTCCGCGAACGAAAGCAATCGCGCGTAATCGACGGATATGCCGTTTTCGTTTCGTTTGACGAGCGACAAATTCAATAATGCGGTAATGAGCGTTTGAACGGGGGCGGTTCCGCAGGCGAACACTGTTTTCAAGTGCGCCGCATCGATTTTTTTTAAACTGTCGTCAGCTTTGCAAAGATCCGGCTTTTCGGCAATATAGCAAACGACGGAGGCGATAAATTCGGGCGAAATCGAAAAGCTTCCGCCTTCCGTGCGGGATGCGTACTGCGCTTCGGGGATAATGCGCGCGATATCGATACGAGGAGCAAGCAAATCTTCAAGCAGCGGATTTATATGCAGACGTTCGGAGCAGTCTTTGTCCGATTCGTCTTTATAAATTATTAATCTATCGGTGAGATTTGAAATCCGTGCGGCAATTTCCGAAGAAACGTATTCTCCGGAAAAAAAATCCGAAAGCTTTTTTTGCGTCGCTTCGGGGATGAGGATGAGGGCAGCGATGATTTTTTCGTCGAAGTCGTCGAGCAGGGCGAGGAGATTTTTTCTGTTTTGCTCCCTGCAAAAAAAAGAAGACAGCTGTTCGATGAGGTTTTGTTTGTTGTACGGCGTTTTTATTTTTCCGAGATAGGCGCGCAGTATATCGAAAAAGCGGCTGTCGGGGAGCATCGCAAGAGAGGCTTGCCATAAAGCCGTGCGCCGTTTTTTATCGGATTCGTTCAACATAGGCCCTCTTCAGTGATTTCATCGAAATCGCTTTCGTCGCGATACCTGACGATGCGGTAGGAATATCCCTGTTCGGCGAGAAATTTCTGCCGGTTTGCACCGAAGTCCTCTTCGACCGTGTTCCGCGTGATGAGTGTAAAAAAACGTGCCGTGCGTTCTTTCGGTCTGAGTATGCGCCCGAGCCGCTGTGCTTCTTCCTGACGGCTTCCGAAAGTGCCCGACACTTGAATCGCGAGCGACGCGTCAGGCAGATCGATCGCAAAGTTTGCGACTTTCGACACTACGAGTACGTGCAGTTTGCCGCTGCGGAACTCGCCGTAAATCGCATCGCGTTCGGATACGGGCGTCTTTCCGGTGATGATCGGAGCGTGCAGCATACGCGCGAGCTTTTCGAGCTGGTCGATGTATTGGCCTATGACGAGGATTTTATCCTTAGGAAAACGATCGATAATTTCCCGTACGGCCCGATCCTTTATCGGATTTTCGCTTGCGATGCGATGCTTCGTGCGCGCGTTTGCGACGGCGTATCGGATCTCTTCATCGGCATCCAAATCGAGACGCACTTCGATGCACTCCGCAGAGGCGATCCAGCCGGACTGTTCGAGTTCTTTCCACGGAACGTCGTAACGCTTCGGCCCGACGAGGCTGAACACGTAGCTTTCGCAGCCGTCTTCCCGCACGAGCGTCGCCGTCAGCCCCACGCGGCGCACCGCCTGCAATTCCGCAACGACGCGAAAAACGGGAGCGGGCAGCATATGCACTTCGTCGTAGAGTATCAATCCCCACGCTCGTTTTCGAAACAGAGAAAAGTGCGGATAAGGTCCGTCTTTTTCCGGCCGCCACGTCAATATCTGATACGTCGCGACGGTCACCGGCTTAATCGACTTTTCTTCGCCCGTGTATTCGGCGATATCGTCCGCAGTGAGATTCGTTTTGTCGATGAGTTCCGCAATCCACTGATGGACGGCCGTGATATTCGTCGTAACGATGAGCGTACTCGTTTTGAGCATGTCCATGATCTGCATGCCGACGATCGTTTTGCCGGCGCCGCACGGAAGCACGATCGTGCCGAATCCCGTGCCGGGGCCTTTGTCCCCGACGAGCGCTTTCGCCGCTTCAATCTGGTATTCGCGGACGACAAGCGGAGAGCCGTTCGACGTCGTTTTCTGCAGGTGGATGTCGAGCGCTTCTCCGTCTGCAAGCGGCACTTCGTCTTTTACCGGCCAGCCCGTCTTTATCAATTCCTGCTTTACCGTGCCGCGGTCGGTAAGGCGGACACGGAAGCAACGGCCGCCGTCTTCATCGATTGATAAATATTTTGCAAGCCCGCGGTTTGCGCACAGTTCGCGGTAGATGCGCTCTGAATCCGTTTCGAGTTTGAGATATTCTTCCGCGTCCGAAGAAGGAGAAGCGACGAGCCTCAACTTTCCGAAGCGCTCCGCCGTTTCACGCATCCATACGATAACCGCCTGCGGCACGTCGAAGCGGCTGTACCTTTTCAAAACCGCCGCGATATCGTCAGCCGTAAAACCCGCACTCGCCGCATTCCACAGCGACAGCGGCGTCAAACGATACGTATGCAAATATTCGGGCGAACGCTCAAGCTCCGCGAACGGAATCAAATCGTTCCGGCATTCGTCGGCTTTCGGCGCGTGAACGTCGAGCAGGAGAGTTTTGTCGCTTTGAACGATGAGCGGCTTATCGTTTTGCATAACAGTATATT
>NZ_AVQI01000022.1 GCF_000468115.1 Treponema socranskii subsp. socranskii VPI DR56BR1116 = ATCC 35536
CGCGGCGAACGGCAGGGCTGCTGCCGGGAGTGCAGCCGATTTTTTACATTATACGCTATTTTTTAGAAAATATAGTTTCCGGTGCGCTTGCCCTGTGAATAAGCGCGGCACGTTGCATAAACGGCGCTTCTTGCGCTATGCTTAGCGAATGACGGAAACAAAATCGCATTCACTCGTACGCTCCGGCATCCGCCTTTCGGTCGTCACGCTTTTATCGCGCATACTCGGTCTCGTGCGCGAAATGACAAAGGCGGCTTTTCTCGGAACCGGAGCGATAGCGGACGCATTCGGTATCGCATTTCAACTGCCGAATCTCTTTCGAAGGCTCTTCGCGGAAAACAGCGTTTCCGTCGCCTTCATTCCGACCTTCCGCACATACGTCGAAGACATTTCGTCGGATGCCGACAAAATAAAGACACAGGATTTCATCTCATCGACGCTTACCCTCGTCACTTTTTTGACGGGAACCGTCACCGCTTTGGGCATCGTCTTTACGCCCGCGATCATTAAAGTATTTTACGGCAGCACGGATGCGGCGACAATGCCGGAAGCGGTGCTTCTCACGCGTATCATGTTTCCCTATCTCGCCGTCGTTTCCGTCGCCGCCCTCTTTCAGGGAATCTTAAACGGCGTCGGCGTTTTCACTCCGTCGGGCTTCGCTCCCGTTTTGTTCAACGCGGTCGTCATCGCGCTCACGTACATACTCGCCCCATATACGGCGAACCCCGCGCGCGCTATGGCGGCAGGCGTCATCGCAGGCGGCTTTTCGCAAATGCTCTTTCAGCTGCCCTTCGTACTGCGCACAAAGTGGCGCGTTTCGTTCGCGTCGCTTAAAAGCGCGTTTACGAATCCCGGCACGAGACGCGTCATGCTCCTCGTACTTCCGACCGTCGTCGGTATGGCCGCATACCAGATAAACGACGTCGTATCGAGTACGCTCGCAAAGCGCGCGGGCATCGGCATATACGCGAGCCTGCAATATTCGCTTCGGCTGCAGGAATTGATTTTAGGCATATTCGCCGTGTCGATCGGTTCGGTTATTTTGCCGGATATGTCGGCGCTTGCGCAAAAAAAACGGTGGGACGATTTTACGGCGCTGCTCATCCGCGCCCTAAAAATCATCACGCTGATAGCGCTTCCGGTTACGTTTTATTCGCTTATCTGCGGAAAGGAAATCATTTCGCTCGTCTATAAAACGAAAAACTTTACCGACGAATCGGTAGCGATGACGCTTTCTGTGTTCCGCTTTCACATGATAGGTCTCGTCTTTATCGCACAAAACCGCGTTTTGTCTCCGTCGTTTTACGCGCAAAAAAATACCGTGCTTCCGACGTTCGCAGGCATTTTCAACTTCGCCGTCAATATCGCACTCGCTTCTCTTTTCGTCGCTCGCATGAAGGGAGCGGGCATCGCACTCGCCCTTTCGATCGCAAGCTTTGCGAACACCGTTTTTTTATGCGCCGCGCTTCCGTACCTGCGCTCCGTCGATACCAAAAAGATTATTAAATCGTCGGTACTGTATGAATTGAAAATAATAATTTTTTCACTCGCCGCCTCTCTTCCCGTCTATATCGTGCGACCGCGCCTCATATCTTTTTTTGCAGGGCACGGCCGCGTCGTTTCGGACGGAAGCGTCGTCGCCGTTTCCGCGCTCCTCTTCGCCGCCGTCGGCATCGCTCTCCTTTTTTTCACGCGGGATGAAATCGCAAAAGCCGCCTGCGGAAAACTGCTCAAGCGACGCGCCGCACGGTAATGTCGCTTTCCGAACCGCAAAAAAATTGCTATATTGTAAGCGAGGATATATATGAAAATGCCGACAGCGGATGAATGTAAAAAAATGTATGCGGAACGCCGTGCACGCGTTGCCCGCTTTATGAAACAAAACGGTATCGGAGCGGCCGTATTTATCGACAGCGAAGAAAAACGAGAAAGCGCCGTGCGCTATCTTTCAGGCCACATAAGCGATGCGGTTTTGATCGTATTCGACGATGCATATTCGGTACTCGTTCCGTGGGACGAAATCATGGCAAAGCGCTATGCGTTTGCGGATAACGTCATACCCTACACAAAATATAAAAACACGGCGATCGATGCGGTAAAAGCGGTGCTCGGCGAAAGCGATCATTTTAAAAACAAAAAAGTCGAACTGCCGCCCGCGACGACGTATCCCGAATTTTTAAAATACGTCGATGCGCTCGAAGGCTGCGACGTCCACTGCCGGGAAAACAGCGTGCATCACTTTGTCACTGAACTTCGCATGATAAAAGACGCGTACGAAATCGCATGTACGAAAGAAGCTGCGCGCATAGGCGATTTGATAATCGATACGGTGGAAGACGGTATCAAATCGAAAAAGCTCGTAACGGAAACGGACGTCGCATTGCTTATCGAAAGGGAATGCCGCGCTCACGGCTGCGAGCGCACGGGGTTCGACACGCTCGCCGCAGGACCGGAACGCAGCTGGGGCATCCACTGTTTTCCGAATTACACTGCGGGAAAATGGGCGGACACGGGACTTTCCATTCTCGATTTCGGCGTCGTCGTAAACGGCTATACGAGCGATACGACGGTCACGGTTGCACGCGGTAAGCTTTCCGCTGCACAGGAAAAACTCGTCGCTCTCGTACAAAAAGCGTACGACGAATGCCTCAAGCTCTATAAGCCCGGCCTTTCAATCCGCGATGCGGCGCTCAAAGCCGACGAAGTGTTTGCAACCGGGAAACGGAAAATGCCGCACGGACTCGGACACGCGATCGGTCTTGAAATACACGAACCCCCGCGCGTCAATATCAAAGCGTCCGAAACGCTCGTTTTTAAGCCGGGCATGATCGTAACGCTCGAACCGGGACTCTATGACGAAGCGCTCGGCGGCTGCCGTCTTGAAAACGACGTGCTCATCACCGAAACGGGAAACGAAGTTATAACGCATTCGAGAATTATTAAATTATAACTGTTTTGCGGATTCGCATCGCACCCGGGCGAACTCAGCGTCCGCGTGCATTTTCGAGAGCTTCCGATGCGGCAGCGTCGAGAGCTGCGGCAAGGGATGCATCGGGTAAGTCGGCAAGTTTTGTGCGCATATCGTGAATGACAAGCGGCACAAGCTGCTCATCGGTGAGCGAAGTGAACGGCGATGTACCGTTTGTTTCAAGAAGACCTAGCGGCAGTTTTATCTTTCTGAGCACTTCGGCTGTCGCAAGCAATCCCGGCCGACCGGAAAGACGCGCGATCACATAGTCGAGCAAAAGCCGCGTTTTGCTTGACATAAATTTTTCCTTTTGCCGTACAGGTAAAAAGCCGCACATCGTACGGAGTTTTTTAAACAATTCGAGTTCGATCGCAAATTGATCAGCGCTTTTTTTATTTTGCAGAGCTGCAGCGATGTCGGGAAGCGCATGCATGGCTTTTTCAAGCACAGCGGTAAGCTCGGCGGACACCTGATCGCTGCGACGAGCGCCGTCGAAAAGTTGCGGAACTCGTTCCTTTCCGAAAGTCTCATTGCGCGGCATCGCTTTTGTTTGCTCGGATGCGTTTTCCTGCGGCGAAACTTTTTTTTGCACTTTACGCTCGATAATCTCGCCGCGTTTCCCGTCCATTTCGGAAAGAGTTTTTTCCGCAGCTTCCCGTATTTTTTTCATCGCATCTTCTGTCGCATCTTTGACATTCGACTCGGCAAGGGCGGCATCCGTACGTATCCGTTCGGCACTTTTTTTTGCCGTATCGATAAGGCGTATCGCGTCCTCGGCAGCATCGCGCGCGGCTCGGCTCGTCCGATGCGCTTCATCGTAGGAACGACGCAATGCGGCAAGTTCGCTCGCTCGTTCGACATTCGAAGTATCAAGGGCTGCCGCAAGTCTGCGTGGAGCTGCGATACCCGCTTCGGCAGCACCCGGTAAAGGTATCGACGCTTTAGGCGGCGATTCCGGCAAAGGACGCCGAGCCGGTACATCTTCGGCTACCGAAATCGGTTCGTCTTCATAATTCACATATTTTGCTTTGCTTCGAGGCAAAACGACAGGCATTTCAAATTCCGCATCGATAGTTTCCGTACCGAATCCGTCGTCGATATTTCCGGGGACGGTTTCATCGAGTCCAGCCGCCGGCCCCGTTCGCCCGTCGAAAACGTCGTCGTTCCCAGCAGTCCGGGAAGACGCGTCTCGATCGATCGGGCGGTCGGGCGAAATAAGCAGATCCAAACCGTCCGCTTCGGAATCCTGCATTTCCTCATCACTTTCCCGATCGGTCATCGTAAACGGATCGATTTCGTCGTCGGCTTTTAAAAGGCTTTCGCCCATCAAATCGAAATCGAAGGGCGTCTCTTGCGTAGGAGCCGGCTCATATACGGCAGCTTCGAGCGCTTTCGTTTCCGGAGAATCCATAACGATTTCCGCACCGCTTTTTTCATCGCTTTCATCGGCAAGATAATCGTTTTTTGCAGCTTCCGCTTCGGCCTGCAATTCAGCGATGCGTGTTACTTCGCTGTTTGCCAAAACATTGCCGTCGTCTACGGCGAGAACGGCGCGGTAAGTATCGAGCGCGGACGAAAGTTTCCCTTCCGCCGTATCGATTTTTGCCGACAATACGAGGGCTTCTTCGTCGTGCGGATATTTTGCAAGATAGCGCGTAATGTAATTCCGCGCCGTATCGAATCGCCCCGTTTGCAAGGAGCGGAACGCCGCCGATTTTTCATACGCAAAGTATTGCGCGTCGATCGAATTTATTTTTTTGTAACAGACGTCCGCTTTTTCGTTCTCGCCTTTGCAGAGGCAATACTGTCCGTAGAGATCGAGGGTTTGTACATCGTTTTGATTTTTCGCGTAGAGCGCTTTGAGCTTTGCAAAGGCAGACGCGTCATCGCCTGCGGAAAGAAGGGTGCGCACGTACTGAAACGCGACCGCTTCATCCAACGGAGATTTTTTTTCCGCCTGACGCATGAGAGCTGCGGCGTTTTCAAGCGCACCGTTTTTTTCATACGCGTCGGCAAGGCACGAGATAAAGCTCGAGTTTTCCGGATCGAAGGCCGAAGCTTTTTTGAACGCCCGAACGGCAGCTTCATAATCGAAGCGCCTTCGTTCTACGCGGCCGAGGAGCGAAAAAAGATGCGCATCCGACGGATGGAGCGCAATCGCTTTTTCGACGACGGATGCGGCGGCAGCCGTTTTATGGAGGCGGAGCAAAAGAGCCGTATATCTTTGCACGGCTTCCGTCCAGCCGGGCTTTGCGCGGAGGGCGGCTTCGTATGCGTTAGCCGCTTCCCCGTACGCGTGCAACGCTTCATAGGTTTCGGCAAGGTTCAGCTGCAGTACCGGATGATTCGGATCGACTTGCAGACCCCGCTTATATGCCGTCGCGGCTTTTTGATATTCCTTTCGGCGCGCATAGATCGCACCCAGATGATTGTACGCAAGCGTATCGGCGGGATCGGAGGCGATAACCGATTCGAAGCACTCGACTGCCCGGTCGTAATCTCCCATCGAACGATACGTAAATCCCAAATTATAATTTACTTCGGCATTGCTGCCGCCGATCGAGAGAGCCGTACGGAGTACATGGAGAGAATCGTCGAAGCGGCCGAGCCTCCGGTAAATGGCGTCGAGTGCATTGAGAGAAGCCGTATCGTTCGGATTATTTTTATTAATTTTTTCGTAATAAGGAAGAGCGCGCGCATCGTCGCCCGATTTGACGTATACGTCACCGAGCGCAAAAAGCACGTCGCGGTTTTCGGGGTCGTCTTTTAACAATCCCTTATATAAGCGCGCGGCGAGTTCAAAATCACGGGAAGCGAGAGCCGCCGACGCACGGCGCAAAACGAGTTTATTTTCCTCTGCCCTTTCACTTGCCATAAGTGCTTTCCGCCTCGGGCCGCGCATAGGTTTCGCGCGAAAGGGAGCCCCTTATCCGATTGTCGAGTTTCGAATACGATGCGACGGCAAAATAATAAATCGTCCCGTTTCGAAGCCCCGTGAGCGTAATCGACTGCACAAAGCCCGCATCGACAGGCGATGAGCCTTCGCGCGCGACGCGTCCGAGGTATTCGCCGGGTCTCGTGCCGTAATAGACGTAATAACCGCCTGCGCTTTCATCGACCGAATGCGACCACGAAAGCGTTACGTTTCCGTCACCGGAAGCCGCTTTTACGGTAAAAGGCGGAAGCGGCAAAGGAGGCACCGTATAATCGATATCGATTTGCGTAATCGACGGCGTATGCGATCCGTTTCCGTCCGGATAAAGATCGGCAGCTATTTGAAAATACAAACCGTTTACGCCTGAAATCGCTTCTCCGTTTCGCACCGGACGCCATGCGGGGTACGAATCCGTCCAGCCGAAAATATTGTCGCCGCTTCGCACATAGAGGCGTACTGCAGTCTCGGCGGGTTCGTTCACCACCGCCGTCACCGAATCGAGGGAAGATGCGACCGACGTCAAAAACGGCTGCGTTTCGATCCGCCCGCCGGACACACGATACTTCGCATATCCGAGAGTCGACGCGTCTTCCGATTTTTGCCGCATCGCATTGTCGTAGGTTCCCTTTTGTATGCGGAAATCGTCGATGCTTCCCGTATACTTTCCGCACAGTTCTATATCCGCAGGTACACCGAAATACGCAGGATACACCGAACCCGACGCACGGCCGGTCGACGTAACGTAGGCGATCGCTTCGAGCATACCGTTTACGCGGTATTCAATGCATCCGCTCTCTTCGTCGAAAGCAATCGAGTGATGCGCCCATGTTCCGGGAATCAGAGTCGTAATGCCCGAAAGCGTCACGTCTCCTTTTTCGTACCCGTCGAAGAGATTCGAAAACGTCCATGAAAGATGATTTTGATAAAAAGAAGCCGTAATCATCTGATATACGACGTTCCGCCCGATGCTGCGCGACGAGCGCCAATTAAAGACGACTTCGCCGTTTTCAGCGACTGCAGGCAAAAGCCAAAACTCGATATAAAACGACGGAGCGTGTCCTTCGCTGCCGAAAAGAGAACCCCGCTTTCCGTGAATCGATATGCCGCCTTTTCCGCGGGAAAGCGCCGCGCCTTTTCCCATAGCCGATTTCCCCGAAAGCAAAAGTTCGTTTTTGACTACCGTATAATTACCCGCCGTATCCGTAAACGGCTTTTTTTCGAAATCGAACAGCGCATCGGTAAAAGCATCGGCGCTCCGCGAATCGGTTGCAAGTTCGATGCACGGATACCCGAAGCGCCCCGTACCTTCGGCGACTCCCCGCTTTACTGAGAGCTTCGACCAGCCCTCCTTTCCGCCGATCGTCATCGAATCGGCAAAAGCGGGACGGATACACAAAGCGGTCGAAAGAACGCACAATAAAGCGTACACACGCAAACGGAGCGCCCGCGAAACGGCAAGTGCGCGCACCGGACGAAGAGCGCATAAAGCGGCAAACGCACCTACTGGACGAAGTGTGGATAAAATCGTTATTTTTTTATTATACGGAATACACATAGGCACTATGGCAAAAGCGGTACGGGAAATATTACACGAAACGGCATTACAAGCCCCCTCTTCAAGCGGCGTCTACCTGTGGCGGAACCGGCAGGGAGATGTCATCTATGTCGGCAAAGCGAAAAACCTGAAAAACCGCCTCACCTCGTATTTTTCCGGCAGCAAAGACATCAAAACGAAACTGCTCGTCGCGCACGCCGATTCGATCGAGTATATCACAACGGCAAACGAATACGAAGCCTTTTTGCTCGAAAACAATCTTATTAAAAAACACAATCCGCGCTACAACATCGATTTGAAAGACGGCAAATCCTATCCCGTTCTGCGGATCACGAACGAAGAATTTCCGCGCGTCATCAAAACGCGGCGCGTCCTCGAAGACGGTTCGACCTATTTCGGACCTTACCCCGACGCGGGCGCACTCGACACCTTTATCGATACGCTCTACCGCATCTATCCCGTGCGGCGGTGCAAAACGCTCAAAAAACGCGATGCCCCCTGCCTCTACTACCACATCGGCAGATGCGACGCCCCCTGCTGCAAAAAAATTTCACACGACGCCTATACCGAATACATCGGCGAAATCGCAAGCCTTCTTGAGGGAAAAGGAGACGACACCGTAAAAAAAATAACGGCCGAAATGCGGCGCGCATCGGAAAATCTCGACTTCGAAAAAGCCGCGCGACTGAGAGACGGACTTTCAGCGCTTTCGATCATGCAAAAACAGAATATCGTCCAAACTTTCGACGGCGACGACCGCGACTATATCGCCTATTGGAGGGAAGGAGAACTCGTAAGCTTTACCGTCTTAAAACTCCGCGGCGGCAAACTCGAAGGACGCGGCAACTACCGTACCGTAAGCTTAAACGAAGATACCGAACTCATCGGAGAGTTTTTCAACGCATACTACACCGACAAAGCCGAAGTACCCCCGCACATTTATATACCGAATTTATTAATTAATGATTTATCCGACATTGAAATTTCTCATACCGATACGGGGAAGAGCCCTCCCCCGCGCTCGCACACGGTTGCTCGCTCCCCCTCCAGCGGGGACACCCCGCAACTCCCCGATCGAAGCGTCGCTTTTCTCTCGCCCGCCGAACTTGCAAGATGGTTTTCCGAAACGCTCGGGGCCGAAACCGAAGTCGTCCCCCTTTCCGACGCAAGCGAAAACGCAAAATACCACACGGCAGCCATCAATATGGCAAAGCAAAATGCGCATGAAGATATCGTGCGGCGCCTGCGTGAACGAGGCGACATACCCGCGCTCGAAGAACTCAAAACGCTCCTTTCCCTCGACACGCTTCCCGTTCGCATCGAAGGATTCGACATCGCGCATATCGGCGGAAAATTCCCCGTCGCAAGTTTAATCAGCTTTTACAACGGCAACCCCGACAAAAAAAACTACCGTTATTTCCGTCTCAAAACGACCGACGGCATCATCGACGACTTCGCATCCATGCGGGAAGCGACGAGCAGACGCTATACGAGACTTTTAAACGAAGGACGGGAGCTGCCCGACCTCCTGCTCATAGACGGCGGCATCGGACAGGTAAACGCAGTGCAGAGCGTACTCACATCGCTCGGCATCGAGATCCCGATCGCGGGACTTGCCGAAAAAAACGAAGAAATCTACCGGCCCGGCAACAGTACGCCCATCGTGCTCCCGCGCAGAAGCGACGCGCTCCGCCTGCTCCAGCGCGTAAGAGATGAAACGCACCGTTTTGCGACAAGCAAAAACCAGCGCCTCCGCACCAAAGAAAATACCGTAAGCATTTTTCTCGAACTTCCGGGCATCGGCGAAAAGCGCGCGCGTACATTGATAAAAAAATTTACGACGCTCGAAAACCTCGCAAGTGCCGATAAAGAGTGCATCGCGGACGCGCTCGGCATGAGTACGGACGAAGCGGAAAACATTGCGCGGGAAGCAAAAAAACTCAACGATGCACGGAAAGAAAAAAAAGCGAAACAAATCGAATCGCTCGAAAGCTCCGGTACGACCGCGCAAAAAGCCGCAGCAGCGCACTACATCGACAGCCTTGCCCGCGCCGCCCTCGACGGAAGCGGCATCGAATAAGGGCAGGCTATTGCCGAAAGTCCGGCCGATTTTTTACAGTACGCATTGTTTTCCGCCAATATAATTTCAGCTGCCCTTGCCCCGTACCGCCCGATTGTAGAAAATGCAATTTCCTCTATAATGTATACGATCGATATATGACCGCATAAAAATTATTAAGGAAATTGCAAATGGAATACATTTTCGATAAAGAGGGAAACCCGCTCGGCGTCGTACAAGGCGCATACATCCACGACATGGAAGGAAATCCCGTCGGACAGCTCAAGGGCGAACACGTCCACAAACTTACCGGAACTTATGTCGGCGAACTTAAAGACGGCATGATTTTGGATATGCACAAAGGTAACTTCGGTAACGCAGGCTACGCCGAAAATCCGGGCAAGTGCATGCACCCCACGGCACATTCTCCGCGCCCTCCGGTGCGCACCGTATTCGAAGACGCGTGGGAAAGATTATTCGACGACGGGCTGTAAAGCGGCATCAAAAAAACGGAACATGTCTATTGCACGGTTGGAAACCGACAATGAATCTATCTTCAATGCGGAGAAATTTATTGATGAGTAAAAATGCCTGTTGTACAAAATCAGTTACAGACTCGTTTCTAGGATTTTTCAGAACTCGCCTATTTTCAAATTACCTTCTTTATCGAAATCAAGATCTTGAAATTCAGAAAGAAAACCCATATCGGTATGTGCTTCAACCTCAGCTTTAAGTGCTTCAGACACCATAATTTTTTCAATATGGGCAGAATTAGCAATACGAACAATTCTGGGAGATTTTTTATCAATTCCTACACAAGTAAAAATAGCGGCCTGAATGGCAGTCTTATCGTTTTTGAGAATGACAGGAACTTTCGCTCCCTTCAAAACTGTACACGTAAGAGCATTGGGATAAGCCGCATCAAAATCCATTTTATCAAACATTCTTTTTGTACTGAAATCTGCCATACCAGCACCAATTGCATTACCATGTGTTTCATCACTCAAATCAAGAACAATGTATCGCTGAACATCCGGTCCGCCATGCGCATAGGGGGTACAATAAGAAGCCGTTATATTCGGGTCCATACCATCCCCGCTAAAATTTTTGCCTATCTGATCAACAATAAGAATATCTATTTTATTAATATATATCTTAGGCATCAATGCCTTAGCTTTTAATAATAATTCCGGTTCTCTTGTAGGAATTTGATTTACCGGGATTGCCTCAATAATTGCAGTATTATCAAAAGAATCTTCTACGAGTGCTAAACCAAATAAAATCGGCGCCCTATCGAGAATAATTTTTCCAAATGTTTTCACATTGTGAGCCATATTTTTGAAGCCTTCCGAATGGCAAAATTCCGCTCCCTTTTGTTTACCAAGCCCGATAGTCATCATTTTATATAAGCCGCTTTCAAATTCCCCTCTAAAAGCAGTATGTGGTTTTATTCGCCCCGCTACAATTATACCATCTGCGTGAGCAGCATTAACATCAATTCGAACTTCTTTACCATCATCAGTTTCTGCAATTTTAACCGTGTCCATAGAGGATATAATAGGCGCCTCTATATATTCCTCTGTAACTCCAAGTCCTTCCAGATACTCTTTTTGTCCCTGTGCTGTAGCACCGCCATGAGAACCCATAGCAGGAATAATAAAAGGCTTACATCCTAATTTCTTGACATTTCTGACAATTTCTCGTGTTATCAGAGGAATATTTGCAATACCCCGGCTCCCTACTGTAATAGCAATAGAATCACCGGGCCTTATTGTTTTTGCAATTTCCGGTCTACAGAATTCCTTTTTGATTGCACCAGGAATATCCGAAATCGAGTTATCTTTAAAATATTGTTTTACAATACCCATTCTAGGAATTGGTACATCCTTCAACATTTCATGAATAACTCCATCTCTATCCCATTGACTGTCCCGTCGTCTATTAGTCATAATATCATCTCCATAAACTACAGGTATAAGTAATTATCCTGCTATTAACCAAAAATTAATTTTGGTAAAAAAAGAACAATACTTGGGAAAAATGTTGCCAATATCAATACAACAAGAAGAGAGCCATAGAGAGGAAAAGATGCTTTAAGCAAATCTTCCATACTAATCTTACCAACATTACAAACACTAAATAAACAAACTCCAAAAGGAGGTGTTACCAATCCAATAGCTAAGTTCAAAACAACAAGAACTCCAAAATGAATTGGATCTATCCCTATCTGTAAAATAACAGGAAAAAGGATAGGAGCTAAAATAATAATAGCCACACCGGCATCTATTAACATTCCAACAAATAGAAGCAAAACATTAATAAGCATAAGAATAATAATGGGTTTTGTTGATATTGAAAGCAAAATTCTTGCTGCAATTTGGGGCAATCCTTCAAATGTAAGAATAAATGTAAAAATCGAAGAAACAGCAATGATAGAAACTACTGAAGCCGTAATTTGAGCTCCATTTATAAAAGAACGGTATAAAACTTTCCAGTTCATTGTTTTATAATAAAAAATAGAAATTATCAAAGTATAGAAAAAAACAATAGCCCCAGATTCTGTCGGAGTAACGATACCGGTCATAATACCCGAAAGAATAATAACCGGTGCTCCTAGTGCCAAAAAGCCCCTTTTAAACGTTTTCCACAAATAAGAAAAAGAAAATTTTTTCACATGTCCAAAAGAATGTCGCCTGGAGATAATATTGTTTTGAACCATCATGCTCACAGTCATAAGAATTCCGGGAACAATACCGCCTACCAGCAACCAAGAAACTGAAAGTTCTGCGACACCTCCTAAAATAATCATTAAAATACTAGGAGGAACAACGACGGAAAGAGTTGAAGAAATAACAGTAATAGCGGCAGAGTATTCTTTACTATATCCGTCTTCCACCATTTCAGGAATCATAATCGAGCCTATAGAAACGGTATCAGCAACTGAAGAGCCGGAAATTCCTCCGAATATAAAACTAGCAAGAATGTTTACTGCTCCTAACCCACCTCGAGCCCAACTGACTTGAGCTTTACAGAAATTTATGAGATGCTTTGCGACGCCACATGTTTCCATCATCACCCCTGCAAGAATAAAAAAAGGGATTGCAACCAGAACATAGGATTCCATACCGGAAAACATCAATTGAGGAATAGATATCAAAGGAACAGGATGATAAAAAAATATTGCCAAGATACTAGAAAGACCAATTGACACAAGAATTGGACAACCAATAATCATTAATAATACTGCCAAAACAAAAACAGTTATGCTCATTATAGGGACCATCAAAATTCCTCCTGTTCTGCATTTTTAGGTAGCCGAGTATATGAGTTTAATCTAATCTATTAATTCAGGATCTTTTCCTGTTAGAATCCCATGAATTTTTTCAATAATTCTATACACAGAAAGAATACTTCCGAAAACACAAGGAGATCTTAAGAACCAATATGGAAGATGGGTTGCAGGAGCAAGCGTTTGACTACGAAAATAACCGATTAGAGCATGAGTTCCTAGATAACCTAAAAAAATCATCATAATCATAAAGAAAAGGTTATTAAAAATTTTTAATATTTTACGTATTTTCACAGGGAAAAGTTTGTACACAACCTCAATCCCCACATGAATATTCTCTTTTATTGCAATACTAATCCCAAACCATACGGAAGCACTGAAAAGGAAAGTAATTAATTCAAGTGTCCATGGAGTCTTTATAAAATGCACGAAGCGATACAACACCTGTATTAAAGCCGTAATAAGCAAAGCAGACATCAAAATAGGTTGTATATGGTAATCAATGTTTCGTAAAAACTTAATTATTTTTTTCTTCATTGTTAATCCTTTTCTAGAATTAACGGATACTGAACATTTTTACTGCCGGTATCCGTTAATTCAAATCAGTCATTAAAAAAATATAGTTATTGTCGTGTTGCTTCAGCTCCGGCTTTCAATTTTTTGAAAGTCTCTTCACCAATAGTTTTAGCAACACTTGCATATACAGGTCCCATCCGGTCAATCCAGGGTTTTTTCATCGCAGTAGTAAAATCCGTAAACTTTATTCCTCTTGCAGCCATTTCTTCACGTGCTTTTAACTCACCTTTGTTTATTAATTCGAGCATTACTTTTGTCGATTCTTTTGCAATATCATCAAGATCAGCCCGAAAGTCTGCAGGAAGGTTGTCATACCATGTTTTATTTACAACAACAAGAACACCATCTGCCATATAATTCCATACATTAAAATATTTGCCTTGCTCAAAAGTTTTTGTAGTAAAAATTGTTTGTAAGGAGTTATCTTCCCCTGCAACAGTCCCAAGTTGCATCGCCGTATAAATTTCGCCTGAAGGCAGCGGAACAGGTTTTGCACCCATAGCCTCAAAAGTTGTGATAAAAAGATCCATACCAGGAACTCTAAATTTCAATCCGGCAATATCTGCAGGAGAAATAATTGGTCTCTTAGAATTTAAAAGTTGACGAGGACCTCTGGGCCAATAAACCAATACTTTCAAATTATTATCTTCCAATTTTGCAAACCATTTCTTAACATATTCCGGTTCCGTTTCCATAAAACGAATCAGGTGATTCATATCATCAAAAAGAAAAGGAGTACTCAGAGCAAATAATTCAGGAACTAAGGTCGCAAGAGTTACCTGAGATTCACAAGTCATCTGTACGACATTACTCTGTGTCTGTTCAAAAATAATTTTCCAATCTCCCTTTGCCAGTTGTCCATTTGGATAAATAGTACACTTTGTGTTGGGATGTTTTTTAAGTATTTGCTCTTTGATATATTCAAAGCCACCTTGCCAAGCATTTGAGATAGGTAGATTGTGTTGAATATTCAATGTAATTCCTTTATCAGCAGAATCTTTTTGCCCTTCGGAACTTGCAGAAAATACTACTAGAAACCCAACCAACAATGCCATAACAAATTTCTTCATTTCAATGCTCCTTATAAAAATAATTATATAGTAGGATACCCTACCTACAATTCTTTAATGATGGACATATCACCTGAAACGGCGGCGCGAAGAACAGGCCCCATATATTCATCCACTAAAGACGCGTTCATGGGTACGGGCATGTTTCGCAGTTTCATGTCCAATTGCGGATCTTTTGCTGCGGATAAAGCTCGTTTGATGTGTTCTTCGGTAAATCCTTCGATTTCTCCGAGCGTTGTCGGAGCGTTGATGCTCTTGCCGTATGCGATCATTGCTTTTGCAACGGATAAGGCTAAATCTCTACCCGACAAATTATCCACATCGTCGTTTGTGTAGCCGAATTTTTTGAATATTTTTCCTACAACTTTTAATTGAGGCTGAATTGCTTTGGAGTATAAAATCGCGTAGTAGGGATTCATTATACCGCACGCGGTTCCGTGTCCGACTATGTCTACAAGCGAAAAACTCGTTAAATGGGCTCCGGATGTTCCTCCGATCATAATAGCATATCCGCCTAAGTCGGTAGCCAAGCCGATTGCTTCACGCGCTTGCATGTCCGAAGGATTCGCTATTAATTTGTGGGCATATTCGGCACACAAGCTTATTGCACATTCGGCCAATTCTTTGGTTTTATCATATGAAGCTTCTTTTGCGCCGCAAAATACTTCAAAAGTGTGGGCAATAGCATCCAATGCGCCGTCTATAGTGACCTTTAAAGGCATTGATTTCGTTACCGAATAGTCGAAAACCGATACATCAGGTACGATGGATTCGTCTACTATCAATTTTTTTTGGCCGATTACCGGATCCGTAATATTGGCGTATTTTGTAAGGTGTGCTCCGGAAGATGCTGATGTTTCAATTGCGATTAAAGGAAGCATCTTAGAGTGGGTTGCCTGCAATTCTTTTGTTACGACTCCTGTGCCGAAATAATGGTCTATTTCGGGTGTCACTTTTCCACCGAGAGTTGCAAGCGCACATGCCGCTTTACAAGCGTCAATCGTCGAGCCGCCGCCCAAGGCTATAATACAATCGGGTTTTGTATGTAAAATATACGATTCGATTCTGTAAACATCTTCGCGCGGTGCATTCGGTTTTGCGTCGGGACATATACAGCCGCCGGCTAATTCCACACCGCTTTCGTTCAGATACTTTACAACCGTATCGGCAAAGGGCTTCATATATGTCGTGTTACTTACCAAAAGAGCTTTTTTACCGAAACGTAAAGTTATTTTTCCGATTTGGTCTATAACGGACAATCCGAAAATATAGGAATCGCCCTTCCATTCTTTTAAAAGCCGATAAGCTTCTTTTAATTGATCCATAGCGCATTCTCCTAAAAATTAATGGTTTTTACAGAGCTTTTTAACTCTTTTTACAACATTGCCTGCGCTTAGTCCGTAGGCTGCAAGCAATTTAAAATAGTCTCCCGTTTCGGTAAAGGTATCTTCAATACCGATAGCGTCAAACTCACATGTAATTTTCTTTTTCATCAGCTCTTCACAAACCGCGCCGGTAAAGCCGCCCTTTAATACGTGTTCTTCAATACACAAAAGCTTGCCGGTTTTCTTTATACTTGCGGCAATGGGCTTGATGTCAAGGGGTTTTACAAAGGGAACCGAAAAAACTTCCGCATGTATACCCTGTTTTTTAAGGGTTTCAAAAGCTTCCATAGCAAATGAGGCCGTAATACCGTTCGCCGCAATAGTAATATCCGTTCCGGTTGTACATTTTATTACTTTTTTTTCGGTAAAATCTTTTTTGCCGGGTAATTCGGGCAGTGCGTTTCTGTTTATCCGTATAAAAACAGGACCTTTTTGCTGTAATGCATATTCCAAAGCGAGTTCGGCTTGATTTGAATCGGCGGGAACGATAACCTGCATATTGGGCAAGGCTCGCATAATAGCAATATCCGTAATGGATTGATGGCTTGCACCGTCATAGGAGTCCGAAAGACCGCCGTAACTTCCCGCAATGATTACAGGAAGATTGTTGTAGCAAATGTCGTTTCGAATTTGGTCGGTTGCCTTTAAAGAAAGGAAAATGGAAAAAGCATTGATAACCGGACGTAATCCACAAGTTGCCAGTCCGGCTGCAACACCGGCCATATTCGCTTCTGCTACACCGCAGTTAAAAAATCGATCGGGGTATTTTTCCGCAAATATATTACTTTTTGTTGAAGAAGATACGTCTGCATCCAAAACTACAAGTTCCGGATAGACGGCACCCAATTCCGCAAGTTTTTTTCCAAAAGCGTCTCTCATCGCAAGACTCATAGTAAAGCCTCCTTTTTCGCCAAGTCTTTTTCCAACTCAACGATGCCTTTTTCATATGCATCGTCGGTAATGACGGCTCCGTGCCAGGTATTTTTTCCTTCTGTAAAAGAAACTCCCTTTCCTTTGACGGTATCGTATATAACGGCTTTCGGCCACACATTGTCGGAATCAAGCCATTTAAAGGAATCAAGAACATCCTGTACTTTGTTCCCGTTATAAGCGTTTGAATTAACATGCCACCCAAAAGAAGTGAGCTTATTTTTAAGAGGACACAAGGGCATAATTTCCTGTTCCGTACCGTCAAGCTGAACTTTATTATAATCTACCAATAATACCAAACGTTCAACCTTATATTTTGCAGCCATCATCAAAGCTTCCCATGACTGGCCTTCATTAAGACAGCCTTCGCCAGTAAGAACATATGTCCAGAATTTTTTACCTTGTAATTTTGAAGCAAGTGCCATGCCGAGTCCTACGGAAATACCATGTCCGAGAGCTCCGGTTGACATATCTATACCCTTGAGTTTTGTCATTGAGGGATGCCCTTGAAGAGGAGAACCCAAGATTCTGAACGACATTAAATCGGCTACGGGGAAAAAACCTCTATGAGCTAAAATCGTATAAATGTTTACCGATGCATGTCCCTTGCTTAAGACAAATCTGTCCCGGTCTTTCCAATCCGGTTTTTCGGGGTTGATATGTAAGCGATTAAAATAAAGGGCAGTAACTATTTCCGCTGCAGATGCGGCTCCTCCCCAATGTCCCGTTCCCCGACTGTGCAATATTTCAAACATGTATTTTCGGAAATATGCCGCAAGAGCGGATAATTCCGTTTCCGAAAATTTCCGATTAGGATTTGAAAGCAGATCTTTTATTTTCGTTGCCATACTTTATATACATCCTTAAGATCCTGTTTAAAAAAAAATTCCATACCGTATATTACTTGAATTAACCAAAACTGTTAAACAATTAATTTTGTATTAATATTTTAAGCCCTTCTTTATTTTCAAATTTTTTAAAGGCTTCTTCCCATTTTTCCAATGGAAAAATATCGGAAACGAGGTCTTTTAATTTGACTTGTTTATTTTCCACCATACGAATGGCATAATCCCAAGAACTCCAAATAGATCCCAAAGAACCCGTAACTTTTATTTCTTTATAACAAATACGGGCAAAATCAAATTCAAAGGGAGCGCCGGCAAGGCCTACTTGAACAAATTGTCCGTACTTTTTTACCGCTTCAATACCCGTTCGAGTTGCTGCAGGAGCACCGGAACATTCGAACACAATATCGACCCCTTTTTCTCCAGTTATCTTTTGTATTTCTTCAAGTAAATTGTTTTGTTGAACGTTTATAATAAAATCCGCTCCGTATTCTTCGGCCTTTTTAAAACGCGCAACATCAGCATTGGTACCGGAAACAATAACTTTTGCACCGAGTGCTTTTACTACTTGCAGAGTCATAAGTCCTATCGGACCGGGACCCGTTACGAGAACGACGTCCGTAGGCTTTATTCGCACAAGATCTATTGCAGCATGACATACACAGGCAAGAGGTTCCAGCAAGGCGGCTTCTTCGAATGAAATGGAATCCGCAAGCAAATGAATTCTGTCCTGCGGCACAAGGGTATATTTTGTAAAAGCTCCGTTATACCAATATCCGAGTGTTTTTCGATGATTACATAAATTATATCTGCCGTTTTTACAATTTTCGCACCGATTGCAATATTCATAGGCGGTTTCCGATGTTACCCTGTCGCCAACCTTACAAGAGCTTACACCTTCTCCCGTTTCGACGACAATTCCACTGAATTCATGACCTGTAATAACCGGCGGGCGTACCGGAATTGCTATATCGCTATGCAATATGTGTATGTCGGAACCGCAGATGCCCGTTGCTTTAATTTCAATTTTAACATAGCCGGGCTTTACCTTCGGTTCTTCAACATCCCGAATCTCCATATTCCCTGGCTCCGCGGCAAATTTTACAAGAGCTTTCATACTATTTCTCACCCCCCTTTACTATGCGGTACTCTCCCGAACGAGTACTTATCCATTTTTTTATATAAACATAACTAGTATAAATGAGGTTTTATCTTTTTTATATAGTACAAAAACCAATAATTATAATATTTTTATATCTCGTAGAACAAATAACTGTACTATATCGATTTTAGGGTATATAATATATCAGCAATTTTCAATATCGCGATAAAAGTGAATAGCGTTGTAAAAAAGCGAAGAAAACCTGATAGAACGCGGATCATAACCGGTTTTTTGTTTTAATTTATTTAATTGGTATTGAAGGGTATTTTTATGCATAAAAAGCCGTACAGCCGTTTTGGCTATAGAACCTTCTTCTTGGTATAGGGTATCCAACAAATTAATCCAATACCGGATGTCTGCTTCACTGCAGGATTTAAAAATACGGATAATGTATTCCCGTTTTACGGGATCCGGTATTTCACCGGAAAAGATTTCCATATTTATTGTATCATACAAGCGTGGTTCTTTTGAAGGGGAACGCAAGCATGTTTTTAAAGCTTTTTCCGCTTTTAATCGTGCACTGTTTATTAAACGGTAATCATCGGTTTTACTGTCCAAGCCTGCCGCCAATATTACCGGATATTTCGATTGTATGAAATCGCACACGGTACACACAAAATCAAGCAGCTGTTTGTCGCTGCGGCTGCTTAGCGCACAAATAAACACGGTACCCGAAACAAGCATAACCGCATTTTTTTCATGACTGATTATTGTTCCCAGCGTTTTCCACGTGTTGTCTATATGGTACTGTATTTCCGACGGTTTAAGCACATCATCTACTTTCAGAAAAAGCGGCGTTTTCTTCTCCGATACCGTTGCTTCGGGAATTTGTACAACCGGTTCAAAAACAACAACACGACGCGGAATAGTGATATCAATATCCAAAGACTTTCCCCGATTTTCCAAGCGGCGGTCTATTGTTTCCGGAGAACCGTACAGCCATTCATTTAAAAACCGATTTTTTATGCGCTTGTCCATATCGCTTTGCTGTTTATAATATTCGTCCCGCATAAGAATCTCAGTCATTTTTTTGAGTATTTGGCCGTACTTTCCCACTTCTTGATAATGTCCGGTAACGCCGATTACTGCAACCGGCATCCCATTGAATCGTACGGCGATATTCGTTCCGGGTAAAGCACCCGCATACTCGGTATCGCTGTATACGGTTATTCCGCTTAAATCTTCATCGATAATTTTTTTCGCTGCAGCATGAAAGGTTCCGACCCGTGCGTCATCGGTACTTGCAATAATAATTCCTTCGGCATTCATCATATTTATCTGTCGGCCGATGATTCCGCTTATTTCTTCAACGATAATTTTTGCGGTTTTTGTCGATAAAGTCACGTGCATATTATATATGCATAATCGCTTTTATAAAAGACCTCGCATTGCATCACATAAAATCTAAATGTATGTACCATGTAATGACTTAATTTTAAACGTCGTATAGAAGGTTTTGAAAGCAGTAATATAATAGAACAATGGGTACGTAAAAGCGATCAGCTATGGGCGGTTTTTGCTGCAGCAGAGTTTGCAAAGTCTTTTAAATTCATATCTCTTGTGGTATACTGAAACATCAGTGAGACAGACATGGCAAACTCAAAAGATACGATAAAATTCATTTTGAATGATCTTACAAGCGTCCGTGAAAATCTTCTCGCGCTGTCGGAAGATATTTGGAACAGCATAGACCATAACGACAATCAAAAACTCGAAGAAGGCTGTTTGTTTAAAAAACACTTCAACGCGCTTCTCGACATTTTTGAACACAATGCCGAGGAAATAAGCGCACTCATTTCTCAGTTTACAGGAATAAGAGAAGAATTGCCGTCCGGTATTAAAGCCCCCTCTGAAAACAAACGGATCATTGCCGAACTCGACAAGTCCGAGCCGCATTCGCTCAACGAAAATTTTACTTACAAACGGCCGTATGCATTTGTGTTGGAAGAACATGCATATACGGAGCTTATGACATGGAAGGATTTATATATACAAGCATGCCGACATCTTATTGCAAAAGATAAAAACAGATTCGACAGTCTTGCAGATAATGCTGATTTTATCAGCACGCAAAACAGAAAGTATTATTCCGCAGATAAATCCGCTTGCCGTACACCCTACAAGATTACGGACAAAACATTTATCGAAGTAAATTTATCCGCCAATCATTTTGTGAAATTGATAAAAGAATTATTCGAATATTTTAAAATCGACGCCGAGTCTATGAAACTATATTTGCGGCAAGACCGAAATGCCTAAGGGAAATTATGCAAAGTACACTGATTGACAATTCCGAACGCTTGAAACTGGCGGATACGTTGAAAGAACTCATCAATCTCCCCGATATTGTATATATCGACATTGCAACCGGTTATTGGGATATTCCGGGCACACAGCTTATAGCACAAGAACTTCGGGTATTTTTGGAACGATCGGCGGATACCCATATACGCATTCTTATCGGGAAGGATCCTTATCTTTTTGCACAGTATAACGCCAATCCAAAGTATAAAGGTACCAAGTATCCTCAAGATTTTATCAGAACCGATCTTGCTGATTTAAAAGTAAAACCAGAATATATTCCGGCTGTACAATTACTCTTGGACTTTTGCAAAGAACAGCATGAAGGACAACATGATCCAAAAATAGGAATACGTATTCTCCGCGACGCAAGCGAGGATGACGATCGGCAATTTTTTCATTCAAAATGTTATATTTTATATGGAACCGGTGTCGCGTATGGGATTATCGGCAGCAGCAATTTTACGGGAAAAGGATTGCAAGGAAATTCCGAGCTGAATTATTTGGAAACCGTGCCTCAGATTATTACTGCAAAGCCGGATAGCATAAATCGTTCGAAAGGGCATATCTCATGGTTCAATGAAAAATGGGAGCTCGCTTCCGATTGGACGCAAGAGTTCTTGGAAGAAGTTTTAAAATCCTCTGCAATAGGGAAACAAGCGATTGCACAAGCAAAACCAAAAAGTGAAAACTTTATTATTCTCTCTCCATATGAAATATATATAAAATTCATTATTGATCAATTCTCCGAGGTTATTGATTTTGACGGAAAAATTACACCTGACGACTATATACCGCGTGACCCTGATTTTAAAAAATTGATTTACCAGCAAGAAGCTGTCAATCAAGGTTTTGCAATTATGAAGCGGCACCGCGGCTTTATCCTTGCCGATGTGGTCGGACTAGGAAAAACTTTCACCGCACTGATGATTGTAAAACGACATCTATTGGAAACAGGATTTAAACGGCCTGTTTTGATTATCTGTCCGCCGGCGATTAAACAAAGTTGGCTTGATTCAATTGAATACTTTGATAAAAACGAGGCCTCCGATAAAAAAATAAAACCACTTATCGTTCTTACGACAATCGGCTGTCTTGAAGATGTGAACGAAAATAATGACTACGTTGCAGAAGACGATTTTAATGAAACCTTTAAAAAGGCCGATTACAGTATGATAGTTGTAGATGAAAGTCATCGATTCAGAAATAACAAAACAATTATGTATCAAAAACTCGATGATTTAATCGGTTCCATAACTCCCCAGCCTTATGTAATGCTTCTCTCCGCAACTCCGCAAAACAATAAACCTTATGATTTAAGAAATCAGATTTATTTATTTCAAAGAGAACATAATAACTCAACATTACAAAACCTTGGGAAACATGAAAACAAACTTGAAAATTACTTTGCCGAAAAACAAAGAAGTTATGAAGCGTACATAAAAAAAGATAAGCAGATAAACGGTAAAAAAATCTCGAAAACAAAAGAAGAACTGGAAAAAGACAAAGAAAACCTTATTGCGGATAATGAAGATATACGAAAGCGCGTTGTCGAGCCATTAATAATAAGGCGGACGAGGACAGATATTGAAAAATATTATAAAGACGATATGGAAGCACAGGCTTTGAGTTTCCCTAAAATAAAACAACCGGTTGCAATCCCTTACGAAATGAAAGGTGATCTTGCGGAACTTTTTAACAGCACGATAAATATTGTTGCGCCGCAAGTGAGCAAAATAGAATTTGACGAAGAAGGAAATCCTATTTTAAATTTCGGTACCCTTGAAGGCGAAGACGGGCTCGGCTATTACCGATATAGAGCTATCGAATTCCTTACAAGTGAAGAAAATCGGAAACAGCATGAAGTAAACAACTTAACCGTAGAAGATACTTCTCAACGTCTTGCACAATTAATGGAAATTCACCTTGTTAAGCGGCTCGAAAGCAGTCAAGCTGCTTTTAAAGAATCACTGCATAATCTGCGCCGTTATACCGAAAACATGATTAACATGTGGCGAGAAAATCGTATTTTTATCTGCCCCGATTTGGATGTTAATAAAGAGTTGAATGATTTATCCATTGAAAAAAATAAAAGTTTTGCCGCTTGCCTTGAAATAATCGCAAACAAGGCAAAAAAAGCAAACAAAAAAAGATTTGATTCCGAAAATATGGGTCCTAATCGAGAATATCAAATAACGGATTTTGATAAAGCCTATATTAACCTACTGCAGAACGATTTACGCTTAATCAATAATTTATGTGATCAATGGGATAAGCAAACGGATGATCCTAAGATTGAAACATTTATACGAAAATTTGATAGTTTATTTTTTGATAAAGAAAAAAATCCTTTTCAAAAGCTTATTGTTTTTACGGAATGTATTGCCACACAAAAGATACTTGTTCAAAAACTAAAAAACTGCGCGAGCGAATTCAATATTCTTTCAATTACTGCGGAAAATAGAGATGATATGAAAGATACTATCGCTGCAAACTTTGATGCAAATTACAAAGGCGAAAGACGTGATGACTATCAAATCCTTATTACAACCGATGTTCTTTCCGAAGGCGTAAACCTACACCGTTCAAATTCTATTTTAAATTACGACTCTCCGTGGAATGCAACGCGCCTCATGCAGAGATTGGGACGTATAAATCGTATCGGTACGCAAGCCAAAGAAATATGGAACTATAATTTTTATCCTTCAACTTTAGGCGATAATCAAATCAATCTTAAAAATAGAACATATGTAAAACTTCAAGCTTTTCATGAATTATTCGGAGAAGACTCTCAAATTTATTCAACTGAAGAAGAGGTTAAACACTTTGATAAAGTGGAACGGGAAGAAGCGGATACAGCCGAAACACCGATTATGCCGTTTATTGCAGAGCTTCGTGAATTTAGAAATCAAAATAAAAAGGAATATGACCGTCTTACAAGCATCACACAAAAAGTTGTCTCTGCGGTCAATAACGGCACAAAACAGTTTTTTGCAAGTTTGCACGAACTGAACAAAAAAGATGAACGGCTTAATTCTTTTTTATTTATTGCAAACAATGATGGGGCGGTAATAAAAGTAGGTCAGTTAGAATTTTTTGAAAAATTAAAACCGCTCATACGGCTTGATGCAACACAGATTGCAATAAATATTGATACAATAATGGCATGGCAAAAATCAATTATGGAATGCTATGAAAAAAGCAAACAAAATACAGCCATTACTGTTCGGCAAAAAAACAATAAAGCGATAACTCAAGCACGGACTAGAATACAAGAATTATACTCTGTCTCCTATTTCGAAGAATTGAGAGGTATGCTCGACGTAATTTCAGATGCGCTTATACATCATAATTTAACAGTGGCGAAAAAAGTATTAAAAATAAATTTCGACGATGATGAGTTATTCGACAATAAGACAGCTGCTATTAAAGAACTCTATCAATTAGCACGACAAAATAAAACTTATACGAATGCAGTATTATCAATTGAACTGATTACGAAATAAAGAAAAAAGGAACACACTATGACAGACTTTCGTACTTTTTTTGAACAAGCTTATCCCGGCAAAGACAAAATCTACGAAGATATAATTCTTCCTATTTTCAAAAACGCAACGGATTTACGAAAAACAACGCTGATTGCATTGGCAGAATCCGATAAAAAGAATGTTTTACAGGCTTCAATCATAGCACAAGTTGCAGGGACATTTCCCGTAACATTTGCCGATGTAGAAGTACAGTCGTCAGTACACCTCAAACGCAACCGTGTTAGTATTCAGAATTGTATCCGCAAAATTATGGAAGATAATACCTCAGCACTTATCTTTTTCCATTTTGCTGATAACCAAAATGAATGGCGGGTAAGTTTTGCACACCGAGCAGAGACACTGCAAACCAGCACAAGTGCAAAACGGTATACCTATCTGTGCGGGATAGAACATCCCTGCCGGACTATTGCAGAGCGCTTTCATCATTTATCTAAAAAAGCCGATTCTGCTGCTATAACCCTTGACGATATGTTGAACGCATTTAGTGTAGAGGCATTGAGTAAGGAGTTTTTTGCCGAATATAAGGTTTTCTACGAAGATTTTGTGCAATACATTACCGGTAAACGCTATATCAAAGCAAAAGGAAAATCAGGCTATGAGAACAGAGCTGTAGCCGGAGCAAAAGTGCATACAAAAATCTTTGCGCACTTTCAACGAATCAGTAATGGGGATGAACAAAAGGCAGAAAAGAATGTCCGTGATTATATTAAAAAGATGATGGGACGGCTCGTATTTATTCAGTTCTTACAGAAAAAGGGATGGCTCGGTTGCACGGACGATAACTGGAATGACGGCGACAGGGATTATTTACAACATCTTTTTGAGCACTCAAGTACGAAACAACAAAATGATTTTCTTTCTACCGTACTTGATCCGCTTTTTTTCGGCATGCTGAATACCAATCCCGAAGAGCGAGCTCATCATTTTAAGCAGAAAAACTGGGATATAACACTGCTTGATCGTTTTGGAAAAGTGCCGTATCTGAATGGCGGACTTTTTGAAGAGGATGAAGAAGACTATGTTTCGGTTGTTTTTCCGGCGGTCTTATTTAGCAATCCTGCACAAAAAGAGGCCGAACGGATTTTCCGCAGCAGTCAAAATAACGGCTATCCGTATGATGCAAGCTGCGGTCTCTTGGATTTTTTTGCCCGTTATAATTTCACTATTGACGAAACCGATCCTGAAGATCGGGAAGTCGGCGTAGATCCTGAAATGCTTGGGAAGATTTTTGAAAATCTTCTGGAAGATAACAAAGATAAAGGTGCATTTTATACTCCAAAAGAAATTGTACAATATATGTGCCGCGAAAGCCTTATAGCATACCTTGCCGAAGAAACACAGGATGAACCGGCAATGCGTAATTTTGTCTTAAAGCACGAGATACACACGATAAAAGACAAAAAGAAAGTTTTATCCGCATTAAAAAATATCAAAATCTGCGACCCTGCAGTCGGTTCGGGGGCTTTCCCGATGGGAATGCTGAATGAACTTTTTGCGTGCAGAATTTTGCTGGAAGGAGACAGTTCAGATGAAGAAAATCGCTCACGCATTAAAAAAGACATTGTGCGGGAGAATATCTACGGAGTCGATATTGAAAAAGGCGCCGTTGACATCGCCCGTCTGCGCTTTTGGCTTGCTATCATCGTCGATGAAAAAACACCGCTCCCTCTTCCCAACCTTGACTATAAAATAATGCAAGGAAACAGCTTATTGGAAAGTTATGAGGGGGTTTCCTTAGAAAATTTACTGCACCAGAATAAAAATGATCTCTTTTGCACTACGGAAGACAACATAAAAATCCTACAAACCGCTATCAGCGATTATTATCAGCCTAAAACACATAAGTCAAAACAGGCTATGAAACAGCATATTTCTCAACTCATTTATGCATTACTCAGTGAACAAGGATGGAGCAAAGAACACGATAAGCTGGCAGATCTAAAAAATATACCGATTGATGCAAACAATCAATTCTTTTTATGGCATACGTGGTTTAGTGAGGTGTTTAACCGTCCGTCAAAACAAGGCTTTGATATTGTGATTGGAAACCCACCGTATATGGAAGCAAGAAGCAAGGTTTTCCCGGAAGATTTGAAGAATGAATTACAAAATTATATAAAGTGTACCTATGATGAAGTATATCAGAAATCATTTTCTCGAGGTGCTGATATTCTTGTTTTCTTTTATGAATTATCATTTCGTTTACTCACAAAAAAAGGCATTAATATATTTATTACTGAAAATTCATGGATGGCAACTGATTATGGTAAGGCGTTTCAAAACTATTTAAGATATAAGATTTCTATAAAAGGAATTATTGATTCTGATTATAAATATTTTGAAGGAGCGGAGATAAATACAGTCATTACATTTTTTCAACATAAGGATATTAAAGATGATTTTATTAGCTTTTATCACTGCCATGGAAGTTTAACAGAACATCATTGTAACCTAAATAACACAAACGACACCTCCATTACCGTCAAACAATTTATGTCAAATGATGTACTAGTTTCTTCTTATAAATGGAGTTTCTTAATTAACCTTAATAATGAACTTTTATCATTATTAACACTTATGGAAGAAAAAAACAATCGTGACACGGCAAAGAAATTCACTATAGGACAAGGGCTTAATATAACAAAGAATAATATTCTGAAAAAACCTTCAATTAAAACTGTCCCATATTATATTTCATCTGATGGAGCAAAATATACATGGCAGTGCTCTAATTCTTTTGTAAATATATCCGTAGTGAATAAAAATAGAAAAGTCCCATTATTAATATTACCGAGAGGTATTGGGACTCATTTCTGTTGTTTCAATACAATAAAAGGATTCTCTTCGAGCTATGTTGAATTTTATTCAGATTCATGTACTGAAGATGAATTGTTATGTTTGTGGTTATTTTGTAATTCTTCACTTCTATGGCTATTAAGAGAATGCTCAGGTAGAACAAATCTTGGCGGAGGAATGTTAAAAGCCGAGGCAACAGATTTAAATAATCTTCCTCTTTATTTTAATTTTCCTAACATACAGATAATAAAAGAGATTTTCAAAAATGCAACAAATAAAACCATACCAACAAATATTAATGAGGCAATAAATAGCCAATTACATAAAGTAATAGATGAGATTGTTTTTTCTTATTTTAATCTTCCGAAACAAAATAATTTTGTAATTGATTTGTTATTAGAAAAAATCAAAAGAAGAACCATAAAAATTAAATCTAATAAGTGAATTTATATAGATAAGTTACTTTCTACTATAACTATCTCTTTTGGAGTCAGTCCGTATAATTTATATATAACCTCGTCTATCTTTTGTTCATAAATTGTTATGTCAGAATTTATGCATTCTTTTTTTGTTGCAATAATTTTAGTAACAATATCTGACACCTTATCCTGGATATTATTATCGGGACAATATAATGGCATCAGCGTAAATTGAGCCTTGTCTAATTGTAATAAATCACCATTTTTCTTAAGTTTATTGTGCATATAAAAAGTCAGTATTTTACTATTTAATAAAGCAGTTAGATACTTCAAGTTAATCCGTTCTGATTTTAGAATAAAACAATTTCTTGAAGCATAAAACTTATCTTCCGTATATGTAAAATTCCTTCCGCGTGTTCTACTTGCAAAAACTATTTTCTTTCCATCTTTAAAAAAACTTTCATCTCTTTCCCACCAAAGAGAAAACCATGATTTTTTACCTGCAACAACCTCTCGTCTGCCTTCCAATTCTGCAGAATACTTTAATAATTTTTTATATATATTGGGGTATTTCTCTGATGAAAAATCTTCAATATTTTTATCAGAGATATATAAAATACTATCCTTTGCTATCGGTGTATAATAACTAACTGTCGTTGTATAAAATGGTTGTATAAAAGCCTGTTCTGCTTTTGAGAACAGTGAGATATTTTTATTCTTCACTTTGAAAGCTTTATCTGGCCCACCTATAATTCCTTGTATAATTTCTTTTTTATCATCAATTTTGAAATTTCCGATTTTTTCTATTTTATCAAGTATATTCTTATATGACATATTAATCACGAACGAAAACATTTTATTTCTATATTCAATCCTATTAAAATCCAAGTGAAAAAAACGTTCTGCTAAGAATATATTTAACATATGGTTATTTTTAATAGTTTGATTATTTACTTTAAATAAAAAATCATAATTATTATCAATAGAATCTTTACTTATTATTAGAATCATAGCTTGTGTACTGGTTTCAAAAACCATATAAGCCCCAAAATCAATTAATTGAATAATTTTCGCTTCATTACAAATCTTATTCCTTAAGATCTTAGCCGAAGCACTTGTTCTCCATTGAGAAGAAGCAATGAAACAAAGTTTTCCTTTGTTTCTAAGTAAATCTAAACCAATACATGCGAAACCATACCATAAATCCATCTTCCCCATATAATAAGGGCTTATCTTCTTAAAATCGGTAAAAACAGCATTGTTTTCATATTCTTTAATATACGGTGGGTTTCCAATCACAATATCAAAGCCTTGTTTTGACGGACAGCAAAATCAGTCAGTAATAAATATGGTAGTTTAGCCACAATGAGCTTTTACAATTTTTAGGTTCAAATAAACCTGTATAAACCATATATCTATATAAGGTTTGTTTTGATATTTCTAAATCTTTTGCAATCTTTGTTTTCTTAATCCCCAATGATATTTGTTCTATAATCCAATCATGGTGAGCTGCGCATTTTTGATTTAATCGACACCGCTCTCCTTTTATTCGTCCAATCTGCCGTCCCTCTGACTTAACTCGTGCAAGTGCTTCCTTCGTCCTCTGGCTGATTAAATTTCGCTCAATCTCCGCACTTAAGCCGAAAGCAAAGGCCAGCACCTTACTCTGTATGTCGTCACCGAGTCGATAGTTGTCTTTAATCGTCCATACCCTACACTCCTTTTTCATACAAATATTTAATATTTCCATAATCATAAACAAATTGCGCCCAAGACGCGACAGCTCCGCGCAAATAATCAAATCCTCTTTTTTGATTATCTTTAAAAGCCATCCTAGTTTACGCTTATCGTAATTTCTGGTCCCGCTGATAGTTTCTTCAATCCATCCGTCAACTTGGAGCTTTTCCCGTTGGCAAAAATTGGTAATTTCAAATTTCTGGTTTTCAACCGTCTGCTTATCCGTACTTACTCTGATATAACCGTATGTCATTTTTCCTCCGCGAACTGCATATATAATCTTTTCGGCATCAATCGGTATAATAATCTTTCCGAAAAATATATTTTTATTTTTATTGAAAGTCTTAAAAAATCTCAGTTTTCGGAGTCTTTTCTTGATTTTACCGAATACGTATTTACGTTTGTTCGGTATAGCTTACATTCTCTAGAAATCAGGAAAGCATATTGAAATTCAGTGTACAAACTTATTAAATATAAGATAGTAATCGAGTGAATCGGATTTTATTAACATGTATACCCGCTCGCATATACATACGGTTTTGAATCTGAATCGTATAGCTATGAAAACGGTAGCCGCGCGCGCATGCGTTCCGGCAGCTTTCAAAATTATTATTTTATTCTGCTGCCGTGCATATATTTTTTTATTATTAATTTACGAAATCCGCCGGCAAGAGATTACTCCGGCGGAGATTGTAAGGTTAACACTGATTAATACGCATTCGAATTAATCAGTGTTTTTTTATATCACTTTGCCGCGTTCTTACCCGCGATGCGGCCGAACACGATGATGTCGGCGATCGCGTCGCTGCCCAAGCGGTTTTTGCCGTGGACGCCGCCGGTCACTTCTCCTGCGGCATACAAACCGGGGATCACGCTTCCGTCGGTCTTTATAACTTGCGCTTGGCTGTTGATTTTGACGCCGCCCATCGTGTGGTGTACGGCGGGTACGGCTTTCAAAATATAAAACGGCGCTTTTTCGATCGGGAAGGTCAAGCTGCGTTTATTGAATTCGGGATCTTTACCCTGCGCGACGTAGCTGTTGTAGCGGTCGACGGTCGCGATCATCTCTTTTGCATCGATGCCGAAAAATTCCGCCGCTTTTTCAAGCGTATCGGCTTTTACCAACAATTTGTTTTTGTACAAATAAGCGATTTCGGCTGCGTGATTTTTTTCCAAATCGCTTTCGTCGTAGCCTCTCTGATCGATGATTTCATAGCAGCAGTGTCCCGTCTGGGCTTTGATCGCCATGGACATAACGTCGCGCCGTCCGAGTTCTTCGACAAAGCGCTTGCCTTCTTTGTTTACGATAACGCTGTGTCCGTAGAGGCGCGCGTCGTCGAAATACAAAAGCGTGCCCGTAAGCGGATCGCATATCGGGTAGGTTTGAATATACTGCATATCGACGAGAGCCGCTCCGATTTTTTCGGACATGACGATGCCGTCGCCCGTGCTGCCGACCGTATTCGTCGAAAGGATGTTTTCATCGACGGCGGGATTGTATTTTTTGCGCATGTCGAGGTTCGAACCGAAGCCGCCGGTTGCGAGCACAACGCCTTTTTTCGCATAAAACGTGTATTTCATCGTCTTGCTTTCGGCCGAAACTCCGGTAACACGTCCCTTCGCATCCTGCACGAATGCGACTGCAGGCGTATTGTACACGATGGGGATGCCGAGCTTTTCCGCTTTGGCGAGCATCTTGGTGATGAGTTCTTTGCCGCTCGCGCCTGACGGAATCAAACTGCGCTTTACCGAATGTCCGCCGAAAAACATCAGCGAATTTTCCCATACGACGCCGCATTTGTCCTTGAGCCATTCCGCGCCGGCAAGCGCGTTGGATGCAACCACGTGTACGAGTTCGGGGTTATTGATATTGTCGCCGCCTTTCATCATATCCTGTTCGAAGCGAGAGACGCTGTCTTCGATGCCGTCTCTTTTTTGAAGCCAGTTGCCCGGAGCCGCCATTTCAGCTCCCGAGATAAGCGTATTGCCTCCGGCCATCGGCATCTTTTCCAAAACGATAACGTCCGCGCCCGCTTCTTTCGCTTCGATTGCAGCCGCAAGCCCCGCACCGCCCGCACCTATGACGACGACGTCGTGCGTTTCCGTTTTTTTCTGTTTTGCCTTTGACTGAGGAGCTGCGGCAGTTTTTTTATTCGCTTTCAGTTCTCCGCCCGCCTGTGCGACCGCCGCATTCACCGCAGCGAGAAAGCCTTTCGAAGTGAGCGTGCAGCCCGAAACCGTATCGACCGCCGTACTGTTCGATTTTATTACCGCCGCTTTTAGCGTATCCATCGCTTTATCGAAGCCCGGCGTTTCTTTATGCGAAAGCACTTTGATGTCGGCGATCGCGTTCTTTTTAACGGTTACCTGTACCGTTATCTTTCCGCCTTTGCCGTCTCCCGTTCCGGTGTAGGTTCCGTTTTTCATCGAAGCGCTTTGCGCCGCGGCCGTAAACAAAACCGTCGAAGCGAAAACCGCCGCGAACAGTCCCTTTAAAATCTTCTTCATAATTCCTCCATCATCTACATCGACATCTACATCCAGAAACCGGACGTATCTTATAAAGCATATACGTATACTAATATTCCGCCGTTTTATTGTCAAACGGACGGATATACAACCGGCATTTTTTTATTAATTAATAATATTCATTCCTCGATATACCGGATACTCCGCACCTTACAGGAGCGATCTCGCTTTCGAGACGATGTTGTCGGCGGTGATGCCGTATTCGGCAAGGAGTTCGGCCGTTTGCCCCGACTGTCCGAATCGGTCGTCGACCGCAACGTGCGCCATCTTTACGCCGCCCTTACCGAGGAGCGCATAAGCTGCCGCTTCGCCGATGCCCCCGAAACGGTTCGCTTCTTCGCAGACGAGGATCCGTCCGCCGCAGCCGAGCGTTTCACTTACAATCGCATCGGTGTCGAGCGGTTTAATCGTGTGGATGTTCAGCACGGAAGCTTCGATACCGTCGGACGCGAGCTGCTCGGCCGCTTCGAGGGCGAGCGGCGTCATAATACCGGTTGCGACGATGCAGAGATCCTTGCCGGAACGCAGGCTCTGCGCTTTTCCGATTTCGAACGGCGTGTCGCAAGAAGTGACGATCGGCATGGGTTCGCGCGACGTGCGGATATACACGGGGCCTTTAAAATGATAGGCCGCTTCGACGATCCGCTTTGCCTGATTGTAATCGCAGGGGCTCAGCACCGTCATATTCGGAACTGCGCGAAGCGCGGCGATGTCCTCTATGCACTGGTGCGTGCCTCCGTCGCCCGCAGGCGTGATGCCCGAATGACTTCCGGCAATTTTTACGTTCGCTTTGCTGTATGCCGCCGCATTTCGGATAATTTCAAACGCTCTTCCGGCAGTAAACATTGCAAACGAAGATGCGAAGGGCACGTAGCCGACTTTCGACAAGCCGACGGCCATACCGATCAAATTCTGTTCGGCGATACCGGTTTCGATGTAGCGGTCGGGAAACTCTTTTTGAAAAGCCAAAGAACCGGTCGCATGTCCCAAATCCGCGTCGAGGACAATCACATCGGAATATTTTTTGCCGAGCTCGACGAGGCCGTCGCCGTAGCCCTGCCGTGTTGCTTTTTTTTCGCTCATATCAGTTGTCCTCCAATTCTTTAAGCGCCTTTTCAAGCTCGTCGCCCGAAGGAGCTTTTCCGTGCCAGCCGAGTCCGTTTTCCATAAACGAAACGCCCTTGCCTTTGATCGTATCGCAGATAACGGCGAGCGGCTTTCCGTCTTCACGGTGATCAAGCGCGGAAAGCAGTGCCTCATAATCGTGTCCGTTCGCCTCGCACACGGCAAAACCGAATGCGCGGAATTTTGCCGCAAGATCGCCGAGCGACATAACCGTATCGACCGGGCCGTCAAGCTGCAGGTGATTGTTGTCTACGAGCACGGTGAGATTGTCGAGGTGATAATGAGAAGCGGCCATAAACGCTTCCCACGCAAGACCTTCCTGCAATTCTCCGTCACCGGTGAGCACGTATACGCGGTTCGGCTTTTTTGCCAAACGGAAACCGAGCGCCATACCCGCTGCAACCGATATGCCTTGTCCGAGGGAACCGGTACTGCAGTCTACGCCGGGACATTTATTGCAATCCGGATGTCCCTGCAGCATACTGTGCAGTCGGCGGATGTTTTTGAGTTCCGCTTTCGGAAAATAACCCTTATCCGCAAGTATCGCATAGTACGGCGGATTCGCGTGCCCCTTGCTCAGCACAAAACGGTCGCGCGCTTCATCGTTCGGATCGCCCGTCAGTTTCATCTTAGAATAATAAAGGGCAACCATGATATCCGTCGCCGAAAGGGAACCGCCGGGATGACCGGAACCCGCTTCTCCTATCATCCAAACAGTATCGCGTCGGATCTGCTTGGCTTTCTTTTTCAACTCTTCTATCGTCATACTAACCTCTCGATCGTATTCCATTATAGCATATCGATTTACGCTTTTCCGATACTTCCGAACAGCGTCATCTTTTCAATACATACGCGTTTGGTCGCTTCAAGACCGGGCGCAAGTAAGGCTCGCGGCGTAAAGCCTTTGCTCTCTTCGTCTTTGCCTTCTGCAAAATACTTTTTCGTCGCTTCGGTAAATGCGATCTGACATTCGGTATTGACGTTGACTTTCGATACGCCGAGCGTGATCGCTTTTTTTACCATGTCGGCGGGAATGCCCGATCCTCCGTGCAGCACGAGCGGCAGATCGCCCGTCTTCGCCTGAATGGCTGCAAGTACGTCGAAATCCAAGCCTTTCCATCCGGCCGGATATTTTCCGTGAATGTTGCCGATACCCGCAGCGAGAAAATCGACACCCAACGATGCGATACGAGCGCATTCGGCAGGGTCGGCGCATTCGCCGGAATTGATAACGCCGTCTTCTTCGCCGCCGATCGCGCCGACTTCGGCTTCGACGGAAATGCCTTTCGCGTGCGCCTTTTCGACGATGTCGTGCGTTTTTGCGATGTTTTCATCGATCGGATATTTCGAACCGTCGAACATGACGGACGAAAAACCGTTGTCTATCGCATCGAGCGCTTCTTCATAGGTTCCGTGATCGACGTGCAGCGCTACGGGAACGGAGATTTTCAAAAAATTAATAAAACCGCTCACCATGTCGGCGATCGTCCGATAGCCGCCCATGTATTTCGCCGTTCCGCCGGAAACGCCGAGTATGATCGGAGACTTACCTTCCTCCGCCGCGAGCAAAAAAGCGCGGACGCTTTCCATGTTGTTAAGATTGAAGTGCCCGACCGCATAGCGGCCTTTTTTCGCATCGACGAGCATTTCTTTTGCAGATACCAAAACCATACCAACTCCTATAAATAATTTTAATAATTTTTTGATTCGACTATATCGAAATATCTCCGTCTTTCGAAACTTTCGTAAACAGCAAAAGTGAAATAACCGTAAAGACCATCAAAATGGTCGATACGGCACAGGCTTTGCCGTCCGTTCCCCGCGAGACCATCACGTACACTCCGAGGTTCAACGTTATCGTCTTCGACGAATATAAAATGATCGAAGACGAAAGCTCGGTAATAAGCGTAACCCAACTCATAATTGCACCGGAAACGATACCGCTGAACATCATCGGAACGGTAATACGCACGAGCGTTTTCGTTTTGCCGGCTCCGAGACTGATCGCCGCTTCTTCGACGGAAATCGGAATCTGTCCGAGAACGGCGACGGAGCTTCGAATCGTATACGGAATACGGCGGATACACATTGCGATCACCATGATCATCGCGGTCCCCGTAAGTACCAGCGGCCCTTTGTTGAACGCCATAACCATCGCAATGCCGACGACCGAACCGGGTATGATATACGGCACCATCGACAGCGTATCGATAATATTGTTGATAATATTATAGCGCCGCACGACGAGGTATGAAATCAAAATCGCGAGCACGACGACGATGACAAGCGCGCCGCCGCATATCTTTACGGTATTCCATATCGCGCCTCCCATCGTACCGAACACTTGGCGATAGCTCATGAGCGAATAGCCTGAGCGGAACATATTGCCTGTCTTCGTCGTATTTCTAAACGACAGGAAGACGAGATAGACCTGCGGTAAAAGCGAAACGATGACGAGTCCGTAGGCATAGATATGGATCGCGATACTCGCTAAAAGGCGCGGCTTTTTGCGTTCGATGCGGTGCATCGCGTTCATCGAAAAGCTCGTGCGGTTCGACAGATATTTTTGAAATAAAAATACGATGAGCGTAATTACAATGGCGATGACGCTTATGGCGGCGGCAAAGCTGTGATTGATGCTCGTTTCGCCGACGTATTGGTTGTATATTTCAACCGGAAAGGTGCGGTAGCCTTCTCCGATCAAAAGCGGGGTACCGAAATCGGCAAGCGAGCGCATGAACACCATGAGGGCGGCGGCGAGTATGGACGGCATACACAGCGGCAATACGATCGTCAAAAATCTCCGCCAGCCGGTGCGTCCCATATTTGCGGACGCTTCGAGCAGCGAATTGTCGACGTTTTTCAGCGCGCCTGAAACATAGAGGAACACGAGGGAAAAGAGCTTGGTCGACAATACGAGCAGGATCCCCTTAAATCCGTAGATATTCGGCATCGCAATATTAAAAGTTGACTTCAAAAATTTCGTGATAAGCCCCGAACGGCCGAGCAGCAAAATCCACGAATACGCGCCGATAAAAGGTGCGGACATGGAAGTGAGCACGATCAAAATCTGCAGCAGCTGCCGGCCTTTGATTTCGTAGATATTGTACAAGTATGCAAGCGGCACGCCGATGACGAGACAAATGACCGTAACGCATATCGAAATTTTAAAACTGTTGAACAGCGTAATAAAATAATACGGATCGCTGAAAAACTGTTTAAAATATCCGAGCGTGAACGAGCCGGTCGCATTGTCGCGTACGGACTGCGTTATGACTTTTAAAATCGGATAGAGCATAAACAGCACGTACAGCGCGAGGATACCCAAACTGACGAGTATCCAAAGATCCGTTTTCTTTGTCTTCAGCATATCGATCTCCGCTAACGTACGACGGAACGCATACCGTCATCGCATTTTTTCAGCGCGTGTGGAATTTTAATTCCGCCATTCATACGAAGTTCTCCACAGCTGCGCGGAGCCGTATGTCGAAACTCGGCCCCGCAGCAAATCTTAATAAAGTTTATCAATCAGTGCTTGATCCGCAAGGCGTTCCAGCGCGCAAAAATCGCGCTTTGATTTTCCGCCAAAGCGTTCGTATCGGCTTCGCGATAATTGATCGATGCGAGATCGACGATATATTTATTCGTCGCCGAAAGTTTGGAAGCCGTCGAGGGGCGTGCACCGCTTTCAAGATAGATCGCCTGACATTCATCGCTTTCCAGGAAATCCATAAAGAGCTTTGCGTTGTCGAGATTCGCGCAGCCTTTGATGATCGCCGAACCGAACGCGATCGACGTAACGCCTTCGGCAGGATATACGATGTGAACGCCTTCCGCCCCTTCCGAGAGCATCTGTACGCACGCCGGTTCATAAGTGAGACCGACGGCATATTCGCCGTTGTAAACGCCGCGGTATACAGCGGACGATCCGCTCGTGATGACGACATTGTTCATCAGCTTATCGATATAATCCCATGCCGCATCGTTGTCCCATCCGCCGAAATCGGTGAGTATGCACTGCAGCGAATTCCATGCGCTGGAACTTCCCGTAGGATCTGCGGAAACGACGATTCCCTTCAAACGAGGATCGAGGAGATCGGCAAAGCCTTTAATCGAAACGCCTTTTTCTTTTTCAAGCGCATCGTTTACCCAAAGGCACGGTATCTGGGCGTCGTGATACGTCAAAACGCCTGTCGTATTTTTAAATTCGGGCGGCATAAGCTTGTCGTTTGCGCACACGTAATTTTCAAAATACTGACCGTACGTCAGCGTATCGGCATAGACAAGTCCGCCGAACATAACGTCCGCCTGCGGATTGCCGGCCTCCGCTTGAATACGGGTTTTGCACTCGCCCGCACCGGCCTGCGTGTAGTTGATTTTGATATCGGGGTACTTTGCCTGAAACGCGTCCATGATCGCGTTGTACTGCAGATCGCTCACCGTCGTGTATACGTTCAATACGCCGGAAGCTTTACCGCCCTTTGCAGCACCATCCTGTTTTTTACAGGAACCGAACGACAGCGCCAAAGCTGCAGCTGTCAGCATCACCATAACCTTTTTCATCATTTCCTCCTATAAAATGACATAAGCGATATATGATCGCTGCGATTCCGCAGAAATCAACAGTATTCAAAGCACTTGTATTTTATTAATTGTCCGGCTGTTCATAAACGAGAGCGTATCTTCATACGACGGGATCCCGTCTCTGCCGCCGATTTTCGTACACTTGAGCGCCGAAACCGCGCTTGCAAATTTGATATTCGCTTCCAAATCCATGCCTTTAAAATAGCCTGCGAGAAAAGCGCCGTGAAACACGTCACCCGCTCCCGTCGTATCGACTGCCGCAACCGTGTATGCGGGAAATCGGAACACGGCACCGTCGATGACCGCCATACAGCCGGATGCCCCTTGCGTACCGATGACGATCTTCGGCCCCCAGTGCGACATTTCAAGGAGCGCACGGGCATAATCTCCCATACCCGACACAATGAGGGGGTACCGCGCGTTCATGATGAGGATGTCGGCGAGGGATGCGAGCGCTTTATTTTTTTCATTGTCGCGCTGCATCGAACAACCGTCAAGGGACACCGTAACCCCCGCCTCTTTTGCGATTCGGACAGCGGAAAGCGCGTTGTCGTATTTCGTTCCGTCGATGTGGAGCGCATCCGCTCGGCCGACGAGCTTTGCGAGGCGCTCATCCCAGTCGATGGGCGCGAGTTCATCGGGATACGGAAACTTCGTGCGGGAGGCATTGGCAGGGTTGACCATGAGATACGATACGGAACTGCGGCCGCCGGGCACGATATCGATATATGAAGTATCGACGTTGTCTTTTTGCAAGAGAGCAAGTATTTTCTTGCCTGTGTCATCGTCTCCGAGCCTTCCGATAAAAACCGAACGGCAGCCGAGCCGGGAAGCCGCAACGACGGCTGTAGCTGCAGCTCCTCCGCCCTGCTCTGCGATCGAAGTGATATGCGTGGAGCCGTCTTCGGGAGGATAGGCTTCGACGGTACACAGATAATCGAGGCAATTATGACCGACGCCGACGATTTGCGGAAAATCACTCATCTGCCGAATGCTCCTTTTGCGTACCTTTGCGTATCGCTACCCCCGCATACAGCGCGTGGATGACGGCGATTCCCGCCATCCGTTCATATATCGAATCGCCGGAAAACATACGGGCGCGGCTCGTTGCAACGAGGCGGCAATCGGCAAGCTTCGACAGCGAAGATTCTCCGATATCGCTTATAGCGATGACGACGGCACCCTTTTGTTTGGCGATTTTAACGGATTCTACGACATCCCGTGTTTCACCGGAACGAGAGATGGCTATGACCGCATCTCCCGCATCGAAATGCGCCGGCTGCATATATTCAAAGTTAAAAGAAGCCGTGTAATTGACGCGGATGCCGATTTTGCGAAAATTGTGCAGGGCGCTCCGCGCAGCCGCAGCAGCTCCTCCGATACCGAAAATTTCTATGTATGACGCACGCGCGAGCACGTCGACTGCTTTTTCAAACTCGGCGTCATCGAGCAGATCGAGCGTATCGCCGAGTGCTTCCATGCAGCCGGAAAAAACTTTGCACTTAATATCGTGCATCGTATCGCTCGGACGCAGTGCAAAATCGTCCGGAATTCGTCCCCTATCCAAAACCCTTTCTTCGGAAATCGCGATTTTGAAATCTTTTAAGCCCGCATAGCCGATATGATGAAGGAAACGGACGACCGTCGCTTCGCTGACGCCGTTATTCTGCGCAAGCTCGCGGACGCTGCCGCTTAAAACGGATTCGGGAGCATTTAAAACATAATCCGCTATACGGTTTTCCGACGCGCTGAGTTTATTCAAAGATCTGCGGACTTGTACTTCCCAAAGCGGAATCGCTGCGATATTGACCTTTTCCACGTGTTGCGGCATCGGCATAAATCGTAACACGACTTTCAAAAGCTGTCAACAAAAATGTAACAAAAATATCATTTTACTATCGGTATGACCCGCACGAGCGTCAATTCGGGATTATTGAAGATCCGAACGACTTTCGGCTGTTGATACGAAAGCCCGCGGCTCACGACCATTACCGTGCCGTTTTTCAAAGTGTACTTGCCGCCCGCATATTTCGGAAACATACCCTGCCCCGGCGCATAAAGACCGTTTATAAAGGGAGGAAAACGCCACTGCCCGCCGTGCGCGTGTCCCGCCAAAATCACATCGAAGTCATACTGCACGTAATCTTTTACGTATTCGGGGCGGTGAGCGAGGAGCAGCGTAAACAAAACCGTCCGCTCGCCCGAAACGGAACGGACGAGCTCATCCGTTTTTTGTGCGACTGCGGCAAGGCGCCTACGGTAAGAAGCCCTGTCGTCTCCGACTCTGAGCGCCGCCCGATCTCCCAAACCGAAATACGGATCTTCGACACCTGCGATAACGACGGTACCCTGCGGAAAATCGAGGGAAACCGCTTCATCGTGCAGCACTTTAAAACCGTACAGCTCGACCATAGCGTATTTTTTTTCGATATGCAGATCGGAAAAATCGTGATTTCCCGTCACGAAAAATCCGGGACAAAGATCGCGAATGCCTGAAAGGAGCGCTTCGACGTTTTTGAACGGCTTATCGCCTTTCATTTTTTCGTCGAAAAGATCTCCCGTGATCGCGATGATGTCGGGACGCGCTTTTTTTATCTTTTCGATGATTTTATTTTCGTCTTTGCCGAAATCGTTCGAATGAAAATCGGAAATCTGCACAATCCTGATTTCGTTCGAAACGCGCGCCTCTTCGATGTCGTAAGCGGCCGTTCGAATCGTGCGGCACGAAACGAAGACGAGAATCGAAAACAAAATAAATAATTTATTAATTTTCCGTTTCATACCTGATTGCTCCGACATATCACATACAATCTATATTTTTATCAATTCGTAATCGCGCATTCCCATGCCGACTTTTTCCGCGTGTTCGAGCTGCACTTTCCAATTCGTCGCCGGATGCACGTCGCAAAACCAATCGTTATGAGTGTGCTTCCGTTCGTCCATAATGGTGCCGTGCAGATAGGGCTGGCGGTTCGTCATATCGGCGCACGCGGCGTCGAGAGCAACGGCATCGAACGATGCGAACATTCCGACATCGGGGATGATCGGCGCATCGTTTTCGGCATGGCAGTCACAGAAAGGGGAGACGTCGACGATGAGCGATATGTGAAACTGAGGCCGCCCTTTGACGACGGCGGCGGCGTATTCGGCCATCTTTTTACACAGCACTTCATTCGTATTTTTTCCGACAGGATGCGTCGCATCTTTCGGACAGGCACCGATGCACCTCCCGCAGCCGACGCAGATTTCTTCATCGATGAGCGCTTTCCGTTTGCCGTCTTCGGTTTTAATAAATTCGATCGCGTCCTGTCCGCATTCACGCGCGCACGCGCCGCAGCCTATGCACAGATCTTCGTCAACTTCGGGTTTTCCGTCGTTGTGCTGTTCCATCTTCCCCGCCCTGCTCGCGCACCCCATACCGATATTTTTGATCGCTCCTCCGAAGCCCGTGCTTTCGTGCAGTTTAAAATGCGTCAGGGAAATGAACACGTCGGCGTCCATCACCGCATGCCCGATTTTTGCCTGCGTTATGTACTCGCCTTCGGGAAAATCGACATAGGTTTCGTCCGTCCCTTTTAATCCGTCGCCGATGATCACGTGACAGCCGCACGCAAGCGGATCGAAGCCGTCCATAAACGCCGCATCGAGGTGGTCGAGCGCGTTTTTACGCAAGCCGGGATAGAGCGTATTGCAGTCGGTCAAAAAAGGTCTGCCGCCGATACTTTTAATAAATTCCGAAAGCGCTCTTGCATAATTCGGCCGCAAATACGCAAGATTCCCCGGTTCTCCGAAGTGCAGTTTTATCGCCGTAAATTTACCGTCGAAGTCGATCGTTTCGATTCCCGCTTTTTTAACGAGTCGGACGAGCTTTTGCATAAGGCTTTCGGTTTTTGTCGTTCGAAAATCCGCCCAATACACGTTCGCTTTTTCCATAACCGCTCCTTTCGAAGTATCTATATTACAGATCAGTCCCTGACAAGCATCAAAGAATGCGATTGATATTCTGGCATAAATCGCTTTTTCGCGCCGCTTTCGAACTGCACTGCGATAACGAATTCTCCGTCGTCGCTTGTATCCGACGAAACGATTTGCCCGTATCCCCAGTCGTCGTGATAAACTCGGCTGCCTCGCTTCCATTTTTCCGAAAGCCCGCTTGCAGCTTCAGAGCGACCGCTTTGCAGAGCGGATTTTTGCGGTCTTTCTCCGAGCACGCAAAAGGCGCTTTCAGCCTCTTCGATAAAAATGCTCGGCTCCATATACTCCGTTCGCCCGTACAGGCGGCGGCGAGCGCAGGATGTGACATAGAGTTCGTTTTGCGCCCGCGTTATGCCGACATAAAAAAGGCGGCGCTCTTCTTCGAGTTCGCTTCCCGTTTTGTCGCCCCGCGGAAAGATGCCGTTTTCCAATCCCGTGATGACTACTCGCGGAAACTCGAGCCCCTTCGTGTTGTGCAGCGTAATGAGCGTTACCGCATCCCCTTCTCCATCATCGCCCGTTTCGAGCGAACGGTCAAGGGTGATCGAATCGAGAAACTGCAAGAGTCCGTCTTTCGTACACGCGTACAGCGACGCGCTGTTCATAAGTTCCTGCATATTCGCCGCGCGCTGCGTACCCGATATTTCGTCCTGCGTGCGGTGGTATTCGAGCAGGCCCGACGCGTCGAGTATTTTTCCGACAAAGTGCGAAAGCCGCTCGTCTTCCGAAAACGATTTAATAATGCCGTCGTACGCACCGCAAAATTCGCGGATGCCCTCTTTCGCTTTTTTCCCCGCATTGTCGGCGCAGGCTTTTGCCGCTTCTACAAAACCGATCGATTTTTCGCGGGCGTATGAAACGATCGCCTCCTGCGTTTTTTCTCCGATGCCGCGTGAAGGTTTATTGACGATTCTGCGAAATGCGATTTCGTCGCGCTCGTTTGCGGCAAGCGATAAAAATGCAAGCGCGTCTTTAATCTCTTCCCGTTCGTAGAATTTCAAAGAGCCGACGACGGCGTAGGGTATCCGCCGGTGCAAAAATTCGTTTTCAAACCCGAGCGACTGCGCATTCGTGCGGTACAAAATCGCCCAATCGCCGTAAGGAGTCTCTTTTTCCGCATGCGCTTTTTCGATGAGCTCTGCGCAAAATCTCGCTTCCGCATCCTGATCGGGCAAATACACGAGCACGGGCGCCTTTCCCGCCCCTCGCTCGGCTTTAAGCGTTTTTCCGATGCGGTCTTCGTTGTTTTTTACGACGGCGTCCGCGGCGGCAAGAATTTTTCCCGTCGAGCGGTAATTGCGCACGAGTTTAATAATTTTCGTGCCGGGGAATTTTTTGCGGAACGTCAATATGTTTTGTACTTCGGCGCCGCGGAATCGGTAAATCGACTGGTCGTCGTCTCCTACGACGCACACGTACGTACCGCTTCCTTCTGCCGTACCCGAAAGCGTCTGCAAAAGTTTAAACTGCGCGACGTTCGAATCCTGATATTCGTCGACCATGATGACGCGGAAACGGAAACGCATCCGCTCGCGCACGGCGAGGTTTTCTTCCATCACTTGCACCGGCTTCATTATTAAATCGCCGAAATCGGCGTTTCCCGTTTCGGAAAGCCTTTGTTCATACGCGCGGTAGATAGCCAACAAATCTCCTGTCGAATCGACGGCAGACAGATCGTCGTCCGGCGTAAGACAGTAATCCTTTGCAAGCGAAATTTTATGCGCGGCGAGTTCTGCCTGCTGGCGCCTGAGCGACGGAACGGCTTTCATCACGAGAGTGGCCGCATCATCGTCGTCGTACACGGTAAACGACGGGACAAGATTCGCTTCGGCGGCATAGCGGCGCAAAAACCACGCGCCGAACGAGTGAAACGTGCGTATTTCCGCAAAGCACGCTCTATCGTCGAGGGCGATCGCGCGCGAGCGCATTTCGTTCGCGGCTTTTTTCGTAAAGGTTACCGCGAGTATGGATTCGGGCGGGATTTTTTTTTCGGCGATGAGATAGGCGATCTTTGTCGTGATGACGCGAGTCTTTCCGCTTCCGGCTCCTGCAAGAATCAAAAGCGGACCGGCCGAATGTTCGACCGCATCTCTCTGTTCGGGGTTGAGCGTTTCCATATACGGGAGATTTGTTCGCGCATCGGTCATCGAGCATCTCCCGCATCGTAAAAATCGCTCGCATATAAAAGCGGCGGAGAGACTGCCGTTCCGCCTGATGCGCGAGACCGCTTTTTGTTGATTAGTAAATTCGAGGCGAGATGAGAATCGATATCGACGCCGCTCACGCTGTCGGCAAAAACGCGCACGACGTTTCCGCATTGCACGGCGCTCCGTTCGGCCTCATCGTCCCTGTCGTAGCGGACGACGAACGAACCGTCGACGTCGGGCGCCTGAAACCACGCGCGCCCTATCGCAAGACCTTCTTCGCCTGCAACGACTTCTTCTATGAGCACGTCGTATTCTTTTCCGCACCGCAATTTCAGGCGGCTTTCGGTGATTTCGCTTTGGAGCGCTTCAAGCGCCCGCTTTCGCTCGAGCGCCGTCTTTTGAGGCACCCTGCCCTTCATCCCGTAGGAGGCCGTATCTTCTTCGCGGCTGTACGTAAAGCAGCCCGACCAATCGCTTTGTATATCGGAAAGAAAACGCTGCGTGGAGCGAAAAGCTTCCTCCGTCTCTCCCGGAAAGCCCGTCAAAAAAGTCGTTCTGATCGCCGCCTCGGGAAACGAAGATCGAATATCGCGCACGAGGCGCACGTATTCTTTTGCCGTACACTTCCGATTCATCGCTTTAATAATTTCGTCGTCGCCGGATTGAAACGGGATATCGAAATACGGAACGATGCGCGGATCTTTTTGCATGACGGGAAAGATATCGCGGTTGAAGTGATCGGGATGAATGTAGAGAAGGCGCACGATAAAGCGGCCTTTAAGGGCGGAGATTTTTTTCAACAAACGGGCGAGCGCCGAAAGTTTTTCAGAGCCTTCATTGACGCCGTCCTCTCCTATGCGCGGGATCGGAAAGCGCCCCGTACCGAAAACATCGTCGCTTTCTCCCGTACCGTAGGCCGCCAAATCCTGTCCGATAAGATTGATTTCATATACGCCGAGCAAGAGCAGCGTTTTAATTTCATCGACGATATCGTCTGCGCTTCGGCTCCGCACCGAGCCGCGGATAATCGGAATCGCGCAAAAAGTACAGCGGTTGCTGCAGCCTTCCGTAATCTTTACGTAGACGGAATTGCGATATGAAAGCAGCATCGTCCGTTTTCCGCACGATATGCCGCGCTGCTCCGCCGTGACGACGGGACGCTTTCCCGCAAGAAGAGGACGCACGACGGAATCGATTTTCGAAAGATCGCCGTTTCCGAAAATGCCGTCCGCTTCGGGAAGAGAATCTTTCAGCACATCCGCATAACGTTCGGCAAGGCATCCTGCAAGCAGCACTTTTGCATCGGGATAATTTTTTTTCGCGCGGAGAAGCGCATCGATCGATTCTTTTTTTGCAGAATTGATAAAACCGCATGAATTGACGATGATGATGTTCGCTTTCGAAGCGTCGAACGTTTGGCGAAGACCGAAAGAGGTTAAACGCGAAATGATGATTTCGCCGTCGACTTGGTTTTTCGCGCAGCCGTACTCGTCGATAAAAAATTCAGTCAAGCTCAACGACCACCAATCTGTATTTGCCTTCGGAATCTCGCACCCACTTGATGTCTTCGACGAGCACTTGTCCCGCTTTGCCGATTTCAAGATCGTAGTTTTTCGTATCGGCAACGACGGTAAATTTTACGGTGTTTCCGTTCGACATCCACACGCGCACGCCGTTGTTTGCCGTCACCATGACGACTTCTCCGTTCGTAAAATAATTTTCGCTCGAACGCTTTCGGTCGACCCTATAGCGGAATTCGCAAGGCCCGCGAAAACTCGCGTTGACCGTAAAGGGATAAGCGCGGTTGTCTTCGAGAATGACGGTCTGCGGATGCCTTTGCGGATCGAGCGGATTTTGCGAAGCGTCTTCTATCGCGATTTCGTCGATCGGCAGCATATCGCTGTCTTGACGGCGCACGAGCATGCGCACTTCCGCACCCCGGCTCGCTTCGGTAGAAGATATGTCTGAAACGTAGACGATGATATCGCTCTTTGCGTCTCCGTCGACGTCAAGCTCCGCTTCTTCCGCCAAATCCGTACGGAGCGTACCGACCGGCGTATCCAAACCGAACGATGTGAGCGTATCGCTTACGGTGAGAATGATCTTGCCTTTTTCCGACGGATAGACGATTTTATCGCCGCGGAACAGCCGCTTTTCAAGCGGTTTATCGGTGAGCTCGTAGGTTTTCGCCCCCATATCCTGGGCGACGACGACGCTGCCGTTTTTATTCGAGCGAGAAAATTTAGAAATTATTAAAATTGCGGCGGCTCCCGCGACGACGAAGATGCCGGCACCGACGATGATCGGTATAAAAAAAGACGATTTGTGTTTGACGAACAATCCGTCGGGAACGGGAGACTCTTGAATCGCTTTGCTGCGGTACAACGACATAACCGTATCGGGATTGACGCCGAGGTATTCCGCATAATTGCGCAAAAAACCCACCATATAGGGTTCGCCGGGGAATGCCGACGTATCTTCTTCTTCCAAACCTCTGATGCACTCGACCGTTATCGACGTTTCGCGGGCAGCCGTATCCCTGTCGATATTTTTTTCTTCGCGCGAACGTTTTAGAATCGTGCCGTAACTTTCCATACCGGGCCCGCCTTATTCGGAAAGAAGAAAATTATTATACACATTTGCCGATGAAGGCGGATCGTAGATAAAACGCTGGTCGGGAATATCCTGATTCAATTTGTAATCGGAAAACGTAAACACGTATTCCGTACCCTGCGGAGTCGTCGCGGAAATCCGTCTGATAAGTTTCGTCTCCGCGTTGACCGCGATCCTGATCGAACGGAACGCTTCGGACGTATTGCGTCGGTCGAGCACGAGCTTTATAACTTTTTCGTCAGACGCATCGTCGAGCGCAACCGGTTCCTGCCCGATTTCGTATTTGATCGTGTAGTAGCGGCTCATAAGCGAAAGCCCCTGCGAAGTCGCAAGCGATGCGCCTCCCGCACTTGAAGACTGCACCGACTGCTGGAGTACGGCGGAAGAGCCGGGAAGGTAGATCGTGAGCAGATCTCCGTTAAACAATACGACCTGTTCGGCAGGCTTTGAAAAATCGATGCGGAGTAAGTCGGGGCGTTTAAACGACACGTGCGCTTTCATCTGTCGGTTCCCCATCGACACATCCATATCCGCTTCATAGTCGCGGATCAACGCGTAAAAATCGGAAACGGTTTTAAAATAATCGCCGGCCGTCGTAATCGTCTGTGCAAAAACCGGTACATAAAGGCATATCGAAAAAAACGCTGCCGAACAAAGAGAAGCGTATTTCTTACTTAACATAGATGTATTTTAATCGAGAAAAACCATAAGGTCAAGGCGCGCTTGACAAAAAAAGCGCTTCGATACATAATAACAACTGTTATCGGAGCATGTCGTCAAAAAACGCGGCTACTTTTTTGTGCGGCATCTCCTTGCGTTTTATGCAAATTCATTTCCTTTAATTGCATAAAAACAATAGGACACCTCTAAAAATTCGATTAGATTTTTAAAGTGTCCTGCCGGAATTCGGTACAACTCAACATCGGTAAAAAGAGGTTTAAAGTATGGCGGTAAAACAGCCTAAGGGTAAAATAGTCAGAAGGCTCGGCACCAATATTTTCGGCAATCCGAAATACAGCAAACTGCTGACAAAACGGCCGAACGCGCCGGGAAAAGAGCGCGGCGCAAAGCAGCGCGGCAAAACGTCCGTGTACGGGGAACAGCTAAAAGAAAAACAAAAATTCCGCCTCGCATACGGTATGTCCGAAAAGCAGTTTAGAAATCTGTTCGCACGCGCACAGCGGATGGAAGGCATTACGAGTGACAATATGCTTTCGCTGATGGAACAGCGCTTCGACAACACCGTTTTCAGAATGGGTTTTGCGGTAAGCAGGGCGCAGGCGCGTCAAATGGTTTCGCATTGCTATTTTTACGTCAACGGGAAACCGGCGAACATCCCCTCCATGCGGATCAAAGCAAAAGACGTCATCACATCAAAAGAAAAGAAGGGAATCCAAAACCTGATCCGTCACAACTTGGTCAGCGTTCAGGGAAATCGCGGAAGCTGGCTTACGGTCGATGAAGAAAAACTTTCGGCAACCGTCACTTCCCTTCCGTCGGCGAACGATATTCAGCCGGTCGGCAATATTCAGTACGTTATAGAATTCTACTCGCGCTGATAATTTTTCGTTTGCTGTACGCCCGCCGGATAAAGAGGCGGATTTCATATTCCCGAACATATTCCGTACTTTTTTATTAAAAGAGTACGGAATATTTTTTTATGCCATCGGCGTTTTTAACATGCACGCGGCAAAAAACATGTGCACGGCACAAATAAAAAAACCGCTCCCACGAAGAGGAGCGGTCATAGTTTGTTTTTACACGCACCGGAGAGAAGCGAGCGAAACGACCGAATCGGTGCGCGCACTTCGCAAGTGCGATCGCATCGGCGACGAAGATGAACGCACGCCGATACGTATATGTGCGTCTTCGGTCAATTTTCCGCAGGCGTTTCGGCGGGAGCTTCGTTCGCTTCCGCTGCAGGAGCGGCTGCAACCGGCTCTTTTGCCGGAGCTTCTTTTCGCGCTTTGTTTTTCATCGCCGCATTGCAGAATTTACACACTTTCACTTTTTGTCCGTCGATTTCAACTTCGTACAGGACTTTGATATTCGTTTTATGACAGACGGGGCACTCGTCTCTTCCGCGCGACGGCAAAGAGCGTAAACCCGTTCCTCGATGATTTTTAGACATACTTACTCCCATAACGTTTACGCAAAACGTCGGTTTTCATAAACGCTTTAAGGCACTGTCCGAAAAGTAAACGGCTTTTAAGACAGTCCCCGTTTTTATCGATATTATTTTTTCGAATCGGCTTTATCGGCTTTTACCGATTTTTTGTCGTCGTCCGATTTCTTTTCCGCCTTCTTTTTTTCGCCCGCGTTCTTTTTTCCCGCCGCCTTCGCCGCTTTTTTTTCAGCCTTTTCTTCGTCGCTCGACGTATCGAGTTTATAGTCGACGAGTTCAAGGATGACGACATCGGCGGCATCGCCGCAGCGGAAACCGAGTTTCAAAATACGCGTATAGCCGCCCGCTCTCTCTTTCATACGCGGCCCGATTTCCGTAAAAAGCTTATTTAAGATTTTTTCATCGGAAATAAACTTTGCCGCTTCTCTGCGGTTGTGTACGGAATCCTCTTTTGCGCGCGTAATCAATTTTTCGGCGGACTTGCGCACTTCTTTCGCTTTCGACTGCGTCGTCGTAATGCGTTCGAATCGAAAAAGAGACGTTACCATATTCCGCGACATAGCTCTGCGATGTGCCGGTGTGCGTGAAAGCGGATTAAATCCCATCTTATGATTCATCTGTTTCTTCCTTCTTTGTGATATTCAAATTCTTCAGATGACTGTAATCGGTCATGCCGAGCGTCAAGCCCCATTCTTGAAGTTTTTCTTTAATTTCCGTAAGGCTCTTTTTGCCGAAGTTGCGCGTCTTCGTGATATCGTCTTCCGTCTTTTTCGTCAACTCGCCGATCGTGCGGATATTCGCATTTTTCAAGCAGTTCGACGAACGCACGGAAAGTTCAAGCTCGTCGACGGGGGTATTGAGGATTTCACGAATCCGCTTGTCGCCTTCATCGCCGTCGTCCCCTCCGGAAATCGCATTATCGTCGAAGTTGATGAAAATTCTAAAATGCTCTTCGGCGATTTTAGCCGCTTCGGCAAGCGCGTCTTCGGGAGAAATCGTCCCATCCGTCCAGATTTCGAGCACGAGCTTGTCGTAATCGTTTCGCTGTCCGACGCGGCACGGTTCGATCGCATACTTTACTTTGACGATCGGCGTAAAGATCGCATCCATCGGAATCGTACCGACGATTTCGATATAGTGCTCGTTGACTTCGGCGGGAACGTAGCCCCTGCCCAAGTCGACTTGAATTTCGATATCGACTCTCGCGCCGTCCGTCATCGTAAAGATGAGCGCATCCTTCGTCATGATTTCAAGTTCGCCCTCTTTGGTAAAGTCGTCGCTTTTGACCGTGCCGGGCCCCTTGAACTCGTACAAAATCGTGTCTTGCTCCGTATCGCCGGGCAATCGCAAACGCATCTGTTTTAAACTATTGATAACTTCCAGCGTGTCTTCCGCAATATTCGGAATCGCTTCGAATTCGCTTGAAATAACATGCGGAACACCCTCGGCATCGTACGACGTAATCCTGACGGAAGTGACCGCATAGCCCTGAATCGAAGAGAGCAGGACACGGCGAAGCGTATTGCCGATCGTCGTCCCGAATCCCGTTTCAAAGGGATACGCCGTAAACTTTCCGTAATTCGGATTCGTTTCGAGCGGAGTGTAAGTAATGCCTTTCGGTTTTTTAAAACCTTTGAGCAGATTTTTGCGAGCCATCTGAACTCCTTACATACTGCGTGTTTTGCGCGGGCGGCATCCGTTATGGGGAATCGGTGTAACGTCGGAAATCGATTTTACTTTGAGTCCCATGTTGCCGATTGAGCGGATCGCGTTTTCGCGTCCCATTCCCGGTCCCTTGACGTACACGTGGACTTCTCGCAAACCGTAGCTCGCCGCTTTTTGGACGGCGGATTCCGCAACCGACTGAGCGGCAAACGGAGTCGATTTTTTCGCACCGCGGAAGCCGAGCCCGCCGGAAGACGCCCATGCAATCGTATTGCCCTGCAAGTCGGTAATCGTAACGATCGTATTATTGAATGTAGCTTGAATGTATACGTTGCCTTCGTATACGCTCTTTTTTTCTTTTCGCTTTTTAACCGTAGCCATTGTATCTCCCATAAAAAAACGGATGCGCCGTTTCGGCACCGCTTTTTACCGTTCTCTTAAAAACGCCGCATCGCGCCGCCCTTGCCGCAAGCAAACAGCGCGCCGGTTTATACCGCAACGCGACTTCGAAGCCGCGCGTTTCGCTTACGCCTTCTTTTTGTTGGCGACCGTCTTCTTTTTACCTTTGCGCGTGCGTGCGTTCGTACGCGTTCGCTGTCCGCGTACCGGAAGCCCGCGCCTGTGGCGCAGCCCGCGGTAGCAGCCGATATCCATAAGACGCTTTAAGTTCAGACCGATTTCCGTGCGAAGCCGACCTTCGACTTTGTAATTTTTGTCGATCGCGTCGCGAACACGGGCAAGCTCTTCTTCCGTAAGATCGTTTGCCAATTTTTGCGGATCGACTTTAGCTTTTTCGCAGATATCGCGCGCCGCAGGGCGGCCGATACCGTAGATATACGTCAATGCAATGCTTATGTGCTTATTCGGGATATCCACACCCTCAATTCGAGCCATACAGTTTCTCCTTAGCCCTGTCTCTGCTTATGCTTCGGGTTCGTGCAAATGATGCGGATAATACCGCCCCGTTTGATAACCTTGCAATTTGCACAGATCGGTTTTACGCTGGTTCGTACTTTCATACTGTTCTCCCATGCAATGTTTCCGCTATCCGCAAAGCCTAGAGGCTTCGCGACCTGATTCTGCCCTTCGTCGTCAATCCGTCATGATGGTGCATTTTGAGCAGGGCTTCAACCTGACTCATCGTATCCAAATCGACACCGACCATAATGATCAACGACGTTCCGCCCATCAACATTGCGATGGATTGCGGAAACCTGAAAATCGTTTGAATAAAGGTCGGCAATATCGCGATAACGCACAAAAAGATTGCGCCGGGCAATATGAGCCGATTCAATATCCGCTGCAGGTATTCTTCCGTTTTATCCGTACGCACGCCGGGAATGGAGCCTCCGTTTTCCCTGATGTTTTTTGCAATTTCCGTGGGGTTCAGCGTTACCTGAGTGTAGAAGTATGCAAAAAAGACGATGAGGATGACGAGCAGAATATTATACCATACTCCGTTCGGCGTGAGGAACGACGCGAGGCGCGCCACCCACCGTGCGGAATTCCGATTGCTTCCGAACATTTGAATAAGCTGGATCGGGAACGTCAAAAGCGAAGATGCGAAGATGAGCGGGATGACGTTCGACGGATTGATCTTAAACGGGATATACGTGTTTTGTCCGCCGTACATTTTCCGTCCGACGACGCGCTTGGCGTAGTGGACGGGTATCTTCCGTTCGCCCGATTCTTCGTATACGACGAGCGCGATGATGCCGACAAACATGATGAGCACGATAATTGCAAACACAAACTGTACGTCGCCTGCAACGATTTTCCGTCCAAGTTCCACGACCGCACTCGGAAGACGCGCGACGATACCGGCAAAGATCATCATCGAAATGCCGTTGCCGATGCCGCGAGCCGTAATCTGGTCTCCGAGCCAAATCGTCACCATAGAGCCTGTCGTAACGGTTACCATGGCGAGCATGCGGAACGCGATTTTATTTTCGATGACGATCGAATTCGGAATGCTCGACGCGTAAACCGTCACCGCATAGGACTGGAGCAGACACACGAAAATCGTACCGACCCGCGTCCACATTGCGATTTTGCGCTGACCGCCGTCTTCTTCGGCAACGCGCTTTAAGGACGGAAAGATAATCACCGCAAGCTGCATGATAATCTGCGTCGAAATGTACGGCATAACGCCGAGCATGAAAATGGAAAAGTTCGAAAAAGCACCGCCGACGAAAAAGTCCATATAGCTCGCAAACGCATTTTTGTTTTGACGCGCGAGCTCGTCGAAGTAAGACAAAAGCACGTTTGCGTCGATGCCCGGTATAGTCAAGACGCTTCCCATGCGGAAAACGGCCAAAATCAACAGGGTAAAGAGCAAACGGCTGCGGAGCTCTTTGATTTTAAACATATTCACGATAGAATTGCCTGCCATGATTCAACTCCGCGTTATTTTTTCTTATCGCCGGCCGGTTTTGGCGCCGCTTCTTTTTTCGCGTCTCGCGCTTTCGCGTACGCCGCATTCCGCGCTTTTCTGTTTTGTCCGACGGCAGCTTGGACGGTTCCCCCCGCCTTTTCGATTTTTTCTTTTGCAGAGGCGGAAATTTTATCGACCGTTACCGAAAATTTTTTCGTCACCTCTCCGTCGCCGAGAATTTTGATCTTCGCATTGCGCTTCGACGGAACGAGTCCCTTTGCAACGAGGGAAGCGCGATCGACGGATTCTCCGTCCGCGAATTTCGCTTCGAGATCGGAAACGTTAAAATAGAGCACGTCTTCTTTAAAACGCGCGTTCGAAAAACCACGCTGCGCGACACGGCGGTACAGCGGCATTTGACCGCCTTCAAATCCGACATAGGGATTGCCGCCGCCCGAGCGCGACTGCTGACCTTTATTGCCTTTTCCCGCCGTCGTTCCGAGCCCCGATGAGGAACCGCGTCCGACGCGCTTGGGTTTTTTATTCGCGCCTTCGGGCGCGTGAAGTACGGGATTGTAATCCGACATTATTTCACCTCCTCGACTGTAAGAAGGTGAGAACACCTTGCAATCATTCCGCGTATCGAAGAATTATCATCGTGCACGACCGACGAATTGAGTTTCCCCAAACCGAGCGAGCGCACGGTCGCTTTTACATCCGCCTTTTGCCTGATCGTGCTTTTTTTAAGCGTAATCTTGAATTTACCTGCCATAGATTAACCCCACAACTCGTCGAGCGTTTTGCCTCTGCCGGCAGCAATGGCTTTTGCATTGAATAAGCGTTCGATCGCATTGAACGTCGCGCGCACGACATTGACGGACGCGCTCGCGCCGAGCGATTTTGAAATGATATCAGTCGCTCCCGCCGCGTCCATAATCGCACGGACGGCACATCCGGCAATGATACCGGTACCCGGACACGCCGGTTTGATAAGCACTTCGGAGCTCTTGTATTTGCCGATCATCTCGTGCGGAATCGTTCCGTTTTTTACCGGCACGACGATGAGATTTCTCTTCGCGCGGTCGATGCTCTTTTTGATGGCTTCGGTTACGTCGTTCGCCTTTCCGAACCCGTAGCCGACGCGTCCCTTTTTATCGCCGACAACCGTGAGCGCCGCAAACGAAAAGCGGCGGCCGCCCTTTACGACTTTTGCCGTACGGTTGAGCATGACGAGCTTTTCGACGAATTCTTTGTCTTCTTCGCTTCTGCGCTCGCCGCGGTCTCTGCCCCTGCCCCGCTTCTCGCGTCCGCCTTCACGGGCGTTTTCTCTGGAAGCTTCCGCGCGGGGCGTGTCCTTCGGATCGGCTGCAGCTTTGACTTCTTTTACTTCTTTGTTTTCCTGCTCTGCCATACGTGCTCCTTAGAATACGATTCCCGCTTTGCGGGCTCCGTCGGCAAGTGCTTTGACGACGCCGTGATAGAGATAACCGTTGCGGTCAAACACGACAGTCGTAATCTGTTTATCTTTCAAACGCGCGCCGAGCGCTTCGCCGAGCTTTGCGGCATCGGCAACGGTCGGCTTCAAATTCGCAAATTCCTTTTCGAGCGTCGAAATGCAGGCGAGCGTTTTACCTTCATCGTCGTCGACGATCTGCACCGACAAATTTTTATTGCTCCGCGTCACCGTCATGCGGGGACGGGAAGCCGTGCCCGACACCGTTTTGCGGATGTGGAATTTTCTGTGCAGACGGCGTCTGTTTTTATCGTCCATCTTTTTAATCATAACACTTCACCTTATTTTACGCCGGTTTTACCGACTTTGCGTCTGATGACTTCGGTTTCATAGCGGATGCCTTTGCCCTTATAGGGTTCGGGCTTGCGCAAACTGCGGATCTCCGCGCAAAACTGACCGACTTGCTGCTTGCTGATACCCGACACCGTAACTTTGCCGTTCGCATCGGCTGCAACCGTAAGTCCGTCGGGGATCAGCGCGATAAAATCGTTCGAAAAACCGAGGTTCATCACCAGCTCTTTGCCTTTGACTTCGGCACGGAAACCGACGCCCGTGATGATAAGCGATTTCGAAAAACCGGCCGTTACGCCGATCACCATATCTTTGATAAGGCTGCGGTACAAACCGTGATCCGCATTCGCCTGCTTTGAAGCGTTATTCGGAGTAACGTGAATGTTTCCGTCTTCAAACGAAACTTTGACGTTTTTTCCGTAGTGCTGATGCAGTTCGCCTTTCGGCCCCTTTACGGAAATCGAATCGGGGTTTACCGTTACCGTGACGCCCGCCGGAACAGCGACGGGAAGTTTACCGAGTTTTGACATAGCTTTCTCCCCTTACCATACCGTACAGATCAATTCGCCGCCGACCATCTTTTCGGTCGCCTTTTTTCCGGTCGTCACGCCCGCCGACGTCGAAACGATGAGCGTTCCGTAGCCGTTGTACACGCGCGGCAAATCTTTAAAACCCGAATATACGCGGCGTCCGGGCGTCGAAATCTTTTTCATCCCGTGAATGACCGAATTGTTTTGACCGTCGTATTTCAAAAAGATGCGGATGATGTTTTTTCCGTCTTCCTGAACCTTTTTAAAGTTTTTGATATACCCTTCGGTTTTCAAAATCTTAACAATTTCCAGCTTCAGCTTCGAAGTCGGAACGTCGACTTTTTCGTGGCGGACAGCAACCGCATTCCGAACCTTGGTGAGCATATCTGCAACCGGATCTGATGCACTCATTTTACACTCCTGCCGCTACCAACTCGATTTCGTGACGCCCGGAAGCAGGCCTTCACTTGCCAATTTACGGAAGCACAAACGGCACATTTTAAATTTCCGTAAATATCCACGCGGACGCCCGCAGATTTGACAGCGGTTGTATTCCCGTGTCGGATATTTTTGCTTGCGGGCAGCTTTAATAACCATCGATTTTTTAGCCATAGGTCCTCACTTATTTCCGGAACGGCATATTGAACTTGGCAAGCAAAGCGCGGGCTTCGTTGTCCGTCTTTGCGCTCGTTACGATCGCGATATTCATGCCGGATATCCGCGCGATTTTATCGAAGTCGATTTCCGGGAAAATAATCTGTTCCGTAACGCCGAGAGAAAAATTTCCGTGTCCGTCAAATCCCGTCGATTTGATGCCGCGGAAATCCTTAACGCGCGGAAGGGCGACATTGACGAGGCGGTCCAAAAATTCATACATCATTGTTCCGCGCAGCGTTACCCGTGCGCCCACTTCATTACCCTCACGAAGTTTGAAATTGGCTATGCTTTTGCGAGCCTTTGTCTTGACTGCGTGCTGTCCCGTAATCTGAGCCAGATCTTCGACAGCGGCATCAAGGAGTTTCTTATTGGTGAGAGCTTCGCCCACGCCCATGCTCACGACAATCTTTTTGATTGCGGGAACCTGCATCGGCGTCGTATAGCCGAACTCTTTTATGAGAGCGGGAGCGATAGTTTCCTTGTAGACTTTCTTAAGCCGAGGTACGTAATTGTCCATTACAGTGTTTCTCCACATTTACGGCAGACACGAACTTTTTTATCGCCGTCAATTTTATAACCGATCTTTACCGGGCGTCCGCATTTTTTGCACACGACGCCGACGTTCGAAATATGCAGCGGCGCTTCGATTTCGACGATGCCGCCCTGATCCTGCTGGCTCCTGCGCTTCATCGCCTTTTTGACGATATTGACTCCGGAAACGATCACTTTGTCTTTTTTCGGAATGATGCGCACGACCGAGCCGCGTTTTCCCTTATCTTTGCCGGCAAGCACTTCTACGTTGTCGTTCTTTTTAATTTTGAATTTCTTCTGCATACGAAATGCTCCTTACAATACTTCCGGCGCAAGCGAAACGATTTTCATAAAATCCATATCGCGCAGTTCGCGGGCGACCGGTCCGAACACGCGTTTGCCTTTCGGATTTTTATTGTCGTCGACGATGACGCACGCGTTGTCGTCAAAGCGGATATAGGTTCCGTCCGGACGGCGGTATTCTTTGGACTGGCGCACGATAACGGCTTTTTCGACCGCACCCTTTTTGATCGTCGACGTCGGGATCGCGTCTTTGACGGCTACGACGATGATGTCGCCGATGCCGGCATAGCGACGATGCGTGCCGCCGAGCACTTTAATACACTGAACCGTTTTTGCGCCGGAGTTATCCGCAACGGTAAGCATGGACTGCATTTGAATCATACTGTTGCTCCTGCGTTATTTTGCACGTTCGATAATTTCGACAAGCCGCCAGCGCTTATGCCGGCTGAGCGGTCTGCACTCCACGATGCGCACGGTGTCTCCGATATGAGCGTCGTTTTTTTCATCGTGAGCCATATACTTCTTTGTCCGTTTGACGTATTTTTTATAAAGCCTGTCCATCTTCCTTGTCGTAACGGAAACGACGATCGATTTTTCCATTTTATCGCTCGTCACGAGACCGACAAACGAATGGTGATTCGGCTTTTTTACCTGAACAGTCTGCTCTTCCACGGTTCAGCTCCTATTTATTTGCTTCGGCAGTTTTTTGCGCCGCAGGGCACTTTTGCCGAATGAACGTATTTAAGCGGGCGATTTCGCGGCGCATCGTACGTTTTTGCAACGGATTATCTACATGGGAGATTACCATCTTAAAACGTAAATCCATGTATTCTTTTTTCATCTTGTCGCGCTTTGCAACGAGCTCTTCATAAGACAGGTCTTTATCTTTGATATTTTTATCGGCCATCTTATCCTCCCGTTACGCCGTAACCGGCTTGTACGCAATCTTCGTCAAAATAGGCAGTTTGCTCTGCGCAAGTTCAAGCGCGCGGTGCGCCTGTTTTACGTCGACGCCGCCGATTTCAAATAAAATCATACCCGGCTTGATAACGGCCGCCCAAAATTCGGGCGCGCCTTTTCCCTTACCCATGCGGACTTCAGCCGGCTTTTTTGAAACGGGCTTGTCGGGGAATACGCGGATCCACACTTTACCTTTGCGGCTGAGTTCGCGGTTGATCGCGACACGGCACGCTTCGATAACCGTCGCTTTGAGCCACGTCGGCTCCGTTGCGACAAGCGCTATGTCGCCGAAATCTATATGATTGTTGCGCGTTGCGTTTCCTTTTTCTCTACCGCGCTGCACTTTACGGTGCAATACTCTTTTCGGACTGAGCGGCATACCTTAACTCCTTGCCTGTTTTTCGGACTGCGCCGGAGCGCGTTCGCGGCGGCTTTTTCGCACGAGCTGGCCGGCATCTTCGTTTTGTTCGACGCCGTAATTCATACCGTTGTACACCCAAACTTTTACGCCGATTTTACCGTACGTCGTCTGAGCTTCATACGTACCGTAGTCGATATCGGCTCTCAGCGTATGGAGCGGAACGCGGCCCTCTTTGTGCTCTTCGGTACGCTTCATGTCCGCGCCTCCGAGACGGCCTGCGAGGCGGATTTTGATGCCCTGAGCGCCGGCGCGCACTGCGTTGTTGATCGCCTGTTTTAAAGCGCGGCGGTACGAACCGTGACCTGCAAGCTGACGGCCGACGTTTTCGGCGATGAGCGTCGCGTTCAAATCGGCACGCTTGATCTCTTTGATTTTAATCTGTACCTTTTTCGGTTCAAGCTGCTTTTGAATCTGCGCGCTGATCGTTTCGATCGTCGCGCCTTTGACGCCGATAATGACGCCCGGACGCGCCGTATGGATTACGATCGTCACGCGCTGCGGATGGCGGATGATTTCGACTTCCGCGATGTCGGCGTTTTTGCATTCGGGAAGATTTGCAATCATTTTGCGGATTTTCAAATCTTCGAGAACGAGACCCGCATATTCGCGGGGATCCGCATACCAGCGGGACTGCCACGTTTTGTTTACGCCGAGACGTAAACCGATAGGATTAACTTTCTGACCCATTTATTTTCCCGCCTTTTCGTCAACGACGACAGTAATATGACACATGCGCTTTAAAAGCTGATCCGCGCGTCCGCGTGCGCGGAACCAAATCCGCTTGAGACGCGGGCCTTCGTCGATTTTGATCTCTTTGACGTACAGCATATCTTCATCGAGCTTGCTGTTCGCGTTGAGCGCGTTCGACACGGCCGACTTAAGCGTTTTACCGATGAGGCGCGCGCCTTTTTGCGGCATATTTTCGAGAATAACCGCAGCTTCGGAACAGCGCTTTTGATGTATCACACGGGCAACGGGGCGAACCTTCGTCGGCGATGCGAACAGAAATTTCGATACAGCTCTATATCCTTTGTTTTCAGCCATAGTTTCCACCTTTATTTAGCGGCCGGAGCGGCTGCGGGAGCCGCTTTCGGTGCGGCCGCCTTTGCAGCGGACTTATCGGATCCGCCGTGCGCACGAAATATGCGGGTCGGCGAAAATTCTCCGAGCTTATGCCCGACGAGGTTTTCCGTAATATACACGGGAATCCACGACTTGCCGTTATATACGGAAATCGTATTCCCGACCATTTCCGGGATGATCGTCGAACAGCGGGAATAGGTTTTTATCATCTTCCGGTCCGATTCTTTGTTCATCGCCTGCACTTTCTTATAGAGGCTCTTTTCGACAAAAGGGCCTTTTTTAACCGATCTTGACACTGTCAGCTCCTCCGCACTTACTTCTTACGGCGCGAAATAATAAATTTACTCGACGTTTTCCGCTTGTTGCGGGTTTTATAGCCTTTGCACGGCTGTCCCCACGGAGTAACGGGATTACGTCCCTTTCCGGCGCCCTCACCGCCGCCGAGCGGGTGATCGACAGGGTTCATCGCCATACCGCGGACCGTCGGGCGAACGCCCATCCAGCGTCTGCGGCCTGCTTTTCCGAGCCGCACGTTCATGTGATCTTCGTTTCCGACGACGCCGATCGTCGCATAGCATTTGCCGTTGATTCTGCGCAATTCGCTCGACGGCAAACGGATGATAACGTATTCGCCTTCGTTGCCGGCGATCATCGCACTCGTACCGGCCGAACGCGCGAGCTGTCCGCCGCGTCCGAGCTGCAATTCGATATTGTGCACCGTAAAACCGACGGGAATGAGACCGAGCGGCAGTGCATTGCCGACCGTCGGAGCCGCCGTTTCGCCGGCCATAATCTTTTGTCCGACCTGCAAACCCTTCGGCGCGATGATATAGCGCTTGTCGCCGTCGGCATAATACACGAGCGCGATATTTGCGCTGCGGTTCGGATCGTATTCGATCGTCTTCACCGTACCGGGAATACCGTGTTTATTGCGTTTAAAATCGATGTCTCGATACTTCCGTTTGTGTCCGCCGCCCTGATGGCGCACGGAAATCCGTCCGCCGCCTCCGCGGCCCGCGTGAGACACCATACCTGACGTAAGTGTTTTTTCGGGTTTCTTTGCCGTCAAGTGATCTCGCACCAAGTCCACGCGTCCGCGCGTACCCGGCGTTATCGGCTTAAATATCTTAAGAGCCATTGTAAATCCCCTTAATCTTTAAAAAGCTCACACGCCTTCAAACGCCTGGATCTTTTCACCAGGGGCGACGCGCACAATCGCTTTTTTATACGAAGCGGTCATACCGGGAATGCCCCGCGTGCGCCGCATCTTTCCGCCAATATTCATCGTCGTGCAGCCGATAACCTTTACGTTAAAGAGCTTTCGAACGGCGTCTTTAATCTGTATTTTGCTCGCATCTTTGTGAACGATGAAAACGTATTTATCCTGCTCGCGCAGCATATTCGCCTTTTCCGAAATAACCGGCCTGATAAGAATATCCGTGATATCCATTATTCAGCCTCCTTTTCTTTCGCCGCGTAAAACGAAGAAAGATTTTTTACCGCACTTTCGAGAGCGATAATCTTCCGTCCGTAAAACAGCGCATGCGCGCTCAAGCGGTTGTACGACAAAAACTGCAGCGACGGGATATTGCGCGCAGCTTGTTTGATCTTGGGATCGTCATCCTTTAAGATGAGCACCGTACGCTCGCCCTTGGTAAAATTGTCGAGAATCTTTACCAGATCTTTCGTTTTGCCGCTGTCGATCGTAAAATCTTCGACGACGGTAAAGCGGTCGCTCTGCACCTGCATACTCAAAATCGATTTCATCGCCAGGCGTTTTTCTTTTTTCGGTATCGCGTAGCTGAAATCGCGCGGTTTCGGTCCGAAAATCGTACCGCCGCCTGCGAGAAGCGGAGATTTTTTATCGCCGCGGCGCGCGTGTCCCGTACCCTTTTGTTTATACGGCTTCGCATTGCTGCCGTGCACTTCGGAACGACCTTTTGTGCAAGCGGTTCCGACGCGCCTGTTTGCCAATTCATTCGTGACGGCATAGTAAATGACATCTTCATTTACCGGAAGACCGAATACGGCGTCGTCAAGCGAAATCGTACGCAGCTCTTTACCGTCGACCGAAAAGACTTTCTTTTCCATAATGAGTCACCTTCCGTCGTTATTTTTTCACCGCGGACTTGACGATCAGCGTGCAGTCTTTATTCCCGGGAACGGCCCCGCGAACCATAATCACTTTCAGATCCGCATCGGTTTTGACGACCTGCAGATTTTGAATCGTAACCTTTTTCGAACCCATGCGGCCGGGCATTTTAATATTTTTGAACGTATGACCCGGAGTTGTAGACTGTCCCGTGCCGCCGGCTTCGCGGTGAAACTTCGAACCGTGCGAAGCACGTCCGCCGTGAAAGCCCCAGCGTTTCATAACGCCCTGAAAGCCCTTACCCTTTGACGTCGACGTAACGTCGAGAAAGCGGACACCGTCGAACAATTCCATGCCGATTTGATCGCCGACTTTCACTTCTTTTTCGAAATCGCGGAATTCTTTCAATGTCCGCTTCGGCGCGATATTTTCCGCAAATTGATTTTTATACGCTTTTGTCACTCTCGATTCTTTTGCATCGTCAATTCCGAGGACGACGGCATCATAGCCGTTGCGCTCTTTTGTTCTCGTAGCGATGACGGTATTGGGATCGATGCGGATCACGGTTACCGGAATAAGGTTTCCGCTTTCATCGAATACCTGCGTCATCCCCACTTTTTTTGCAATCAGACCTTTCATTCTGATACTCCTGTAAAATTTGCAAAACCTGCGCGGCATTCCGTACAAGCTTTGCCGTAAAAACGTTCGCCTGAAAGCGCGGACGCTTCGGCTCGGCCGTCATCCCGGATCCTCGGGAGCGTACCGTATACAGCGGATTTCCGAACGGAAATCACTGCTTTACTTTTACTTCAACACCGGCAGGCAGTTCCAACTTCATAAGGGAATCCATCACATCCGAAGTCGGATTCAATATATCGATAAGACGTTTGTGCGTGCGCATCTCAAACTGCTCGCGCGACTTTTTGTTTACATGCGGCGAACGGAGCACCGTTATCTTATTGATCTTTGTCGGAAGCGGAATCGGCCCCGAAACTTGAGCACCCGCTTTTTGAACAGTCTGCACGATGGCTTTTGCACTTTGATCGATCACTTCCACATCGTACGCATGGAGCGTGACGCGAATCTTACCACTTGCCATTATTCCTCCAATCGATGCGAACGGCGCTGCAAAGAGCGCCGCCCGTTTCGAAAACTACTCGATAATCTTCGTAACCTGTCCCGATGCGATCGTGTGACCGCCTTCGCGGATAGCAAGCTTCAGACCTTCATCCATAGCGATCGGGTGAATGAGTTCGCCGATGATCTTGACGTTGTCGCCCGGTTTTACCATCTGAACGTTCGCTTCGAGTTCGATCGTTCCGGTGATATCCGTCGTGCGGAAATAGAACTGCGGGCGATAGCCGGAGAAGAACGGTTTTTTGCGGCCGCCTTCGGCTTCCGTAAGAACGTAGATTTGCGCTTCGAATTTCGTGTGCGGGTGGATGGAACCCGGCTTTGCGAGAACCTGACCGCGCTCGACATCTTTCTTTTCGATACCACGCAAAAGGATACCGACGTTGTCGCCGGCCATACCCTGATCGAGGGTCTTTTGGAACATTTCGATACCCGTAACCGTCGATTTTTGTGTCGGGCGGATGCCGACGATTTCAACTTCGTCGTTCATATTGACGACGCCGCGTTCGATACGACCCGTTACAACCGTACCGCGTCCGGTGATCGTAAAGATATCTTCGAGCGGCATAAGGAAGGGCTTATCTTCGTCACGGACGGGATCGTCGAACCACGTATCCATAGCCGTGAGCAGCTCTTCAATGCACTTCGTGTTTTCGGGATCTTCGGGCTGGTTCAACGCTTTAAATGCCGAACCTTTGATAATCGGCGTATCGGCGGAAAAGCCGTATTTTGCAATCGTGTCTTTGACGTCTTCGACCGCCATTTCGGTCATATCGGCAGCTTCAGCGGGATCGAACTGATCGCATTTATTGAGGAAAACGATGATCTTCGGAACACCGACCTGACGAGCAAGCAGCAAGTGCTCTTTCGTCTGGGGCATACAGCCGTCCGGAGCGGAAACGACGAGGATGGAACCGTCCATCTGCGCCGCACCGGTGATCATGTTTTTGATATAGTCGGCGTGTCCCGGGCAGTCGATGTGCGCATAGTGGCGCTTATCGGACTGGTACTCAAGGTGACGGGTATTGATTGTGATACCGCGTGCCTTTTCTTCAGGAGCATTGTCGATTTCGTCATACTTGAGCGCGTGGTCACCGAATTTTCTTGCACAATATTGGGTGATAGCAGCCGACAGCGTAGTCTTACCATGGTCTACGTGACCGATGGTTCCAACGTTCATGTGGGGTTTAGTTCTGACGAACTTTTCCTTTGCCATGATTTTCTCCTTGCCGGATTTCCTTGTCCGACATTGCATAATGGTATGTGTTGCACTTTAAGCCAGAACGGGACAATTTCCAACAGAAAACGCCACATTCGCATACACACTGTTATTTGTGAGAATGATATGATGAACGTAATTTGACGGACAAGAATTTGTATTCATACGAAATGTTCCATACTTTCGGAACATTCTTGGCCGACACCACCGATCATCATCAAACTCGCTTTGACAACTGGTTTGGCATCTTCGAGCCGCAGTCCGTTAGGACCGGTCAAAAACCCGAAATGCTTCTATAATAAACTTCCGCTGCCGACGGCAGCAGAATCCGCACTCAGGGCCGTATCCGCCTGAAAACCGAAACCGGTTGACTTTACGGGGATACCGGAGCTCGCTCCGATTGACTCTCAAAGAACCCTTTTACGCGCAAAAACGACGCGTTCTGTAGTTATACAGTATTTGCAAAAAAGATGCAAGAGGGAAACGAAAAATTTTACGATTTTTTTCGGCAAACACGGACGAATCTAATGAAGATTTTACACCGCCCCGTTCCATACAAAAACGCCGCCCACAGACGTGAACGGCACTCTTTGACCAATTTCCCTGTCCGCCGAAAACTTCCGGCAGCTTTCCATCGGCTTCGGCTTTTAAATTGTCGATCGCCGTGTCGTACCTTTGCAAAACAGCTGCGCATTTTTGCAAAGCAAAAATGCGATAGTGAGCGGTACACGGATGTACCGCGAACGAACACTGCTCGGAATCTGTAAATAAGTCGGGAGGCGAAAAACGGCAGAGCCGTTTTTCTTTTATTGGAGACGCACATAAATCCTCCGCACTGCTCGGAATCATTCTTGAAGTCGGGAGTTGAAAAACGGCAGAGCCGTTTTTCTTTTATTAGAGACGCACATAAATCCTCCGCACTGCTCGGATTTATGTGCTCTTATGTCGTCTGTCGAGCTCTGCATAAACGTCGCGCCAGGTAACGCCTTCGCGGTACATGAGCACGTTTATAAAATAAAACAGATCCGCGGCTTCCCACACGACATCCTGCTTCGTCTCCGCTTCGTTGCACAACTCGTCGGCTTCTTCCAAAATCTTTTCACGGACGCGCTTTCCGTCGAGCGTCGCAGTATAAGAGCCGGGCTTCGGGTGCGTAAACCTGTCCGCGATGATATCGTATAATCTTCCGGCGGACGACGCTTCACCGGCTTCGCCCGTAAAGCAGGTAAAGCTGCCCGTATGGCACACGCCCCCGTGAGGAACGACCGTCGCAAGCACGGTATCCCGATCGCAGTCGGCGCGAAGTTTTTTCACCGAAAGCCAGTGTCCGCTGTGTTCGCCCTTCGTCCACAGCACTCCCCGCGTACGGCTGAAAAAGGTCAGCTTGTTCGTTTCAAAGGTTTTTTCAAACGCCGCGCGGTTCGCATAGCCGAGCATAAGCACGTCTCCGTTTACGCTCTGCGCGATCACCGGAATGAGATCGACTTTATCCCAATTCAAACAGCCGATAAACGCATCGGCAAGCGAAACTTTTCCGGTATAGAGCGCCATGCCGAGCTGCACGTCGCATCCGAGCTTTTCAAGCTGCACGATTTCTTCCGTCGACGAAACGCCGCCTGCTACAACGATGCGGCACTGTACCGCTTCGCGCAGTTTTTTGACCGCATCCGTATCGGCGCCCTGCATACAGCCTTCTTTTTCGACGCAGGTAAATAAAATTTCGCTGCAGTATTTTTCCGCCAGCACGGCTCCTTCTATAAACGGCACGTCCGTCGTTTCAGTCCAGCCGTGCACTGCAACTTTTCCGCCTTTCGCATCGACGGCGACGATAACGCGCTGCCGGCCGATCGCCCGGACGAGAGAATCGAGGAATTCGACATCGAGCGGGCACTCCCCCGCTTTCGGATTTTTTTTCCACGCCGCCGAACCGATGATCACTTTTTCTGCGCCGAGTGACACGAGCTCTTTTGCATGCGCGACAGTACGTATGCCGCCGCCCGTGCGTACGTTACTTTTGCACAAAAGCCGTTTTAAGAGCGGCGTATTTTTCGTGTCGCCGTGAGAGTCGACGTTTCCGAGCGCCGCATCCAAATCGATGACGGCGACTTCACCGTACCTGTCGAATTCTTCGATGAGCGATTCCGCATCATCCCGCGCGAGTATCGGATGTTCGCCGTTTTTCAGCTGCACGACGTGTCCGTCTTTTAAATCGATGGAAGATATGACCATAGGCGCAGTGTAGCAGAAAGAGAAAGGACTGACAACATAAAAAATTATTAAGAAACCGTCGGTGTCGTTTCCCCGCCTGCCTTATCGATATGATGTGATACCGAGCACGTCGAAAGCTATCGCTTGTTAAATTGCTTTGCAAGCGTACGCCTGCAGCGGATAAACGCGGGTATCAAAAAGCAATCTGCCAAAAGCCATGCGAACGGAGAAGCGAAACCCGCGCTCACAAAACCGAAATGCGGCACCATAAAGACGCCCATGAGCATACGCGCGATCATTTCGAACACGCCGGAAAAAATCGCAAAGCGCGAAAATCCCATGCCTTGAATCATAAATCGGAAAATATTTACGACCGACAAAAGAACGTATGCGGAACCGTTTTGCAGCAAAAACAGTTTTGCATTTTTAATAATTTCCGTCTGCTCTCCGTTCATAAAGAGCATGACAAGATAATCGCCGAAGATAAAATATATGATGAGTGCAATCATCGAATACGCAGAGGCGATAATCATGCTGTCGCGCACGCCCGCACCGAGCCGGTCGATTTTGCCGGCTCCCGTATTTTGTCCGCCGTAGGTTGCCATCGTCGTGCCGAGCGCATCGAATACCGTACAAAAAAATTGACCGACACGGGTCGCTGCCGTAACGGCGGCGACGGCGGCGGAACCGAGTCCGTTCACCGATGCCTGCAGGATAACGCTTCCGATCGCCGTTATGGAATACTGCAGCCCCATCGGCACGCCGACGCCGCACAGCACGCTGCAATAATTTTTATTAAATTTCCGCTCGACGCCTTTCGGTTTGATGATATCAAATTTTTTAATCATGTACAAAAGACATGCGATACCCGCAACCCCCTGCGAGATAACCGTCGCGAGCGCCGCTCCCTGTACGTCCCAGTGAAACGCGAGAATAAAGATCAAATCGAGTGCGATATTGAGCAGCGACGAAAGCACGAGAAAAAATACCGGCGTTTTACTGTCGCCGAGCGCACGGATCAAACCGGATGTTATATTGTATAAAAACGTAAGCGGAATGCCTGCAAAGATTATCCTGATATAGTCGCCCGCACGAGAAAGGATGTCTTCCGGCGTTTCCATAGCAAGCATGAGCGGATCGCAAAAGATAACCGTGCCGACAGCCATGACGGCGGAAAACGCGACGCACAGGTATACGATATTTGCGACGTACTTCCGCATGAGCGAAAAATCTTTTGCGCCGAAACGCTGCGATACGGGAATCGTAAAACCGTTGCATACGCCCATAACGAATCCGATTATTAAAAAATTCACGGCGCCGGTCGAGCCGACGGCCGCAAGCGCTTGAACGCCGAGCGATTTTCCGACGATAACCGTATCGGTGAGATTGTAAAACTGCTGGAAGAGATAGCCGAGCAGCACCGGAATCGAAAATTCGAGGATGAGCGGAAACGGTTTTCCCTGTGTCAAATCTTTTGTCATAGCACCACCCGTAAAGATATGCAAAAAGTCGGCCGCGTTGTGAAAAACCGACGAATTCGCGATTATCACTGTAGCGAATTTTATTTGCTTTTACAATAAGAAAAGACTATATTTAAATAAATACAATTTTATAATAAATAATATACCGGAGGTAATTATGGAACTCACGCTTACTGCGGAGAATTTTAACAGCGAAGTGCTCGAATCGGATCTTCCCGTACTCGTCGATTTTTGGGCGTCGTGGTGCGGTCCGTGCCGCATGATGGGGCCGGTTGTTTCGGAAATCGCCGAAGAAAAAAAAGGCGTACTGAAAGTCGGCAAAGTCAACGTGGACGAACAGGAAAGCCTTGCCGCGCAATTCCGCGTCATGAGCATTCCGACGTTTATTTTGTTTAAGAACGGTAAAGCCGCCGCTCAGCAAACGGGTGCGATGAGCAAAGCCGATTTGTTAAAATCGCTCGGCGTATGAGCGATCGCTGCTGGCGCTGTTTTCGACCCGTGCGCTACTGTCTCTGCAAATACGCGGAGCCGGTAGACGCGGGTGTCAAATTCGTGCTGCTCATGCATCCCAAAGAAGCCAAGCGCGAGCGTACGGGAACAGGCCGCATCGCGCACGTGTCGCTCGTCGATTCGGAGATTCTCGTCGGACTCGATTTTTCAAAAAACGAGCGCCTGCATGAACTGCTTTCCGATGAGCGCTACTTTCCCGTGCTGCTCTACCCGGGAAAAGATGCGAACACGGTACGCACCGAAGGATTCGCCGATCTCGTCGGGGACAAAACGCTTCTCGTTCTCGTCATCGACGCGACGTGGTTTTGTTCGCGCAAAGTGATCGAGCACAGCGCTTTTTTGCTTGACCTTCCGCGCCTCTCGTTTGCAGGCAGCTACCGCTCCGAGTTTACGTTTAAGAGGGAGCCTTCTCCCGATTACATCTCCACGATCGAATCCTGTTATTATCTCATAAAAGAGCTCCAGTCCGTACACCTTGCCGGTGAAAACGCAGACCCCGAACCGCTTATGACGGTCTTCAGAAAGCTCATACGCGATCAGCTGCAGGCGCAAAACGACCGCATCGACGGCAAGCTGCCCGATACGCACAGCTACAACTGGAAGTACACGAAAAAAGTTGCGATCCCCGAAACTTGATAATTTTTAGAAATTCAATATGCAACTCATCGTTTTATCGACGATTTTTACCGCATAATTCTTGCCCCTTAATGCTGCAAAACCGACAATTCCGCTTTTAAAATTTTTTACCCATGATCGCGCGGACGGCTGCGATAAAGATACACGCGCCCGCAACGCCGATGATAATCGAAGAAGCGAATCCGCCGCCGCCGATGTTCAGCGCATTCGCGATGGCGGAACCCACAATCGAACCGATGATGCCGATCAGGCAGTTTGTCCAAAAACCGTGTTTGCTTTTCATAAAAATTCCGGCAAGCCATCCGATGAGCGCGCCGATTACAATTGTAAAAATAATTATCATTACCATAACAATACCTCGCGTTCAGTATAGCATATTATCGGATTTTCGACTATTTCGCGCAGCTCAATGAAGACGGATACTGTACAATTCGAGCGTACAGAACGATCTGCACAACGCATAACACGCATAAAAAATTTCTTGACAGGTTTTGACAACAGGTTTATAATCAAACAAGTTCGAACACAATCAAACACTAAGGAACATATAAAACCGATGAAAAAGAACGCAATAAAAACGTTGGAAATAGAACGAGAACGCTATATCTTGGATAAAATAAAAACGGCGGGCTCCGTCCAAGTGGATTCTCTCGCAAAAGAACTCGACGTAAGCGCGATGACGATCCGCAGAGATTTGACGAGTTTAAAAACGCGCGGGCTCATCAACCGCTGTCACGGAGGGGCGATCATCAAACAGGAAACGCCGTATTACAATAAAAAGGTTTCCAATGCTGCCGAAAAATGCAGAATCGCAAATGCGGCGGTAAAGTTCATCAAGGCGAACGATACCGTCTTCCTCGATGCGGGGACGACGACATATCAAATCGCGCAGCTCATCGCCGACAGAAAAGACGTAACGGTCATCACCGATGACTTGCAAATCGCAATGATGCTGTCGCAGAGCCGGACAAACGTATATATCTGCGGCGGCTATATTCAAAAGACGACCGGCTGCGTGATGGGTATGTTTGCCGAACAAATAATCGAAAACTTTCTCATCGACGCGGCATTTATCGGAACGGCTGCGATCGACGAAGATTTTACCGTGCGTACGCCGACGCTCGAAAAAGTCGCGCTGAAGCGAAAGATTGTCGAAAACAGCGACCGCTCGTATCTCGTCGCGGACAAAGAAAAATTCGATAAGCGGGCGACGATCAAAATCAATACGCTTGCCGACTATACCGGTGTCATCACCGATAAAAAATTCACGGAAAAGGAGCTGACCGCGCTGCGCAAAAAACGCATCAGCGTGATCGCAGTATAAACAAATGGCACAGCATATCAGGAGTGAGGAATTATGCCGCAGTGTTTAATCATAGCAGACGATTTGACGGGAGCAAACGCGACCGGCGTACTGTTGCATAAAGCGGGATACAGTGCATACACCGTATTGGAACTCGACGGAGCACAAGGCATACAAAGTGAATGCGACTGCATCCTGTTTCCGACAAACAGCCGAAGCCGCACGAGCGAAGAAGCGTACCGGCGCGTATTCGAAGCGACAAAAAAATTAAAAAGCGCCGATACGAAAGTATATGCCAAACGCATCGACAGCACGCTCAGGGGAAATCTCGGACGGGAAACGGATGCAATGCTCGACGCGCTCGGCGAAAACTGTACCGCCCTCGTCGTTCCGAGCTTTCCCTCGTCCGGACGAATCGTCTGCGGCGGATATATGCTCGTCAATTCGGTACCGCTCCATAAAACGAGCGCAGCCGTCGATCCGAAAACTCCGATCGACACATCCCGTGTCGAAGACATATTCCGCAAACAGTCGAAGTATCCCGTCGCATCCGTCGATTTGGGTGAGTTACGTAAAGGAAAAACATACGTGGCCGGACGCATAACGGCGCTTGCAAAAGAAGGCATACGTACGATCCTGTTCGACTGCATCACCGACGACGATTTGGAGCTGATCGCCGAAGCAGGAATCGCATCGGACATTCCGTTTATAAGCGTCGGCCCGGGACCGTTTACGGCGGCGCTTGTCAAAAGTACCGTCGTCCCCAGGACAAAAAACGAAGACGGATCCGTACTGCTCGTAATCGGAAGCGTAAATGCCGTCGCAAAAACGCAGATCGACGAAGTGCTTCCGTCGCGCGATATCTTCGTATCGCTCGTAAAGATCGAAGAACTTATAAAAAGCGACGAATCGCGGCAAGCGGAAATACGGCGCAACATCGAAGCGATTGCGGCAGCTGCACGAGAGTTCCGCATCTACGCGCTTATCGGAGAAGGTATAGACCCCGACAAGCGGGTCGATTTTAAAAAATACGAAAAGCGGACGAATCGTACGAGCGGCGAACTGTCGGATATCGTCAACTCGTCGTTCGCAGCTATGACTGCAGAAATTTTGCGGCGCCAAAACGACATCAAAGCGCTGTACACGAGCGGATGCGATATAACGCTCGCCGTCTACGATGCGCTTCGCGTATCGAGCATCAAGCTGCACACGGAAGTGCTGCCGCTCACCGCCTACGGAGAACTGTGCGGGGGAGATTTCGACGGCTTGAAAGTGATCACAAAAGGAGGCATGGCGGGTGACAAATATGCGCTCAAAGACTGCATCGCATATTTAAATACGCATATTTAAATGCCGTAGAAAAATTATTAATTTGAAAAAATAAATTTATTGGGAGAAAACAGTATGGACAGACCTTTTATTGCGATTCCGATCGGAGATCCCGCAGGCATCGGGCCGGAAATCGTTGCAAAAGCCGTCGCGGATAAAGACACGTGCGCTGCGGCAAAATGCGTCGTGATCGGCGACAAAAAAATCATGGAAGGCGCGATACGGATTACGAAGGTGCCGCTTTCGATACGCTGCATCGAAGATCCCGAAGACGGCGACTACCGCGAAAGCGTACTCAACCTCATCGACTTCGACAATATCGATATCGAAAAGTTTAAAATCGGTACGATTGACGGTATGTGCGGAAAAGCCGCATACGATTATATCGAAAAAAGCATTTCGCTCGCGATGGAGCATAAAGTCGCCGCCGTCGCTACGACTCCGATCAACAAAGAAGCGCTCAAAGCGGGGGGCGTTCCCTTTATCGGCCACACGGAAATTTTCGGAGCGCTGACGCACACGAGCGATCCGCTTACGATGTTCGAAGTGCGCGGTCTGCGCGTTTTCTTTTTGACTCGGCACGTATCTCTCATCGAAGCGTGTAAAATGGTAAAAAAAGAGCGCATCGTCGATTACGTAAAGCGCTGCCTCGACGCGCTCAAAAAACTCGGCGTGACCGAAGGCACGATGGCCGTCGCGGGATTGAATCCGCATTCGGGCGAACACGGACTGTTCGGAACCGAAGAAGTGACGGATGTAACGCCGGCGGTTGAAGCTCTCCAAAAAGAGGGCTACCCCGTCGCAGGTCCCATCGGAGCGGATTCCGTCTTCCACCTTGCGCTCACCGGCAAATTCAACAGCGTCCTTTCGCTCTACCACGATCAGGGACACATCGCGACGAAGACGCTCGACTTCGAGCGTACGATTTCGGTTACCGGCGGTATGCCGATTCTCCGCACTTCAGTCGATCACGGTACTGCGATGGACATTGCCGGTACGGGAAAGGCGAGCGCGGTGAGCATGATAGAAGCGATCCGCCTTGCGGTAAAGTATTCGCCGAATTTTATTAACGGATGATTATGCGGATTGGAGCCGTATAAAATAAACAACGCTTTATAGGATGAAAGTATGGGAGACATTTCAGGAGCACAGATGCTCGTGGGACTCGGAATCGGACTTTTAGTGCTGATTCTGCTCATTCTCAAAACGAAAGTCCACGTGTTTATCGCATTGATTATCGCATCATGTATCATCGGACTTGCAGGCGGTATGGCACCGACGGCGATTGCGGGGACGATCACAAAGGGCTTCGGCGGAACGCTCGGCGGTATCGGTATCATCATCGGCTTGGGTGTCATGATGGGACAGATATTCGAAGCGTCGGGAGCCGCAGAGCGTATGGCGAGGGCATTCCTTAAACTCTTCGGCAAGGGACGGGAAGAGTTTGCGATGGCCGTTACCGGATACGTCGTTTCGATCGCGATCTTTTGCGATTCGGGATTCGTCATCCTCTCGCCGCTCGCACGCGCGCTTTCAAAAGAAACGAAAAAATCGATGGTGTCGCTGAGCATCGCGCTCGCGGGAGGCTTGGTCATCACGCACTCGCTCGTACCGCCGACGCCCGGGCCGCTCGGCGTCGCAGGAACCTTCGGAATCGACGTCGGCAATTTTTTACTGCTCGGACTCGTCGTGTCCATCCCGATGGCGCTCGCGGTCATGCTTTACGGCAAATGGCTCGGCAAAAAGATCTATCAGATTCCGGGCGATAAAGAAGGCGAATGGCAGCGTCCGCCTTATCAAAAACCGCAGTACGATACGAACGACGACGCAAATGCAAAAAAACTGCCGTCCACATTCGTTTCGTTTATGCCCATCGTTCTGCCGGTCGTACTCATTTTATTAAATACGGTTCTTTCCGCACTGAAGGCGACGGGAGCGATCGCAACGTTTTTTTTCGTCGTCGGTACGCCGATTTTCGCGGTGCTGATCGGAACGCTGCTTGCGATCTTTACGCTGACGCGCGGACAGAGCAGAGAGTCCGTTATCAATACGCTTGAGGCGAGCATCAAAAGTGCAGGCATCATCATACTCGTGACCGGCGGAGGCGGCGCGCTCGGACAGGTTATCAAAGATGCGGGCGTCGGAAATTATATCGCACAAGGAATCGCTGCGACGCACATTCCCGTCATCCTCCTGCCCTTTATCATCGCGACGCTCGTACGCTTCGTGCAAGGTTCGGGTACCGTCGCTATGATCACCGCTGCGGGAATCACCGCTCCGATCGTTGCGGCCTCAGGCGGCAATATGGTACTCGGCGCGCTCGCGGCGACGGTCGGCTCGCTCTTCTTTTCGTACTTCAACGACAGTTTCTACTGGGTCGTAAACCGCTTGAGCGGCATCACCGACACGAAAGAGCAGATCCGTGTGTGGTCGATTTCGACGACGATCGCATGGGCGGTCGGCTTTGCCGCCTTGCTCATACTCGATATTTTTATGTAATTTTCAACGTACAAACCCGTAATCGCATACACGCTTACGGGTTTGCCTTCCATACCCCTACCCCCTTTTTCATATTCGCACAGCGCAAAAAACTGAAGTTTTTGCACAGTCCTAGCGAACCTAATAATTTTAAACGCAAAAAAACGATACCTTGTTCAATTAGCGATGCGAGAAATGCACTTAAAAATCGCCGCCGAATTTACGGTTTAAACGGCAGCGTACCACGGGCAGCGTATTCGCCTGCAAGGGCACCGAACATCGCATCGAGCGTATACGACGACCAGCTGTATCCCATGACGACGGAATCCGCCCAGCCGAAATCGAGGGAGTGTTCGGGCGACATAATCGAAAAGATTACAACTCTCTTTCCGCTTCCTTTAAGCGTACGGGCGATGTGCGCAGACTGCGCATTCGAAACGCAGCAGACGATCGTGTCGTAAGAAGCGGCGCTTTCCAAGATATGGTCGCACATATACTGCGTTTCGTTCGGCCCCGGTTCCAGAGAAAAACGGTAATCGCCGGAAGACGCATAGCGCCGTTTTCCTTCGCTGAAAAAACGCGAAAGAGAGCCGACGAAAAGCACACGGCCGGCATCTTTTGCCGAAAGCGGCACCGTACCTTTTTTATACAGCGTAATCGAACGGCACGCCTGTTCGAGAAAAAATTTTTCGCCTTCTCTATCGGGGATATGCCGGCCGATCGCAGCGGCGTCGGGATAGAGAGGGGCTGCGTTTCCGCTTTTAAAATAGTCGAGCTTCGCTTTGAGGACGCGGTACGCCGCATCGTGAACGCGATCGCGAAATGCGCCGTCGGTTTTCATACGCTCCAGGTTTACCGACCACAACGGTTCGTTTAAGCGCGCCGTCGTAGAAGAGATAAGGATATCGTTGCCTGCCGCTATCGCGAGGTAAAACGCGTTCGTCAAAGAGCCCGCATAGAGCGTATCGCCGTTCATCATCATGTCGTCGGTAATTATCAATCCGTCAAAGCCGAGCTTTCCGCGCAGCAAATCGGTGAGAAAATATTTAGAAAGGGATGCGGGCGCACCGCTTGCGTCGATTTTCGGAAAACTCAAATGTCCCGACATGATCGCGGAGATTTTCCGCTTGACGAGGTATTCGAACGGGACAAGTTCGCGATGCGTAAAGGTTTTTTCGTCTATATCGATTTCGGGAAGCTTTACGTGCGAATCGCCGTCAGTATCTCCGTGTCCCGGAAAATGTTTTGCCGTGGGGATGACGCCCGCCGCAACGCTGCCGGCGCAAAAAGCCGCTCCGAGGATGCCAGCATATTCGGGATTGTCGCCGAAAGACCTCGGTCCGATGATCGAAGAAGCGCGGTCGGTAAAGAGATCGACCGACGGCGCAAAATTCATATTGATACCGAGCGCTTTGATTTCGCGCGAAATATAATACGCGCTGTACCACGCGTCGACGGGATAGCCCGCCGCTCCGATCGCCATATTGCCCGGTGTAACGGACGTTTCGCCTTTGACGTGGCGGATCCAGCCGCCTTCCTGATCGGTCGCGACGAACAGCGGTATTTTAAATCTCGTCTGCGACGCGCTCCGCTGCAGCGAAAAAATAGAGTCTGCGACAAGGCGGATATCGTCGGTATTCCATCCGAACACTTTTACGCTGCCGAGTCCGCGCGAAACCCAATCGTACAAAAGCTGTTCCGGTTCAGCGCCCGCCCAGCCGAACATAAAAATTTGCGACAGGCATTCCGCGTCGCTCATGCGCTCGACAATCGTACGCGCAAGTATATCGGCAGGGTAATCGCTCCAAAACGTAACATTTGCCGGAAGCGGGCCGTTGGACTTTCCGCTCTGCGCAAAAAGCGGCGGCAAAGAAGCGATCATAATATTAATAATTAACAATAGTGATTTTGCAAAGCGTTTCATGTTCCGTCTCCGGGCGACGAAATGCGCTTTACGTATTCGGCGGCTTCATGCGCGGCAATCGCACCGTCGGACACGGCCGTGATAATTTGCCGGAACGGCTTTGCGCGCACATCACCCGCACAGTACAAGCCCGGTATAATCGTTTCCGTCTTTTCGTTCGTCACGATATAGCCCGACTTATCTTTCGGCAGCGTATCGAAGAGAGCCGTGCGCGCTTTCATGCCGACAAAGATGAAGACGGCGGCGGCGGGCAGTTCCGTCTCCGTTTTTGTTTCCGTATCTTCGAGCAATACGGATTGTACCCGTCCGTTTCCGCGGATTTCTTTTACGAGCGTATTGTATTTGATGCTTATGTTTTTTTCGTTTTTCACTCTTTCGACGACGGCGTATTCCGCGCGAAACTGCGCTTTGCGATGGACGAGCGTAACGTTCGGAGAAAGCGTTGCAAGGTAGAGCGCTTCCGTACACGCCGAATTCCCGCCCCCGACGACGACGATCGCTTTATTGCGAAAAAAAGGCCCGTCGCAGGTCGCACAGTATGAAACGCCCCTGCCGGTCAATTCTTTTTCGCCGGGAACGCCGAGCATGCGGTGTTCGGCGCCCGTCGCAATAAGGAGCGCGGAAGCGGTATAGACGCCGCCTTCCGCACGAACGTAAAACGTATTTTTGATTTTATCGATCGAAACGATTTTTTCCTGTACGATCCGCGCGCCGAAAAATTCCGCCTGCTTTTTCATCGTGTCGATAAAATCGATTCCTGTAACGGCCGGAAAGACGCCGGGATAATTTTCAAGCTCGACGATCTGCAGCACCTGTCCGCCCGGACCGAACGGATCGAAGACAACCGTGCGCAAACCCGCACGCGCGGCATATTGTGCCGACGCGAGCCCCGCGCTGCCTGCTCCGACAATGATGTAATCACACGAAATGGTTTCCATACGCCGCCCCGATGAAAAAAAGCCGGAACATCATACGACATTCCGGCCCAAGGCGTCGAGCGGAATTGAACCGCTGCATAAGGGTTTTGCAGACCCGTCCCTTACCACTTGGGTACGACGCCGTCTTTACTATAACAAAAAAAACGACAGTATGTCTAGAGGGTAAAAAGCGGCTCTGTAAAACAGAACCGCCTCATTACTTTTTTAAATGCATTTCATCACACTTTAAACTTGTCGACTTCAGCCGCCAGTCTTTGAATGCTCGTTTTGTTTTCCTGCGTGATCCGGTTCACTTCCTGCACCGCGTTGTTGATCTGTACCGCTCCCGACGCCATTTCATTCATGCTGTCGGTAATGATGCGCGTCAGGTCGTCGAGCTTCCGCATCTCTGCGGCGACGCTCTCTCCGCCCTTCAGCATCTCTTCCGACCCCGCCTGTACTTCCATCGTCACCGCGTTGATGTTCTTTATCGCCGCGAGCACTTCTTTGCTCCCGTTTTCCTGCTCACGCATCGCTTCGGTCAATCGGTCGCTCATCGACTTTACCCGTTCCGATAAATTAAATATCGCATTGAACTTTTCTTCCGCCGTTTTCGCGGAATCGGACAACACTTCGATTTCTCCGCTCAGCGTTTTCAGCGTCGATGTGATAGTCTTCCCCTGCACTGCGGAATCTTCGGCGAGCTTTCGAATTTCATCGGCAACGACGGCAAAGCCCTTTCCTGCTTCTCCCGCGTGCGCCGCTTCGATCGCCGCATTCATCGCGAGCAAGTTCGTTTGACTTGCAATGTGTTGAATAACGCTCGACGCTTCCAACAAGCTCCCCGATTCTTCGGCGATTTGCTGTGTTACCGTATTTGCGTTGACGACCGTGCCTTTACCGTCGGCAGTCGCATTCGCAAGCGTTCTGATAACGTCATCGGTCTGTTCGAGCGTCTGCGAAACCGCGCCGATATTCGCGACCATCTCTTCAACCGATGCGGACGACTGCGCGACGCTCGCAGCTTGCATTTCAATGCTGTTATTGAGCTGTTTGATTGTACGCACGATTTCTTCAATGGTGGCGGCGGTTTCGCTCACGCTTGCCGCTTGAGTCAGCGCCTGCTGTTTTACACCGTCGATATTGCTGCTTATTTCATGAACAGCGCTTGCCGTTTCAGTCATATTCGATGCGAGCGTTGAGCCGACGTTTTCCATCGTGTCGCTGCTTTCTCCGACCGCTTTTATGGAAAGGCCGATTTTCGCAATCGTTTCGTTGAAGTATTCGGCCATATCGGTGATTTCATCGTTACCGTGTACGGGAAGGCGGACAGTGAGGTCTCCTTCTCCTTGCGCGATATTTTTCAGGGCGCCGACGGCATTTTGAATCGGTTTGATAACAGCGCGCGCGACGAAATAAGTGACGACAAGCGCGACAAGCAAAATAGCTATACCGGTGATAACCATTTTAAACATCAGCTCGGTTACCGTGCCCAGAAATTCTTCTACCGGTGCGCTTATGATAATCGTCCAGCCGGTTGTTTTCATCGTAGCATACGAAGCGATTTTACGTATGCCGTTATATTCGTAAAACCCTATTGACGGTTCGTCGATTTCAAGCGCCATTTTTTCAAATGCTGCAAAAGATGCGAGCGTTTTATCGGTTTCTGCCATTTTCAATATGTTTTCCATGTTTTTTACTTTACTAAAATCTTGCATCGCAACGGTCGTTCCCGTTAAACCGAGTACGTAACAATAACCGGTTTTACCGACAACGATATCGGAAATATCGTGCGAAAGCATTGAAGCTTCCACCGTCGCCAACAAAACGTCGGTCACCGTATGGTTGTCATCGTAAATGGGCACGGCAAAGACGACGATCAACACTCCGTCCAATCGCGACACAAGCGGCTCCGAAAGAAATCTTTTCCCTCGCGACGCAGCGATAAAAAAATCTCCCTTGGAAACGTCCAGCTGTCGGCCGTCGGCGGTGTGCCGTATACCGCGCATATCGGCTAAATCCATCCGATGAATTCTGTCGTTAAACGCCGCTTCCTTTTTTAAATACGCCGTTTTCTCCCGATATGAAACGGAGGGATCGTGCAGTATCGGAGCACGGGCGACACCTTCAAAAAACTGAAAAAAAGCATTTGCTTTTCCATCGACAATTTCAGCGACATCGGTCGCCTTGTCGATAAGATGCGTTTCAACTTTTTCGATAACAGCTTTGCGGGCTGAGCGTACGGCAAGCAGCGATTCGATAACGCCGGCTGCCAAAATTAATAATCCGAAAATAAGGATAAGCTTATAACGGATCGAAAAACGTTTTTTCAAGGTAAAGCCTCCAATAATATTTTTTTATTTATTATGCACGGCAATCATATAAGTTTGCCGATGCGTATTTCAGTATGATCGTCAAAACGATATAAAACGGATGTCGTATTTGTCGTACCGGAAGAATGTACAAAAAGAGAGCGATAATAATCGACGGTATTTTTATTTTTTAATAATACGCTTTGGCAATGCGTAAGTAAATCATAATAATCGAGCAGCAAGTGTCGATAATTTTTTAATAAGCAATCGCAAGCGGAGAATAAACGTTTATAATTATTAACGGATTCTATTTTTCGGGGGGGGGGGGGG
>NZ_AVQI01000023.1 GCF_000468115.1 Treponema socranskii subsp. socranskii VPI DR56BR1116 = ATCC 35536
AGAGCGCTCAAGCCGGAAAGCACGAGCGGCAGCGACAAAAGCCCTCTGCTCTTTCCCGCATAGCTTAAAAGCCGCTTGATAGTCTGCTGCTTTGCGGGATTGCGTTCCGCGTGCGGCTCCGCCTGCGTTCGGTTTTCCGTCCGATTTTCCGATGCCCTTTTTTTGTTTCATTCATATAATAATTCTCCCGATTATCAATTACCCGTTCATCCTCTTTTCCACGGAATAAAGCGGTTGACCCGTTTGCAATACGCCGCATATTCATCGCCGAAGCGTTCGATAAGCCATTTTTCTTCCGTCAGCTTCATAAATACGGTAAGGTACAGCCAAAAAAGCGGCGGTAAAATCAACACGTACCGATTCCGGCAAAACAGCAGTACGCCGGTACAAATAAATAAAAATGCCGAATAAATGGGATTGCGCACAAGGGCATACACGCCGTCGGTTGCAAGCCGATTCGATTTTATCTTGATGTCGATGCGCGCGCCGAATACCGCGGCGCACCACAACGCAACGCCGCCTGCAATACACAGGATTCCGGCAATGACAAAAAGAATCGCGGCCGGCGTGCCGTTCACTTTTCCGCCGGCAAACATATCGAATTTGACAAGCGCAATGCCCGCAGCCGTAAATGCAATCATAATTGCAATGCACACCGGTCCGATGCCCATCACCGGAAGATGCTCTTGCGGAGCAGGCGGTAAAATTTTATCCTTCCGTTTAATAAACATACGTCTCCGTCAAACCCGACTTTTCAATCATGTCGCGGTAGAGCGGTGAGGTTTTTAGGAGTTCAGCGTGTGTACCTTCCGCATCGATTTTGCCCTTATTCATTACGATGATTTTATCGACGTTTTCGATCGACTTTAAGCGGTGCGAAATGATAATCACCGTTTTGCCTTTTATGAGCGTGTTGAGGCTTTCCTGAATGTTCATTTCGTTTTCAACGTCGAGCGAAGCGCTGATTTCGTCGAGGATGATAATCGGCGCGTTTTTCAAAAGGGCGCGGGCTATGGAAAGACGTTGCCGCTCTCCGCCTGAAAGCCTGCTGCCGTTTTCACCGATGACCGTATTATAGCCGTCCGGCAAAGCTTCGATAAACTCGGTGCAGTTTGCAAGGCGCGCGGCTTCTTTTACTTCGTCATCGTTTGCGTTTTTGTTTCCGACGCGGATGTTTTCCATAATCGACGTATTAAAAAGTCCGACATCCTGAAACACAATCGAAATTTTATCGAAAAGGCTGTCGGTGTCGATCTTTGCAATGTCTTTGCCGTCGATGAGGATTTGTCCCTTATCGTAATCATAAAGACGGGATGCAAGCCGGAGTACGGTTGTTTTGCCGCAGCCGGACGGGCCGACAAGCGCGGTAACGCGGTTTTGTTCGGCAGTAAACGAAATGCCGTCGATAACCTTTTGCCCACTGTTATACGAAAACTCAACATCTTTAAATTGAATACCGTAATGCTGCAAAGAAGCGGGTTCGCCTTCCTGCGTTTTTGTTTCACGCAGCTCGTTTATGCGCTTAACGCGCGAATCGATATACATCATTTCGGCAAGGTTTGCTTCAACGCCTGCAACCGCATCCACAACACGGGAAGCGGCGATAATATAGCCGATAAGATACAAAAGCGGTGCCGTTCCTGCCAAATACATTTTTAGTCCGAAAAATACGGTAACGCCGATGGAAAACTTTAAAAACAGCAGTGCAATATTGAGGGGAATCGCTTGATGCGCTTCTACAACCAAATGCAGTTTTTCCGCTTCGTCGACATTGCGATTCAATTTTGCCGCAACCGTATCCGTGAGCCCGTAGCTTTTAATTTCCTGTTGAAGCTCTATTGTCTCCTGAAAAAATTCCGAACGTTCACGCTGCTTATGAAAGTCGCGCGTCGTTTCCCGTATTTGAATTTTTTTCGACAAGATTAACAGAATAAAACTGATGATAATCGGAACAAACACGCACAAGCCCAATCCCGGGTGTGCGGCAATCATCATCGCGCCGATTACAATCAAATACAACACAAGACCGATTGTTTGCGGAATTGCGTGGCTGAGGGCATGTTCGATTGCGGCAACGTCGGTCATCACCGTTTGCGACAAATCGGAAACGTCGTGCTTCGAAAAATACGCAAGCGGCAGGGCTTTGAGCCGGTCGGCAATGTTGACGCGCAGTTCCGTGCATTCTTTGAACGTCGCCGTGTAGAGCGTGTTGTAATTGATATGCACGAGCACATACATCACAAACGCAAGAGCCGCGATAATACCGATATAAAATCCCGCCGGCCGCAGTGTTCCGTCAAAATAACTTTGCAGGAAAAACATTGTCAAAAACATCGGTAAAATAAACGAAATATCCGCAAGCATCGACCATACCGACGCAGTAACTATTCCTTTTGCACCCGATTCGGTAACCCCGAACCATTTTTGTAATTTAGTCATATTACACCCTCCAGTCATTTGCCTTAGAATACAGCTTTTGCAGCCGGCTGTACTTTCCGCCTTTTTGTATAAGTTCGGCGTCGCTGCCGCGCTCGACGATGTTTCCGTCTTCGACAACCAAAATTTCATCGACATTTTTAATCGAGCTGAGGCGGTGCGCGATCATAATAACCGTTTTGTTTTTCATCAAATTGGAAAAGGCCTGCTGAATTTCGTATTCGTTTTCGGGGTCGGCGGCAGCGGACGCTTCGTCCAAAATGATGATATCCGCGTTTTTCAAAATAGCGCGGGCGATCGCAACACGCTGAATTTCTCCGCCGGATAAGTGTACGCCCTTTGAACCGATAATCGTTTTTTCACGTTCGGGGAATTTTGCCAAAATATCTTCGCAGCGGGCAAGCCGAAGCGCATTCATCACTTCTTCATCGCTTGCATGTTTATTACCCATTTTGACGTTTTCAAAAATGCTCGTTTTAAAAAGCTTCGATGTTTGAAACACAAAGGCGATACTGTGCATGAGCGCATTTTTTGAATATGACGAAATGTTCTTTCCGCCGATTAAAATTTCACCCGAATTTATTTTATAAAAACCCGAAATCAATTTTGCTATTGTACTTTTTCCGCCGCCTGAAGAGCCGACCAGCGCGTAGGTTTTGTTCGGTTCCAACGTAAAACTCACGTCTTTTAAAATCTTTTCGTCGGTATAGCCGAACGAAACGTTTTTAAATTCGATTCCGAAGTTGTCAAACTTTTCTTCCGTGCCGTGTTCGAGATTGTCTTTTTCCATGTCTGCAAAAAGATTTTCGAGCTTATCCACAACGCTTTTTGCCTGAAAGTTGTACATTCCGACATACATAACGCGCATAAATGCCGAAAAAAGAATGCCGGCAATACACACAAAAAAGACGATTTTTGCAATGATGAGATTTCCGTCGGCACCCTTATTCATAAAATAAACAGCGGCAGGAATCGTAAAGACGGCAAACAGGTTAAACAACACTTGAAACATCACATACGGAGAACGACAGCTGAGCGTGTACTTGTATGCCAAATCGGAATAGCCGGTAATCGCTTCGTAAAACGCTTTGAAAGATTCAACGGTGCTTTTAAAGATTTTTACAATCTGCATACCGCGCACATATTCGACCGCTTCCGCATTCATCCGCTCCAACGCCGCTTGATACTTCTGCATAAAGTTTTTATTGCCCATCATAAACATCATCTGTACACCGCCGATAAGGGCAACGGCAACCAGTAAAAGACCGAGCTTTACATCGACCGCAAACACGATGATAAACATAAAAATCGGCGTAAACAATGCGGAAATATTGTCGGGAATTAAATGCGCAACCAGCATGTGCGTTTCCTGTGCATTGTCGTCAATGAGCTTTCGGATTTTTCCCGACGGATTCATATCGAAAAACGCAAACGATGCATTCATCAAATGTTTGATTGCGGTTTTGCGCAAATTCGATTCAAGCCGAAAGCCGAGCACGTGCGATGCCCATAACGCGCCGAAGTATACGATCGAATAGCCTGCCAACAGCGAAACGATCACCGTTGCGTACATCGAGCCGTCCGTAACGTTTTTGGTAACCAAAAGCGCGTACAAAAACTTCCATAAAAACCAAAATGCCCCCATCTGAGAAGCGACGCCCAGCACGGCGCACACCGCCGAAATATACACGCAATGTATTTTTTCCGGCGTATATTTAAACAATCTTTTATATGTGTCCATTCAGACCTCCTATACCGTTAATTCAATGTGTAATTGTTAATTTGTAATGAGTAATTGCGCACGCTTTAAATTATCCATTACCCATTAACCCTTTACTTGCTCCATCCAATATTGTTTCCAGCCGGCACAATGGTATACGTTAAAATCGAGCACATATTCCATCGCTTCCGATTTTTTTAAATTATGATAAAAAATCTCTTTTAAATTTTCACAGTGAGACGTTACCATAACGTGAATAAAAAATCGTATGCGGCGCGACATTTTAACGCCGTCTTGTTTCAGCCATCGAAGTGTTTCACGCTCGATTAAATCGATTGCTTTATCAAAAATGCGCTCATAGGAGCTTCCCTTCGAACAGCAGACAATCAGTTTCATCGCATCCCAATTATCGTAAAAAAAATCCACCATTTTTAAGAACCGGCGTTGCGATAGTTCGATAATTGCTGAAAGCTCGCTTGTTTTCATACCGAAATTTTCAGCGTCGAATACATTGCGATGCGCTACTATGTCTAAAAATTCGTCGAACACACCGCTTACAAGAGCTTCGAATATGCCGTCCTTGTTATCAAAAAGGTTATACAGTGCCCCCGTCGTAACCCCTGCCTTTTCGGCGATAGTGCGCACATTGGTATCTGCAAAGCCGTTGGCAAAAAACTCCTGTTTTGCAGCGCGTAAAATCTTTGCCCGTGTGTTCAGTTCATCTTTATCGGCTAATATTTTTTCCATAATAGTTATCCATATTTGTCATAACATTTCTACTAATCGATAACAATGTTACTAAAAAGAGATGGAAATGTCAAGTATACCTGATATTTTTTATTTTTCTAATTCTTTAATCAAATCCGAAATGTATTTTTTCTGCATACTTTTTAAATTCATACATATATATGAAAATATTTCCATAATAGGATTTTTTATATTCACGATTTCTGTGAACAAGATTTTCGTTTCTTTTTCCGAAAGTTCCTGAAAATACCCAATCCAATGTCCTCGAAAATATTTATTTTCCATATCAAATTCATACAAACTATACGGTTTTATCGCTGTTATTATAAAAACTGTTTGTATGCCATTTTTTGATACTTCTATAAATTTATGATGAGGTTCAATAATTTTTATTTCCGAAATATCACTCCGCCACGAATAATGTTCATTATCGGTTATTATTTTCCAAATACTTTTTATGTTACTCTGGATTATAGTTTCAAATATTGATTTTCTCATATCCCTTCACTCCAATGTTGACGGCATTGCCGTCAATCAATCTAACATCTACCGCTTAACCTGCATTTGCGGCTCGTACGCAATGTCAGCGTTGAAGCGGGTGTTAGACATTCTCTTTATCCATTCTTTTTTAACATACCTATCCACGTTTTTAAGAAATATTAATTATAAAAATTTTTATTATATTTTAGGTATCATACTTGATAATTCTGGTGAATTAGAAGATGTATTCCAAATAGAAATCTTCATTTTCTTTATACGTTTTCCATCTCCATAATCTAGTAAATCTTCTCTTTTAAAAATGTTTAGTAATTTATTTAATGTACCTAATCCTGCTGAAGTCATTAAAAAAGCTTCTTCAGGATCGATTAACTTACAATATGCCCATAATTGACCTAAATCCCTTAATGTTAAATTAGTTTTTTTCGCTTCAATAAAAAATAGTTTTATTGTATTCCCTCTTTTCGCTATTCCTAAAACATCTATTTGGACATCTACGCCAACGGCAAGTTTATTCACTATATCATACTTAGCTAAAACTCTATCTAATCTTTCTGAATGGGCATCTACAGTGATAATTTTATATCCTTTGTAATTATCTTCCAAATACCTTTGCAACCAATTTTTCATTGGTAAATATAATTCAAATTCACTTTTTATATTTCTCTTATTCATGATAGCCTAGCTCCCTCGCTATTTCCGTCCATGAATTGAAATGCTTACCCCTAATTGTTATTGGGATAAAATCATCGTCTTCTCCTGGGTGAGGTGGTTTAATTTTATTCAATTTTCTTTTTGATTCCCAAAAGTATTTATGAGTTTTCTTTTTTAAATCTTTGCCAAGTTTTCTATATGCAGCAATTAATTCATCCGAAAACATGTCCAATGCTTGTTGTTTGTGTATAATTCCAAAGCCAATTGGATTAAACTCATTTGCCCATATTTTTACTTGATGTTCTTTTTTCCAAAAATTAACTTGACCTGCTTTATACTTTTTCAAATCACCATCTCGCATATTAGGATGTGCCCAATCAATCGTTTGCACAGGGATATCGGTTGATTTTAATAAATTACATATATCTATTACCATTTGCCAATTATGTGGTATTTCTAAATAAACTCTGTGCTCATATTTATGAAAATATGCATTACTCCTCCTGATATACCCTGTAACATCTGCAAATCCTTTTAAAAATTGTCTGCGTTCATCCACACTACACTCAAAAATATCTTCATGGATAGATATATCATTATGTGATACAGCATTACCAATAAACCTATTTATTTCGCGTATTAAATAATCAGTATTAGGTTTAGTGAAAGACAAAACGGTTGATGAATAGTTTTGAATAAAATCTAGTCCTGCACCGATTAAAGGTTCAATAGTCTTTCTAATATCTGCAATACTTGCCTTTACATAAAGTTTCACATCGTGGACTTCTTCTGTTTCCAATTTTTTATGTGGTATTTCAATAGATATTATAGTATTAACTGAAGTCCTCTGAATTTCACCATTTCCACATATCATTCCCAGCATATATGCCATTTCTGTATTCATAATTAATCTTATCCTTTATATCCATCTTTAAAAGATTTGATTTCTTCATCATCAAAAATCTTATTCATAACCTCAACTATCAAATCTCTATCTTGATTCGAACCGGGAACAAACCCAATATAAAAACATGCCTCTATAAATCTGCTTCCTGTGATTCTCATTTTATCATCATTCTGTAACCTTCTTTTTAATTCAACAGGCATATTTCTTATAGAATTAAAATATATTCGGTACTGCTTATCCCATTTCATAGCATTTCCACCAGACGTACTACCCATTGTTATTGGATAATTTGGTATAACTCTTAAAATTTCTGATATCTGCTTTTCTGGTATTTCTGCATCTATTCTACGAGCATGTCTTAAAATATAACCTATTGAATAGCACAGATTATTTACTGTCTTAAAATAGATATCTTCTGCTCTTCCGTCCAAAAAAGATTCATAATTATAACCTCTTTGAGATAAAACGCTTCTTAATGTGAACATAATCTTCCCCTATTTTTTTATAATGATTAATATATATTCATGGACTTTATTTATACGATATTTATATGGATAACATAAGGTTCTCATATTATTTATTCACTTATTATTCAAAACAAACTCCTTATTCTAATTGTATCCAAGTCGATATCCATTATCAAATAAATAATAGACTAATTGATTATCATCTAATCTATAAGTAAATTCATTTGATTTATAATTTTTGTTATTATATTTTCTTTCATTCCAATAAGTAGGAATATTTGAAATATCATTAAAATATATTCTCAGTTCTATTCCCCATTTATCGACATCTCCTAGTAGACATATACCATAATCTCCAACAGAAACAGATTCATTATATTTACTATTGTACTTTTGAATGAAAGCCATCATCTTATCTTTCCTTCCTTCAGCATCAATAAATATACGCTGCTTGTTGCTGACTAAAAAATTATAAAACTCTTCATTGTACATAGCAAATCCTCCTATTTTTTTATAAAAATCAATATATATTCATGAACTTTATTTATACGATATTTATATGGATATCCTAAAGGTCTCATATTATTATAATCCTGCTGTCTATCCCAAATTATAATATCATCGAATATATATTCCTGATTTTGTAATTCGCTTGCCAAATCACTATGAAGTGGATAAAAATTACTTTTTTTTCTAATATCCATAACATTTATTAAGCAATATGCCCCAGGTTTCAAAATTCTGTTGACTTTAAAAAATAATCTTCCCAATTCATTTATAAAAGTAGTATAGTCAGATATATTCCCCATATCGTTAGATTTTTTGGAATAATTTACATTCCGTTTTCCATCAGCGCTCCGTTTCATATTTAGTATGTCCCAATAAGGTGGAGACGTTATGCACAAATCAAATGAATTTTCTTTCAATTTATCCAATTCGGAAAAACTGTCTCCATTAATAATTTTAATTTTTTTATCATCTCCAATTCTTTTTTTTGCAACCCTGCAAAATTCTTTTGACAAATCTATACCTACAGCTTTACGTTTAAGATTATGTGCTGCAACAAGACTAGAACCTATTCCATTGAACGGATCTATTATAAAAGCATCATTTTTTGAAAAAGTCTTTATAAGCTTTTCGCACAAAGAAACAGGGTATGAAGCTGGATGCCCCATACCTTTTTCTTCTTTAGTCTTAGTCAAATTTCTCCATATGCTAAAAGAATTTTGAAGCCACTCTTTTCCAGATAAATTATTACATTTTTTTTCTTCATTTATCATTATGCCACCGCTTCGACTGTATACTTTTCATTTGAAAATCTATATGTAATCTTTCATTTTCAGATATATTATAAGTCTTATATATCAAATCATTTAAAGATTCCAGCATATCAAACCAACTTTCACTCATATAATCAATTTTTTCTAATGATTTGACAATGCTTATTATCTTAGAAAATGTATTGTCCTTTATGATTAGAGGTAACTTTTTTAAGTATTTTGCATCTGTGTGCATCGTAAGTTTTGAATTATTATAACAAAACTTAAGCAAATAATAATTACATAAATTAGAATGTAAAAATCCCAATATATACCGACACATTTTTTCATCGCCATCAGTAAAAACAGTTACTGTCTCTGTAGCTTCAAGGTTTCCTGCAAAACTTGCAATTATACCTGCTTCAGCACTATAAATATTCTGTATAAATACTTTATTTCCCTTCTTAGGAACTTCAATATTTTTGAATGAAAATTTACGTATATCCTTTCCAGCTATCGCTTTATCAGACTTCGACTTTCCTCTACCCACATATCCAGTACATATGTTACTAAATTTTTGATATGTGCCTTCCAATTTTTTATAGATTGTAAAATCTTCTTCGCTGCCAAATAATAAAATTTCATCTTTATAAAAGCTTTGAGAAACTTCTAGTTTCTTGACAAATTCATAGCTTTCATACTTGTATATAGAAATATTATTATTGTTCATAAATTTATTTTCTAAAGTTAATACAATCTGTTCTCCTCTAACATTTTTGAAATACTTGCCTATATCTAAAATAGAAACAATTTTTTTCTCATTTAAAATTATTTTTCTTAACATTGAATATGAAGCAATGTGAAGAAAATTTTTAGGTATAATGTAGGATATTGTTCCATTTGATTTAATTAAATCAAATGCTCTATACATTGCAGCAATAAATAAGTTACTACCTGAATCCTTTACTTTTCTTAAAAACAAGTAATCAGATGTATCAATCATAATATCTTTTGCAATAGGTGCATACGGCGGATTTCCAATAATTGCATCAACCGGCTCTGATAAATTGAATTTATTCAAAATATACTCAGCATCATTGCCAAGTGTATCCAATGTTCTAATGTTGTTTGTGTCTATATTTTTTTTTGCTAACAAAATTGCACCTTTATCAATATCAGCTCCATATATTTTTTCATACCCTAATTCTTTTGCCTCTGTAAGAAAATTTCCCGTTCCACAACATGGATCTAAAATTACGGAACTTTTTGGTAAATCTAAAAATTTAACAATATGGCTTGCTAAATCTATATCTGTATAAAAAATACCTTTTTCTTTTCTATAGGTGGGTTCGAGTGAAATTTCATAATTTTTACTTATAAGGGAATAATTTTTTACTCTCATTTTCATTAGCCCTATGTCTGATTGCCTTTCGTAAACAACAATACTAAAAAGCATGTAATTATCGACAAAAGTACAACAATACGTTCTGACTTTTGTGGGATGTCATGCTCTATTCTATAAATCCAGTATTTTACATCAGTCTATTTCACTAATAACTTCGGCAAACACATATATCTATTCTACCCGTTTTCTTATAAATTTTCTATCCCGCGCATTGCATCACGTTAAATCTAACCGAAAAAAAAGCTGTTCATCACGTAAAAATCTAACCCAAAATAGAAGCCCGAAGGAAGGGCAAGATGGGGTTAGACATGAAAACGAAAAAGAAATTGACCGAAGAAACGGCCAAACGCTACTGTACGGCAAACAAGAAGCGCAAGACGAAAATCATCGACGAGTTCACCGCAACCACCGGCTACAACCGAAAATACGCCATTCACATCCTCAAAAATACTGCGCACATAAAAATAACGCACTTCAACAACGTCGAGAAAAAGAGCGTACAGATCATCAAAAAGCCGCGTAAAAAGCGGCATTATGAAAAATACTACGGACAAGACGTGCAGAAAGAAGTTATTCATTTGTGGATATTTTCAATGTACCTGTGCGCAAAAAGATTGGTACCCTTTATCCGCGACAATATCGATTACCTTGCGCACAAGTTCGGCTATACTGAACAACTGAAAACAAAACTTGCTCGCATATCAAGCGCAACGGTCGGTAGGATCATCAAGCCGGAAATCCCCAAGCATTCCATCCGCGGTATTGCAACGACACGGCCGGCACAGAATCTCAATAAACTCATTCCGATCCGCACCTTCTTCGATTGGGACGAACGAAAACCCGGCTTTTTCGAATCCGATACGGTCGCTCATTGCGGTACAACTACTGAAGGACAATATATTTGTACGCTTACGCTTACCGACGTACATTCAGGATGGACGGAAAATCGTGCGCTTTTGAATAAAGCTCATCGTTGGGTCAAAGAAGCGACGGAGGACGTGAGAATACACTTACCCTTTGCTATGAAAGGTATCGATAGCGATAACGGGCGTGAGTTCAAAAACATACAGCTTTTGCAGTGGTGTGAAGTAAATCACATTACGTTCACCCGAAGCCGGTCGTACAAGAAGAATGACAACTGTTTTGTTGAACAGAAAAACGACAGCGTGGTCAGACGTATTGTCGGCTACTATCGATTTGAGGGAGAAGCATCTCGTGCTGTTATGGCTGAATTGTATGAAAACTATAACAAGCTCGTTAACTTCTTTTTCCCTTCGATGAAGATTATTGCAAAGGAACGAGTAGACGCAAAGGTTATAAAGAAATATGATGCGGCGAAGACTCCCTACCGAAGGCTGATGGAAAGTGCTGATGTAAGTGAGGCGGTAAAAGCTGAGCTTTTCAGGAGGAAGAACAGATTGGATTTACAACAGCTGCTTGTCAAAACGCAGCTGTTGCAGCGTAAGCTTATCGCTATGGCAGTACAACGGTCATAGCTACGGTTAGATTTTTACTTGAGGAAATACGTCCCTCTTAATTATAAACTGTCGATTAAAATATAAATAATATTAATGAGTAAGTGCAAAAAACAATCTCGCCCGAAAGATATGTCTAACGGGGCGGCGGATAAGCTGCAAGAAGTGAGAAAGCCGTAAGGCTTTTGAGCTTCGCCGTCAGCTTAATCCGCGTGTTGGACGGCGCTGTGCGCCGGACGACAGGCGGAGATTCCGCCGCCCCGTTGAACGGGCGCGCAGCGTCCGTTCAACATTGTTTTAAACCGCATTTTTGCATACGCAAAAATGTCGGCTTTGAAAACTGTGTTATGTGTATTATTCAATTTTAGGTGAAAAAAAAATGATAGTCATTCAACAATTTTTTCGTAGTTTTTTTTATATAATTAATACGTTTAGATAAATCCTTAAACGGGTAATTTAACCAAATGTCTTCATATTTTATTCTTGGTATTGTATATAATGACAAATAAACTTCTTTTTTAATTGGAATATGATGTTTTGTATTTTTCTCATAAATATAAGAGCCTTCAAAAGTGTTAAAAATAACAAAATCTAATTTTGATTTTTTCGTTAGCTTTCCGTCATATTCCATTTTGTATGGTTTTTATAACTTGGGCAATACAACCCAATATTAAAAGGTATATTCTCATTCTTTTTTGAGTACATTGCAAACCAAATATTACCTGTATATATATCGGAATGAAATATTTGAAAAGGTTTTCCATGATTATCTAATAAATTCAAATCAGAAAATAGTGGATTAACAAAATCGACAAATAAAATATTTACAGCATTATCTTCAAACTGATCTTCATCCTCTTTTATTGAATTTAATTTACTTAAAACTTCTGAACCTATAGAATCAATATCTTGTCTTTGCGGTAATCCAAAAGGAGCTATTTCTTTTTCAGTAATCGAAATACTTTTACTTCTAGTAGTACCATGGTCGATGGTCGTTCGTTTAGGGTCATCTCTTCCCAAAGGTGTATTTATTTCAATACAAACGTTTATTTCTCTTTTATTCATTATTATGCGACTTTTAAAATCACATCCTTTTGTATTCTGATTCATACATTGAAGATTTTTTCCAAATTCTGAAAGTTTTAGAACTGAATAGGCTCTTAACTCACCTAAATTTGACGAAATCTGTTTTCTTTCTTTAGATTTTTTTATTTCATTTAATTTACTATAGAACCAGGGCTTATTTACTTCATCACGTTCATTTATCGTAAATGCTTCTTCTATTTGCCATAGGAAACGATAAGTCGTTTCATTTTTTTCAATAGTTTGTTTTTCAAAAGATTTTAATATGTGATTTCCAGCTAGATGCCTTAAAAAACTCCTAAAGTTCTTAAAGTTCTCCCATGAAATATCATTTAATTCCTTTAAATATTGGTTTATATATTCTTCTTTTTCTTCTATTTTTTTCATACGTTTTACCTCTCGTGTACTAGTGGTGTGTCCACATAACACTCTTTTGACTGTTCCTCATAATATCATAAAAAAGACTCGTTTTCAATTTAAACTGCTACAGATTAGAAAAGCAATATTTTTCTACCATAACATCCGCCGGAATGCATCAGCAACAGGCAGATTAGGCCTATCTTCACTAAATGGGATGAAAAAAATTACAGCCTAGCTATAGGGCTCTGCACAACAAGACCGCCGCGGTTGAGGATATGGGGGCAAGCTATAGTTGTTCTAACATCGCTGTGACCAAGAAATTCTTGGATAGTACGGATATCGTAACCGGATTCCAGTAGATGTGTTGCAAATGAGTGGCGGAACGTGTGGCAGCCGATTCGTGCGGGAGGGTTTAATACACTCGGTGCTCTGTGTTGTAATAAAGGATATGAAAACCGATTGCAACCAGCTTAAAACAGCTTCGTGCGAAGGGGGTGTTGATTATTTTTAATATCGCTTAGTCTAAAACTTAATGTGGAACAGCTCCATAGTATAAATACCCCACGTTTTTCATTTCCCCCTTTTCCCTTTCGGCGCCGGTAATTCATCATACATTGCATTAAACAAGCCTGTTATAAATGCTTTGTCATCAACTTCGTCTACTAAAAGCATTTCTTTTGCGCCCTGATACGGCAATTCGTAGGAAGCGTTCGGCATATACGCAATTGCCGACGGAACCGCTTTTACCAGTAAGCGGTCATCGTAGATACCGCCTACAATTTTATCTCGATAGTAAATGATAAATTCTCCCATCATTGCGCGATAGCGTATGTCTTGCAATTCCGATAACTGTTCCAAAATAAAATCTAAATATGTTTTACTCGATGCCATAATTACCGATGCCTTACGATTTTTTTATTGATTATAATGTGTACCGCACTGAACAATATATAATTTATTATCTTCAACTTTATATACAAGTCGATTTGCCGCATCTATTCTTCTACTCCAATACCCTGATAATTCATGCTTTAATGGTTCAGGTTGTCCTTTTCCCTTATCAATACCATTTCTTTCAATATCTTTAATTAAATCATGTGTACTTTTTATCAATTTTTGCTGATGTTTATCAAAAAGGCGGCAATAATCTTTCCATGCAATATCAGACCAAACTTTTACCATCAGTCAGTTTCCTTCAGTTCATGAATTTGACATTTTCCGGTTTCAATCTGATGTATACTTTTACGCAAATATTTCATATTTTCTTCCGAATAAATATACGGATCCTCGGATGCTTTCAGTGCAAAGGGCAGGCCATTTTCCCGAATCGTGGCCTTTACAAAAGAATTGATAGCCGAAGAAATATTGATTCCCATAGAATCACAGATTCGTTCAAAACTTATTTTATCGTTCTGTGTAATTTTTGCTGATATCGTAGTCATTTATAATACCTCTTACTACAATGTAATACATAAGCTTCCAAAAATCAAGTATCCTGTCTGTTAAAAATTTAATTTTCGCGCTGTTTGCAAAAGTGTTTTTTTACTTGACACTACTTAATAATAACGCTATATTAAAAACCGACAATGATGTCGGTTTTTTCTAGACAAGGGGGAACTTTATTTTGAAAGAAGAAAAACAAAAAGTCGGACAGATGAGAAAAAGAGAAATTCGAGAAGCCGCAAAAAAATGCTTTTTAGATAAAGGCTTTCAGAATACAACAATGGAAGATGTCATTACTGAAATAGGTATGAGTAGAGGCGGCGTGTATCATCATTATGCAAGTACAACTGAAATGCTAAAAGACTTAATGCTTGATGGAAATGAATACAGAAATAGCTTGATAACCGAATATTTAGCGCATAATCGGAGCAAAGATAAATATCGGCAAATGGGTGATATTTTAACAAGTAAGGCATTAGCGAAAACCGATTTAATGAAGCTGTACGCACTTCTTTTGCAAGCAAAAAACTATAATCGGGATTTGGAAGATTTATATCAAGAACTAAAATTGCACACAACTAAAGCACTTGATCTCATTGCAAAGAAACTGGGAATTACGGCACATATTTTTAAGGATGGTTTTTTAGTTCATTACATTAACGGTTTAATCGTGAGTTCGGAAGTGCTTAATGCACGGAATTCTTTTGATGCTCATAAGAAGTATATAAAAGAAACAATCATACAATACATTATTGATCTTGAAAAAAATAACTAAACCAATAAGGAAATTTGAAAATAAGAAATCAACAACCCCGACGCGAGCGTCGGGGTATGTTGTTCTCATAAGGTGGTTGCAGTCAGCTTTAATACCCTTTGTTACGACGCAGAGCGTCGGGGTATTAAACCCTCCGCACGAATAATATTTTAAGAGGTGAGTTGCAATGAAACAAGATATGAAAACACAGCTATTAACTAAAAGTCCTAAAGAATTGTTATTCAAGTTAGCCATCCCGGGAATAATCGGAATGCTGGTTATCGGCCTGTACCCGTTTATGGATGGGATATTTGCAGGGCAGATTGCAAATGGGGTTCGTCCGAAGTAAAAACAAACCGATGAAACTGCTTCG
>NZ_AVQI01000024.1 GCF_000468115.1 Treponema socranskii subsp. socranskii VPI DR56BR1116 = ATCC 35536
CACGGAAATCAAGTTTTACCCAAAAGCGGTAACAACGCCTGAGGATTCATAAGAGCGCCGAACATAATGCCGTTCAAAGGCAGCTTCGATTGTGTCTCACGCTTGTGTATGCGAGTTATGTTAAGCGCACATTTGTGCAGCATATTGAGATTCTGTTGTACGTTCTTACTCTGAACCCTGCATCTGTCCTCATCAAAATGTACATCCAACAGCCAATGCATCGATTCTACCGACCATTCCTCTCTTGCATGATGCAATAACTCTTGTGCTCGTAACGCTTTACTTGAAATATAATAATGCCATTCTTCCGTTACACCTTTGCTCGTCTCAAATCGTGTATGAAGTGCTCCAATACATTTGAGTTCCGGCCATACTCGACCTCCCGGCTGCCATGAAACATCAGCACTCGTATACGCACGCCGTGTTTCCTTCCGCCCATGACCTCTTTCCGTTCGACTAACCCTGTCCATCTTCGCTCTCAGCTTTGTATCATGAACATACTCTGCGATATCGTTCATAAGTGCTTGCTGATTGCCCTTTGCACTCAATAAATAATCCGCTTTTGCCTCAACTATCGCCTCCGCAGTCTCTATTTGACAGTTCATTGCGTCCGCGACTACCATACAGCCCGGAATTGCAAGCTCTTTTATCAATTCCGGTACGGCTGGAATCTCATTACTCTTTGTTGCTACCGTTCTTTGGGCAAGCGTCAGCCCCAATTCCCCTATCTGTGCACTGATGATATGCAAGGGATTGTCGTATTTTTTCATCTTTCCCGTCGAGCGGATCTCTTTTCCGTCTATGGCAATCGTCAACGTCTTTTTCTTTTGCTTACTTTGTTCATTTTCTTCTGCCTCAAGCTTTGCTGCAAGTTCCGGTACAACAGAAGCAACCCATTGTTTCATACACTCATTCAATGATTCCGGTCGTATTATCCCGAGCAAACTTAGCAGCCACCAGTAGCACGGTATCCGTTTGATTCCAAACGTTTCTTCCAGAAACTTCCTGACATGTTCGGTCGTTGCCCATGCGTGGATTTTCTTTACGCTTTGTAAATCGCATAGGCTTCCCAAAATCACGATGATAACCGCAGCTTTTATACTGCAAAAATATCCGTCGTATTCCCGCTCCGTCTCAAGCACTTCGAGTGCGTCTTCCAGTTCTTCCCACCTCATACCCGCACTCTAGCACTTTTTCAACTTTTTAAATAGTACCTCTGAAAATTGATTTCCGTG
>NZ_AVQI01000025.1 GCF_000468115.1 Treponema socranskii subsp. socranskii VPI DR56BR1116 = ATCC 35536
CGAAAAGATCGGTTTTGAGCGGGGAATACGCAAAGGCAGGAGAGACGGACTCTTACAAGGCCGCCGCGACGGTATCGCCGTGGGAGCTTATCAAGCAAAGCGAGAGACGGCGAAAATTTTATCGGGTATGCAGATGAGTCTTGAAGCGATAGCAAAAGCGACCGGCCTCTCGGAAGTGGAAATCAAAAATTTATAATGGAATATCTCGAAAAACCGGCATCGTCTATCAGATGAGCGGCAAACTTAATCAACGTAGCCTGATGCACAAATAGAATCCGATCGGAGTTATTCCCTCTCGGCGGCGCGGTAATCCCAGTTATGTTTCGGATATCGGCCTTTCATCTCTTTGCAGATTTCCGGCCACGCGCCGCTCCAAAAACCTGCAAGATCGTCGGTAATTTGAAGCGGGCGTCTCGCGGGAGAAAGCAGTTTGAAAAGCACCGGCACACCCATAACGCGGGGTGTTTCAAAACAGCCGAAAATCTTCTGGACGATTATTTCGATCGTCGGTCGAATAATTCCTTCCGCGGCCGTATCGTATAAAAGCGTACAGGATTTTCCATTCGCGAGCACAATCGTTTGCGGTACATTTTTATCGACCTTCGCTCCGTCAAGATAATAATAAAGCGCATCGTATACCGCGTTTTCGCGGAGTGTAGTTCCCGTCAAAAAAGGCGGGAGCCATTCGCGTACGGTTTTTATTAAATTTTCTTCGGACGACTTTGCGATCGTATACATACCGTCAGCGCTTACCGCAGAGCCGTCGTAGACTGTGCGGAAGGCTCTCGTATGCGTTTCATAAAAACGCGCACGCGCTAAAAACGCTTTCGTCTTTTCACCGAACGGAAGCCTTGTAATGCCGTTCTTTTCGACTGCACGGCACGCGGCGTATGCAAAATCTCCATCCTGTACGGCGACACGTCTTTCCGCCAATACGATTTTTCCGAAACGAGTGTATTCGGTTTTTCGAAGCGAATGAGTTCCTTCCGCAAACTCCGTTTCCGTGTACGTTTCGCTCCGCACCGAAAGCCATGCTTCCGCTTCTTCCGCAGAAAGCGCTTCCCATCGATAGATACGGCCTTCCTTTTCTCCCGCATCCACGACGGGCGCGACGATCCACTCGGGAAATACGCGAAAAGCGTCACGATCCTTTTTAGGAAGGGATGCGACGCGGCCTGACGGAAATCGATACGTACCGTCCCCTTCCAAATGCGCAATGCGGTCGGGAAATCCTGCAAGCAGCAAAACGGCGGCGGTAACATCGCTCGAGTCCTCCGAGCCGGAATTTCCGCACAGATCGGGAAAACGGTATGCGCATTTTGCAAGCCGCTTTACAAGATCGGAAAAAAAACGTTTTTGCAAGGCGGACGGAGAATCCGCATAAGGAGAATACGCGAGCACGCATTGAAGCGCCGCTTCGGCACAGGGCGCAAGGCCGCCGCGCTCTTTTTTCGATATCTCGCTTTTTTTATCTGCACTTTCGCCGACGTTTCCGAAGCTGAGTGCCGAAAGCGCAACGCAGGCAAGGCGCGGGTGCAGACCGAGTGTGAGAGCGGCTTTACCGAGTGAAGTGATACGCACGGAATTTTCCGCATCCGTCTTGTCTTCCGCAGTCAAACAGCCGAGCACAATTAATAATTTTTGTGCGCTCTTCCAAGCGGCAGCGCTCGGAGGCGCGAGCCATGAAAGCCCATCGCGCCTGTAAACGCCCCGTTCGGCACATTCGAGTACGAGTTCGGTTAAATCGGTGCGAAGTATTTCGGGAGTCGTCTCTGCAACGCGTACGTCGTTTTCGCGCCACAAGCGCACGCACCGGCCGCTTCTCATGCGTCCCGCTCTGCCCTTCCGCTGCTCCGCCGAAAAGACGCTTTCGGTTTCGGTGACGAGCATCTCCATACCGGCGGCGACGTTCATGCGATTGATTCTTGCCAAACCAGAATCGATGACGACGCTTACGCCGGGAACGGAAAGAGACGTCTCTGCGATCGACGACGATAAAATAACGCGGCGGCGAGAAAAGTCATTCGGAGGAGAGAGCACTTTTTTTTGTTCATCGAAATCGATCGAACTGTGCAAAAGCAAAATATCCGCGTCGACACTTTCGCGTTCGAGTTCCGCCGCGGTTTTTCGAATGTCGGCTATACCCGGAAGAAATACGAGGATGCTTCCCCTATCCCGCCTTTGCAATTCCCGCATCACCGCATCCGACGGAAGCAGGGCACCTGCGTATTCGACGTCGACCGGCAATTGACGGCCGGGTACGGCAAACACCGGTGCAGCCTCACATCCGGCTGCGAGATACGACGACAGCGATGCCGTATCGATCGTCGCCGACATGACGACGACGTATAAATCGCCGCGAAGTGACATCGTCTCTTTTAAAAACGCAAGCGCGAGATCGGCCTGCACGGATCGCTCGTGAAATTCATCGAGGACGACGACGGAAACGCCGTCCAAAAGCAAATCGTCCTGCAGCATGCGCGTCAAAACGGCTTCCGTCATAACGGTAAAGCGCGTAACCTCCGATACTCTCGATTCGAGGCGCATCACATAACCTGCGGTTTTCCCGATCTCCTCTCCGAGCAGCGTCGAAACACGAGATGCGACGGAAAGAGATGCGATCCTCCGCGGTTCGAGCATAATAATTTTCCCCGAAAAGTGATTGAGAAGCGCGAGCGGAAGCGCAGTCGATTTTCCCGCACCCGTTTCCGCCGTAAGTATGAGAGAATGAGAACCGGAAGATTTAAGAGAGACGCAGATATCGTCCAGATACGGAGCGATCGGCAGCTGCTTAACAAGATCGGGATAATCGTGCACGGTACATTATACTTGTTTTAAGCGCGGCGATGCAAGCGCGCCTCAAATTCGTTAATATTAATAATTTGTTATTTTTCTTTTCCGTATTGATTTATTTTTCGCGTTAGGGTATATTTATTAATATGAAAGCAACAACAAAGACAGCCGTAAAAAAAGCGGTCGTAAAAACGCCACGCAAAGCAAAGAATCCTGCCGAAGCGTCAAAATCGCACTCTATTTCATGCGATGATGTAAAATGGGAGAAAATCCAAAAGCTTGCTGAAAAAGCCGGCATGAACGTTTCCAAATACATCATTTCAAAAGTATTGAAATAGTGTACACCGTTTTAACAAAAAACCCGCAAGGATTACCTTGCGGGTTTTTTGTTAATTTTTTTGGGCCATCCTGGACTTGAACCGGGGACCAAAGGATTATGAGTCCTCTGCTCTAACCGACTGAGCTAATGGCCCGAATTGTCAACAATAGTATCACAAAGGCCTAGTTTTGATCAATATATGAACAGGACGCCGATCAGATATTCCGCTTGCCTCTTTATACAGATCCCTCATTGACAGAACATCGAACAAAGCATATTCTGATACTATCGTATTAAGCAAGCAAGAGGAGTATCCCATGAGTGAAAACAATTCGGAAAACAAGTTCAGTTTGAAAGGCGGTTTTTCCGCAGCTTCGAAAGAAGCGACGGCTTTTAAAAAATTCATTTCGCGCGGCAATGTCGTCGATATGGCGGTCGGCGTCATCATCGGCGGTGCGTTCGGCAAAATCATTTCGAGCCTCGTCAACGATATGATCATGCCGCTTATCGGTCTGTTGATCGGCGGCATCGATTTTACGAGCTTAAGCGTAAAGATCGGCGAAGCGACGGTCGCATACGGCAATTTCATTCAAACCGTCGTCGATTTTTTAATCGTCGCAATCTGTATCTTTGTCGTCGTCAGAATCTTCGAGCGCTTTAAGAAAAAGGAAGAAAAAGAAGAAGCGCCCGCAGCCAAACCCGCCGATATCGTGCTGCTCGAAGAAATCCGCGATATCTTAAAAAATAAAAATTAATAAGCCGAGCTTCGAAAAGGGCTGTCGAAAAAGCAACCGACTTTTGAGACAGCCTCTATGCTTTCGGCGAAAATCCGTCCGCTGCGTTTCGATGCCCCGTATCGTGACGTTTGATTACACACACAAGACGCAAACCGAGAAGTACGTTACCGTCACGCGTGACACAAAGTTTATACACATTTTGCAATATCCCAATGTACGCTAGGTCCACACAAACCACAGTGCCGCGGCTGCAGCTGCCGTCGTCAAAATCGTAAAGGGCGCTCCTGTTTTAAGCCAGCCTGCAAAATCGACCGGATACCCTTCTCGTTTGAGAATACCCATCGCAACGACGTTTGCACTCGCTCCGAAAGGTGTCAAATTGCCGCCGAGACAGGAACCGATAAGGAGTGCAAACATATACAATTCGGCGGCGAGATCCATCCGGGAAGCGAGCGTCTGCGCGACAGGCAGCATGACGATAATATACGGCACATTGTCGACAAAGCCGGAAATCACAACCGATACGGTAAGGATCAGCATAAAGCCGACGAAGACATTGCCTCCGGTAATGCGCGCAAGGGTATGAGCAAAATCGGAGAGCAGCCCCGTTTCCGAAATGGCGCCGACGACGATAAATATGCCGATCAAAAACGCGATCGTTTCCCAATCGAGTCCTTTGATAAGCAGCCACGTTTCTCGCAGCGACCGACGCTGTACAAATCGGAACCACAGCACACCCGCAATGCCGAGTACAAGCACGTACAGTCCCGACAAAAATTCACAATCGAAATGCAAAAACGAAATTGCGGCCAGACCGAAGATCATCGCGAGCAGGAGAAAGAACGGAAGAGGTGAAATCACTTCGCTTTTATCCAAATCGGGTTTTTCTTTTTGCTTTGCAAAAAACAGATAAAAATACAGGCAGCCGGTAATCATACCCGTTTGGATAAAGAAAAAAATCGACGGCTTTGCCGCGTGTACGAAAAAATCGTTGAACGTATAACCCGCGTAACTTGCAAAGATCATCGACGGCGGATCTCCGACGAGCGTCGCTGTCCCTTCAAGATTCGACATGACGGCAAGTCCTATCATAAAATACGTCGGATCGATTTTAAGCTTTTTGCACAGCGCAAGCGCTATCGGCGCCATGACGAGCACTGTCGCAACATTTTCGACGAAGATCGAAATAATCCCTGTCATCGCGAGGATGAGCACGATTGCGATTCCGGTGTTCGGCGCTTTTTCCACCATGATGTCCGCAATATACGCGGGCATCCGCGAATAGATAAAGAGCGCGGCTATTATCATGCTCCCCACATAGATCATGAGCACGTTCCAGTTGACAAGGGATGTGAACGCGTGTATGAAAGGATACGCGCGAAGCGGAACGCCGCCGGAAGAAAAAATGCTTTCCGGAAATATCGCACCCAGCAGCAGGATGACGAGCGCCGCCGCCGATGTAAATACGATTTTTTTATGCTGCACGATGATGACGAGCGCATACATCATAACGGCAAGCGCGAGCACGACCCATTTCATTTCCATAGTTAAAAAAGTATACAGAAAAAAAAGCCGCAGGTAAATCACACGATTGTATTGCGAGCCTACGTGCCGCAGATTTATCGACCTTACGCTTTGTAATTTTCATAAAATTTTTTTCGGTTGTAACTATTTTCCGCATCCGTCGTTTATAGAGTGTAAGCATTATATGCAAACGCAAAGGTCACTGTTTTTCCTCCTTTTAACAGTGGCCTTATTTTTTTAACCGCGCACTTACTCACGTTCTTTTTCCGTGATATAATAACCGCTGTATGAAAGATTCTTTTAAAGACGTGCGATGCTGTCCCGAAAGCAAAAATTGGGCGGAATGTATAAAACGCGAAGTGCCGTTGTACGGAAGAGGCAACGAAATCCGATCCGACTTCGAGCGCGATTATACACGGCTTTTGCACTCCCGCGCGTTCAGCCGCTTAAAGCATAAAACGCAGGTTTTTTTTGCGCCGCACAACGATCACACCTGTACGCGCATGGAACACGTACTGCACGTCGCTTCGGTCGCATCCGAAATCGCAAAATATCTCGGCTTGAACGAAAAGCTTGCCGCTGCAATCGCGATCGGTCACGATATCGGACATGCGCCTTTCGGTCATCACGGAGAAAATTGCCTCAATTCGCTGCTTGAACAAAAAACGGGCGTGAACGCGCCGAAAAAATTTTGGCATGAGCGGAACAGTCTTTTTTTTGCAGACTATATCGAAACGCTTGCCGATCCCGACGGGATAGAACAGCCGCTCAATTTGACGTATGCGGTGCGAGACGGGCTTATCTGCCACTGCGGCGAAATCGATCAGCAGGGCATCGTGCCGCGGACTGAAGCGATCGATCTCTATTCGATAAAGCGGCCGGGCATCGTACAGCCGTATACGTGGGAAGGCTGCGTCGTAAAGATCGCCGACAAGATCGCGTATTTGGGACGCGACATCGAAGACGCGCGGACATACCACATGCTCGATATGACGTCGTACCGCGAACTGCGTGAAATCGTCGCGACGACGCTCGGCATCGACGGCAAAGCGAAGGGTGCGTTCCGAAGCGGCAAAGCGGTCAATACGACCGTTTTGATAAACGATTTGATCGTCGACTTGTGTACGCAGTCGAGTCCCGAAGGCGGCTTGCGTTTTTCGGACGAGTATTTCCGTTTTATCATCGAACTGAAAAAATTCAATTACCGGCGGATCTATGCACACTGGCGCATAGAAGAATTCATGCACTACGCGTCGAATATCATCAAAACGCTGTACGAAGTGCTCATGCGCGTACAGCCTTATGCGCAAAACGGGCGTGCGGGACAAGCGCTGCGCTATTATCCCTCTCTGTGCATAACCTATGAAGACTGGCTCGTCAAATATGCAAACTATGCGCCGCTCGGGCACCCGGATAAAAAACGGATTCTCCGTTGCAATACCGCCGACGTCTTCGATATAAACGACAACGAGTCGTACCAAAAATGCGTCATCGAATATATTTCCGGTATGACCGATCAGTTCGCAATTCAAGTGTATGAAGAGATCATCACATTTTAAAAAATGAAATATTTGACACATAACAAAAATCCGTAGTACAATAGAATATTGTCGGCTGAACGGTAATTTCAGCCCGCCATATAAAAAAATCAAATCGTTATGAAATTTATTTGGAGGATTTCTATGAAAAAAATACTGACCGGAATCGTTTTATGCGCATCGCTGTGCGTACTCGCTTCCTGTTCAAAAAATGCGCAAAAGATGAACGTCAAGCAAACAATCGACGCGGCAAAAAACATGTCGCACGATGAACTCGTCGCAAAAGCGAAAGAAGAAGCGGCGGCGGCAAAATCTGCCGGTACCGTATTCAAAGCGTACGGAACGAGTTCGCGCATCGCAAGGGCGGCAAAAGCCTTTACCGAATTATACGGCATCGACGTCGAAACGACGAACGTCAAAGACAGTGAAATCTATACGAAACTGCAGGCTGAAATCAGCGGCAAAATCGACGGTGCGGACGTCGTGCTGACGCAAAACGGGGCGGTTATGAAAGTACAGATGATCGATACGGGCAATCTTTTGAATTATGTACCTTCTTCCGTCGCTTCAAATATCGACGCTTCGGACAGAATGCCGCTCGTACAGCAATACATCGATAAATTGTTTATCTTCAACACCGTCGGTTCGAACGTTCCGGCAATCACGAACGTATGGCAGCTGACCGAACCCGCGATGAAAGGCAGGGTATTTTTTAAGAGCCCCGAAACGGAAAAGGTAAACGAAAATTTTCTTATCATGCTGACGAATAAAACATGGTCGGACAAGCTTGCAAAAGCGTATAAAGACTTATACGGAAAAGACATTCAGCTCGACAGTTACAAAAATGCCGGCTATAAATGGATCGCGGAATTCCTGCACAACTGCTCCTTCGGCAATTCGGATACGACGATGGCCGAACAGATTTCAAATGCCGAAGCGTCGGGAAAAATCGGTCTTTTCGTTTTGAGCAAGCTCCGTTCGAAAACCGTGCGTACCGAAAATCTCGAAGTCGCTTCGTACTATGCGGACGGCAAAAATACGACGGTCGAGCCCTTTGCAGGCTTTATGTATCCGCTTTATGCCCAGATCGTCAAAACAACGACGATGCCCTACACGTCCATGCTCTTTATCGAACATTTGGTATCGTCTGCGGGATTCGCTCCGTGGGGCAAAGACATCGGCGCATATTCTTCAAATACGAGCATTCCGGTAAACAAAGGCGATCAGCCGCTTTCGTATTGGAAAACGCGTCTCGTCATGGAAGACCCCGAATACATCAATGAAGCGTACGCGGACGTTTTCGAATTCATTTCAAAAAATCTGACCAAATAGCCTGATGGGAGCTGTCATGTCAAAAAAAGCGGCGAATCATATAAAGACATTTTTTCAAAACCCCGCGAACGTCATCCTTGTCGTATTTTTCGTTTTGCTCGCGGCGCTGACGTTGTATCCGCTGCTTTCGCTCGTATTGGAAACCTACAGCGTTCATCCGATGGAAATGCAGCTCATACGCAAACCGATCGGCGCACTCACTCCGTACCACTGGAAGAGACTGCTCACCGGCGGCGAATATTCCGTTAATAATTTTTATCGTCCGCTGCTGAACACGGTTTTCATGGCGATCATCGCGTCCGTCATTGCGATTTTTTTCGGCGGATCGGTCGCGTGGCTCATTACGAGAACGAATCTCAAATATAAAAAATTCATTTCATTCGTATTCGTCTTTCCGTATATCATGCCGTCGTGGACGCTTGCGATGTTTTGGACGAACTTTTTCAGAAATGCGAACGTCGGTATGGGTATCACGGGCATCTTTACGGCGCTTACGGGCATCGCAATGCCGGAATGGTTCGTCTACGGAATCTTTCCCTGCTCGGTCGTACTCGGGCTTCACTATTCGCCGTTCGCCTACATCCTCATCGGCGGCATCCTCCGCAATATGGACGCAAACCTCGAAGAAGCCGCGACGATTTTAAAAGCGAGCCGCGCAAAGATCATGCGGAAAATTACGCTGCCGATCGTCATGCCCGCCCTTCTTTCGACTTTTCTGCTCGTGTTCGCCTCCGCGATGAGCGCATACGCCGTTCCGGTTTTTCTCGGATCGCCCGTGCGCTTTTGGGTGCTCACGACAAAGATGTACACGATGATGAACGGCAATTTCCAAGGGCAGGGATACATCATCGCGTTTACGATGATTTTATTCGGTATCGGCATATTGGGATTGAATCAATGGTTTACCGGCAGGCGAAAATCGTTTACGACGATCACCGGAAAATCTTCGCAGATTTCGCTCGTGAACCTTCGCGGCGCAAGGACGCCGCTTTCTGCCGTCCTCGTCGTCCTCTTGTGCTTTATCGCGATCGTGCCGCTCATCACCTTTGCCCTTGAGTCCATGCTTCTCCTGCCCGGCGATTATTCGCTGAAAAATTTTACGCTCGACTTTTGGATCGGACGCGGCGAATCCGCCCTTGAAAACGGCATGGACGCGGGCATTCTCATGAGCGCCGACGTGTGGCGTACGCTGTGGAACAGCCTCCGCCTGTCGGTCGTGTGTTCCGTCGTCGCCGGCACGAGCGGCATCCTTATCGGCTATGCGATCGGAAAACGACGCGGATCGAAATTGGCAACTTTCGTCAACAACCTCGCGTTTTTCCCGTACCTCATGCCGTCGATGGCGTTCGGTGCGATCTACCTTTCGATTGCGACGAAGATCCCTTTTTTATACGGTTCGTTTTTTATCCTCGCGCTCATCGGTTCGGTAAAATATCTGCCCTTCGCATCGAGAAGCGGCGTCAACGCCATGTTGCAGCTTTCAAACGAAATCGAAGAAGCCGCCGTCATTGTCGGCGTGCCGTGGATAAAGCGCATGTCACACATCATCGTTCCGATTCAAAAGGCGACGTTTCTGTCGGGATTTTTGCTGCCGTTTATTTCGTGCATGAGAGAGCTTTCGCTGTTCGCACTCCTCGTCACACCGCAAAACAAAGTGCTCACGACGATGCTCATGCAGTTCAACGAAAAAGGCTATACGCAGTACGGCAACGCGATCAACCTCATGATCATCGTACTCGTATTGCTTATCAATTTTACCGTAAATAAAGCGACCGGCGCTTCGATCGACAAGGGTGTCGGCGGCGCGTAAATCAATTCGAAAAATCGTTTGTACGGGCGGACGGGCTGTGCGCACTATGGAATCGCGCGGTTCGAATCGCCCGTATTTTTTTTATCGGAAAACGAGTGCGCTTTTATCACCCCAATACGACGCGGCGCAAAATAGTATTTATCCGTTTTTCGTAATCTTTTTGCGGCGACTTCAAAGCCTTTAAAATATCGGAATCAATAGGGATACAGATTTTTCCGTCTTTCCGCTTTTCGTGTACGGAAGCGGGATGATTTACGTATCGCGGCTTAAACTGTCGAAGCTGTTCGTCCGTAAGTTCGGGACAATCTTCATCGTACACTATATTTGCATCGTCGAGCGCTTTAAGTTCTTTTTTCGACATCGGCGGAAGATTTTTGATTTCATCTGAGGTCATAATTACGGTAGTATTCGATTCTTTCCTTTTCATTCGCTTTTCTCGCTGAAATAATCCGTATTTTATTATTTCTTTCCGTATACACTACAAAAAGAACTCTCCCGCACATACCGATACCGTTCCATCGTTCTTCGCTTTCATTCGAATGTGCTATGTCGGGCATATCGATCATCTTCGGATCAAAGAAAATCTGTGCCGCACGCAGGAATGAAATGCCGTGTTTTTTTATATTTTCATTATTTTTCTTTTCATCCCATTCAAACTGCATGAAGCTCTCATATAAAATGTATAATCATCTCAATCGATATGTCAAGACAAATATCCGTTTTTTTTCGGCGCAAAATCCGCCTGCGGGTACGATCAAATCCGGTGCATCGCGGAAAACACTTTTTCGCTCATGATGTTGATTTCGACGCCCATAGCGTCTGCGGTTTTATCCATTTCAGCGCGGAGGTTTTCTATAGAAATATCGGCACCGTCGAGATTTACCATCATCATCATAACGAAATTTCCGGAAAGGATCGTCTGCGAAATATCGGCTATATTGACTTTGTGCTCGGCAAGAAAGCCGCTCACTTTTGCGATGATGCCGACCTTATCCGAGCCGACGACGGTGATAATTGCATTCATAAAACGAGTGTAGCGCATTATTTGATATCTCGCAAGGGAGCGCATTGCAATCTGCGCGAAAACGGATTATAATATCTATAGCGGATAGTTTGATCAGTCCGATTGTGTATGACGAGGGACCTATGTACGGTAACGCCGGCACAACGATTTTCCAATCTCAAACAGCGCTCCGTACGGTCAGCCCGTATCGGAGCGTTTTGTATATATGCACACTTTGCCCCGAGACGAAGTACGCAAAAATCATAATTATGAGAAGTATTATGCAACGAAAAACAGGTTTGAGAAAAATATCAAAAAGATGAGCTGTTAATCAGCGTTTCCTCAGGAGGTTTCTATGAAGAACATGCTTTTAAAATTCGGAGCTGCCGTGCTTTTTGTATCGGCCATCTTCTTTGCGGGCTGTGCCGGAAGTCCCGATGACGGTAATAAAATAGCGCAAGCCGTTGAACCGGGTACCATAGGACAGCCGCCCGAATCTCTTTTCGCCGCATCGAAATTGGCGCAGGAAATCGATCATGCCGATAGTAAAGTAATTCTTTTCTACTATCGTCCTGACGGTAAATATGCAGACTGGGGACTGTGGCTCTGGAAAACAGGCGGCGACGGAGGGCCTGGATATGCGGCGACTAAGGGCAATGCCGTTTCACGCACTATTGACGGAAAAACTATTGCCTATTGGGATATCAGTACACTGACTTCATCTTTGACCGACATACAAAGTGTTATTGCAACTAACGATAAGTTGAATTTTATTGTTCGTGATGCAGATTGGAATAAGGACGTTAATGACGACCGTTTTATGTCTTTGACCGACGGTAAACATTTTATGGTTATAAATAAGGATCCTTCCGTGTATTCCGTTGAACCGACTTTTGACCCCAGTTTGGTTTCCGCTGCGACAGAAGATGTAGATATCATAAAACTGAAACTTTCCGTTAAGTTCGGACTTGAAACAAGTGCGGCTTCCAACGGTTTTGTTTTGAAATCCGAGTATGGGGAAGAAATCTCCGTTGTTGACGTAAAAAACTATGATTACAAGTCAAGTTCCGATCGCAGCAACAATTTTGCCGATACGTTGTACATAAAAGCCGGCGGAAATCTTGATCCTTCCAAAAAGTGGTTCATAAGCCATCCCAAGTTTAAACCGTCGACAGGGCTGGAAGTCGGAATGACGGCTGCAACGAAAGCCCAGTACGGCGATTATGAATATCCCGGAACCGATTTGGGACTTACGCTGAACGGAACTACGGCTTCATTCAAAACTTGGGCTCCTTTAGCAAGCGATGTTAAACTTTTACTTTTTAATAATTCAAATTCACTTGAAACACCCGCTCATATTCAAAATATGACAAAAGACGGCAATGGAATATGGTCCGCTTCAAATGTAAACGTTGCATCTTACAAGTATTATAAGTTTAGAATTACAAACGGCGGCGTATCAAACGATGTATGTGATATTTATGCCAAAGTTGCCGGTGCGGACTCCGTTGCGGCGCAGATTGCAGATATAAATTCGGATACATCTGCGATTCCTTCCGGTGCGCACTACGGCACAAAGGAAAACTACAAAAATCCGTTCGGCAATAACGGTACACAGACAAAATCTTATACGGATGCGGTGATTTACGAAATGCATATCCGCGACTGGTCAAAAGTGGAAAATGCAGCCACTACCGGAAAATATCTTGAAATTGCAAACGGAACTGAAGTTATTGCGCATCTTCGGGATTTAGGAGTTACCCACGTTCAGCTTCTTCCCGTTTTTGACTATGCGGAAAAGAATTCAAATACCGACTACAACTGGGGATACAATCCGTATCACTATAATGTCCCTGAAGGACGCTATGTTTCGGCCGGTTACACGGACGGAACGCAAGCAGTCCTTGAACTGCGTACTTTGATAAACAAACTTCATGAAGCCGGTATTGCCGTGATTATGGATGTCGTATACAACCACACAAGCGGAACGGGAACGGATTCTCTTTATGATATGACCGCTCCCTACTATTACTACAATATGGCGGCGGACGGAACTTATATAAACGGCAGCGGCTGCGGAAATGAAATCGATACGGCTGCTCCTATGTCCAAAAAGTATATAGTTGAATCGTTAAAACATTGGATGCTTGATTATCACATGAACGGATTCCGTTTCGATTTAATGGGCTGCATAGAAAAATCGACTATGAAAGAAATTTATAGAGAACTTTCAGCCATCGATAAAAACGTTATGGTGTACGGAGAACCTTGGACGGGCGGCACCAGCGGGGTGAAAAACGGAATCACGGCAGGAACAAAGGGCAGTATAGATGATTGTGCAGACACTGCTTATTCGAACAACGGAGTTGCCTGCTTCGATGACGATTTCCGCAACGCCATTAAAGGTGCCGAATTCGGCGGATTTAAGCTCGGTCATGTTCAAGGGACATTTGGCGACCCTGCTGTAATAAAAGGTTTGCTGGGGTCAAAGCAAGATGTAGATGTCATCGGTCGTTTTATCAATTATGTCGAATGTCATGATAACTATACTTTGTTTGATAAGCTGGCAATTTCTCATTCTTATACAACGCCGCCTAAAGCTCCCGTCGATTTGTTCGGCAAAATCGGTGCGGCGGGTCTGAAGGACGTTAAAAAGCAAGACATGCTTGCTGCGGCATACGTATTCTTGGCTCAAGGTACGCCGTTTATAAACGGAGGACAAGAATTCCTGCGTACAAAGCAAGGAGATGAAAACAGTTACAATAAACCCGATGAGATAAATGCTATCGATCTCGGTTTTAAAACCACCTACTCCGATGTATATAATATGTACAAAGGTTTAATCGCTTTAAGAAAGGGAAATCATGACGCATTCGGTGCTAATTCTTCTGCAACTGCGGAAAAGGTTAAGGCAGGCTTGACGAAGTATGCAACGAAAGATTTCCTGGTGTACTTTAATGCTACCGCAGAAAAACAATCTATTAGCCATGAAGGCTATACAAAACTTATTGATGTGAGTTCCGGTTCCGTAACGGAGTCTTCGACGATTCCTTCGGAAGTTGCTGCCAAGAGCTTTATTATTCTGAAAAAATAGCGTAAAAGCCGTCGAATATGAAGGTATTGTAAAAAGTATCGGAATGCGGATGCATTGTGACAAAGTAAAATCAACGCCCGGCACCGTTTTCAAATCCGGGCGATACAATGCGCTCCCTTGACTAACGCTTTCGCTCGGTATACTATTTTCACGATACTTGCTTATTCGTAATAAAACATATCAAGGAGGTACGATAAAAAATGTCGTCTGAAATATCGCCGACACTTTTTATTTCGAGTTTGCTTGG
>NZ_AVQI01000026.1 GCF_000468115.1 Treponema socranskii subsp. socranskii VPI DR56BR1116 = ATCC 35536
GCAACACCTGACAACCCCGCAACGCACAACGTTGATTTTTGGACGGTAAGCGCGGGCGCCTTTGAAGAAGGAACCGGAACAATCGGCAGCACGAGCGCAAAACTAAAGGTAGCGCAGCCGGTAACCGTAACGGTAAAGTTCAAACTTACAAGCGCACCGCCGACAAAGGTTAACGTAACTTTCGGTGTAAGCGGCACGGGCGGCACGCTCAAGGCGGAAGTTGAGGGCGTCAAAATCATCTCGCCTGCGCAAGTGGAAAAAAGCAAAACCGTTGTCTTTACCGCAGAGGCCGCTCTCGGCTACGCGGTGGAAAAATGGACGGACGGCGGCACGGACATCGCGGGAGAAACGAACGCAACATACAATCACACGGTAACGGCGAACGCCGACATCGCCGTGCACTTTAAAACCGCCCCCGTTGACGTGTACGTTACGGGAACACGCGATAACAAACCCTACGTATGGAAAAACGGCGTGCCCACGCAATTGAGCGCGCACGAAGCTGCTCCCGACGATGTATGTCCGTATGCAGTGCGCTCCCGGGGAAAGGACGTATACATTGCAGGCAAGGAAAAAAACTACGGCATTGCCAGGCCGCTCGTATGGAAAAAGGACGGCAGCCTGCACTGGATCGGCAATAACCGGTGGAGCTCTGCCTATGACATCGCCTTTTATAAGGGAAAAACCCTTGTTGCAGGGAAAACGTATGACGGCACCGATAGCGGTGCAAGCATTACCGACATCAGCGACCCCGGCAACCCTGCCGTAACCTTTTTGTATAAAGTAACGTCCTCGACAGACTATGCGGAAGCCTGCGCACTGTGCACAAGTACCGATACGCTATACGCGGCAGGCTATAAACGGCAAGGTTCCACCGAAAAAGCGTTTTTGTGGACACTTCCTGACGGCGGTACGATGCGCGAAACGGAATTGGGACCCCAAGGAGAGGCTGACTATTCTTATGACGTGTGTACGGCGGGGGCTTCGGTCTATGTTGCAGCAGGCAATTTGTGGAAGGTAGAAGGCGGAACCGTTACCCCGATTAGCGTTTCCGGCACCAAGGGAGTCTATGCCCTGTGTGTGCACGACGGCACCGTCTATGCCGCAGGATGGACGAACGCCAGCAGAGCCGCTGTATGGAAAATCGAAGGGACAAGCGCTTCGCTGTATAAAGAGCTTTCAACCGTTTCTGGCGGAGTGTATGCGCTGTGCGCTGCCGGAGGCGACCTGTATGCCGCAGGTTTTTATCTGGACACCGACTACAAGAACAAACCCGTGTGGTGGCACATTGCAGCAGACGGTACCGTTACCGAGAACAAACTCGGTACCGAAAAAGGCGAAGCGCGCGGCATTTGCGTTACGGCGCAGGAGTAATGGGTGATAATTGAACACCGCCCAAACCTCCGGTTTGGGGATTCCAAAGGAGTATCCCCTTTAG
>NZ_AVQI01000027.1 GCF_000468115.1 Treponema socranskii subsp. socranskii VPI DR56BR1116 = ATCC 35536
TGAAAAGATCGGCTTTGAACGGGGCGTTGCTGCGGGAATACGCAGAGGCCGACGCGACGGCATCGCCGCGGGATCGTATCAAGCAAAGCGGGAAACGGCAAAAATTTTATCGGATATGCGGCTGGACATTGAAATGATAGCGAAAGCGACCGGTCTCTCGGAAGCGGAAATCGAAAAACTGTAATAGTATTTGCTTTTCAAAAAGCTCGACATCCGACCTTTTAGGTAAAAATTGATTTCCGTGACAGCCAAGCCGTTTTTCTTTTATCCGTGCGGATGCTTTTATACTTCATCCTTTCGGATGTAATAAAAGGTATGAAGCTTCGTGCTCGTTGCAAGTTCCGCACTGCTCGAAATCGCTTTTTTGAAGTCGAGAGTTGAAAACGCTTGGTGCGTTTTTCTTTTATAGGAAACGCGAAAAAATCCTGCGCGGGGAACGTCCTTCAACGCACGGCAGGGATGCCGTGTCGTATCTTTACGAAATGGTCGCGTATTTTTGCGCAGCAAAAATACGGTAGTGAGCGGTATACGGATGTACCGCGAACGACCACTGCTCGGATTTATTTTTGAAAGTCTGGAGTTGAAAAACGGCTAAGCCGTTTTTCTCTCATAGGAGACGCGAAAAAATCCTGCGCACTGCTCGGATTTATTTTTGAAAGTCTGGAGTTGAAAAACGCTTGGCGCGTTTTTCTCTCATAGAAGACGCGCGCGATTTCTCCGCACTGCTCGAAATCGCGCGCTCTAGTATTTTTTCCCTTTTTCCTGTATACTGTTTTCCACTTTAACTATAGAGGCGTTTTGTGTATACACCGGTAAATCCGAAAGCGGACTTTCCCAAGCAGGAAGAAGAGGTTCTGAAGTTTTGGCGGGACAACGATACGTTTAAAAAGTCCCTCGCACAGCGCGAAGGCGCTGAAGAATACGTGTTTTACGACGGGCCTCCGTTTGCGACGGGATTGCCGCATTTCGGGCATTTTATTCCTTCGACGATCAAAGATATTATCCCGCGCTATCAGACGATGAAGGGGAAAAAAGTCGAACGCCGTTTCGGATGGGACTGTCACGGGCTTCCCGTCGAAAATTTAATCGAAAAAGAACTCGGCATCAATTCCAAGCACGAAATCGAAGCTTACGGCGTCGAAAAATTCAACGATGCGTGCCGTGCGAGCGTGCTGCGTTATACGGACGAGTGGCGGAGGATCATCACGCGCATGGGGCGCTGGGTCGATTTCGACAACGATTATAAAACGATGATGCCCGATTACATGGAATCGATTTGGTGGGTCGTAAAAGCGCTGTGGGATAAAAATCTCATCTACGAAGGAAGCTATATCCTGCCATATTGCCCGCGCTGCGCGACGGTTCTTTCGAATCACGAACTCGCCCTCGGCTATAAGGACGTGCAGGATCCTGCGATCACGGTGCGGTTTAAGGCGACAAAAGCTCCCGATGCCATAGACGATGCGGATTTTGCAAACGGGAGTACGTATTTTCTTGCGTGGACGACGACTCCGTGGACGCTTCCTTCGAACGAAGGTCTTGCGATGGGGCCGGATATCGATTACGTTAAAGTGCGCGATACCGCTTCGGGTGATTATTATATCCTCGCAGCGGCGCGCCTCGGTGCATATTATAAAGACGAAAAAGAGTATTCGATCGTTTATACCCGAAAGGGAAGCGATTTTTTAGGCGCGACCTACGAACCGCTTTTTCCGTATTTTAAACATCTGGCGGTAATGGACGACGGCTCTGTCGGTGCGTTCAGGATATTCAACGGAGATTTCGTTTCGACCGAAGACGGTACGGGCATCGTCCATACGGCGCCCGGTTTCGGTGAAGACGACAGCAAGCTTTTTCAGGGTACGGGTATTCCCTGTGCCGAACCGATCGACGCCGAATGCCGCTTTACGCATGAAGTGTCCGACTACGAAGGCCGCTTCGTCAAAGACTGCGACAAAGACATCATGTCGCGTTTGAAAGCCGAAGGAAAACTCATCAAACGGGATACGATCGTGCACTCCTATCCTCATTGCTGGAGGTGCGCTTCTCCGCTCATCTACCGCAGCATCGGAAGCTGGTTCGTAAACGTTTCCGAAGAGCGCGACGTATTGCTCAAAGCGAATGCCGAAATCAATTGGCGGCCGCCGCATATCAAAGACGGGCGGTTCGGAAAATGGCTTTCGGGCGCGCGCGATTGGGCGATCAGCCGAAACCGCTTTTGGGGCAATCCGATTCCGATTTGGAAATGCGATTCGTGCAAAGAATCGATCTGTGTCGGAAGCAGGGAAGAGCTCAAAGCCCTTTCGGGCGTCTATCCCGAAGATCTGCACAAACAGTTCGTCGACAAGATTACGATTCCGTGCAAAAGCTGCGGCGGTACAATGAAGCGCATTCCCGAAGTGCTCGACTGCTGGTTCGAATCCGGTTCCATGCCTTATGCGCAAAATCATTATCCCTTTGAAAATAAAGAGTATTTCGAAAAGCATTTTCCGGCGGATTTTATTTCGGAGGGTCTCGACCAAACGCGCGGCTGGTTTTATACGCTCACCGTGCTCGCAGCCGAACTCTTCGATCGCCCCGCATTTAAAAACTGTATCGTAAGCGGTCTCGTGCTCGCTTCGGACGGGCGCAAAATGTCGAAGAGTCTCCGCAATTACACGGATCCCGAAGAAGCGATTTCAAAATTCGGCGCCGACGCGATACGCCTCTTTCTCATGCACTCTCCGGTCGTCAAAGCGGACGACCTTCGCTATTCGGACGACGGCGTGCGCGATATTTTAAAAGGCATCGTCATACCGTTGTGGAACAGTTACAGCTTTTTTGTGCAGTATGCGAATATCGACGGCATCTCGCCCGACGGACATGAATTCGATGAAGCGCTTCCGCAAAATCCGCTCGATGCGTGGCTCCTTTCGATCACGCAAAAGCTCGTCAAAAGCGTAAGCGCTTCTCTCGACTCCTACGACCTTTCCGGTGCGATCGATCCCATCGTGCATTTTATCGACGAACTCAACAATTGGTATATCCGACGAAACCGCCGCCGTTTTTGGAAAAGCGAAAACGACCGCGATAAAAAGGAAGCGTACGCGGCGCTGTACATCGCGCTCAAAACTTTTGCGCTCGCCGCATGTCCCTTTATCCCCTTTATCACCGAAACGATTTGGCAAAATCTCCGCACGAAAAGCGATAAAGAATCGGTACACCTCGAAGACTATCCCGTATACGGCGAAAAGCTGCGGAACGAAGCGCTCGAGTTTAAAATGGAAGCGGTGCAAAAAGCCGTTTCGATGGGACACGCGCTCAGAAATCAATTCAATATAAAAAACCGACAGCCGCTTGAAAGCGCGGCTCTCGTAACGCGGGATCCCGAAGAAAAAAAAGTCCTTGCCGAAATGGAAGATTCCATACGCGAAGAACTCAACGTCAAGCGCATCATCTTTCACGAACGGGAAGACGAACTGGTCGAATACCGGGCGAAGGCGAATTTCCGCGTACTCGGAAAAGAAATCGGTCCGCTCATGAAAGAGGCATCCGCAAAGATCGCTTCTCTCGACCATGAAGCCATTCAAACGATCCTCGACGGTTCGAAATTGACGATCGAAGTCGAAGGGAAGAGCATCGACCTCGACGGCACGAAAGTGAACGTCGAGCGCATCGAAAAAGACGATTTGAAAGTGCTCAACGACGGCACGCTGACGGTGGGCTTGGACACGAAGATCACCGACGAGCTTAAAAAAGAAGGCTGGGTGCGCGATTTGGTGCGCGGCATACAAAACCTCAGAAAGGAAAGCGGTTTTGCCGTTACCGATCGGATCCGTCTTTCGCTTTCAGGCGATGCGGAACTCAAATCCGCGTACGAACTCTTTGCACCCTTTATCGAAAACGAAACGCTCGCCGTTTCGTCTTTTTGGCTCGCCTCCCTTTCGGGAAAGAACGTCGAAGCCGAAGATAAACTGTGGAAGGTACAAATTGAAAAGGCGTAATTTGCCGTCCGTATATGCGGCCGTTTTTGCTTCTCTTACCCTTGTTATTCTGGGATCGTGTGCGTCGCTTCCGAAAGGAGCGGAAGTCAATCCGATCGATTTGCTTTCGGGGGATGCCTCTTTTTATATGCGGATCCCGAAAAAAACGGACGGCGAACTCGTCGAACGGATTTTGAGGGCGAGCGCGCAGCATATTTCCGAAAGCGATGCAAAGCTTATCTCAGGCCGCATCGATACGATTTACGCGGCGATTTCGCGCACGAAAACGAGCTTTTCGGTCGAAGCTGCCGTTTCCGGAAATATTCCGAGGCGCACGGCTCAAGCGCTTCTTTTAAAAAGCGCACAGTGGAAAACCGAAACCCATATACCCGAAAGAAGCATTCGTCCGTATTTTTATTACGCGTCGAACGGCGTTTCTCTCGCTTTTCCGTCGCCGAGTATCGTGTGCGCCGCAAACGACGTGAGGCCCATGCTTTCAGCTTTCGATGCTCACGCATACGGAGGGAGTATCTCGCACAATGTGAGCGATGCCGTCTATGACTGGCTCGATGTGTCGGGGAGCGAAATACGTTTTTACGCGCCGAACCCGCTTTCGTTTTTGACGATCCTCACAGGCACGAATTTAAATCTGCAGCTCAATTACGTCAAAGGCGCAATGATAAGCGACAGCGCGCATGAAGATCAGTATCTCATGTCGATCGAATTCGATTTTAATAATAAAAATATCGTGCGCGCGGGAGAGGCGATGCTTGCTCTCGCATTCGGTTTGACAAACGCGCAAACGACGAGAAATTCGCCGACGAATATTACGGTATCGGGTATTCGAATCAATAAGCGGCAGCTGTATAAATTGTTCGTATTGTAAAAATATGCCGCAGAAGCCGAATGAAAAATCGGTGCGGCTTTGAAATTTTAGGCGATCGCGGAGGAACTATGGCAGGCGATGAAGTTATCTTGAAAGCGGAAGACCTCGACGGGTACTTGACGCGGCAGGATCAAATCGATTTGGATGAGCTCGATAAAATGTACAAAGAAACGATGAAGTCGTTCGATCCTGTAAACAAACAAAAGATCATCGATGCGTTCAATGCGATGGGACACAAAATGCAGGAGATCTGTGCGGGGCACCCGCACATACGCGTCTATTCCTTTGTCACCGAAGAGGGCGCGCACGCCGAAGCGTCCCGCGTCATCTCGAAGCTGCGCGATATAAATACGAGTCATCAGGAATTTATCTATTACAGCCAACGCGCGTATGAAATGTTGTTTCGTATGGCGTACACCGATGCGCATTCGTCGAAAAAAAATTATATGATCGTCAAAACGCCGGTAACCTATCCGGTGCAGAATTACGCCGTCCACAAAATACCCGATATCGATTCGAAAATCGAAAACGCCGTGATGTGCGTTATGCTCCGCGGCGCGCTGCTTCCGAGCATGATCATATCGAAAGAGATCGAAGAGTATTCGTCGCACGATTACGTGACGCCCTTTGCACTTTTTAAAATCAGCCGCAATGATCAAAAATCGGAAGCGGATATGGAATACGTTTTGAATTTGAAAAAGTCGTTTTTCAATCTCGAAGAGCTCGACGGAAAGGATTTGATTTTCGCAGACCCGATGAATGCGACCGGCGGCTCTCTCGTCACCGTCGTAAAATATCTGCAGGGGCAGGGCGTCCGTCCGAAATCGATTCAATTTTTTAACACGATTTCCGCGCTCAAAGGCTGTATCCGCGTTACGCGCGCCCTTGAAAACTGCACGTGCTATACGCTGTGGCTCGATCCCGCGCTCAACACGTCCGCATACATCATGCCCGGCTTGGGGGATGCGGGTGACCGATTGAACGGCACGGATGCCAAAGATTCGCCGCGCAATATCATGCAGCTCATCGCCGATTACGGAAGCAATATCGCAGGTTTGTACCGATCGCAGCTGTACAAAATCGAACAGACAGTGTTGGGTTGATGATGCGGAAAGCGGCTGTCCTTTTAGCGGCGTTGTTGATCGTTTCGTGCAAAACGGGCGCGCATTTTCCGATCCCCGGAGAAGCTGCCGTCACCCGCTCATCCCTTGCCGCCGAATACATGGCAATCGCCGATGCATACGCCGAACTTGAAAAATACGATAAAGCCGCTCCGTATTATAAGCGTGCAATGCAGGACGAAAGCCTCTATTGGACTGCGATATACAAATTGGGCAGGATGTACGCGCTGTCGAAAAATTGGCCGGAAGCCGAAAAAATCTACAAACGGCTGCTCGAGCGCGATGCTCAAAACGTGAGCGTGCGGATGTCGCTTGCGTATATACAAGCGATGTCGGGCGATCTTGCAGGTGCAAAGGCGGCGTATAAAACGCTCGTCGATGAAAATCCGCAAAATGAAACGGTGCTCGTGAACTTCATCGCCGTTTTGCTCTCTCAAAAAGATACGGCCGGTGCGGAAGAATCTATCGCGCTCTTAAAAGAACGGTTTCCCGAAAGCGCATCCCTTGCCGATTACGAAAAGCGTTTGTCCGATTTGAAAAAGCCGGCCGAGGAAAAAGCTTCGAAAGGCGGCTCTGCGGATACAAAAGATGAAACTTCGGAAGGAAACGCAGCGGATAAGACCTCAGCTCCTGCGGATAAAAGCGGAGCTGCCGACGAAAGCGGAGCGGACAAAACCGCTGCGGATAAAAGTGCAGATGCGGTAAAAGGTGAGGCTTCTGCGGATAAAAACGCGGCGGTAAAACGGAAGCTCTGAAGTCCGTGCAGGGAATAACGCCCGCTCAGCTTTGCCTTTCCTCGATAAACCTGCGGTATTTGTCGGCATCTGCGCGGAATGCGACGATCGGGGAAGTTTCATCGTGCAATGCGTTTTCAAGCGCTTCGCTCGCTTCCTGTATGAGGCGCTTTCCCGGCAGCATCCGCACGGAGCGGGACGAAATGCCGATTGCACATTTCGGTTCCATATTTTCGCCTTTTATTATTTTGACGATATCTTCTCGAACCCCGGCGGCAATTTCGAGGGCGCCGTCGACGGTCGTATCGAGTTTAATTATCGAAAATCCGTCGGTCATATATTCGAAAAGCAGATCGTTCGATTGAAAGCGTTCGAAAAGGTATGCGCATATTCGTTTTGATGCGCTTGAAGTGAACGAGAGGTTCGGAATACGTATCATAAACAGCGACAGATCCCGTTCCGAAGATGCCGCTCGTATCAATTCACCGTCGAGCCGCCCTTCAAGATTGTACGCCTGGCCGAAACCCGTGAGGGGCGAAAAGCGGTCTGCCGAATCGTTTTGCGCTTCGTTCGCTTCTTCCACAAACGGCGTTTCAGGCGGAACGTAGGTCGTTTCACTGCCGCTTGTATCGTTTTCGAATCGGCCGTAGGATATTTTTTCCGCATCGTCCCCGGCTGTGCCGCCGGACATTTTTAGGTGCGCGGCTGCATCCCGCCGCATAATTTCTTCTTCCTCAAATACATCGTCCGTATCGGGCAATGCGGCATCCGGTACGGATAAAGCGTCGTACTTGTCTTTGTTGTCCGCTGCAATCGTATCGGCCGTCGAAAATCCGTCGTCAATCGGAAAATCGTCGTCGAAGGGGTAGGAGCCGTTTTCCGCCGGCGCGAGAGGAGCATCATCGTATGCCGCTTCGGGGATAATGTCGGTACGGTCCGCTGCGGTGTTTTCGGAATTCGCAAAATGCAAATACAGTATTAAAATGAGCGTAAATACGGTAATGACGAGTATGACGATAAACGAAAAGCGCGCATAGTAAAAGACGAAAACAGGCCGGATGAGATACATCGATGCCGAGAGAATGTACGTGTCATCTCCCGCTTGAAAGCTGCTCGAATGCATTTCGCAAAACTGCGACGTGCGTATCGATGAAATGTCTTCGTTTTGCGGATAGGCGAAGAGAATACCCGATGTGTTTTTTAAAGTGATAAAAGCGTAGTCGTCGTACGTGCCGCACGCTTTTACGAAAGCGTCTCGGAAGTCGGAAGACGAATCGCCGTAGCGTGAAAGTGCGTCTCGGGTTGCGGCAGCGAGGCTGTCGAATGTACGGCCGGTGCGCTCTCTTCCGGCGGCGTATTCGCAGCCGAGTTTGTAGCACAAAAATATGATTGCCGCCGCAAAGATTGCGGATATGACGATCGAATACACGGTAATGCTTTTACGTTTCATATTGTCGAGTATATCTCAGAATCTCGGCGTATGCAAGTTTCAAGAGTTCGGAAAAAGTTTTGCCTGCGTTTTCGTTTTTTGATTTCCGAAGAGAAGCGACGGCGGGAAATAACGATGCGATTGCGGGATCAAAATCGGGATATGAAAGCTCCCGTACGGAATGCGAAAAATCGGTTTTAAAAAATACGGCGAACGACGCCATATCGAATGAAGTGCAAAAGCGGAGCGGAGAGGGTGTTTTTTTTGCGCTTGCGCGGTAGAAAACGCCGTCACGGTCGATATGCGTACAGTATTCTGCGAGGTGCGATTCGAACGTTTTGCGGTATGCGTCGAGCATCTCCGTCGTGCGGGAACCTGCGTTTTGAAAAAGTTCGGTGCGGAACATAAGCGCGTCGAATGCCGTCTCCGCCGAACGGGTACGTCCGCTTTCGGCGTTGTAGAGCGAGTCGAGGTAGGTGCCTTTCATGTAGGGTTTTTCCGAATACGAAAAGTCCGCTCCGCAGACGGCGATATCGGAAAAACCCGCTTTGAGTACAAAGTCGAGCGCGGCGATCGTCACCGTTCCCGCTCCCGTCGCAACGTGCGGAAAAGGTGTACCCCTTTTGCGTTCCGAAAACCGCGATGCGTACTCGGCAAGCGGATGACCTGTTTGAACGAAGGCGATTTTACCGCCGGATTTTTTAATAAAACGCACTGCGCTCGGATGAGCGCACAAGTCGAAAATGAAGAGCGTTCGATGCCGTTCCGTTTCGGAGAAAAAATGTTCCGCCGACAGAATTTGACCGTCGATCGACACGACGGCGTCGCATCCTATGCCGCGCTTTGAAAAACTTCGGTATGCGGTATCGGTTGCAACGATATAAAAATCGTTTCGCTTTTTTTTGATGTATAAAATCGCTTTGTCGAGCGAAGGACCTGCCGCTGCGATGAGCGCCGTTTTTCCGGCGGGAGCGGTGAACGCCGCTTTGTTTTGTGTGCCGTCCGTCCCTGCAGATTGCGCATCGCCGGTCGTGCGGGATTGAGCGCCGATTTGAGTGAGGTTTGCGATGATATTGCGCTGCCAGATTTTTCCGAAGTGTGTTTGGGCGGAATAATCGGCTACAATCGCTTTCGCCGCGCTCGTCGTCTCGGCTCGAAAGACTTCGATGCCGCTTTTGTTTTCGTTCGCCCACGAAGGCGTTTCGATGATTGAAAACGAACCGTAAAACGCGGGTACGTAAAAGCCGAGCATCGTGCCGAACGTTTTTTCAAGGGGAAAGATGCGGATGTGCTTGTCCGAAAGCAGATCTCTAAAGACGGGGATCCGATTTAAAAAATCGATGTCTTCCTGCGAGTTTTCAGCAGCGAGGATGATAGAGCCGGGAAAGCGTTTTTTGAGCGCGCGGATAAAGTAGCCGCCGCCCGCTCCCGCGACGATAAAAAACTTCGATTCGTTTACGTGCAAAGCCGCCTGTTCCGCTTCTTTTTCCGGGTCGTAGCGCGAGTGCATGCTTTTGCCGTTGTAAAAAAGGGGGACGGGGCTTCCATTTTTCGCGGTGACGATCGATGAAAAAAGCACCTTCATCCTATTATCCTCGCAATCTTTTTCGACAGCGCGTCGCTTTTTTTTGCGAGCGTTTCCGTTTTGCTCCCTTTTTTTTCCGCATCGATTTCACGCTGCCGCGAAACGTATTCCGCGGGAAAAATTTCGTGAAGCCATGCGTCGCTTCCTGCGTGCAGCTTTAAAAAATCGAGCGCGGCTTTTTGTACGGCTTCTTTTTTCGGAAGTGCTTCATCTTCGATGCGCGGCAAGATTCGTTGCTGCGAAAGCGATTGTTCAAAAAAAGCGGTATCGACATCGGCGATCGCGCCGAGCGTATTTAAAAAGCGGTAATCGTGCGCGAAGCGGTATACGTTTTTTACCCGCGCTTTCGGAAGCGATTGAAACCATTTTCGATAAAGTTCAAGCGAACCGGAAGCAAAGCGGGAAGCGCTGCTTTTCGTTTCGTTCGGATATGTTTTCATGCAGGACGCTGTGGCTTTTTCTTCGAGCGCATTCGGCCGGGCGTGCTGCAAGCCGGAAGCGGACGCCATATCGAGTCCGCACAAAAAAACGCTCCCGTCCGTTATGCTCTGCGCAAAGTCGAGCGCGCTGCCGCTGACCGTACCGTTTCGTTCGATTTTCATCGAAGGGATGCCGCACGCTGCAAAAAGGCTTGCGGCAAATCCGTCGCCGTATGACAGCGGGATGATGCCGCTCGTCGATAAAATATCTCCGCTGCACGAAGCTTCTTGGGCGAGCGCAAGTGGTATGTGCGGAAAACGCAGCAGCGGCGACAAGTGCGCTTTTGCGTAAAAGCCGCCGTCGGTTGCGATGCAGACATCGGGGATGATGCCGTATGCAGTTAAAACCGAAAGAGCGGATGATGCGGCAATGAGAAAGTACGACGGTCGAAACTGCGCGAGATAGGGGAGTGCGCTTTTGAGGCTCGGCCCTGAAGCTGCGACGACGACGGGAGATGAGCCTTTGACGATGCGCCGTGCGCGTTCTATGTGCCTGCAGATAAAAAACGCATTCGCTATCCAGCGAGAGGCAAAACAGCTTCGCGTAAAGAGGACGTCGCGTCCCTTATCGACCGCGTATTTTATCTCCTGCCAGACCGCTGCATTTTTTTCGGGAAATGCACGTGCGGACGGCTGCCACGAAGCGAAAAGAGCGGAGCACAAACCTTCTTCGCCGAGTTTGTCGAAGAGCGTATCCGAAAGCCGGAGCGCACTTTGCGCCGCATCGAAAACGATATCCCACCCTTTGTCCGCTTCGGCAAAATCCGGCGCATAACGCACGGCGACGAGGACGGCAGCGGGAAAGCGCTTTCGAAAAAACTGCGCGCAATACGATAGGGCGGGTTCGGTGACGACGATGTACTGCGGATAAAAAGAAGGCGACATTGCGTCGACAAAGCGTTCGGCTTCGCGTTCGGGATCGTAGGATGAATGGAGATTCGTGGCGTTTGCGGCGCAGGACGGAAGACCGCTTTTTGCGGTAAAAAAGCGTATGCCCAAGGCATCAACCTTCGGCGGTAAATCGTTCGATATCTTCGGTTGTGTGCGCCGTGCCCGCTTTGATGAGCATGAGCGATTCCGCCGCCGCGTCGAGCAGGGGAGTGAGCGCTCGGTTTACGTGAAATTGCAAAACGGCTTCGTCGAAATCCGCACGGCAAAAGAGGACGATATGCAGTTCACCGTTTTTGCCCCTGCAGCAGATGTTCGGAGCGGCAAAGGAGCGTTCGAGTATGTCGGCCGCATCTGCGTAGATCGCAGTGAAAATCCGATCTTTGATAGGCGCGCTTTTTGGCGCATCGGAAACGAGTATTCTGTTTATCGCAATTTTTGTCGACAGCAAAAAGAGCGTTGCATCTTTTTCCTGTAAAAGAGAGGAGTCGACGGAAAAAAGCGATTTGTTGTTTTTTCGACTATCGCCGTTTTTAATAAATTCTGCAAGGGGGATTTTTATCGCTTCGACGGGCGGAACGGAATCTTCCCCTATAAAATCCGCTTTTACAAAGATCGCATCGGATGAGAGGCGCAAAAAATGAAGACATGAAAGCTTTTCTTTTATGCGCGGTGAAAAAAGCTGGTAAAACGCGGTGAGATTGCCGGCCGGCTTTGAAAAGCTTTTTACGGACGGATCTTTGCCGATCGTGCCGTCCCAAAAATCGGAAGATGAAACGGAAAGAACTGCGCTTGCAGCGTCAAGTCCCGTACAGCCGCTCATCGTAAAGCTGCCGTCGGTCATTTGAAAGACGGCACCGTGTCGGATATGAAAATCTTTGCACAGCTTTGAAAACGAAGCGTACGACGTTTTTTGTACAAGCGGAGCGGCCGCGGCTAAAAGACCGGGAGATTTTTTTGCCTGTCCGCCCGAAGCGAGACCGAGCAAGCCCATATTATGCCAATCCCAAATCCGCAAAAAGTTTTTTATACGTCGCGAATTGTTCCGAACGCGCGAATTCGACGATCTTTTCTTCGGGCAAATCTTCGAGCAGCTGATCCATATACAGGAGAACCGATTTGATTTCTTCGGTCAAATTTGCAGGCAGACCGGAAGCTTTTGAAGCGGACGCAGAATCCGCTTTTGCCGCAGGTTCTTCGGCGTCGGTAAAGGCGACTTCTGCCGGAGAAGTTTCCGCAGCAACGGAATCCGCCGTAAAAAAATCGTCCGGCGTCGCAGGCTGCTCCGATTCGGTTTTGAAAAAATCATCCGTCGCTGTCGTATCCGCTTGGAAAAAGTCGTCCGTTGCGGCGTCGGGGAACTCCGTCTGTGAGGGCGAATTCTGCACATCTGCGACAGGCTCACTTGGTACGGTTCCGGCTAAGATGTCGTCGACTTTCGGAATCGACAGCTCTTCGGGAAGATCGAGTTCCGCATCGGGAAGCTCTTCAAGCTCGGCTTCTTCGGGGAGTTCTTCGAGATCTGCTTCGGAAACGGTATCGGGTTCCGGCGAAAGTTCGGGAATCGCATCGGATTCCGGTGTAAAAAAATTATCCGCTGAAAATTCTTCCGCAGGTTTTTCCGCGACGGGAGTTTCGGGAACGACGGAGAGGTCGACCGCCTCTGCACTTTTTTCGGCGGCTTTTGTTTCTTCTGCAAGCGCATCGACTTTGCTTTCGTTATTCAGGAAATCGGCGCTGCTCATGATATTGTCGAGTTCGTCGCCGGAAAGTGAAATCGTTTCGTCTTCGTCCAAATCGCTGAAAAATCCTCCGGCCTGCGCTTCCGTTGCCGGAGTTCCTCCGCGCGATTTTAATTCGGCGAATTCCGTTTTCAGTGCGGAGATTTCGTTTTTTAATCCCGAAAGATCTTCGACGATTTGCCGCAAAAGATCGTTGCTTTCCGTCCGCGGTGCGGAAACACTGTCCATAAGCGATTTTGCTTCTTCGTCGAAGCTGTCGGGGACGGCGTTTGTCTGTGCGGCGGGAAGGGCGCCGTCGTCGGCCGAAACGGTAAGATCGTAATCGGCACGCGGCGCTTGCACTCGAACGGGTGCCGCGCTTCCGGGCGACGGCGTATCCGAAGGCGCTTCATCGGCGCTGAAATCGACTCCGAAATCGGACAGGTCGACATCTTCCGTAACTGTCGCTTCGGGAGATGCCGCCGCATCGTCTTGTACAAAAGCCGTATCGAGCGATTCGGGAAGTTCGGGGAGGACGGTATTTTCTTCGTTTTCTGCCGGCATGAAATCCTGTGCGGAATCGATTTTCGCTTCTTCTGCACCGAAAAAATCGGGTATGGTTTCTTCGGTCGGAGCGAGCGTTTCAAGCGTATCGTCGGGAACGGGAGGTTCCGAAAAACCGTTGTCGAGAAAATCTTCGATCGAGACATCTTCGACGGCAAGCGTATCGTTTTGCGTTTTTTCGGATGCAGGTGAGTCTATGTCTGAAAAATCGGGCAGATCGACGTCGAAATTAAAATTATCACCGCTTTCGGATTTCCGGGGTTCGGATTCGGGAGCCCGCTTTACCCAGACGCCGTAACTGTCGAGTTCGTTTTTGTTATCAATACTATGAGCCATATCATTCCCCTCTATGTGCAGAGATGCATAGTCTATCCGTTATACTATCGGCATAAAAGCTGCAAAAAAACAGTATGCTGTCGGGAAAATTCCGACAATATTATCGGTACAGTATAACATATATTTCCGTTTCAGAAAATAGGTGATTACACCGATAAAGACAATATGACGCTGACAAAAACGCTTTCGGCTTTCTTTGCCGGTACCCTCGTATATGTACTTCTTTCGTTTTTCGCCGGCAGAGACGGCATCATCGTATACAATCAGCTGCAAAAACAAAAACGCGTGATAAGCAGGCAAACGGCGATCATCCAAAAGATACACGACGAACTTTCCCTCGAATGTACGGCGCTCGAAAAAGATAAAGACGTTATCGCAGCCTATGCGCGCAAGCTCGATTACGTGAGCGAGGGAGAAAAACTCGTGAAAATCACCGGACTTAAGCCCTACGAAGCGCCGCTCTACGATACGGGAACCGTCATCCGGCGCGCACCCATAGCCTTTATGAGCGAGCGGACGTGCAAAGCGTGCGGCATCGCGTTTTTTGCGCTTATCTTTGTGCTTTTGACGCTTGCCGGAGAAAGCGGAGAAACTATGGCGCGAAGAAAAAAGAAGCAAAGTTTTGCAGGAGAAGACGGACTGAAAAATGCTTCGGCCGACCGCATGCACAGACCTCGTTCCGAATCGCGCGATAAAATACGATATGCGTCTTTCGGCGGTGTACGGTGATTATGCACAAAACCGACGAAAAAGCGGCTTCCCTCTGTATCGATTTTTTAAAGTGCGGAAAAATCGTTATCCTTCCGACGGACACCGTGTACGGTTTTTCGGGCATCGTCGAAAGCGGCGAAAAGATATTCCGAACCGAAGAAAAAATACGGGCGATAAAGGGCAGGGACGAAGGAAAACCTTTTATCCGCCTCATCGCGCATCCCGATGAAATCCGCCGTTATGCAAAGGACGCCGTACCGGATTCTCTCCTTGCAAAATGGCCGGGCGCGCTCACGATCATCGTAAACGACGGAACGGGGGGCACTGCCGCGTATCGCTGCCCGGGAGATGCGTGGCTGAGAGCTGTCATCGCGCAAAGCGGTCCCGTCTATTCGACGAGCGTCAACAAAAGCGGAAAACCCGTACTTGAAAAAATAGGCGACATTATCGAAACGTTTGAAGACGATGTCGATTTAATAATTTCATCGGGCGATACGTCGGGCGCCCTTCCGTCGACCATCGTCGATATAAGTTCGGGTACCCTCCGCGTGCTGCGTCAAGGAGCCGTGCAGGTGTAATGCACGGAATGATTTTCGGATAAATTTAACAAAATGATTTTCCGATCATTCGTTTTTGCGCAATATCAGTATTGAACACGGAGCCGTTTGCAGTTCTTTCAAATCATCGGAATGACAGACCCTTCCGTCCGTCAGATTTTCATATTCACCCTCAGGGATAGTAGGTAAAAAAACACAGGCCTGCACAAAATCCGAATTTACGATGATCAGGATTTTTTCTTCGGAACATTCGCGCCAAAAGCCGAATTGCCGGTTTGCAATAAACTCCTGCCGGTACGAACCGCGCTGCAAAGCGGGACGGCTCCGTCGTATTTTCGAAAATGTTTCAATGGACGTACGGATAAAGCCCGCGTCAAAACCCGGCTGCGTAAAATCCGGAAGCTGAGCGAAAGGCGGAAGCGGAGGGCGAAGTTCGTAATCGCCGTCGACTTTCCGCACTCCCCGTATACCGTATTCGCTGCCGTAGTAAACGGACGGGATGCCGGGAATCGTAAAGAGCAGCCCGTATAGCAGATGCAGGTGCCGCTCCGGAGAGGTGAGCGCACTGACCGCTCGATTTACATCGTGGTTGTCCGCAAAATTGTACAATGCGATGTCTTTATACATACCGCTTTCGCCGTTATATTCTCTGTTCAAATTATACGAAAGCTCATACATATTCCGATCGTTCAAACACGACCAAAGCGATTTGTATATCTGATAGTTCGTTACCGAATCGAGCCTGCCGTTCCGCGCCCATTCGGAATAGTCGCCGTGCACGACTTCACCCATCAGCCAAAAATCGCTCTTTATACTTCGGCAAAAGGAAGCCAGCGCATCGAGGAATGTTTTACTCAGCACATCCGCCGCATCGAGGCGCAGGCCGTCTATTGCGAATTCTTCGATCCACATTTTTACCGCGCCGAAAAGATGTTCCCGTACGGCGTCGTTATCGACATTCAGTTTTACCAAATCCTTGCAGCCCGCCCAGCCTTCATATTCAAAGCAGTCCCCCTCGGCACTCCGCCGGGAAAAATCAATATTGACATACCAATCTTTGTAAGCGCTGTATTGCCCTTTTTGCCGAATATCCTTAAACGCAAAAAAATCCCGCCCCGTATGATTGAATACCGCATCCAGCACTACCGCGAATCCCTTTTCACGGCACAGACGGCAAAACCGTTTAAAGCGCTCGTTGTTCCCCAACCGGCGATCTATATGATAATAATCGACCGTATCGTATCCGTGCGCGCTCGACTCAAAAATCGGCCCGATGAGGAGCGCATTACAGCCCAAGGATCGAATCCTGTCCAACTGCTCCGAAAGTTTTTCAAAAAAATCCCCGGCAGGACACGCAAAATCATTCCGCTTCGGGCAATTCCCCATTCCCAGTGCATAGATATGATAAAAAATTTTATCCGAAAATAAATTTGACATATACATCTCCCGGCATCAGTTTGCTACGCCGTAGACAAAGCCGTGTACGATGCGGTAAATCGTTTGGTCGTCTCCGGACAATTTTTGATGTACGCATAAAAGCGAAACCGAAATAACGTTGTTGTGGTACAGTATGGAATACAGTTTTTCTTTTCCGCGCATATTGCCGAACTCGTGCGCGGATTTAATAAAAAATTCCGAAAACACCGAATCGAAGCGTTTTTTTAACGGCGCGTAGACCGCTTCGGTTTCCGCATTGCCCGGCGCATTTAAAAGCACGCTGTGCAGATTAAAAAAATCGGGATTTTCGAGGGCGAAATCGATTGTCGCGGTCAGGATGCGTGTCAGGCTTTTCAAAAAATCGTGCTCGTACGCTGCGGCACGTTCGAGCTTTTGCAAAAGCTCCGCACCCTTTGAATCCGCTATCGCCTGCAAAAGCCCCTGCTTGCTTTTGAAAAAATAATATAAGGTCGGCTTTGTAATATTTGCGTTTTCGCAAATTTCCTGCACGCCGACTCCTTCGTATCCCTTTTGTGAAAAAAGGCGTATTGCCGTGTTGAGAATTGCATCTCTGCTGTTATCGTTTATTGTCATACCTGTATACCGTTCGGTATATAATGTACCGATCGGTATATTATTTGTCAAGAGGTGAGCGGCAGCGTGTTATCGCCCAAGCGACCGGTCTCACCGAAGCGGAAATCGAACAGTTGTAAACAGAGCCGTCTCG
>NZ_AVQI01000028.1 GCF_000468115.1 Treponema socranskii subsp. socranskii VPI DR56BR1116 = ATCC 35536
TTTTAAGAACGCGATCAAAGAGTGCATACAAAACGACATCCTGCAGGAGTATCTGTTGCGAAAGTCAAAGGATGTGATGAATATGTTAATTGCCGAATACGATTACGATGTAGACATCGCCGTACAGCGGGAAGAAGAGCGGGAAATCGCTCTGCAGGAAGGCTCATACCAAGCTAAGCTTGAAACGGCAAAAAACTTGCTCGGCATGGGGCTATCGATTGAAAACATAGCGCAAGCTACCGGCCTCACCGAAGACGAAATCGAAAAACCGTAACCGTACCCCTGCGCTATATTATCATCACTTTGCGAATTCGGCGAGCACGGTTTGAAGGGCTGCGATGCCGTAGAGGGCAGCGGTTTCACATCGCAAAATATTTCCCGCAAAGTGAACGGACGTAAATCCCGCGTTTCGGAGCGCTGTCATTTCATCCGGGCTGATGCCGCCTTCACATCCGACGGCGATCGCCGCGCACGTAACGCCTGCGAAAACCGCGTCCGAAAACGGCATGCAAAAATCATTCCGCTCCGAGAGGACGACGGCTGCCGACGTGTTTCGCGCTTTTTCGCTCATCCGTCTCCACACTTCACATACTCCTCGAACATCAGCGGTTTCGGCGACTGAGGTTTCCACGGGAGAGCCGCTCTGCTCGCGAGCTTCTTTGATGATCCGCGCAAAGCGTTCGGCTTTTCCTGCCAGAGAAGCGATGCTGCCCTTTTGCGAATACTCGCCTGCGACGGGAACTATCGTTTTCACTCCGCACTCGCAAGCCTGTCGGACAATGAGTTCCATCTTTTGCGGCTTCGCGATAAATTGAAAAAGCGTATATTCGACGGCACGGCGATCCTTATCGATATCGGCGGCTCCGACCCCGCGCACGACTGAGGCCACTCCCAATCCGCACTTTTGCAATACGGCAATGCCCCGAACGTCATCGATGCGTGCGACGGTCATGGAAAAAAGAAATCCGCCCGGAACCCGCACGGCGAGCATATCGCCCGGCTTTGCGCGGAGGACACGGCACAGGTGCGTAAAACTTTTCCCCGAAACGGCTATCAGTCCCTTTTCGTCCGGAGCAGCATCGGAGAGAAATTGCCGCACGCTTTAGACTCCCGCTTTCTTTTTCGCTTCGACTTCATCTTGCAGCTCTTTGAGCGTCTTTGCCGAACGCACGAGCTTTTGAAAATCGCTCGATTTTAAAATCTCGATCGCAGCGTTCAGCTGAATGTCGTAATCCGAATCGTAGAGCATTGCGGGCTTTAAGCGGTTTACGCGGACACGGATAAGACGGCGAAGCAAAGCCGCATTCAGCGGATATTTTTTTTGCAAAACGAGCGCGTAAGATGCGATGTCGCGTTCGGTCATACCTCTGTGAGAATCGACGTAGGATGCGATCGCATTCGATTTAATAAGTTCCGCGTAGGCTTTTTCTTCGGCATCATTCAGTTCGGGATAGAGCACTTCTCTGTCGGGGGGAATGCCGACTTTATCGATATTCGTATCGCTCGGCGTATAGTAGCGTGCCATCGTAATTTTAAAACCGTCGGAAGCGCTGAGCGGAATCACTTGCTGAACCGAACCCTTGCCGTAAGTACGCTGACCGACGAGGTATGCGAGGTGATTGTCTTTGAGCGCCCCCGCCAAAATCTCCGATGCGGACGCCGAACCGCGATTTATGAGCACGACAATCGGAAGACCTGCCGAAACCGTCGTCTTTTTGGCGTTCGCGGTAAAGACCTTGTTTTCAAATGCGAGGCGGCTCTTTGTCGAAACGAGCGTTCCCGAATCAATGAATTTATCCGCGACGTCTGCGACGCTCGTGATAAGTCCTCCGGGATTGTCGCGCAGATCGATTATTAAATCTTTATAGTTCGCCTTTGCAAACGAATCGAGCGCTTCCTGCACACGCTTGGGCGTATCGGGCGTAAATTCGATTATGCGGAGATAGCCCGCAGCGCCTATCATGCCGTACTTTACCGTCGGCACTTCGATGAGCGCTCGGACGAGCGTTACGTCGAATCTGATGTCTTTGCCTCGCAAAATCGAAACGATAACCGGCGTGCCCGCTTTGCCGCGCAAATGATTGAGCACTTCTTCCATCGTCATAGGAGCCGTAGCTTCCCCGTCGATCGCCGTAATATAATCACCCGACAGGATACCGGCCTTAGCACCGGGCGTATCTTCGATCGGAGAAGCGACTTCAACGTAGGCCGGTTTTTCGGAAGACGATTCGACGGGCTTACTGATGGAAAGGCCGACGCCGCCGAAATTGCCGGCCGTCGTATCGGAGAGCGGGCGCATCGTGTTTTGGTCGAGGTACTGCGTATACGGATCTTTCAACGAGTCGAGCATACCTTTGAGCGCTCCTTCGTAGAGCACTTTTGAATCGATTTCATCGACGTAATTCTGCTGCACAAAATCGAATACGGCAGAGATTTTTTTCATGTATTGGAAATTGGAAACGGATTCGCCGCCGACAGGCGATTCGGCAAAACACTGAGATGCCGCAGCGGAGACGATAAACGCGCATATAACGGATGCTGTAAAACGAATTGCTTTATTGTGTATTTTAAAGATAACCATAGGTATCATTGTATGACGGGAAGCTGAAAATTGCAACACGCAAAGCGGCACACACGGCAGCACCGCGAGCCGCCATGCGAGTGCGCTGCCTGCGCCTGCATTATGCGTGCAGATTTTCCTTTGCGAACGTGCGCGCGTCGACCGGATGACTGAACAGATAGCCTTGAAATTTATCGGGTCCGAAGGGCAAAAGCTTTTCCACGTTGCCGTACGATTCGATACCTTCCATGCACACCGTCATACCGAGCGCGTGCGCCATGCCGACGACGAATTCGATTATCTTTAAATCTTTCATATCGCCGGTGAGTGCTTTTTGGATAAACGTATAATCGAGCTTGAGCGTATTTGCGTGGATATCCTGCAGATAGCGCAGGTTCGAAAATCCCGTACCGAAATCGTCGATATCGATTTTAAGGCCGAGCGCCAAAAGCTCTGCGAGTACCGATTGAATTTCTTCATCGTCGATGTTGCCGCTTTCCGTTATTTCGAGCACGATATTTTTCGGATTGACCTTCGTACGCTCGAGTGCGATCTGCACTTCACTGACGAGGTTCGACTGCAAAATCTGCACAAAGGAAATATTGACGCTCACATAGAGATCGGGAAACAGCGTATTCCACGCGGCACACTGTGCAAACGCTTTTATGAGTATCCACCGTCCAACCGGCACGATGAGTCCGCTTCGTTCAAGGATGGAAATAAGCTCTCCCGCGCCGACCGTACCGAAGCGTTCGTTTTTCCAGCGCAAAAGCGATTCGGCGCCGATGACGATTTTCGACAAGCTGCCGCCTTTGCGTTTCTGCACCGTCTTTGCATTTACGATCGGCTGAAACAGAAGCGTAAATCCTTCAAACTTATTTTTTATGGAATCGCGCACCGCACTTTCGATTTCGAGCGTACGAAGATAGTTTGCATATTCGCGGGCATTGAACAGCTCGAGCGTATCTTTGCCGCTGTTTTTGGCGGATTCTACGGTAAACAAAAGTTTAGCAAGCATCTCCCTAAGCGTGCTTGTATCGTTGATAAAAGCGATACCGCCGACGGAAATGGTAAACATGCGCTTGTAACCCGACGCGTATTCGGCTTCCCGTATGCTTTGCTTTATGCCGCTGTAGCTGCGGCGTATTTCATCCGCACTTTCACCGCTGAAATTTATCAAAAGAAATTTTCTGCCGGAAAGCAGATACACTTTCGTGCCGTTTATGCATTGCCGTTTACACGCATCCGCGACGATGGACAATATTTCGTTTCCGGCTTCAAAACCGACGTGTTCGTTTATCGAAATAAAATTGTCGATTTCGATCTGCATGGCAAAACCGCTCAGCGTTCCCGTATCCATGCGCGCCGTATCGAAATCGAACTGAGCGTCCCGTTCCGAACCGAGGTTATCGTCTTCAAAAAAAGGATGCTTTTCGGCGGAACCGACGGAACCGGCAACGATATCACCCAAAGGAACGGGCAAGTGCAACATTCTGATTTCGGCAGGAACATATTCGCCGTATTTGTTGCGAATATGATACGTCGCTTTTATTTTCGACTTTTTATTTGCAATGATCGATTCGATATCGGCACTGCAGCGGACGCGTTCGTCTTCATGCACAAAGGTGATGATTTTCCGCACCGCTCCCGAAAATTGCACGCCGGGGAAATCGAAATGAGCCAAAGCTCGCTCCGATACAAAAAACGTATCTGTTGCGATATCGTATACAAACGCAAACGACTCGGTACAGTTTTCGAGAAGCGAGATAATATTTTTTACAATGCTTAAACCGATTTTATTTTGCACATTTCCCGTTCCGGTACGATACAGTATACAATAATCAATACGATATTGCAATAATTTTTTCGACGTTATCGCAGACATGTGATATTTTCGCACGTGTGATTTTTCGACACGGACGAAACAAGCCGAATATATCCTTGCTTTTCCGACAAGATGCTTTATAATGAACGTATGACTTTTATACAAAATGTAACCGAATATTACGACGAATTGTATCCCGTCACAGAAGAACAAAAAAAATTTTACAGCCGTATACAAGAATCCTATCCGACACCGGCGCGATTTTTGCAGATAGGATGCGGAACCGGTGCGCTCGAACACGTGCTTGTCAAAAGCGGCGCAGACATAACGGGCATTGAAGTTTCAAAAGAGCTCATAGAAATAGCGGCGCTGCGCCGAAGGACGCAGCTCATGCCGATACGTTTTTTTCAGCTTTCGACGCTCGACATGACACGCTTTCTCGGAAAAAATTTCTATAACGTCATCTCCTGCCTGAACAGCCGCATCGTCTTCGTTAGAGATAAAACGCTTGTACGCAAATTCTTTTTCGACTGCAAAGCGCTGCTCACGGAAGGCGGAACGCTCATCCTCCATCTGTATAATTTTCCTCGCGCGCTGCAAAGCGGCAAGACGGAACTCCGTACGCGCAGCAGCATCCGGGTTAAACTGTCGTCGACGCTTACGACAGGAAACGACGGTGCGTTTTTTATGAGCCAAACGCTCGAAACGGGTACGGGCAAAGTTCTCACCGTCATGAAAAACGAAGCGTTCTATCCGCTCGCAAAAGACGAAATCGCTTCATTCGCAAAAGAAGCGGGCTTTACCGATTTTTCGTTTTACGGCTCATACGCGATGGAAGCATTTACCGAACAAAGCGAATATCTCGTCTGCGCCCTACGATAAAAATGCGGCATTCGATTTAAAATTTTGCAACGCCCGCGATCGGCACTACGGCACGTCAGCCGATACGCCAGCGGTTGCCCGAATCTTTGGCAAAGCGCTTGGCGTTCACTTCGAGCAGGCGGCCGTCTTCTCCGAGCATTTTTATCGTAGACGTGATCGGATTTACTTCGGTGATTTTAAAATTCGTTCCGTCGTAAAAAAGGCGAATACCTTCCGACGGCAAATTTTTCCGCGCGTCGTTGTACCAATCGAATTCATACGAAAGACAGCATAAAAGCCTGCCGCACTGCCCCGAAATCTTCATCGAATTGAGCGAAAGATTTTGATCCTTTGCCATGCGGATCGACACCGGCTTGATCTTATCCGAAACGGCGTGACAGCAATACGGACGGCCGCAGACGCCGAGACCTCCGGTGATGCGCGCTTCGTCGCGCACGCCTATTTGCCGCAGTTCGATGCGCATTTTAAATACGGACACCAAATCTTTGACGAGTTCACGAAAGTCGACGCGGTTGTCGGAGCTGAAAAAAAACAACGCCTTTTGCTCGGCGACTAGAAAATGCACTTGAATCAATTTCATGTCGAGACGATGATAGGCGACTTTTTCTTTAAAAATTTTTACAGCATCGCTTTCTTTTACTTTCAGTTCTTCCGCACGCTTTGCGTCTTCTTTCGATACGACGCGGTCTATGTCGACGATATCGCTCTGCCGCACGCCGCGCGGCTTTTTCGTTTCGCCGAGCACGACTGCAATATCGCGCCCGTACCGCGTCGGGACGATGACGCGTATGCCCGCTTCGATGCCCTGCACGCCGCCGGCCGTCGCGTAAATGCTTTCGCGCGAGTATTCGAGTTTTAAATGATACAGCGGTTTATCGGGCGTAAAATCCGCCTCTCCCTGATCGCTTTCGTCCACAGCATCTTCAAGCGCTTCAAGATTTTCGCTCTCATCATCTATATCGTTTTCAAAAATATCGCTCATCGTCGCCTCTCCCGCGCGTTTGCGCGTTTTTCGGTTTTAACAATCGGAACCCCGAAAAAAAATTACAATTCTCAGAAGGTTTTTTCGGATTTATTAATTTTTATTTTAACATCAAGAAGCAAGCACGTCTACGAGCAAACCGCGGATCTCTTCGACGCGTTTCAAAAGCAAAAATTTATCGGCTTGATTTGCAAGGATTTCCGCCGCAAGATTGTTGAGCTTTTCGTCGATAATCCGCACTTGCACGAATATCCGCTCTTTATTTGTCCGCCGATTGCGCCGCCCCGAGAGTTCCTCAATCTCGAAGCTGTACTTTACGACGTACTTCATAAACTGGCTCACCGCACGCCGATATTCGGCAAAGGCATCTTCCGTCATCGAATCGATGAGCTTGTCGCCGGCAGTCGTTACGCGGTCTTTCAAAAAAACGACGGCGTCTTCAACGGACATCCCCGCGATTTCGCTCGGAAGTCCCGCCGACGCAAGTTCGTTTGCTTCTTCGTTTTTTTTCAGCATCGCGGAAAAAATTCCCGCGCTCTGCTGTGCACCCGCTTTTTTTTTCTTTGCTTCCTTTGCCGCTTCTCCCGCAGCCGAAGACACCGCAGTAAAATAAAGCGCCTGTCCCAGCGGATCGACCGTGTTCATGCAAACGCCGCCTTCGTGCGGATAGCTTTCGCTTCGAGGTAGCGCTCCGATGCTGCGAGGTATTTCGCTTCGTCTTCGATGGAAATGCAGTGTCCGTGAAAGATTACCTTTTCTTCGATCCGGACTTTTTGCGAAATGATATCGCCGATAACGGCAGCCGATGAAAGCAGCGTTACGCTTTCTTTTGCAATGATGTCGCCGAGCACGATACCGCCGACGATCGCGGACTTCGCCGTAAGATTGCCGCACAGCCGCGCCCGCTCGCCGATCTGCACGTTGCCGTCGGTGTCGAGATCGCCGCGTACGTCGCCGTCCAAACGGACGGAGCCGTTTATCCGAAGATCACCGGAAACGGTCGAACCTTCACCGATAACCGTGTTGATCGAAAAGTCGTCGGAGCGCAGCGCCATAAGTCAATTCGAAAGCTTTACGTTGATGTACTTTGCAGGGTCTACGACATCCGAACCGATATGCACTTCGTAATGCAAGTGCGGCCCCGTCGTAACGCCGGTGTTGCCGACATAGCCGATGACATCGCGCTGAGAGATGAACTGTCCCTTTGTCACGCGCGAAGACATCAAGTGCGCATAGCGCGTGTAGATGCCGTGTTTATGTTTGATAATAATGTAATTGCCGTAGCTTGCGTCGTAGCCGACCGTAACGACTTGCCCGCTCGCCGTCGCAATAACCGGATCACCTGAGCGGTACGTCGAAAAATCGATTCCCTTGTGAATATACCACTGTCCCGTAATCGGGTGCACGTTCGGACCGAAGGCCATGGAAATATGCGCATTGACGTTTTTCAGCGGCCAAACGCTCGGAATCTCCGTAAAGAGCGTATTTTGATTTTCAAGCATTTTACCGATCTGTTCGACGGGCTGCACCGCATTTTCAAGGTAGGATGCAAGCTGCTTGACGTCTTCCGTTTCGCGCATCGAACCCGCCACCGTTTCCTGCGTACCGAAAAGCGAAGAGAGGTCGCTGTTCGAAACCGACGCACGAGCGACGTTTGCACTGTCCGTAATGCCGAGCAGGGCAAGCGACTGCGACAGCGACGTTTGAAAGCGCTTTGCCGCCTGCATGAGATTCATGTTTTCGTCGCGAAGTTCGTCGAGACTCGCCTGCGTCAAACGATTCTGCGACGAAAGGCGCGATATCTCGGCACTTGAACCGATCGCCCTGCGATCAAAGTAGAAAAAAGATGCTACGATACCGAAGACAAGCACGACGCCGAGACCGAGAGCAAAAACATTTGTTTGGAAATTAACAACTTTACTCTGCGAATGCGGAACGATCATTATCGTCAGCTTGCCGTCGAGGATTTTAAATATCCGCTGCGCGCCGTTTTTTATACAATTTAAAAAAGAAAAAAATGCGCTGCTCGTTTTTGAGGCGACCTTTTTTTCCAACTTTTTATATTTTTGCGTCCGAGCCACAACCTCGCTCCTGTTCCACCCAAAATAGACCCGATACTGCCGCCGAGCCTCAACGTGTTATTGTAGCATATTAGCCGCCTTCGTGTCAAATGGTAAAAATCTCCAATCACGGAAATCAATTTTGCGCTTTTGCCCGTTCCGCGCTTTCGGCGGCCACCTCCCATTCTTCGCCGAGAGCCGTAAGACGCGCTTCCGTATCCGCGAGGCGCTTTTGCACGACGCGCGATTTTTCTCCCGACGCATACACTTCGGGCTTTGCAAGTTCGTTTTCGCATTCGGCCTTTTGCGCTTCGAGCGCGGCGATTTCCGTTTCGAGCCGTTCGACTTCGCGTTCGAGTTTTCGCTGTTCGGCTTTTCGCTTTTTCGCTTTTTCCCACGAAAGCTGTCCGCCCGCGAGCGCATCGTTCGTACCGGAAAGCTTTTCGCTCATCCCCGATCCGGCCGTACGAGAGACGAATTGCGCCTTTCCGTCGGACGAAGACGAAAAAGGCATACCGGCAACCGTTCCGTTTTTTTCCGCTTCGATGCGTTCAAGGTAATACGCATAATCGCCCGGAAAAATGCGGAAGCGCCCCGTTTCGAGAGCGAGCACGCGCGTCGAAAGCCCTTCGATAAAACCGCGGTCATGGCTCACAAATACGACGGTACCGCCGAAATCTTTGAGCGCCTGCATGAGCACGTCTTTCGAATGCATGTCGAGGTGATTCGTCGGTTCGTCGAGCACGAGAAAATTGACCGGCTCGAGCAAAAGCTTTAAGAGTGCAATGCGGTTTTTCTCCCCGCCCGAAAGCACGTCCAAACTTTTAAATACGTCGTCTCCGCGAAACAAAAACGCACCGAGCATGTCGCGCACTTTCGGAATCATTTCAAGCGGAGCCGCACTTTCGATATAATCGATGATGCTTTCGCTGCCGGAGATTTCTTCCGAACTGTCCTGAGAAAAATACCCCGTACGCACGCCGCTTCCGAATATGAGCTCGCCCGAAAAAGCAGTATCTTCCCCCGCGATGATCCGGAGGAGCGTCGATTTGCCCGCTCCGTTATGCCCTGCGACCACGAGCCGATCCCCGTTTTCGATCGTCACGTCGAGCTTGTCGAGCACATTGTGTTCTCCGTCATAACTTTTCGTTACGCCGTTTATGCGGAGCACGACCTTTCCCGCATGAGGAGCCGGTGGAAAAGTAAAGCGGATTTTCTTCATCGATTCGGGAATCTCGATGCGCTGTATTTTATCGAGCTGCTTTTGCCGCTCCTGCGCTTGAGATGCCTTTGTCGCTTTTGCACCGAAGCGCCTGATAAATTCTTCGAGGTGACGGATTTCCTTTTGCTGCTGTTCGTAAGAGGCGATGAGCGTTTTCAATTCGGTTTTGCGCACCGCTTCGTAGTGCGTAAAGTTTCCCGGATAGCGTTTGAGTTCGCCGCCGAAAAGTTCGTACACATCGGTAACGCTGACGTCGAGAAAATAGCGGTCGTGGCTGACGAGCAAAAATCCGCCTTTGAACGACTGCAAAAACCGTTCGAGCCAAGTACGCGCTTCTATGTCGAGGTAATTCGTCGGCTCGTCGAGGAGGAGTATGTCGGGATTTTGCATGAGCACTTTTGCAAGGGCGATCCGCATCTGCCAGCCGCCCGAAAACGCTTCCGTCCGTTTGGTAAAATCTTCGCGTGAAAAACCGAGCCCCGAAAGCACCGCTTCCGCCTGCGCCCGCCTCCTGTGCCAGCCGCTTTCGTCGAGCGCCGCAATAAGAGAAGCTTGCCGAGCGGCAAGATCGGATGCGCGTTCCGGGTACAGCGAAAGTTCGTCGCCTATCCGGTCGATTTCCGCCTGCATATCGTAGCCGAATTGAAACGCGGTATCCGCTTCTTCAAGCAGCGTGCGTCCCGCGTGCGTAAGCCCCGACTGCGGCAAATAGCCGATGCGCGCATCCTTTTGCACGACTCTCGTTCCGCTGTCGCAGGGGATGAGCCCGGCCATCACTTTGATGAGCGTCGATTTTCCTTCCCCGTTCGCTCCCGTAAGAGCGGCTTTAGTGCCCGACTGCAGATTGATCGAAACGTTTTTTAATATGTCGCGGCCGCCGAACGCGAGCGACACTTTTGAAAACTGAACGAAAGCCATGACAACCGCTGCTAATTTTTTTTGAAAAAGATGACGAGCGGACTTGCTCCCCGCCGCACGAGGGTATTGCCTTCAAAGCGCGCTTCGGACGCATCTTCAAGGCGTATGCCGTTCGCTTCGATTTTGTACAAAAAATTCACTTTGGCTTTCATGCCTTCAAAGGAAAACGAAAGCACACCGTCGTACTGCGGCGAAAGCGATGCGTCGATAAAATAATCGATCCCGACCGTACCGCCTCCCTTTGCGCTTTCGGCGATGAGAGACGGAACGAGCCTCCGGTTGCCCCGCCACGTAAAGGAACCGTCGCCTTTGAGCGAAAGCTGTCCGTATGCAGCGCTTTTAAAATTCGGCCCCGCCGCTGCAATGCGTGCATATTCGGCTTCTCGCCGCTCTTTTTCTTCGGCGACGAGGGCTGTTATATCGACGTCTTCTCCGAGTGCGATAAAATTATAATCGCGCGGTCTGCCCGCATCGTCGGCGCAAGTAACGGCGATATAATTGTTTTTGACGGAAACCTTTACGGGGGTATCGGTAAACGTATATTCGCCGTCCGCCGTTTTAAGTGCTTCTCCGTATTCCCACGAGCCGTAGCGTTCGGGAAGGTTCAGCGATACTTTTCGATTTTCGGCGTCGACCGTAAAACAATAGGCGGCATTCATGCGAAGCGGATCGACTCTCTTTTCGCGTATCATCGCGCGGTAATAATCGGGATACCATATCGTCCCGGCAAGCTTTTCAAATACGTCGTCTTTTTCTTCGGCACCGCTCCCCTCTCCCGTTTCGACGACTCCTCCCTTTTGTGTTTCAAAGAGCTCGAGATTGTACGAAAAGCACCAGCCCTGCGTACCGCTCGATGTCAAAACACGCAGCCAATTTCCCGCAAGCGCATCGGAGCCGACCATAACGGCCTGCCCCTCTCCCTTATACAGAATCTTAATAATTTCGCCTTTTCTGAGACGGTACACTTGCCTCGCCGTATTGACCGGTTCCGCGCGGATCGGAAGTCCGTCGAGCTTTACCGACGCATAGCGATGGAGGAATTCCGCGTACTGCCCGGCCGCCTTTTTGAGCGAACGGCGGGATGCCGGCGGCGTAATCTGCCACAGCGGGATATCGAAGCGCTCTTTGGAACCGGGGGCGGAGACGGCATAGGTGTGAGAAATATTTGAACGGATATACACGGGAAGGATATCGCCGTCTTGCAGGCCGCGCTCGGGGATATCCCACAGCAGCATGCCGTATCCCATAACGCGGGAACAGGACACAAGCGCAAACGAAAGGGCGCATAACGCGATCAAACCGTATTTTTTCGGCAAACAAATCATGAGATACAGCATAACACAGCGCGGCAAAAAAGTCATCTTTAAAAATACGGCATTAGCGTACGAGCACAGTCGGCATCGCCTCAAGCAAGTATACCGCTCGGTACGCCAGACAGCTGCCTGCAAATCATATCGCAAATCGCCTGTGAAAATTGTAAAAATATGTTATAATATAAGATGCCGGAAGCATTCGGCAATAGAAAGTTGCAACTTTCTGCAAAAGTTTTCAGAGGAGGTTTATGATGACTGTAAACAAAGGAACACCTATACTTCCGTATAGGGAGGGGGCTCGGTAAAGGCTTTTTAAAAAGCGTACCGATTATAGCGGGCGCCTTGCTGTTTGCAGCTGCGTTCGTTTTTGCAAGCTGTTCGAACGGCAGCGATTCGGGAGAAGGAACACCCGCACCGTCCGTCTTTGCCGTAAGCTTCGGCATAGAAGGCTTGCCTCCGAACGGTACCATTGAGGCAAGGGTAGACGGCACAATAATTATGCCGAACGATGTAGTACAAAAAGGCAAAACCGTAACCTTTACGGCAATGCCTAAGACGAATCACAAAGTAAAAGAGTGGAAGGTAGACGGCGCCGTCATAAGCAACTCTACAAACACCTATGTCCACACCGTAACAGATGCGGTCGATGTAAAGGTGAGCTTTGAAAGCGCCGGCGGCGAACGGATTGCAATTACCCAAGTGCGTGCAAAAACCGCCCCCCTCGTATTAGGCAGCCCGATACCGGACGGTCTTTCTTATACATACACAGACTATCTGCCTGCAAGCGTAGAGGGAGAGCCCGCAAAGCTTATCGCGAATAATTCTATGTACGGATGGGAAAAAAAGAACGGAACGGAATGGCAGGATGTTTCCGGTCAGCCTTGTACGGAAGGAATCTACCGAGTACAAACGCAAGTGCGCATAGACGGTGCTGAAAGCGCGCAATATATGCTTGCGCCCGACATAAAAGTATTTGTAAGCGTCGATGACGGTACCTCTTACGATGAATGGAGCGTTTCGGGCGTAGGTAACTATGAGGGTTATTCATACGCATGGGTTATTTCAAAAGAATATCCCGTCTCAAGCAGCGGACATCTTGCGCTCAGCCAAAACAACGTAGACATTCCCAAATCCTATGTCGGAAAACCGATAACCGAAGTTAATATAGCTTCAATAGTAAGCGGCGGTACGCTTCCGTATCATTTTACCCTTACTTCGGGAGCGCTTCCCGCAGGTCTTTCGCTTGACGAAAGCGGTGCAATTTTAGGCACGCCTACTGCTGTACAGCCGGGACAAACGGGAAGGATTGCACGGATTACGGTACGCGACAGCGCTTCGACGCCTGAAGAAAAGCTTATCGACGTCTTTTGTACGGAAGGCATAGTCGATAAAAAAGTCGTTACCTTTGCCGTCGGCTGGCGCGGAACCGCCCCCGCTCCGATTGAAGTCGATTCGGGGCAGTCGATTTTCGCTCCTGCCGCTCCCGTACCCGTCGATTCGAACTGGGCGTTTTCCGCATGGTGCGTTTCCCAAGATGATGCCCAATCCGGAACGGGTTCTTCGGGTACATGGGATTTTTCCGATCCGGTAACGGATCATATGACGCTCTATGCGCGCTGGAGCGATAACCGCACGGCAATAGACGCGCTTACGGCGACGATGGAGGCTCCCGTATCAGGCAGAGCGATACCGAATCCTATAACGTATACCTACAGTGCAGGCAGTCCCGCAAAACTTTTGAATGACGACTCCTACGCATGGCAAGTATGGAACGGTACTACGTGGGACAATGCGAGCGGCAATTTCGAAGCCGGAAAAAAATACCGCATAAACACACAAATGAGGATCGATCAGCCCGCCGGCAAAACGCACCGGCTTGCAACAACAGGTATTACCGTCACGGTAAACGGACAGGCATGGACGGTAGGTACATCCGTGCTCAATTATATCGACTATAACTATAGCGGAAACGTATATTCATACGTATGGGCTACCTCTCCGGAGTTTCAGTTGTAAAAGCTGCAAAAGCACATAGCCGTGCACGGGAGTTGAACTAACCTAACCGCTCTCAAGTCGGAGAAGATTCCGGCTTGGGGGCGGTTTTTTTGTCCGTATTCAAAATCGTACCGTTGACAGCAAAACACAATATCACTACCATCGTATGCAACAAAATCACAAGCGACGGCGTATGGAATTTTTGCGCCGCGCAATCGTTTTTCAAAAAGGAAAATACTATGAAACGAATCATCACCGTACAGGATATTTCATGCGTCGGAAAGTGCTCGCTCACCGTAGCGCTTCCCGTTATTTCCGCAATGGGAGTCGAAGCCGCCATCCTTCCGACGGCAGTGCTTTCGACGCACACCGCATTCAAAGGCTTTACATTCCGCGATCTCACGGAAGACATCACGCCGATATGCGATCATTGGAAAAAGGAAAAAATTTCATTCGACGCGATCTACACCGGCTACCTCGGCTCTTTCGAACAGCTCGATTTGATGAAAAAGATGTTCGCCGACTTCGGCGGAAAAGACGTGCTCGTCTTCGTCGATCCGTGCATGGCCGACAACGGAAAACTTTATCCGGGCTTTACGCAGGAGTTCGCATTCGCGATGGCAAAGCTCGCAGGTCTCGCCGACGTCATCGCGCCGAATATGACCGAAGCGTCGTTTATGCTCGGCGTTCCGTACAAAGCTGCCGGTGAATACGATGAAGCGTACATCAAAGACATGCTCAAAAAACTCGCAGCCCTCGGTGCAAAGCGCATCGTTTTAAAAGGTATCGAGTTCGCGTCCGAACCCGGCAAGATCGGCATCATGTCCTACGATTCGGAAAGCGGCGCTTATACGAGTTACTTTCACGAAAAATGCGCGACGAGCTTTCACGGCACGGGCGACATCTTCGCAAGCGTCTGCGTCGGCGCTCTCATGCGCGGCCGCTCTCTCGAACAATCCTATGCACTCGCGGCGGACTTCGTCGTCGAATCGATTAAAGCGACCGTTTCGCACAAAGATTACAACTGGTACGGCGTCGATTTCGAAAGCGCTATCCCTTACCTCGTAAAGCGGCTCGGAGCATAACGGATGCGCCTACTGTTTATCCGGCACGGCGACCCGAATTACGATTTGGACATATTAACCGAAAAGGGAAAACGCGAAGCCGCCCTGCTTGCAAGCCGCGTCGCAAAATGGCAGGTTACCGATTTTTTCTCCTCGCCCTTGGGACGCGCACAGGAGACGGCTCGAATCGCGATGAAGGACACCGGGCGCAAAGCCGAAACCTGCGATTGGCTGCAGGAATTTCATTATAAAGTGCGCGATCCCGAAACGGGCAAAAACAAAATCGCGTGGGACTGGCTCCCCTCTTTTTATACCGACCCCGCAAACAAAACGCTCCTCGACGCCGACAAGTGGATGCATACTCCCGTCATGGAATCGGGCAATATTGCACAGCGCTTCGAAGAAGTGTGCGGCGGCTTTGACGGCATCCTCGCGCGCTACGGCTTCGTGCGCGAAGGCGGCATCTACCGGACTGACGGCACGCACTGCCAAAAAGGCGTATTCAACGATTCGATCGCACCCGTTAAACGATCCTACGACGACCGGACGCTCGTCTTTTTTTGTCACTTGGGCGTTATGTTCGCGATCATCGGCCACCTCGTAAAAATATCGCCCGTGCAGTTGTGGCAGGGCTTTTACGTCGCGCCGACGTCGGTGACCGCTCTCGCATCCGAAGAGCGCGTTCCCGGCACCGCATTTTTCCGCGTGCAGACTTTCGGCGACACGAATCATTTGCACGACGGAAACGAAGCGCCTTCGGCCGTAGGATACTTTACCGACGTATTTTGCGATTAATGCGCTTTCGCTCAACCCGCAAAAGAATCGGCGGCGATGCGGCTGTCCGCACCTGCAAGCTTTTCTTTGAGATACAGGAATATTTGCTGCAGCTGAATGATAAACGAAATACGATCGTTCATCTGTATCAGTCCCTGTATCTGATCGTCGCTGATCGCTTTCGCTTTCAGCCGGTTCAAGCGGTCGACTTCGTTGATATTGGCAATCGTTTCCGAAATGGAAGCGCCGCTCTCTTTTAAGCGCCCGACAAGCGTCGATATCGATTGAAAGGTTTCGCCGTTTCCCTGTTTTATATCCTCGATGTTTTTCAGCGAACTTTTTGCCGACTGCTGCAGCGTCACGAGTTTTTTTGTATTTTCTTCGTTCAGGGAAACCAAACGCTCAAGGTCGGAACGAAGGCGATTGATGGTTTCGCTGATTTTCCGCGACATATCGTCGGTATTGCTCGAAAGCTTTTTTATTTCGTTCGCGATGACGCGAAAGCCTTTACCCGCTTGCCCGGCATGTGCGGCTTCGATTGAAGCGTTGAATGCGAGCAGCTGCGTATTCATGGCAATGCTTTGAATGGCAACGATAAATTTTTCTATGGAAACTATTTCAGTGTTCAGCTGTGAAAACTGATTGAAAAAGAGGCGCCCGCTTTCTTCGATCTTTTGTACCTGCATCGAAATATCGGTAAACTGATCGAGCGTCTGTTCAAGGTTGTCGACGGTTTTTTGATTCGTACCGATCATACCGTCGGCGCTTTTACCGATAGAATCGCTTATTTCCGAAAGGTTTAAAAGCGTTTCTTCCTGCTTTTGCTGCAAGATGCGTTCATTTTCTATAACCGCGAGATTTTCCCGTTTTACCGCGTCGTCTTTTGTCGTATCGTTGCAATAGTCCATCAAAATCCGCAAAAGCTCAAGGCCGCCGTCCAATACCGCATCTACCGTTATATCCTGTGTGGCCATAAAAACCTCCCTATACTTATTCACCGATAACGATTGAAACCAAGGTCTGATTTAAGTACACTTTTCGGAACAATTCGCCGTAACTCGAAAAACCGCAGTACACGGGAAATTTCGCATTGTATATGCTCGTCATAACGGGCCCTGATTTATCTCTGGCAAAGAGCAGCGCGCGGAAAGCACAATTGATAAACATGACAAACTGAGGCCGTCGTATTATCGAGAGGATTTCATCGCACGTATTTCGTGAAATTTCCTCATAATTATCGGGCTCGAGAATATCGATAAGGCTGCCGGGAAGAACTCGCCCCTGCATGTTTACCGTACCGTCGGAATTGAATTTATCGAAAGCGGTGATAAAGATTTCATCGCCGATTCGCCTTCCCAGCGGATGATCGAAGGTCACGTCGCCGACGCCGCTTTCGGGACATCCGACCGCTGCGGCATATTCTTTTTTCGGTGAAGAATAATTCATCGTCCGTATCAGACGGCGGGCGACATCCGCTTGCGTAACGGTAACTTGCTTTCCGTTCGGTTTATAGATATTTTCTTTTCTGATATCGAATTTGAGCGACGTATTAAAAAATAAAATAACCGCTCCGTCCGAAACGACATCTCCGTTGTAGCTCACATAGGTTTTTATAAAGCGCAAATCGTCGCCCGCACCGCCGCCGGCGATAATAAATTTATCGTTCGGCACGACTGCGTAAAATACGGAAAGCAGCGCTTCTTCCGCATAGCAGATACCGTTCACAAAAGCAAGCGCAAAAGCGTGCGTGTGGCAGGCGGGATCGTTCGCATCGATGCCGCATCTGTTCATCGCGGACAAAATTTTCGTTTTGTGAATAATCGGAAACTTATTTACGGCGTCGAGCAATACCCCTGCGAAACGTATTTCGGAACCGCTGACGGCAGTCAGCACGATAGAGTGATTCGTGAACCCTTTCATGGAAATTTCGCCGCACGTCGTCGTTCCGATAACCTCCGCATCGGGAAAACGCGCCTTTATTTCGGCCGAAAGAGCCGAAAAATCATAAATCGAGCTCGCAAAAAAATTACCGCACCGTATACCGAAAACGGCGCCTGCAGCGATCGACACAGATCGTTTACAACCTCGTGTATATCGCCTGTAATCGCTGTGCTTACAACTTCTTGTTTCATACTGCACCATCCTGTACGCTTGGTATGGGTATTACCCTGTTTTCAATAATAGTTCGATAATCGAAAAATAGCAATGCAAAACGGTAATCCGCATGAATGTATGCTGCCGCTCTTTCCGTCGACAATCGGTTAAAAAACCGCAGACCTTCATACGCCGAAGCACCTATGTATTTTACCGGTGCGGCAAAACGCGGCTCCATCACGGGTGTATGCCGTCGATCGTACATTCATCCGTGCACCAAAACCGCACCTCCGCTCGCATCGCGGAGCGCATCTGAGAATTTCCGCAATTCGCCGCTTTCGATTTCTCCGCTTACGCTTACCGCCGATTCGAAGCGTTCTGCAACATCGAAAAGCCGGAATTCTTTCATAATGCGTCGAAGCTTTTCGTAGGCGGCATACGAAGCGGTAAACGAAAAGCGTGTTTTTTCGATAAGTTCCGAAAAGACACCAAGACTCTCGGCTTTTTCGATAACCGCCTTTGCCGCATCCGTGTACGCTTTAACAAGACCGCCCGTACCGAGGAGCGTTCCGCCAAACCAGCGCGTGACGGTCAAAAGCGCATTCGTGCAGTTTTTCCCGCACAGCACGTCGAGCACCGGACGGGCGGCCGTTCCCGAAGGCTCGCCGTCGTCGCTCATGCCGCGTATTTCAGCCGAAGACCCCACGACGAAAGCGTGGACGACGTGAGAAGCGTTCGAATATTTCGCTTTTTGAGATTTTAATAATTCGCGCGCTTCGCTCTGCGACGCACAAGGCAAAAGTTCGGCAATAAAGCGCGAATGCTTTACGAGCGTTTCAGAAACCGCATAGCCTGTAAGCGCATCCAAAAAACTTTTCTCCGCTCAGGCTTCTTTCGGAGGCTCGACGTCGACAGATTCGACTTCTTTCGAAGCTGCGCGCGTCCCCTGTGCTTTTAACCCTTTTTCAGGGAAGGCGGACGCTTTGAAGCTTTCATCGAGTTTTTTAACCCGCGCTTTTTTCGCATAGTGCAGCGTAAACGTAAAATTTTTCCGCGTATCGACATGGAGCACTTCTTTGCCGTCGGGCGCAAAAAAATAATCGCGGTTCATGATATAGCCTTCGACGCGGCATCGTTTAACAAAAACGTATTTCGTTTCGGGGTCGCGGTAGATGACCGTAAAGAGCACTTTTGCAAGACTTTCTTTGTCCGCAAGCCCGCACCAAAACATGCCCGGCCCGACGAAAACTTTTTGCGGAGAATCGGTTACGCTGAATATGCCGCTCCGTCTGACAAAGAGTACCCGGTCGTAGGGCGTAATTTTAAGCACTTCGACGCCGCCCGAAACACCCGTTCCGAGATAGCCCGACGTACCGTCGTATTTGAGCGGGATGTCGCGCTTGACGATTTCTTTGACGTCGACTTTTTCGATGTCGGCGATCGTCGTAAGGCGCTGCGTCTTTTCCGCGTCGAGCTTTGCAAGCAAGCCGTCGAGCCGGCTTATCGCATAAGCGGCAAGATGCTTTAAAAGCTTGTCGATTTCTTTGATGCGATTTTTCGCAGCTTCCACTTCCTGGCGGTTTTTGTTGATATCGTAAAGCGAAATGCGGCGGATCGGAATCTTCAACAAGTGATCGACATCGTCGTCGGTTATGGGACGCAGAAGTTCTTTTTTAAACGGCACAAAACCTTTTTTTACCGCATCTACGACGGCCTCTTGGGTTTTCATCTGTTCGATATTTTTATAGATGCGCTCTTCGATAAAGATGCGCTCGAGCGTCCGCAAATGCAGCTTTTCGAATTGTTCGGCACGCTCGACGGTGAGTTCGTCTTTCAGTACGCCGACGAGCTGCTTTGCGTGAAATTTAATAACGTCGGTTACGGTAATCTGCATCGGCATATTGTCGCGGATAACGAGCAGATTGCAGTATATCGTCTGTTCGCATTCGGTATACGCGTAAAGCGCATCGACGATATCGGCGGCATACACGCCGCGCGGAAGCTTTATTTCGATGTTGACGCTTTCGGCCGTGTAATCGTTGATCGAAGCGATGCGCACTTTATTGTTTTTTGCGGCTTTTTCGATCGAGTCCATGAGCGACTCTGTCGTCGAACCGAAGGGCAGCTCGGTGATCGTAATCTTTTTTTCGTCGCTTAAATCCATCTTCGCTCTCGTAACGATTTTGCCCAAGCCGTCCTGATAGTCCGACACGTCGATGAGACCGCCCGTTTGAAAGTCGGGATAGAGCGTAAACTTTTCGCCGCGCAGACATTTTTTTTCGGCTTCGATGACTTCGCGGATATTGTGAGGAAGGATTTTCGTACTCATGCCGACGGCGATCCCTTCCGCGCCCAAAATCAGTACGAGAGGCAGCTTTGCGCGGAACATAACGGGCTCTTTATTGCGCCCGTCGTAGCTCGGAACGTAATCGGTGATCTTCGGATTGTAGAGGATATCGCGCGCAATGGGGCGCAGACGGCATTCGATATAACGCGCCGCGGAAGCCGAGTCTCCGGTGTAGAGGTTTCCGAAGTTTCCCTGCCGATCGACGAGCAAATCCTTATTGGCAAGAACGACGAGCGCCGAATAAATGGATGCATCCCCGTGCGGGTGATATTTCATGCACTGACCGACGACGTTTGCGACTTTGTGAAATTTGCCGTCGTCCGCTTCGAGGAGCGTATGGAGGATTCTCCGCTGTACCGGCTTCAGTCCGTCGACGAGTTCGGGGATCGCACGGTCTCGGATAACGTAGCTTGCATATTGGATAAAATTGCTGTCGAAAAGATTTTTTACGTATGCCATACCGTTTCAGTATACAGCAAATGCGGACTTCTGTCTTGCAACACGATACGGCAAGTTATGCCATATATCCCAAACACGAAGAAATCTGACGAGCGGTTTCGCAAATCATATAGATATTCGCATCCATCTGCTCTTTTGTAATATAATTTTCAAACGCGCTCATGCTCACCGCTGCGACGATCTTTCCGCTCGAATCGCGGATCGGTGCGGCATTGCAGTTATCGTTTAAAATAAGCTCTTCGCGGTCGATCGCATATCCCTGTTCGCGTATCTTCTGCAGTTCCCGCTGCAAAACCGCATAATCGGTAATCGTGTGAACGGTAAACTCTTTCAGCCCGCCGCTTTTGTCGATGATCCTCTCAAGCTCTTCGGGATACAATTCGGAAACGAGCACTTTACCCAAAGCGGAAGCGTTAAACGGAACTTTTTTTCCCGGAGTAAAATACGTTTTAATGATAACTTGCCCGTCGATCCTGTCGGTTTGCACTATTTCACCGTCGTATAAAACCGCCAAATTGATATTCGCTTCGGGAAAACGATGCGCAAGCATTTCCATATACGGAAGCGCGAACTTCCGTATATCGATCGAAGAAAGCGCACGGTTAAACAGCTTTAACACTTTAAGTGAAACCGTATATGTCCCCGCCGTTTCGTTTTTTATCAAATAACCGGCCGACGTCATCGTCGTAAGCAGACGGTAGGCCATATTGACGTTTATCTGCAGCGCTTTCATGACATCCTGCACCGTAAACGGATCTTCCTGTCCGGCCGCCATGTCGAAGATCGCAAGGCTTCGAGAAACTATTTTTACATTGTACTTTTCATCCTTATCGCTCATCATATTATGCGGAGTATACTGTTATTGCAGATAAAATGAAATACCGATACGGCGATTTTAGACATCGATTTCATAAGACAACACGTAAAACACCGGTAATCCCGCCGAATCCGATGCGTATCCGCCGCCCTTGCCTTGTCGATCGACGGCGGACTTTCGCGCACGGATCATGAACGGCATTTCAAAATACGAGGTAAAACTATGTAAAGCCCACGAACGACTTTTTATTAAGCGTTTACGATATTAACGGCTTTCCCCTTTTGAAATTGCTTTAAATTATCGACTGCGATATCCATTAAGCGCTGACGCGATTCTTTCGGCGCCCATGCGATATGCGGCGTGATAATGCAATTTTTCGCTTTCAACAGCGGATTCGTCGGCATTATAGGTTCGGTCGCAACGACATCCGTTGCATAATAATAAATTCTATCGTTATTAAGCGCATCCGCCATATCGCTTTCGTTTACCAGAGGACCTCGGGACGTGTTGATGATAATGACGCTTCGTTTCATTTTCTCAATACTGTTTCGATTTATCATCCCTTCCGTCGAAGGAAATAACGGAACATGTAAAGAGATGACGTCCGATTGCTCATAGAGCTTTTCAAGAGGAACGTACGAAGCGAGTTTTTTGCCTTCATCGTTTTGATATTCGTCATAGGCTATAACGTTCATTCCGAAAGCGCGTGCGATCTTTGCCGTACTCTGTCCGATACGACCGAAACCGATCACCCCCAGTGTTTTGCCGGCAAGTTCGATCAGCGAATAATCCCAAAAACACCAATCCGCATTGGACGCCCAGCGTCCCTCATGTACGGCAGCGGAGTGATGCGCCGCATGGTGGCAGATTTCCAACAGCAGCGCAAATACAAACTGCGAAACCGCCTGCGTTCCGTATGTAGGAATATTTGCGACGACGATACGCTTTTCTTTCGCGGCTTGAATATCGATAACGTTATAACCGGTTGCAAGCACGCCGATAAATTTCAGCTTCGGGCACGCATCGATCGTTTCTCTCGTAAGCGGAGTTTTATTCGTATACACATAGGCGGCATCCCCGATGCGTTCGACGATTTTATCGGGCGGAGTACGGTCGTAAACGGTTAAAGCTCCGAGCTGTCCCAATGCATCCCACGACAGATCTCCGGGGTTTTCGGTATATCCGTCCAATACGACAATTTTTTCCATTTTTTTCCTCAAAATCACGCAGTATGGGGAGCCTCTAAAAACTTCGGTTTCTAAAGGCCCCTGCAATAATTAATAATTATTTCTTCGACAAAAATTCTTTCATCGCGGCGCCTTGCTGATTGATGAAAGTATCATACACTTTTATTTGATCTCCGAAACAGATATCTTTTACTCCCAAATCGAGGTAATACTGTACGTCTTCGATTTTACCGTATATTTCGCATCGCGGACGGACGCCGTGCTTCAGCGCAGTTTCAATCATTTTCCGTTCGGCCTTTTTGCACTCTTCTTTAAAATCCGCTGCGTTGTGTCCGTTGCTCATGGAAAAATCCGAGGGGCCGAACTGTACCATATCGACTCCTTTTACCGAACAAATCTCTTCGATATTATCCATCGCTTCGCTTTTTTCGATCATAAAAGCCAGCACGATATCATTTACCCGTTCTGCGTGTTCCATCTGCTTTAAAAACGGTTGATAACCGATAAAGCGTCGGTTCGGGTATCCGAAGCGGCCTCCCGATACCGTCGAATCCGCTTTCATGGTTTTGACGGCGGCACGAACTTCATCGGCATTGTGCACATCGGTAAATAAAATCGCTTGAAAACCCGAAGCCGCGGCCTTTTGCGCAATATACGCCGAATTTTGGAAATCGACTTTAATCATCGTTCCCATATTCGAAAGCTCCGCCGCCCGCGCCATATTTTCCAAATCGTATTGCGAAAACGGCGAATACTCGGCAACGTACTCGACATAATCGAAATTGCCGCTGTTACCGACCAGTTCGATAAAAAACGGCCACGTCGTAGACATACGCGTTCCGAGTGTACGCCCTCCGGCACGAATAGCATCTCTCAATCGATTATTTTTCATATCATACCTCCATGAAACGTATTTTTATGCAATGTAAAATCGCCGGTACAATGTTAAACCGGCCGAAAAAGTTTTGCGTCAATCCCTCTCCGGCCGTTCAATATTTTATCGCATTTTTTCAAAACAGGCCCATCGCAATGAACAGTGCGGCAAATATAAATGCGATAAGTCCGCAGACGGAACCGAGAACGGTTATATATTTGAGCCCCTGGTTCGTCGTTAAATTAAACAGCGAAGTTTCAACCCAAAAACCCGAATCGCTTACGTGCGATCCGATCATCGTACCCGCCCCGATTAAAACGGCAACCGCAACAGGGCTCAAGCCCAATGTCGACATCATAGGCAGACATATTGCGGCCGCCGTCATACCCGCGGTTGTCCTTGAGCCTACTGCGATCATCATTATCGCTCCGATCATAAACGGAAGGATAAAGCTCGGAAAGCCGATGCCGGAAATCGCATTTCCCAGTTCGGGTATACCCTTATACGATTTGATAACCTGGCTGAAACCGCCGCCCATGGCCGTTACGAGGAGCGGAACCAAAGCTACGGTCAATGCATCGCTTACCCAACCGTTAGCCATGATAGCAAAAACTTTCTCTTCCTTTTTTCCCGTGTAATGCGCGTAATTTTCTTTTACGGTGCCGCCGTATTTGAATCCGACAAGGACGGCTATGACGACTCCGATAAACATCGCAATATTCCTGTTACCGATCGTCTGAAGCACATCTCTTGCAGCCATCCCTTCCGCCATCGTCATACCGGCAAAAGAAGCGAGGGTAATCAATATAACGGGCACCAAAATGGGAGCCGCGGCAAGCAATACCGGCGGAAGATTCGCATCTTTTATCAACAGGTCGCTGTAATTTTTGGAATCGACTTCTTCGACGCCGGCAATATAGTCGGCACGCGGTTCGATCCACTCTTTGGCTATGACGCCTTTCGTCAACAGCCAGGTCAGCATAAATGCGATAAATGAAATGACGATCCCCCACAAGATGACCATACCCAAATCCGCGGAAAGCAAAACCGCCACCGCAAGGATTCCGGGCGTCGGAGGAACCATGGAATGGGTCCATGAACCGCACAGCCCCGTAAATCCTGCCATTGTCGACATCGACTTATGATTGCGCTTTGCGATCGTTGATGCAATAGGAGCGGTAAGTACAAGGGTGATATCTCCGAATACGGGAATCGACATGATATATGCCGCCAATGCCGTTGAAAGCTCCAGAAATTTTCCTCTGAATAATTTAATAAAAAAGTTGACCATGGATTTTAAGGAATTGGTATCTCTGATGCCCTGCGCGATGATGGAGCCGAAGATTATCGTCAACCCGATTCCGCCGAGTGTCGAACCGAAACCCTGGGTAAACGAATTCATAGTAGTGCTCAGATCGTATCCCAATCCCAAACCCGTAAACATACCGGATATAAAAAGAGCAATCGTCGGATGTACTTTTAATTTTACAATCAAAAATACCAGCAGTGCGACGGCTATTAAAATAACCGACAAAAAGTGCGCTACCATTACTGTCCTCCTTCTACATTATTTCAAAACTCCTTTGTTGATAACGTTATCGGGTTTTTCCCCCTTCAGTACGCCTGCGATTCCGCTCAAAGCCTGATCAACCATCCAGAGGCGAGCTTTCATCGTCCCGCTGGCGACATGAGGCGTGAGTACGACATTTTCCTCTTTGTACAACCCTTCGTAAGGATGCGGTTCGTTTTCATACACGTCGAGACCCGCTCCCGCGATCACCCCTTCATGGACGGCTTCGCACAGCGCTTTTTCATCGACGATCGGCCCCCGTGCGGCATTGACGAGATATGCCGTCTTTTTCATAAGCTTAAGCTTTTCCATGTTGATAAGGTGACGATTTTCGGGAAGGTAAGGCATATGCAGCGTCACACAATCCGCATTTTTCAATACTTCGTCAAATTCCATATACGTCACGCCGTATTCTTTTTCATCTTCCGCCTTTGCCCGATATGTATCGTAGTAGATAACCGACATGCCCATTCCCTGCGCTTTTTTGCATACGGCCTTTCCGATTCTGCCGAAGCCCAATATTCCGAGCGTACTCCCGCTGATCGCCGTATTGTGACTCGGAAATAACGGAGCGTACCATTCTCCCCTGCGCACTTGCTTATCGTATCTGGAAACGCCGCGCATAACGTCGAAAATCAAAACCGCCGTCAATTCCGCCGTCGCATCGGTTACGGCGTTCGGCGTATTTACGACGGCGATCCCCTTGGTGCTTGCATACTGCCAATCGATATTGTCATAGCCGACGCCGAAATTCGCTATCGCCTTGAGCTTCGTTCCTTTATCGATTAACGCTTTGTCGGCTTTGTTCCCCAGCACGAAGAGCGCGTCGTACTGAGCTACGCTTGCCGCCACTTCTTCATATGACAATGCCTTTTCAGGTACTGTCATATCGAAGTCTTTCGCATATTTTGAATATGCCTCTTTGGGAATTGGAGCTGTCGTTAAGATTTTCATTTTACACCTCCTGTAAAAATCCGTCGTTTTACTGACATATACGAAATTCGACGATTAAATCGTCCCGTCCCATGTTGAAACCTTTGTCGTACCATGTTCCGATTCGGCAAACCACCTCGATGTAACGGTTTTCGTTTCCGTAAAGAATTTATAGCCGTCTTTTCCGAGACAATGCAGGTCGCCGATAAAAGAATCTTTATGTCCCGAAAAGGGAAACATACCGACGGGAACGGGAATTGCAACGTTGATACCGACCATCCCGCCGTCCGTATGCCGGGCGAATTCCCGCGCATAATATCCGTTTTGCGTAAAAATAGCCGATCCGTTGGCAAACCTGTTTTTATTCATCGCCGCCAGTCCCTCTTCAAACGAACGGACTCGTTTTATGCACAATACCGGCCCGAAGATTTCGGACTGCCCCACAGTCATATCGTTCGAAACATTATCCAAAATCGTCGGTCCCAGATAGAATCCGTTTTCAAATCCGTCCGGTTTGCAATCCCTGCCGTCGAGGACAAGCGTAGCGCCCTCTTTAATACCCCTATCTATCCAGTCGATAACGGATTGACGATGCTTAGCGCTTATGACCGGCCCCATATCGGTCGTTTTATCGTATGCCGGCCCGACCTTTAATTTTTTGGCTAAAGATACGAGTTCGAAAACCAACGCGTCCGCTACGGCATCGTGTACGACAACGACCGGAAGCGCCATGCAGCGTTCGCCGGCGCAGCCGTACGCCGCATTGATAATAGCGGCCGCGGTTCTTTTTACCGGTACGTCATCCATAATCAAAGCGTGGTTTTTCGCTTCTCCCTGAACTTGCACACGTTTCCCCGCCTGCGCCGCAACGGAATAAATATGTTTTCCGACATCGGTCGTACCGACAAACGAAACCCCTTTGATTCTGGAATCGGTCAATAATATCTCCGCTTCATTCCTCGAACACGTAACAATATTGAGCACACCGTCGGGTAATCCCGCTTCTTTGTACAATTCGGCAAAGCGGAGCGCGCTTAACGGAGTAACGGAGGACGCTTTTATAACAATCGTATTGCCGCACGCTATGCAGATCGGAGTCATCCATCCCATAGGTATCATCGAGGGAAAATTAAAAGGAGCAATTCCTGCAAAAACGCCCAAAGGATGTCGATACGATACCGTATCAAAGCCCGACGATGTATCCATAAGGCTTTCACCCATCATCAAAGAAGGAGAAGCGATAGCCTGCTCGGTTCCTTCTTTCGCTTTTAACACATCGCCTTCCGCTTCAAACCAATTTTTTCCGTTTTCAAACGCCACCAAATGCGTCAGTTCTTCCATATTTTGAATAATCAATTCACGAAGTCTGTACAAGATTTGCGTGCGTTTTAAAACGGGCGTTGCCGACCAATCTTTATAGGCAGCATGTGCGGCGGCTACGGCAGCCGTCACTTCGTCTTTCGTACACTGCGGAATCCGAGAAATAACTTCTCCCGTACTCGGATTATATTGTTCGATATATGTACTCGTCTTCGACTCTACGAAGTGTCCGTTGATAAAAGGTTTAACGATTTTTACGTTTTCCATAAAAGCTCCCTTATTGATATCCTCTCCTATATTGTATGCTCTTCCACAAAATCAATTCGGTTGCACAATCGGGAATTTCGGGGAGCGCCCGCTCAAAACGTCATCGACGGCAATCGCACACGACATTGCCATAGCTTCTCCCGCTTCATCCGTCAGCGCGGCATTGTGCGGCGTCAAAATGACATTCGATAATTTCAATAACGGATTGTCGGCTTCAGGCGGTTCCTTTCCGAATACGTCCAACGCCGCCGACTTGACTTTGCCGCTCTTTAAAGCGGCGGCAAGATCCGATTCGTTGACGATTCCGCCTCTCGCACAATTAACGATAATGACACCGTCTTTCATTGTGTCGATAGAATTTTTATTTATTAAATTATCGGTTTCGGGTGTAAGCGGAACATGTACCGTAATGATATCCGCAGCTTTAAAAACATCCGCAAGAGAGTTTTGCCACGAAACAAAATCAGGAAGCGTCTTCGGCTTATAAATATCGTACGCAAGGATTTCCATACCGAAACCGTGCGCGGCTATTTCCGCAACCTTACTTCCGATCGCTCCCATTCCGATGAGCCCCAATTTTTTGCCGGAAATTTCCACACCGTGTACTTTATTTCTGATCGCAAAATTACCGCTGCGGATTTCGCTGTCGAACGTCGAGAGCATCTTCGCCGCGCCGAGGATAAGCGCGATCGTATGCTCGGCGACCGATGTAACGTTAGCGCCCTTTGCAATCGTAACCCACAATCCCTGCTTTTTTGCCTGTTCCAAAGGCAGATTATCCACGCCGACTCCGTGCCGAGCTATGATTTTCAGCTTCGTGCCTGCCCGTATCACCTTTTCCGAATATACAGCCGTCCTCGCGATCAAAGCGTCGGCCGTCGGAATCTCCCGTAATAACGTTTCTTCATCAAAAGCGGGACCGACTTGAAGCTCATAGCCTTTTTGAGAAAGAAACTCTTTCGCTTTCGGATGGATATCCTGCGGAATTAAAATCTTATACATAATCACTCCTTTTCATTTTTTTACAATTTATTCAGTACAGCGCAAAATCGGCGCTGCAAAAATCGATAAAACCGTTTTTTATCGTCATAACCGGCACGATGAGCTTATTCGCCTCATACGGGACTTGTGCAAAATCCAAATGAACGTGCTTGCGCTCTTCTATTTTGAATATCGTAACGTCGGCCTGCATACCGCTTTGCAGCAAACCTATTTTCCTGCCCATTTTCATTAAACGAACGGGAGCCGTCGTTACGGCATGGATTATATCCGCTAAGGGCATACCCAATGACAGATATTTCGACATAACAAACGGCAAGCTTTTCGCGTACGGAGAAAAATTAACCTTGTCTGCAGTCAAATCGGAACTGATAATATCGGGATAAAAATTCTGTTCCAACGCGGAGCGGCACACATTGATCGAAAAATTTCCCATACCGTTACACGAATCGAATATGACGCCTCGCTTTTTTGCATCGAACATCGAGGACTTTACTTTCCCGTCATCCGCCAAAATAGTGTTGCCCCGTCCGTGATAGCAATGGCAAAAAACGTCATCCTTCCGCAAAGTGTCTGCGATTTCCGCCATGTCGCACGGCGGATCGGTCGTGTGAACGCAAACGTTCGTTTCGATATCCTTCGCAATATTCACGACATCTTTAAGATCCTCGAGCGTATCGGCAATCCCCTTGCTGAAACGAATTTTCAATCCCAAAAGCGTGTCGGGGAATTCCCGAAACAGACGCCGTATCTCTTCAACTTTATAAAACCGCTTGTTGAAAATTTCAGTGATATTGTCATCGATTTGCCCTGCGCCGTAAACGTTGAGATAGCATTTAATATCGAGAGAACTCGCCCGTATGATACCGTCGTTGAAAATTCTGAAATTCGCACAACCCGCAGTTCCCGCATCGACGGCAGACGTGACGCCGGTAGATACCAATACATCGGGATTGATCGCCAAGCCCGATCCGCCGTAGAAAATATGACAGTGAAAATCCACCCAACCCGGTGAAACGAAATGCCCGCTTGCGTCGATTTCTTTGACGATGGAATCGTCCTTTTCGGACACGTCGATTATAATTCCGTTTTCAAGCAAGACATCCCGTTTTGTAAGCGCTTTCGTCACCGGATCGACAACCGTTCCGTTTTTTATCAAAAGCTGTCTTTTCATACTACGCGATCCTCTCTTTTTGTAGAGCTACGATCAAACGATACCCAGCAAATACAGAATATACGCTACGCCGAAAGCAAAAAGCGGTATAAGACACTGCGATACAAACGTGTATTTATAGGTATTTACCATTTCCGTATTTGCAACGCTGTTTGCCAACACGACGCCTGAAGCGTGCGGCATCGCGTCGAGTCCCGCAGAAGCGATCGCCGTCATACGATGCAAAACGGCGGGATTGATTCCGGTATTTAAAAAATGCTGACCGAGCGTTTCCATAAATATCCGCAATCATCCGGAAGACGATCCCGTAATAGCGCAGATGACATTGATAGAGATAAACGCCAGTAAAAGCGGACTCAACGGTAAAGCCAGCAGCCAATCGACGGTTGTTTTAAATGCCGGAGCCGCTTGAACGACGCCGCCGAATCCCATAATCGAAGAAGTTATCATCAGCGCGGACAGCCCGTTCGCACAACCGGCACCGATAACGTTGTTGACATTAAATCGCTTATAGAACAATGCGACGGCGACTAAAATAGCCAGCGTCATGCCGATAACGGCGACAAAAGTCGCTTTCCACGCAGGACACAGCGATTGAATGATAAAAATAGAACCGAGCAAAACGATGAGGGGTAAAAATGCCGCCCACGTTTTCGGTTGATCGACGTTTTTTTCTTCCGTAAATAAATCATTGGTACCCGGCTGAAAATGCATTCCTTTTGCACGGCAACGCTTTGCCACATACGTATAAAAAAGGAAATCCATCGCAAAGATAAAAACGGAACATATCGTCGCCATGATCGGAGCCGCATAAATCGTCGTTCCGAACGTTTCCGTCGGTATAAGATTTTGAACGGACGGGACGCCGGGGCCGACGGACATGCCGACGGTCGCAGGCAGAGCCAGCAATAAACCGGGGAAGATCTCTTTCGGCAGATCGGCTTCTTTAAACATGGCGATACAGATGGGATACATCGTAAACGCAATAACGAAAACACCGATGCCGCCGTACGACAATATGAGCGTCGTAATCAAAATAGCCAATATGACGTTTTGTTTGCCGATTTTTTTTACGACGGCATTTGCGATGGTAAGCGATGCCCGGCTGTCCTGCATTATTTTCCCGAAAATCGCACCCAAGACGAACATCAACATCCATGAACCCGCAAAATTTTTAAAAGAATTTGCAAAACTTACGGAAAAGGCGTCCCACACATTCATCCGGCTGGTTACGATAACGACCAGCGACGAAACAACGGCGACGATCGTCATATGCCAGCCTTTAAAAATCATCCAAACGACAAGTACAACCGCTAAAATAATCCCAATAGCGCCCAACATAGAAAACATCCTCTGCAGTTAATCGTATATGCCTTTCATAATCTCAGCGATCTTTAGAGCATTAGTCGTCTCTCTCATCATCTTTTGACGTTTTTTTTCCACTTCGCTTATTTTTTTTACGTTGGCTAAAACCTGTTCGATTGCTTCCGACGGAAATTTAACCGCACCGTTTTCATCCATGTGAATGATATCGTTCGGTGCCACATACATACCGCAGATATCGACGGGAACATTGATCGCTTCGATTGCAAAGGGTCCGTGCCCCGCAGTTACTCCGGTAAGCATGTATTGGATATTCATAGGGCGTATTTCATCGACGTCGCGAGAAGGTCCGTCGCTCAACACACCAACTACTCCCATCGATTTAAAAGCCGTCATCATATTTCCGCCCAATAAGCCGTTGATTTTTTTTATTTCGGGCGGAAAATTTTGTTTTATCGCCAAAATGACAGGCTCTTTTACTTTGCTTAATGCGGCCAATACATCTTTAAACGTTAAACGGTTATAGGAAGAATCCGGCATACCGTACACTACGGTCACGGCAACTCCGGTCCTCGGCCCCAGATCGGGAAACATACATTTCAACGTTTCGTCCGTATACCAATGACCGTTCCACGGGTGATACAGCCCCAAACAGCTGTCCGTTTTCTGCGGGTAAGTCGCAACGGCATTGGTGATGCTCGGCGTATCGTACGCTTCCAATTCTTTTAACAGTTTTTCCATCGTTTTATCTCCCGGGTAAAAGACCTGCAATTTTCATCTGTTCCCGCATAAGGTTCAGCACCGATTCGTCCGAAGGCAAACTGGGCAGATAGGGAAGCCCTACGTCCTGCCCGTTCAAATTCGCATAATCTTTCGTTCCGACGGGGAAACTCGCTTTGTCCAACAAAAGGCGCAAGGGATTTAATGCACGCTGGAACTCCAAGGATTGCCGTATATCTCCCTGCTCATAGGAACGGTAAATACTGCAAACGAGTTCCGGAAATATATTTGCCATTGTCGCAACGGCGCCGTGTCCCCCGTGCACGAGGGTTCCGTATATCAACGTATCCTTTCCGCCGAGCACTTTAAAAGGAGTATGCAGCGTCCGCCGTATCAATTCGCTTGTAAGCGTCATATCGCCGCTTGAATCCTTAATTCCGACGATATTGTCACAGCGCTCGATCAGTTTTACAACCAAATCCGCCGTCATACCGTAACCGACACGACCGGGATTGTTGTAAAGCAGCATGTCCTTTCCTTTGATCGCATCCGCAATGGAAGAAAAATGATTTAACAATTCTTTTTCATTCGGTTTTAAAAACATCGGCTGCAAAACGGAAACCGCCCGAGCTCCGAGCGAAAGCGCTTTTTGTGCCAGTGCAATACATTTTTTCGTACCGATAGCTCCGATACCGAAATATACGGGCACCCGTTTTTTAGCTTGATCGAGGATAATCTCCAATCCCCTGTACTGCTCATCCTCTTCGATTACATAAAATTCCCCGTTGCTCCCGAAAGCCAAAATGCCCGAAACGCCGCCTTCGATAACAAAATCGACCTGCTTTCGTAATTTTTTTTCGTCGATTCTTTCATTTTCATCGATCGGCGTTAATATCGGCGGAATAATCCCCTTGATGTAATCGGTTGTCATTTTTTGCTCCTCATTGCGACATTACGATTCGATACGTAAATCGTTATTTTTTCTTATACGATGCCTTCAGTTCGTCGCTTATATCCATATAAATCTTTTCCTGATTTTTCAGGAATTCGATCGTATCCTTCGTATCTTTATACAGCGGCACTTGCGAATATGCGTTCCGAATTTGATCTTCATATTCTTTGTTTTTTGTAACGATGTTTTCACATGCTTTGCTCATCTTTTCGATTATTCTGGGATCCGTCCCTTTTACCGCATACAGCACGTAAACCGGATCGAATTCGCCGTTTACCCCCTGCTCTTTTACGGTCGGGTATTCAGCCAATGTCGGATGCCGTTCCGACGCGCAATTTCCAAGCACTTTAAATTCGCCGGTTTTGATATAGTCCGCAATATTCGGCATACCTGCCAAAATGATATCCAAGTGATTTCCCTTCAGCGCGACAACGCGGTCGGAAGCGGAACCCGATGAGACAAGATTAAATTTGGCACCCGCTTTTTCAAAGACGACCGCCATATAATTCGACGTCGCACCGGGATTGACGCCGAAACGATATTTTCCGGGATTCTTTTTTGTCTCTTCAATCATGCCTTGAACATCGTTTGCAGGAAAATCGGAACGGACGGTAACGAATTCTCCCGTTCCCTGTCCGAACGCGCACACGGGATCCAAATCCGGCCAACCTTTTTCCGTAATGCCGAACGCTTTTGCCGTATGCAGCGGAACGTGATTCATGTAAAATTTATATCCGTCATTCGGAGAATTTACGACGTCTTCCGTTGCGATCGAACCTCCGGCACCGGTGATGTTCGTAACGACGACAACGACTCCTATTTCATCTTTTAAGTATTTTGCCAATGTGCGCGCGTTGAAATCGGAGTCCCCGCCGGCAGACATTCCGCATACAAGCTGTATGGATTTTTTCGGCCAGTCGAGTTTGCCGGCCGCTTCCGACTTTTTGGAGCAAGCTCCGAATACTATCGTGATCAAAAAAAATACCGCGAATAAAAAGAATACTCTGTTTTTCATTTTGTCCTCCTGACTGTAAAATATTTATGTAACGTGTGATGTCCTATTTATTAGACCTCTTTATTTGCTTGTATATGGAAAATACCAAAAATAAAAATGTTAAAAGTATAAATATTCCGGAGATAGGGCGCAATAAAAACGGAAGGAATCGATCATTGGTCATGGAAAGCCCTCGCCTCAAATTCATCTCAAGCGTTCCGCCTAAAATAAATCCCAAAACCAGCGGCGGCAGCGGGAAATCGAGTTTATTTAAAAAATATCCTATGATTCCGAAAAAGATAATCGCACCGACATCGAAAATTCTGTTGTTCGTACCGAATGCGCCGATAACGCAGAGCACGACGATCAGCGGCATCAGTATATTTTTGGGAACCGTTAAAACTTTTACAAAAGCTCGTATTCCCAAGGTTTCGACGATGAGCATCAAAAAGCTCGCGATCAGCATAAAAATAAAGATCGCGTACATTAGATTGCCATGGGTTTCAAAGATAAGCGGCCCGGGTATAATGCCGTGTATCATCAATCCGCCTAAAACCATCGCCGTCGTAGTATCTCCCGGTATCCCCAAAGTCAACAGAGGAATCATAGCGCCGCCTATCGTTGCGTTATTTGCCGTTTCCGACGCCACGAGACCGCTTATCTCTCCTTTGCCGAATTTTTCGGGGGTTTTGGATTGCGATTTCGCTACCGTATATGCGATCAAATTTGAAGTTCCGCCGCCTATACCGGGCAGGATTCCTATCCCCAAGCCGATCATCGCCGATCGGAACGCATTACCCAGCTGCCGGATAAACTCGGTCATCGTGATACCGAAACCTCTCATTTTGACTTTTGGAATATCGAGCGGCTGCTGCAGCGTGCTGTCCGTACAAGTATTCAATACTTCGGAAATCGCATACAAGCCCACCAATACCGTCAAAATATTAAAACCGGATTTCAGCGTTATTGTGCCCAACGTAAAACGCGGCATACCGACTACGGGATCCATGCCGACCGTCGACAATATCAAACCCAAAACGCCCGTCATCAAACCCTTAATCATATTTTCAGACGACAGAACGACGATGAGTACGACCGAAAAAAGAGCAACGGCAAAATACTCTTGAGGACCGAATTTGATCGCCAATGAAGCCAATACCGGCGATATAAAAATAAGAGCGACGATACCTATCAACGTACCGACGAATGAAAATAAAATGCCCACGCCCAAAGCCTTATCGGCTTGCCCCTTAAGCGCAAGCGGCCTTCCGTCGAAACAGGTCGCAACGGAAGAAGGGGTTCCCGGTATATTAAGCAAAATCGCCGAAATCAAACCGCCCGATATACCGCCGATATACAAACCCATCATCGTACCCATGCCCTCGGTTGTCGTCAGGCTGTAGGTGATCGGCAAAAAAATCGCTATCGCCATAGTCGCGGAAAGGCCCGGAATCGCGCCGAATATTATCCCGACGATAACGCCTATAAAGACCCAAATCAAACTGAGCGGGTTATTAAAAATTACGGAAAGACCTGAAAGGAGCATCGCACGCAACCTCCTAAAGATTAATAATGCCGCTCGGCAAAACCAAAGTAAAACATCGGGTAAAAACAATATAGATTATTGCAGTGGATAAAACCGAAATACATAAAAAGAGGCCTATGCGTTGTATGCTGTATTTTTCCTTTGGCGTCAAAACGAGTGTTTGAGCGAAAATATAACATACCGTCATAAGCGGGAAACCCAAAACATTCATCAATACGACATAGGCAATCAACAGTACAAAGGTTAAGATTATACGGATTCTTCCGCTTTTATTGATCGCTTTCCGAACGACGTCGTCCCCGTCTTTGGTATCTTTTTCGGTAAAATCTTTAATTATTAAAACTATGCTCAGACAAACCAATAAGCAAGCCAAAAGCCGCGGGAAAAAAGTGGAATTGATAAATTTATCTTCCAGAATATTGATGCGATGTGACAAATAATAATAAAAAGCCGCAAAGATAATCATAAAAATCGCTATGACGGTATCTTTATGTCGTTTTATATATGTATTCATTTTTTTGCCTTACATTTGTCTGTCAAAATCATTTTCCTATCTTTACGTTCGTTATCTTTTCATAGTATTTTGCAAGCGCACTGTGATCGTCTTTTTCAAAGCCGTCGGCTTTCAGCGCCTGCATCATTTCCATAACTTCGGCGGTAAGCGGAACAGGAGAAGTCACCGCATGCGCAGCGTTGAGCGCGTTCGTCAAATCTTTGATATGGAGTTCGATTCTGAAACCGGGCTTGTAATCGTGCGCGAGCATCATCGGCGCTTTTGCGTTCATAACGGTAGAACCCGCAAGACCGCCCTTTATCGCTTGGAACACGAGTTCGGGGTCGACGCCGGCTTTGCGCGAAAACATCAGCGCTTCCGCGAGAGAGGCGATATTGCAGGCGACGACGATTTGATTTGCGAGCTTTGCGACGTTTCCCGCACCGAGCTCTCCGACATATACGACCGAGCCCGCCATCGCTTTGAGCACGTCGAAGTAGGTATCGAACAGCTCTTTTTTTCCACCGACCATAACCGACAGCGTGCCGTCTATCGCCTTCGGTTCGCCTCCCGAAACGGGAGCGTCGAGCATATCGACACCGAGCTTTGCAAGATCGGCTCCGATTTTGCGGCTTTCAACGGGATCGATAGAGCTCATATCGATGAGGATCGAGCCTTTTTTCACCGTTTCCGCGATGCCGCCCTTGTCGAAAACGGCCGCGCGCACGTGCGGAGAATTCGGTACCATCGTGATAATGACGCTGCATTCTTTCGCAACGGCAGCTCCGTTTTCCGCAGCCTTTGCCCCGCAGCCTACAAGTTCGGCGACTGCGTCTTTATTGAAATCGCATACGACGAGTTCATGTCCTGCTTTGATAAGGTTTTTGCTCATCGGTTTGCCCATAATACCGAGTCCGATAAATCCTATTTTCATCGTCTTCTCCTATCGCGGCATTCTAAAAAACAGTTTATCAAATAAAAAATCGTAATCGTTTTGTATATTTAACACAAAAAAATATATAATACTATTATATTTTTGTCAATATGATTTATAAAAAATTACATAAATATCACTGTTTATATAAATTAAATTTATTTTTATATGATATTTACATACATTTTGATAAAAAAATGCATATTTTTGAAATATTACTGCTCTATTTCACCGAATTTTCGCTTGCGTACACGATGCGGAAAAACCGAAACTCGCTTCGTATGCATGAGGATATGTAAGAAAGTGCTGATTAAAACGAGGATTACAATTCTATTACTTTTTCTTCGATATCATCCCATTATGAGATCGGCGGGGATCATATCTTTAATTTCGGGCGTAATACGCTGCCGATTGTTTAAAATAAGATTTACACTTTTAAGCGAAATGCCGAGAATCTCGGCCAGGTCTTCCCGATTCCAGCCGAGTTCTTTCATCGCGTCTTTAATGATGTCTCCGGGACCAGGATTGTAAAACGGTTTTACTATTTCAGGCATATCAATTCCATTACGTAATAATGATATCCAAAATCCGCAACCGCTTTCCGCCCTTACAGCGCGTCGAAAAAGCCTTTAGCCTTCAAGAGTTCCGCGTTCAAAATACCGCCGAGCGCGGCACCGCGTTTCGTATTGTGACTCAGCGAAACGAATTTTACGTCGAACACGTTGCACGGTCGGAGCCGTCCGATAACGCAGGCCATGCCTCCTTCGGTTTCGCGGTCGCGCCTCGGCTGCGGGCGGTTTTCTTCGGAGCGAAGCACGATCGGATGAACGGGCGCGGACGGCAGCTGCAATTCCTGCGGAAGCGAGCGATAGCTCTTCCACACGCGCGCGATCTCTTCGATCGAAGGTTTTTTCTCCTGCGGTACATCGAAATCGAGGTTTACGCAGGCGGTGTGTCCGTCGACGACGGGAACGCGCGTACACGTCGACGATACGGCAGGACCTGCCGCATTGACGATTTCGCCGTCTTTGACCGAACCGAGTATCTTCAAGCATTCGCGCTCGGTTTTTTCTTCTTCGCCTCCGATAAACGGCACGATATTGTCGATCATATCGAAGGACGGCACGCCGGGGTAGCCCGCCCCGCTGGTCGCCTGCAGCGTCGTCACGATCATGCGCTTGATCGGATAGCCCGCCTGAATGAGGGCGTGGATCGGCATCATATAGGTTTGCAGCGAACAGTTCGGCTTTACGACGATAAAGCCCTTGTCCCAGCCGTAATGCCGTTTTTGAAACGCGATCACGTCGAGGTGCGCCCAGTTGATCTCCGGTACGAGCATGGGTACGTCGCTCGTCCAGCGGTTTGCGCTCGCGTTTGAAACAACGGGAATGCCCTCCGCCGCATAGCGCGCTTCGAGCGCTTTGATTTCGTCTTTGCTCATTTCAAGCGCGCTGAACACGAACGCGCATTTGCCGAGCGCACGCGGCGCGTCGTTCGCATCCTCGACGGTAAGCTTTGCAACGCCCGAAGGGATATCCGCTCCGATGAGCCAGCGGTTTGCGACCGCTTCTTCGTACGATTTGCCCGCAGAGCGCGGACTTGCCGCAACATAGCTCACTTCAAACCACGGATGATTTTCAAGCAGCGCGATATAGCGCTGACCGACCATGCCCGTTGCACCGAGCACGCCTACCGGTATCTTTTCCATAACAATTTCCTTAATAATTTTATTCGTCAAATGTAAGTTCGGCGGAGCGCAACGCACGCCTTACAATCCGCACGATGCAATCCGTGCGTTATAATCCGCACGCCGAAAGCGCTTCTTCGATAATCTTTTTCGCCTCGTCGTGCACATCGACGAGCGGCAAACGCACGCTCCCCGAAGGCAAACCTTTGACACGCATCGCATATTTTATCGACGTGGGATTTCCGTCGACAAAGGCCGCTTTGAAAAACGGCAGCAAGCGATAATGAATTTTCCGCGCCGCTTCATAATCGCCGGAAAGAGCAGCTCTTACCATTTCCGAAACGAGAGCAGGCGCCGCATTCGAAACGACCGATACGACGCCGTCGCCGCCGCATGCGATGAGCGGAAGCGTCATCGCATCATCCCCGCTCAGTACGGCAAAGTCGGGATGCTTCGATTTAATCGTGTCGATAACGTCCGTCATCTGAGAAATGCTGCCGCTCGCTTCTTTGACGCCCGCGATATTCGGCAAATCCGCGATGCGCGAAAGCGTCGGCGTATCGATGTTTTTTCCGGTGCGGCCGGCGATATTGTACACGAGGATCGGAATGCCTACGCGAGAAACCGCTTCAAAGTGCCGGAAGATGCCTTCGGATGAAGGCTTATTGTAATAAGGAGTTACGACGAGAGCGGCATCGGCACCCGCTTTTTTTGCGCGCTCCGTATAGCGGACGGCATCGCGCGTATTGTTGCTGCCCGCGCCGAGGACGACGGGTACTTTGACGCTCTTCTCTTTTTCGAACGCACGCACTTCTTCCATTACGACATCGATGATACGCTGTTCTTCGTCTTCATCGAGCGTCGGCGTTTCGCCCGTCGTACCGAGCGGCACGAGTCCGTCGATGCTCTCTTCCATTTGAAAACGGAGCAGCTTTCGATATCCGTCATAATCGATCGAACCGTCTTCCTTTATCGGCGTAATCATCGCCGTAAATGCACCGCGTAACCGTATCATAATCGCCTCGCATTTTCGAATGATGAACGCATTATCGCACGTTTATGCGTTTTGAGCAATGCGCACGAACCTTTGCCTTGCGCTGTGCGCAGTGAGGTATGCGCACGGCTTGGACTTGCACGCTTACTGTTCGAAACCGCGTAAATCGTTTATACTGTACCAATGTTCCGTTTGTATGTGGAAAGAAAGCGCGGTTTTCAAAATGAAGCCGAAAGAATCAAATCGGAAATCGTTCATTTTTTGCGGATTCCGAGCATTACGGGCGTGCGGTACTTGAACCGCTACGACGTCGAAAATATTTCCGACGAAGAAGCGAAAGAGGCGGCGCATCGAATTTTTTCCGAACCGCAAAGCGACGAGTGTACTTTCGATGCGCTTCCGCTGCGTCCGGGCGAAACGGCGATCGCGTGGGAATACCTCCCCGGTCAATACGATCAACGCTCCGATTCCGCAGAGCAGTGTCTTTTGCTCTTGCGCGCAAGCCTTCCCGAAAAAAGCCGCGGTACGAAGCCGCCCCGTGTGCGGTGCGCAAAGGTCGTCCTCCTTTCAGGCGCGGTGAGCGCGCGCAACATCGAGCGCATTCAAAACTATCTTATCAATCCCGTCGATTCGCGTCTTGCAGAAGACGCCGTCCCCGACACGCTCGAATTGAAAGCGGCTCCCCCCTCAGACATTCCGTCCGTTGCGGGATTTATCGGCATGGACGAAAGAGAACTCGCCTCTCTTCGAAAGCGCATGGCGCTTGCAATGGATGCGGCCGACGTCGCGTTCATGCAGGATTATTTTAAAAAGGAAGGACGAGATCCGACGGAAACGGAAATCCGCGTGCTCGATACGTATTGGTCGGATCACTGCCGGCATACGACGTTCCTTACGGAATTGACGGACATTAAAATCGAAGACGGCGCATACGCTCCGCTTTTCGCTTCGTCGCTTGAAACCTATACCGATATGCGCGTCGACGTGTACGGAAAAGCGGAAAAACCCGTGACGCTCATGGATATGGCAGTCATCGGTGCAAAGTATTTGCGGAAGCACGGCAAACTCGACGATATGGAAGCGTCCGAAGAAAACAATGCGTGTTCGCTGTTTATCGACGTGCATTATACGACGGACAAAGACGGAAAACCGCTCTCTCCCGATTCTCCGGGCGAAACGGAAAAGTGGCTGCTGTTATTTAAAAACGAAACGCACAATCATCCGACGGAGATCGAACCTTTCGGAGGAGCTGCGACGTGTATCGGAGGGGCGATCCGCGATCCGCTTTCGGGAAGAGCGTGGGTATACCAAGCGCTCCGCGTAACGGGAGCTGCCGATCCGACCGTACCGATTTCCGAAACGATTCCCGGAAAACTTCCGCAGATGAAGCTGTGCAGGGAAGCGGCTCAGGGATTTTCTTCGTACGGTAATCAAATAGGGCTTGCGACGGGACAAGTCGCGGAATTGTATCATCCGGGCTATGGGGCAAAGCGCATGGAATGCGGGGCGGTCATCGCCGCTTCTCCCGCGGACTCCGTTGTCCGCGAAAGACCGGAAGCGGGAGACGTTGTCATTTTGCTCGGCGGCGGTACGGGACGCGACGGTATCGGAGGCGCGACGGGTTCGTCGAAAGTGCACACCAAAGAATCGGTGACGAGCGCGGGTGCGGAAGTGCAAAAAGGCAACGCCGTCGAGGAACGAAAGATACAGCGCCTTTTCCGCAATAAAAAAGTGAGCTTGATGATACGCCGTTCGAACGACTTCGGCGCGGGCGGTGTGTCAGTCGCGGTCGGAGAATTGGCGGCGGGGCTCGACATCGATCTCGATGCGGTGCCGAAAAAATACGACGGCTTAAACGGCACCGAGCTTGCAATTTCCGAATCGCAGGAACGCATGGCGGTCGTCGTACGCGAAAAGGATGCGCGCGCTTTTATCGACCTTGCGGCGAAGGAAAATCTCCGTGCGGTCGTCGTCGCAAAAGTGACCGGCACGAATCGCCTCGTCATGAAATGGCGGGGCAAAACGATCGTCGATCTTTCCCGCGATTTTCTCGATGCTGCCGGCGCTCCTCACAAAGCGCGTGCGTACATTGAAAACCCCGCGCTGCCCGAAACGTCGCCGCTTGTCCGCCCGCTCGAAACCGTTTCAAAAAAATTGCCCTCATCGCTTTCGGATGCATGGCTTGCAAATATAAACGATTTGGCCTGCTGTTCCGAACGCGGCCTTTCCGAACGCTTCGACGGTTCCATCGGATCCGCAACCGTTTTATTTCCCTTCGGCGGAAAATATCAGCGTACGCCCGAAGCGGCTATGGCGGCAAAAATACCCGTCGCCTCTCCGCGTGAAACCTCGACGGCGAGCATGATGTCTTTCGGCTTCGATCCCTTCGTCGGCGAATGGAGCGCATGGCACGGCGCCCAAACGGCGGTGCTTTCCTCCCTTGCAAAAATCGTGTGTATCGGCGGAAACGCCGCTTCGTGCCGCCTGTCGTTTCAAGAATACTTCGGCCGCGCCGTCGATGAAAAGACGTGGGGCTATCCTGCAGCGGCTTTACTCGGCGCGCTCGACGCGCAAAAGAAAACGGGCTGTGCGTCGATCGGCGGAAAAGACAGTATGAGCGGCACTTTCGAAAATATAAACGTTCCGCACACGCTCGTGTCGTTCGCCGTAACGCACGATGAAGCTGAGCGAGTGACGAGCGGTTCGTTTAAAAAATCGGGGAACGCGATCTATTTCGTCGGCACTCCCTATTCGCCGCTCCTTGCTCCCGATTTCACCGCATTTATGCAAAATGCCGCAATCCTCTATCGCTTGAACGCATCCGGCGCCATACGCGCGATGTATCCCGTCGGTTCGGGCGGCATCGCGGAAGCTCTTACGAAGATGATGATGGGAAACGGTATCGGAGGACGCATCGATGCCGTGCCGCTTTCGTTTACGAGAGCGCACATACCGGGCGCGAAAGCGTCTTCGCTCGATCTCTTTACGCCGCAATACGGCTCGATCATCTTGGAAGCCGCCCCCGAAGCGGAAAGCGAAATCGATAAGGCGGGTTTTGTTTCCGGTACGATTGTTAAAATCGGCAAGACGATATGCGAAAGTGAAATCGTCGTCAAAGACGAACATGCGGGAATTCCGCACACGAAGATTTCGCTTTCGGATGCCGAAAAAGCGTGGGAATCGAAACTCTCAAAGGTATTTCCTCCCGTATCCGAAAGCTCCGCTCCGCCTGCGCTTCCATCCTTTGCGCTCGCCGCACATCCTTCGCTTGCCGATTTGAGGAGCTGCGTTTCGCTCGGCAAAAAAAGCTTTGCCGCTCCGACAAAAAAAGTGCGCGTACTCATCCCCGTTTTTCCGGGAACGAACTGCGAATACGATATGGCGCGCGCGTTCGCCGTCGCAGGAGCCGAAACGAAGATCGCAGTCTTTGCAAACAATACTAACCGAGCCCTCGAAGAGTCGCTCGAAACGCTTGAGCGGGAATTGAAAGGCGCGCAGATTTTAGCGCTTGCCGGAGGATTTTCCGGAGGAGACGAACCCGACGGTTCGGGTAAATTCATCGCGAACGTTTTGCGCGAAGGGCGCATCGCAGAGCAAGTGATGCAGCTTATTAAAAAGAGGGACGGTCTCATCCTCGGCATCTGCAACGGTTTTCAGGCCCTCATCAAAACGGGGCTTGTGCCTTTCGGTGAAATCCGCACGATGACCGCCGATATGCCCACCCTCACGTTCAATACCGTCGGGCGCCACATTTCGCGCATCGCCCGCACGCGCACGGTGAGCGCATTGAGTCCGTGGGCGTTCGATGCGTCGGTTATCGACGAGAGGGTACACTTGATTCCCGTTTCACACGGGGAAGGCCGCATCGTTGTCGCCGCATCGCTTGCGGAACAGCTTTTCGCTTCGGGACAAGTGTTTTCGCAATACGTCGATGCTCTCGGTGTGCCTGCCGTAACCGAGCCGGACAATCCGAACGGCTCTCTCTTTGCAATCGAAGGGCTTACGAGTCCCGACGGCCGCGTGCTCGGTAAAATGGGACACAGCGAGCGCACGATCGGCATCGACGGAGGAGGCGCTTCGCGCGACCTCATCAAAAACGTCGCAGGCGATCCGCTTGCAAACGAATATGAAACATCCTGCCAAAATATCTTTGCGGCGGGAGTAAGATATTTTAATAATTAATAATATGGAGTGTATGATGTTTAACAAAAAGATAAAACCGATAATCGGCGCTTTGGCGATCGCAGTGTTTTTTACCGGCTGCTCCGTTTCCGCAAAAGCCGGCAAAAACGGCTGGTACGTCGATTACGATGAAGCAAAAAAAGCCGCGCAGAAAAAAAATAAAAATCTCCTCATCTTTTTTTCCGTGGTCGACAACGACGAGGAGAGCCGGACGCTCAAAGAAAAAGTGTTCGATACGAAAGAATTCGTTTCCGCGCTTTCGAAGCGTTTTATCCTCGTCAATTTGGATTTTTCGGCCTCACTCTCCGGCGATGACGAAGATCAAAGCGAAAAAGGGAAAAAAGAGGCGGAAGAGCGGCAGCGGAAAATCGACTACATGGGGTACATCGCCTCTCTCTATAACGTCGATTCCATCCCTTCCGTTTTTCTTGCGACAAAAGAAGGCTACTGTGCGGCGAAGATTGAAGCTTCCGATGAAGATGCCGCCCCCGAAGCGTATATAAAGCTCATCGGAAGCAAAACGGCCGATCTCGATAAAATCAATACATTGGCTGATGCGGTGCGCGCGGCGTCCGGAGTTGAAAAAGTGCGTGCGATCGATGCGCTCTCGGAAGCGACGGATGATACGCGGCGCATGCTTTTGGCCGATCTTTTCCGCACGATTTCGTCCCTCGATCCGAATGATGAAACGGGACTTGCCGGCAAATATATTTTACTCACGGCCGTTTCCGATGCGTCGACATTTTATATGCAGCGCGATTTCGCTCCCGCGATTCAAGCACTCGCTTCGGCCGCCGAAGACGAACGTCTCAGTGCATCGGAGCGGCAGCAGGCGTATTATTACGCAGGCGAATTATTAACGACGACCGGCAGTACCGATTACAAAGCCGTCTTCGATTATTTTCAAAAAGCCTACGACGCGGATCCCGAAAGCGAATATGCTCCGCGCATAGCCGAAATGCTTGTCGCTTTAAAGGAAGAGATCGAACGAATTGCCGGCGACGGAAAGCAGCGATAAATCATGGAAAACAAACCGCCCGATAATCCTGCAACCGTCGTTTTACTGATCGCCGCGGCTGCCGTTTTAATAACGCTGTCCGCGCTCTTTTCGATTTCCGAAAGTTCGTTCCTCGGGATGAACAAGCTTCGGCTCCGCATAAAGCGCAAAAACGGAGACAGAAGCGCGCTTCGAGCCGCAAAGCTCCTCGAAAAAAAAGACGTGCTCATCAATTCGCTCCTCGTCGCAAACGATCTCGTGAACATCCTCCTTTCCGCGATCCTTACCGCCGCCGCAATCGCGCTCTTCGGAAAAAACGGCGTCGGAATCGCAACGTTTACGACAACCGTTCTTTTATTGATTTTCGGAGAGATAACTCCCAAAGCGGTTTCAACGCGCCACCCCGATGTGTTCGCGTATGCGCTTTCGAAATTCGTCTCCGTCACCGTTTTTATCTTCAAACCGATTTCGATCGCGTTTACAGCCGCAGCTCACGTTATTCTGCATTTGTTCGGCGTGAGTACAAAAAAGCCCGACCGGTCGTATACCGAAGAAGAGATCAAAACCTTTATCGCCGTCGGTGCGGAAAGCGGCGCGCTCGAAAAAGACGAAAATGCGATCATGAACCGCGTTTTCAAATTCACCGATTTGGAAGCGCAGGATATCATGATTCCGCGTACGAAAATCGTCGCCGTATCCGATAAGGCAAGCTGGCGCGACATCATCGAAAAAGCCGAGCGATCGCGCTTTTCGCGCTTTCCCGTCTATCGTAAAGACATCGACGATATCGTCGGCGTCCTTTACATAAAAGATTTGCTCGCGTACAAAGAAAAGGCGGATGCGTTTTCCGTGCGGACCGTCATGCACGAACCGATTTTTATCCTCGGTACGAAAAAGATGTCGTCGGTGCAGGAAATGCTCCGCGAAAACCGTCAGTCCCTTGCGATCGTCGTTGACGAATATTCGGGCACCGACGGCATCATCACGCAGAGCGACATCGCCCGCGAAATTTTCGGCATAACCGATTCGAATGCGAGCGGACGCGGGCATTTGCCTCCGGTAAAAATCGAAGACACGTCCGACTTCGTAACCGGCGGCGATATGCTGCTGAGCGAAGCGCGGGAGCTGCTGCACGTGCCGTTTGCATCTGACATAAACGAAACGCTCGGCGGCTGGATCACCGAGAGGCTGGGGGATATGCCGCGCGCGGGAGACTGCATCGAATACGAAGGGCTGCGTTTTACCGTGCTTTCGATAAAAGACCGAAGAATTAATAAAATCCACGTAAAGCGTCTTTCAGGCGATGACGGAGAGGAATGATATGAACACCGTCGTCATATTAATAATTTTGATCGTGCTCGTCGCGCTTATCGGATTTTTTGCGGCATCGGAAACGGCGTACCTTTCCCTTTCGAAAATCAAATTGCGAGAACTCGTGCAGAGTAAAAAACGCTGTGCGAAAACGGCACTCGCTCTCCGAAACGACATGGACAGGCTGTTGACGCTCGTGCTCGTCGGAATCAATTTTTTCAATACCTTCGCCGCATCCCTTGCGACCGCGCTCGCCGTTTCGATCGTCGGTTCGAGCGGCGTCGGTATCGCCACACTCGTCATCACATCCCTCGTAACGATTTTCGGCGAGATCATTCCGAAGACGGCCGCCGTTTTACATCCCGACGCGACGGCGCTGCGCTTTGCACCGCTGTTGCGCGCGCTTGAAAAAATCTTTTTTCCGATCGTGTGGTTCTTTTCGCGGATTTCGCGCGGCACTTCGTTCATTGTCGGAAAATTTTGGAAGGACGACGAAGAGGATGTGACGGAAGAAGACATCAAAATGATGATCGCGGTCGCCGCGCGCGAAGGAACGCTCGAAGAAGGCGAAAGCAAAATGCTCGCGAAAATCTTTCAGTTCAGCGATCTGCGCGTCCACGATATCATGAAGCATCGCTCCCTCGTAAACGCCGTTTCCGCCGACAGCGATTATGCGCACATCTCCGACATCTTTTTAACGACAGGCTGTTCGCGCATTCCCGTTTTCGAACATACGCCCGATGCGATCGTCGGCGTGCTCGGATACAAATCGGTACTCTTCAGTTCCGAAAAAGAAACGAAACGGAGCGATTTTATCCGCCGGAAAATGTCACGTGCGCTCTTCGTCCCCGAAACCTTTACCGCCCTCGAAATGCTCGAAGATTTTAAAAAAGCGCACACGGATTTTGCCGTCGTGCTCGACGAGCAGGGCTGTACCGCAGGCATCGTTACGACGGACGATGTGATGCGCGTCGTGTTCGGACGCATGACCGATGAGAACCCGACGTCCGACATCGCGCCCGAATCGCGGATTACGCTCGTCGGAAAATCGGAATACATCGTGCCCGGTGATATGAAGCTCGACGATGTAAATGCAATTCTGAAACTCAACTTGGAGTCGGAAGATTTCAATACGCTCGGCGGCTGGCTCCTTGAAAAGTTCGGATACTTACCGTCGGCGAGCGAAGCGTATATCGACGGGACGACGGCGTACATCGTAGAAGATCAGGCAAGGCGCCGCATTTTATCGGTGCGCATAAAAAAAGGCGCAGGCCGAATTCAAAAAGCGAATCGATAAGTACAGCCGATCGAAATCTCCCCCGTACTGCGCGAAGCGCCGCCCTCCGCATCTCCGGATTTGTGCCACGGACCTGTCGGACTGTTTGCATTGTACGTTGCGCCTCGTATACGGCGCGTCAGTGTCCACGAAAGAGAGAGCGACAGCGAAATATTTTTATTAAAAGAATAGACGGCTTCGGCTCCGAATCGATATGCGGAAAACCATCCGTGCAGGATGTCGGCAAAGTACGTACCGGATCCGCCGTAATGATGATCGAGCGCCTGTATATACGCATACGGCGAAAGCGCAAACGAAAGCGCAAACGTAAATTTATTGTTAAAAACGGTATCGAATGAAACGCCCGACCATGTATGCACTTCTTCGCGCGTATAATCGATTCCAAGCGGAACGTAGGGCTTCGCGGCGGGATCGTTCCACGCAACGCCGGTATGGGTAAGCGCATCATAGCCTTCCCATGCGCGCCCGTCCCGCGCTTTCAAAGCGATGTACGTATAATCGACTCCGCTAAAAGGGCTGATCGAAAAGGAGTCCGCTATATGAAACGCATACGAGATCCGTCCGCCGAACGCATACGAAGAGGCGATCGTATTTTTATGAACCGAATACGTGGTTTTTAAATCCGTCAGCGTTTTCCAATCGGAGTCTTCCATATCGCCCGATCGCATCGGAACGGCGCCGCGCGCGAATCCCCGAATCGAAAGCGCTTTCCACGAAGCGCCGACGGCACCGCCGAAGAGCAGAGCCGGTTTTATATCCCAATCGAGCTCGCTGATTTTTTTATAATCGCCGGCGGCATCTTTTTTATAAACGTATTCGCCGATCGTACCGTATTCGACGGAAAAAAACGGCGTGACGGAGACGCTCCAATCTTCTGCAGCGAAACTGTGTGTAACTCGTGCAAACAAAATAATAATTAATAGTATTGTTGTGCGGCGATTAAACGGCAAGGGGATCGACCTTATACAGTTTTGCAAGTTGTTTGCGCGTCGCATCCATATCTTTCGGATACGGCGCATAAAACGCCATGCGCTCGCCCGTGGCAGGATGCGCAAACGTCAGCTTGTACGCGTGCAGCGCAAGGCGGGCTAAAAGCGGACGCTCTTCGAATACGTCGCCGTTCCACTTCTTTTTGAAATCGCTCAAGCGAACCGGCTTTTGATTACCGCCGTACAGCGGATCGCAGACGATGTATAATCCGTGCGCCGCCAAGTGCGCTCGGATCTGGTGCGTGCGCCCCGTCTTCGGAACGGCTTCAATCCATGCGTATTGACCGCAGACGCCGATAAGGCGAAAATCGGTGACGGAATCTTTACCGCTTTTTTTATTGACGACGGTACGGTGCTTTGCATCTCCGTCGGGAAGGAGCGCTTCGTCGGCGTGCAGCGTTTCCCACAAGGGTCGTCCGTAGACGAGACAGTGATAAATTTTTTCGACTTCTCTGTGTTCGAACTGAAGCGAGAGAGAACGATGCGCTTTTTCATTGCGCGCATACGCGATCGCGCCCGACGTATCTTTATCGATACGGTGCACGGCAAAGAGTTTTCCGAACTCGCTTTCAGCTTCGATGTCGAGCCGCGGGGCCGCTTCGTCGTACCGGTCGGCGGCGATGAGCAGTCCGCTTTTTTTATTCAGTACGACGATATCGTCGTCCGCATAGAGCACCGTGTAAGGCGGTATTGCTTTCATAAAAACAGTATAGCAAAATGCTCGCGTGTATGAAAGGAGGACTGTAAGCAATGTTCGGTGAACGGCTGTCCCCTATTTCTGCCGCAGCAGGTGCGGCGAGCCGTATTTGCTCACGTAAAAATCTAACCGAAAGCGCGCTTGCATTCCCTTCGTTTTTCAGCTATGATGATTCCACCGACGCGGCTGTAATATAGCGGTAGTATACGAGCTTCCCAAGCTTGGTGTAGGGGTTCAACTCCCCCCAGCCGCTAAAACTCCAAATTTATAATGCAGTTACCATTTAACAAAACAATATGTGGCAGCAAAATAATTGGGAGTTGAACCGCGGAGCGCGCGCGGCGCAGGTGCGCCGAAAAGGCGGCAGGAGGCCGCCGACAGCGCGCGGAGACGGCGTGGAAGGAGCGGACAGGAAGTCCGCGAGAGGAACGCTTCAACTCCCCCCAGCCGCTAAAACTTCAAATTTTCAATATAATCCTCCGCCGCAAAACAATATATAACAGCAAAATAATTGGGAGTTGAACCGCGGAGTGCGCGCCGAGACGGAATCTTTATACCGGCGATTATATTTTTCCATAAAAAACTCCGAAACCGGAAATTTACGGCGATTATTAGGGTATGAATTATCGCTGTATATTGATCGCCGCAGTTTTTGCGGTATTTTTGTCGGCAAATCGATTTTCCGCTGCCGAAAAGTCGGAAAAAACGAATACCGAACAAAGAATCGAACGGAGTTCGGAAAACGGCAAAAACAAACAAAAACCCGAAGCGCTTTTCAAACGGCTCGATGTACGCACATCGTCGTCCTTCCGTTTCGATGCCGCAGATTCTTCCGCTCAAGCCTCGGCGCTTACGGCTGCCGGTATGCGCGCCCTTTTCCGCGATGCCGACGTGCGCTTTTACGAAGTCCTATCGGATATCGCCTTGCCGCATTTTAAGAGCGCTGCCGTTCATTCTCCGCAATACGGGGCGGCAGTATCTTTCGCTCGTGCGCTGCGTTTTCCGCTCATGCTGAAAGCGGGTACGCTGTCGGTAAACGGAAGTTTTTTGCGCCTCACTTCTCCCGCTCCGCCCTTTTCGGCTTCTCCGTTTGCAACATCGTTTCCGACGAAAACAGGGATCGCTTCTTCGCTTCCGTCGTCGGGTACGGGAAATAAAACGTTCGCCGTTGCAGCCGACTGCCGCATTCCGAACACAGCGCCGCTTTTTGCCGGATCCGGAGCTTCTTTTTTTTATCGGGAAGACGGAACCCTTGCCTCTTCAGCGGATATCCGCATCGCTTTGCCGCGTATGATAAGCGCGGGTATTTCGTTTACCGGGACAAGTGTGTTTCTCAAAAACAACGCGTCATCGTGGTTTTCCGAAATCGCATTTTTTAAACCGGCTCGGCATTCCGCATTTGCCCTACAAACGCTCTTTTCGGCGCCGAACATCACTTCTCTCTTTACCGCGGGCTTTTATAATCAGCCGTCAGGAAAACTGCGCCGCACATACCGAAGCGAAAATGTATTCGCATTCGGGAGCTGTACGCTGCTCGCTTCGGTTTTCGCAGCCGACGGACGCGGCATCATGACGCCGAGCGGCGAAGTGCTACATACGCTTCGCCAATTCCGCATTTCCCCGCAGTATATGCATCGCTTCCCATCTCCTCGACTTCCATCTTTTACTGTCGGAGCGGCGGGAGTCATGAAGCAAACATATACACCCGCCCGCGACATCGAACAAATAGAGGTAAAATGCGGAGGAGGTCTTCGGTACGCGGACAAATACATCTCAGCAAGCCTCACATTCGAATCCGCCGGCATCGAATTCTCAAACGCGCAAAAGCTCGATGCCGATACTCTGTACTATACGATTTCCGGAAGATTCGCTCGGCGCAGCGGAAATCTCCGCTGGGGAACGCAAGCTTCTTGCACATTTTCAAAAAAAACGGCTGAGGAATCGTGCAAAATTTCAATCGCACATTCGAAAAAAAATTTTACGGTTTCAGGCAATGCCGGATTTTCATTAAAACAAAAAAACGACGAATATGGAGGCGGAAGCGCCGCGCTCGGATTTTCGGCTTCTCATACGACAAAATTTATTAAATATACATTCCGGTTATCGGCCGCCGGAAAATATTGATAATTTTTGCGGTATTGAATAAAGCTTTGTAATCGGTTATATTTATCCCTTACTGTAAGGTGGAATTTTTTTTATAAAGAGGTAATTAATATGGACTTTGATATTTCCAAAGTACGAAATATCGGTATCAGCGCTCACATCGACTCGGGAAAAACGACTTTGTCGGAACGCATTTTGTTTTACTGCAACAGGATTCATCAAATTCACGAAGTTCACGGTAAAGACGGCGTCGGCGCGACAATGGACAGCATGGAATTGGAACGCGAGCGCGGCATTACGATCCAATCCGCAGCAACGCAGGTTCAATGGAAAGATTACACAATCAACCTAATCGATACGCCCGGACACGTCGACTTTACGATCGAAGTCGAACGGAGTCTACGCGTTCTCGATGGCGCCATCCTCGTTTTGTGCGCGGTCGCGGGCGTTCAGTCGCAGTCGATCACCGTCGACCGTCAGCTCAAGCGCTATCACGTACCGCGCATCGCATTTGTCAATAAATGCGACCGGCAAGGCGCGAATCCCATCCGCGTGTGCAAACAGCTGCGCGACAAACTCGGACTCAACGCACACATGATGGCGCTTCCGATCGGACTCGAAGACAAGCTCGAAGGCGTCGTCGATCTCGTTGCAATGAAAGCGCTCTATTTCGAAGGTCCCGACGGCCAGGAAGTACGCGTTGCCGAAATTCCCGCACACATGGTCGAAGAGGCGCAAAAATACCGCGCCGATCTGGTCGATGCGGTGTCGATGTTCGACGATCAGCTCATGGAAGACGCACTTGAAGGCAAAGAAACGGAAGAAGAGATCATCGCGGCCGTCCGCAAAGCGACGCTCGCCGAACAGTTCGTCGGCGTATTCTGCGGTTCGGCTCACATGAACAAAGGCGTACAGCTCGTGCTCGACGGCGTTACGCGCTATCTTCCCGACCCGACCGAGGTGCATAACTATGCGTTCGACCTCGACAATAACGAAGCGCAGGTCGAGCTTTTCAATGTCGCCGATAAGCCGACCGTCGCGATTGCATTCAAACTCGACGACGGACAGTACGGACAGCTCACCTACGTCCGCGTGTATCAGGGTACTATCCCGAAAGGATGCGAGCTGTACAATACGCGCGCGCGAAAAAAGTTTAAAGTCGGACGTCTCGTGCGCATGAATGCGGACAAGATGGAAGACATCAACGAAGCGACTCCCGGCGATATTGTAGCGCTGTTCGGCATCGACTGCGCATCGGGCGATACGTTCTGCGGCGGCGGACTCAATTACTCCATGGCGTCGATGTACGTTCCGAATCCCGTCATCTCCGAATCGATTACGCCGAAAGAAAAAAAAGACGCCGCTCAGATGGCGAAAGCGCTCAACCGCTTTACGAAAGAAGATCCGACGTTCCAAACCTACGTCGATCCCGAATCGAACGAAACGATCATCAAAGGTATGGGTGAACTGCACCTCGCCGTCTATGTCGAACGCATGAAGCGCGAATACAAGTGCGAAGTCGTCGTCGGTCAGCCGCAAGTCGCTTACCGCGAATCGATTACGCAGAGCGCTCCGTTCAACTATACGCACAAAAAGCAAACCGGCGGTTCCGGACAATACGGACGCGTTGCCGGTATTATGGAGCCGCTCGCGGACAAAGATTACGAATTCGTCGATGCGATCAAGGGAGGCGCCATCCCGAACGAATACATTCCGTCCTGTGACAAGGGATTCCGCAAAGCAATGGAAAAAGGCACGCTCATCGGCTTCCCCATCGTCGGCGTAAAGATGACGATCAACGACGGTCAATACCACCCCGTCGACTCATCCGACATCGCTTTCCAGCAGGCTGCGATCGGAGCTTTCCGCGAAGGCTACGAAAAAGCAAAACCCGTCATCCTCGAGCCGATTATGAAAGTGTCGATTTCCGGGCCGACCGAATTCCAGGGCAATATGTTCGGACTCATCAACCAGAGACGCGGTGTCATCATCGATACGACCGATGAAAACAATACGTCGACCGTAAACGCGGAAGTACCGCTTTCGGAGATGTTCGGCTTTTCGACGATCCTCCGCTCTTCGACTCAGGGCAAAGCGGAGTTTACGATGGAATTCCTCAAATACGGACGCGTACCGAACGCCGTAGGCGAAGAACTGATGAAAAAATATCAAGAAGAGCGCAAAGCAGCGCAAAAATAACGAGATACGATAAAAGCGGTGCCGACGTTTTGACATCGCTTTTTCGTAAACTCCATACTTTAAAAGTTTTATAGGAGACAGCTATGGACAAAAAAGATCTTATCAACTACAGCCCTGTGCGCAGCTTTGACAATATTACCGATGGAGGACTGAAAGCCGGAGAAATCGGTCTCGTCACCGCAAAAAAGGGCGTCGGAAAAACGGCCATCCTCGTGCAGTTCGGTCTCGACGCATTGCTCAAAGACGAACAACTCGCTCACGTTTCGTTCGACCAGCATTCTTCGAACGTGATTTCATGGTACGACAGCATCTTTACCGAGATATCGAAGAAAAAAAATATCGCAGATACCCCCGAATTGAAAGACAGCATTATGCGTGACCGCATGATTTTAAATTTCAATCAGGAAACCTTTTCGCTTGCAAAAGTAATCAATACGCTCAAATCGCTGAAAGCCGGCGGCATCGCCGTTTCCGCGCTCGTCATCGACGGCATGAACATGGATAAAGTGAGCAAAGAAGATATCGAAACGGTTTCACATTTTGTTAAAGAAGAAAAAATAACCGCGTGGTTCAGCGACACAAAGGCGAGCGCGGATTTGGAGGGCTCCTGCCGTCCGGAACTGCTTCCCTTTTTCGATGCAGTGTGCCACCTTGCCGCTTCGCAAAATGGAGTTGCGCTCAGTGTATTGAAGCTCCGCGATAAAACCGCTGTTGCGGGTACGGTAAACCTCGATCCGAAAACGCTGCTCATGTCGGCAAAGTAAGATTCGCTTTTTATTCCGATCTGATAACCGCGGCGGCAAATCGCTCTATGCCGCAGGCTTGTCGATCGGATATTTTTTTGCATACACGGAATTCCGGCAACACACCGCACTCACCGTATTGACAAATGCCCGCCAAACACGTATAGTGACGGAACAGTATATTCCCCGATTGTGTAATGGTAGCACCGCAGATTCTGGTTCTGCTTGTGGGGGTTCGAATCCTCCTTGGGGAACGCAAAAGACTTTTCAAAAATTTCGATTTTTGGAAAGTTTCCTTGATTTATTATGCGATGTTTGAAATTAAGTCATTAACAATACAAAAACTTAATTTCAAACTCGACAGGCTGTCGAAAAAGTAACCGACTTTTGAGACAGCCCTTTTTGTCAGTACCGGGTCCCTTCGTCTATCGGTTAGGACGAAAGATTCTCAATCTTTAAAGACGAGTTCGACTCTCGTAGGGACCGAAAATAGTATTTTTTAATTATTTGTAATATAATAAATTACAAGCACCGTCCAAAGAGCTGTACTCTCCAAATCCTGCAGCTTATACCGAACCGTTTCGATATGGAAAAGTATACTGATTCTGAAAATCGACATCCTACTCTTTCCACGGAAATATGAGCGATTTGAACGAACGCGGTTCGAGAGTCTCTTTATCGTTTTGCAAAAGCTCGTCCCACGGAATGTAGCGCTTTTCTTTCGGAGTTTTCAATTCGGGATGCGCTTCGTAATAATCGTATTTATACAAGCGTAAGCGGAGCGCGTTAACCTGTGCAAGCGTGATGCCTGCAACGGACGGCAAAAGTCCGAACAAAAAAACGCTCAGCGCTAAAAGAAAAAAATTGTACACCACCGTAAACAAGGAAAACCATATATTATCAAAAAATACGATAAAACACTTTTTTAAGCATTTTTTAAAATCGTTATGCATGAGAGAGCGAATCGCAACGAACCACTGAAGCGAAAGCAGCGTAAAGACGACAAGCCACACGAACATCGAACCGATAAACATCGTCGGGAGCGTTTTTTGTGCAAAGTAAAACGGGATGCAGACATAAGCTGCCGTTCCTACGACGCTGAGGATAAGACCGAAACGGATACCGTCTGCGATACACGATGGAATCGCCCGAAAAAAATCCGCAATGTGTGCGCTTCCGAAATTTGCCGCAGAAGAAGCGACTTCTCCCGATGCGAGGGTGAGTATCGATATGACGATGCCGAAGAGGATAATGAGAGCTATGACGAGCGGTACACTTTGCTGTAGAGCGTAGATAAGCGATAAAAGCCCCAGAGACACGGTCATGATGACGAGGTTTATGACGATGAGCGAGAGCATATTGTCCCAGCCGTCGTAAAAATTTTTTTTGATAAAAAAAAGATACATACGGTATTGTAGCGCTATTTGATTTAGAGCGCAACAAGGTGTATACTTTTGTTATGCAAACGGATATACGGCAGAGTATGTCGCTCGTATCACGCATACATTCGGCAGCGGCGGATTTTCTCATAAAGCGCCTCGCGGAAAAGGGCTTACCCGATTTCGCTTCTTCGCACGGTTTTATTCTATTTCAGCTCGCCGCAAAAGACACGCTGACGATGAAAGAGCTTGCCGAAAAAATCAACCGCGACAAATCGACGGCGACGGTTTTGGTGAGAAAACTCGAGCGCGACGGATTTGTGAAAACATTTTCCACTCCCGACGATGCACGGCGCAAGCTCGTATCGCTCACGCGCAAGGGAATGCGTTACAACGATGTGACGACCGAGCTTGCAAATGATCTGCTTAAAATATTTTACAAAGGCTTTTCCGAAACCGAAAAGAAAAACGCTTTCGCCTACCTTTCGCGCATCGCAGAAAATTTTTCTCAATAAAACGAAAGACCGCCCGCATACGATGCAGGCGGAACGGACGTACGCCTACGGCACCGGCGGATGCGACGCTCCGCGAACACGGAGTTTTTATACCGCATCCATGCGCTTGACAAAAGTTTTATATAAAACTATATTTACCGGCAAGAGGTAATTCATTATGAAAAAATCGATATGCGCCGCTGCACTCACGGCTTTTCTTTTGACTTTTTTTTCGTGCAGCGCAAAAAAAACACAAGCTCATTCTATCGCGGTCTTCGTTCCCGGCATCATAGCCGACAGCCCCATCTACGCGATGCTCGCCGAAGGCGTACAGCATGCGGTCGCTTCGTACAACGACGGAAAAGACGGAAGTGCGCAAGTCTCCGTCACGGTGCTCGAAGCGGGAACAAACCAAGCCGAATGGTCGGCAAAACTCACCGCCCTTGCCGCGGAGCAAAAATACAGCGTCATCATTTCATCGAACCCGTCGCTGCCGGAACTCGTCGAACCGCTTACCGCACAGTTTCCGAATCAAAAGTTTATTCTGCTCGACGCCTATAAGTCGGGAAACTCGTCGGTGGCAACCGTACGTTACAATCAACACGAACAGTCGTATATTACCGGCTATATGGCGGGCCTCATGACGAAGTCGAAAAAGGTAGGTCTCATTGCAGGACAGGAATATCCCGTCATGAACAACGTCATACTTCCCGGCTACAAAGAAGGCGCAGAAGCCGCTTCTCCCGGTACGGCGGTCGATTTCCGCGTCGTCGGCAACTGGTACGATGCGACAAAGGGTGCAGAGCTTGCAAACGCGATGTATTCGTCCGGAGTCGATGTGATCCTTCCGATCTGCGGAGGGGCATCGCAAGGCGTCATCAACGCGGCGAAAGAAAAGGGAAAATATCTCGCATTTTTCGATAACGCGAGCTTTGAGCGCGCGCCGGACAATATCATATCGTGCACGCCGCTCGAGCAATCGAAGATGGCGGAAAACGTAACGGCCGACTACCTCGCAGGCAAAACCGAATGGGGTACGGCGAAAACGGTCGGCGTCGCGGACGGTTTCGTGCGCTTTGTGCAGGACGCGCCGGATCACAAAAACGATGCGGTGGCGGATGAAATGCGGGCAAAGATGCGCGACGTCGTCGCAAGTATAGAAAACGGTACGCTCGTTCTTCCGCAAAATTGACATGACAAATTTTTTTTAATTAATTTACTATGGATGTTGCACTCGAACATATTTCAAAACGATATCTGCACAAAACGGTGCTCGAAGATCTTTCCCTCGTCTTTCAGGGCGGTATGATTCACGCGCTGCTCGGAGAAAACGGCGCGGGAAAATCGACGACGGCGGCTGTTTTAAGCGGCGCGCTCGAACCCGACGGCGGTACGGTTCTCATCGACGGAAAGGCTGTGCGGTTTTCTTCTCCGCGCGATGCCCTTCGCTTAGGCATCGTCTGTGTACGGCAGCGGCCGCTTATCGCCGACGGCATCAGTGTATGGGAAAACATTCTCCTCGGAACGGAATACGGAGCTGCGGGAAAAACACTCAAAAAGGGCGAAATCTTTTCGCGCGCGGAATTGTTAAAATCGAAATGGGCGCCGCACTTAAACTTCCGCGCTCTCGCCGCGCATATCGGAGGGGACGAACGCTTTTATACGGCGCTCATATCTGCCCTTATACGCGAACCTCTCATGCTCATCCTCGACGAGCCGTCCGCGCTGCTCGACCGGGAACAGAGGGCTTCCCTCTATGCAAATATCCGCGAACTTGCAGATAAGGGAATGAACGTCATCGTTATCACGCACATCATGCAAGAAGCTTCTCGCTATACCGATACGATAACCGTGCTGCAAAAGGGGAAGGGTGCCGAGCACTATGAGCGGAGCGCTCTGTATGTGCCGAAGACACAATCGGAAGCCGCGCAGGTTTATGTCCTTCCGGCAAAAGTAAGCAAAAAAAATGGCGATGATTGTATTTCATTCGCTCACATCGGTGTGCGGCCGAAAAAACGGCCGGCTCTTTTCGACGTGTCGTTTACTGCGAAGAGCGGCTGCATTACCCTCATCGAAGGATTGCCCGAAAGCGGACTCGGTACGCTCGAAAACGTCATCACGGGTATGGAAAGCGCGCGCACGGAAGGATTGTGCCGCATCAAAACGGCGGAACGAAGCTTATGCATCGATCTCAAATCGGGAAAGTGGACGCCGTATTTTTTACGAACCGAAGCGAAACTCCGTACGGCTATCATCCCGTCGGACAGAACGTTCCGCGCGTCGAATCCCGATCTTTCGATCGAACAGCTTTTATGCGCAATGTACGGCGGAAAGAGCGCGGACGAATATACGAAGCGACTGATAGAAAAAGCGAAGGTTTCGATTCAGCCCGATGAAAAAGCGGCATCTCTTTCGGGCGGCATGCTGCAGCGTTTAATCCTCGCGCGCGAATTCGAAAACGATCCGAATCTGATCATTGCGTGTGAGCCGCTGCAAGGACTCGACGGCAAAGCTGCCGAACGCACGCAGGAGCTGCTTTTAAACTTTGCACATCGCGGCGCCGTCGTCATCGTGCTTTCGTCGTCGGAATTTCCGAAAGCGCTGTGTGCGGCGCACTACGTACTCGAAGGCGGCGGTCTTCGCGAAGTGCGGGATGCTGCGTGAAAAAATTAACAATATTCGACGCGCTCCCCGTTATCGCAGGTCTCGTTCTCACCGTCGCAGTCCTCGCTCTCTTTTCGCGCACCCTCGTTTCCGCCCTCGATTTTTTGGGGGGCTCTTTTACGTCGCGCTACTATTTCGGAAGCGTGCTCAATACGGCAGCCCTCCTCGCTGCGGGCGCGCTCGGAGACGCGATCGTACTCGCGGCGGGTGAATACAATTTAGGCGGTGAAGGTCAGATTTATGCCGGAGGATTTGCCGCAGCCGTCGTCTTTACGCTTCCCGTCGAATGGCCGCCCGTCTTCGTTACGGCTGCCGCCTTTGCCGCATCTCTTTTGCTTCCCGCCGCGATGGCCCTCGTATCGGCATCTCTTCGGCAATTAAAAAACGCCGACGTACTTCTCACGTCCTTTCTCGTTTCGGCGGCGGCGATTCCGTTTATCGATTCGCTTATCGCGGGAAAGTTCCGCGGACAAACGAACAATCTTCTTGCGACACCGTTTATCGCGGAGCGGTTTCGCTTTGCGCATATTTTAAATCCATCCCCGCTTTCAGCTTTGGCGCTTATTCCGCTCGCGCTGTGCGGCGCGGTATGGTACGTCAAATACCGCACGGTAAGCGGAAGACACCTTCAGATTACGGGGATATCGAAAGAGTTTGCAAAATACTCGGGCTACCGGCAAAGCCGCACGCTCTATGCGACGCTCGCAGCGGCAGGCGCGCTTCACGGGCTTGCAGGTTTTATCGCCGTTGCGGGAACGTACTACACGTGCCACGCGGGATTTTACGGCGGTATGGGATGGAATGCGCTTTCGTGCGCGCTCATCGCGAATTCGAATCCCGCAATGATCGCTCCGGCAGGACTTGTGCTCTCGTGGCTTTTTACGTCGGCAAATAGGGTTGCGCTCAACAATAACTTCGGCTTCGATATGAGCTCTCTCATCCAAGGCGTCATGCTTTCATGCATCGCCGTCAAATATGCAGGAGGCATACGAAATGCAAAACGCGGTCTTTAGCATAGCTCTTTTATCTGCGCCTCTGCTTTTGGCGTCGTTCGGCGCGCTCACAAGCGAATACTCCGGGCGCATGGCGGTTTTTCTCGACGGTATCATCAACCTCGCAGCTTTTTTTTGCTATGCGTTCAGCGTATTGACCGGTTCGTTTATCGCAGGCGCATTCCTCTCGGTCTTATCCTGCACGCTCATCATATTCGTTTCGATCCGCGCCGTGGAATCGCTTCACGCAAATCCCTTTTTGGCATCCCTCGGTTTAAACCTCTTTAGCGGTGCCCTTGCGTCGGTCATTTCCGTCGCCCTCTTCAGCACACGCGGCGTCCTCACGTCTCCCCTCTTTTCGTTTCCTGCCGTAAACGCACGCCTTTCGACGGCACTCGTCGCCTTCGTTTTTACGGCGGCAGGATTCGCATTTCTCTACGGGACAAAATACGGGCTCTACATCCGCATCACCGGAAAAGATGCCGACGTCCTTTCTTCGCGAGGCATCGACGTGTCGGCGTGCAGGACTGCGGCGTGGTGTATCGCAGCTTTTTACGGTGCGCTTGCAGGCTGCATACTGTCGTTCAGGCTTTCGTCATTTGTGCCGAATATTTCAAGCGGACGCGGATGGCTCGCCCTCGCAGCGGTATTTTTAGGCAGGCGGACGGGATGGGGTACGGCGGCTGCCGTTATCGTCCTCTGCGCGGCGGAATATTTTGCGGCGAACTTGCAAAACGTCTTTCAAAACATCGCCTCTCCTCTTTTGATCGCCCTGCCCTATATCGCATCTCTCGCACTCATCGTGCTCGTGCCCGATACGAGGCGAGACGAATAATTTGCTCGCAATCAATGCACGGGGTGTAGAGCTCCGAATGATGCGATAAAAATCACATGCCACGCATCGGTTTCGCAATGATACCGACAATGAAAAAACGATCATTCCCTTTTACGAAAGCAAGGGCATACGCCTCGCCGTTTATGTCTCCGACTCTAATCGCGTCTTCGATATCGAAATATAAACGTCGATTCCGCCTGAATTTCCCAAATACACGCGCTATTAACCCGAATGTCGCACGTGCGTCTCCCGTTGCTACGCCGCATCGCGCACGCGGCAAGCGGTTTCGACACGCAGGTGAGAACCCGTTCGCTCACCGCCACAGCGACGTCTTTTTCGGCGCAAACGGAGTAAAGTGCATGCCGTCAAACCGCACATCTATGCGATAAAAAACGGCGTTGCTGTTTTTTCCGTCGAGTTCGAGAACGGCAAACGACGGAGGCATAAGAGATCGCGGATAGGAAATGCTCCCGGGGTTTACGATGTAGACATCTGAACGAATTTCGGCTGCGATATGCGTGTGACCGTAAAGAGCGATGTCGGCGCCGGCAGCTTTACATTCACGCTCAATTGCGTCCGTTCCGTAATACGCGCCTTGCTCGTGACCGTGTACCGCGTAAATGACGTGTCCGGCCGCCAGTAAAATCTGCCGCTTCGGAATAATCAATTCATAAAAAACATGGGACGATTTTTCGTCGCCCGGATTAAAGCGAGAAGGAAACCTGTCGGCGTCTCCGTTGCCTTCGACGAAAGCCGCTACCGGCGGCACAAGATGTGCAAATACAACATCGCTTGCCGCATCGTCCATGCACGAAACAAAATCGCCCGCACCGTCGCCGCAAAATACGAGCGCATCACACGAGGGGCCTGCCTTTTCAACGATGAGGCGAAAAAGTTCACGCTGCCCGTGCGAATCGGAGAGGACAAGAATGCGCGCGCTTGCTTTTTTCGCAAGAGAAGCGATATCGCGCTTTCCGCCGAGCAGATGATGCTCCGTCTGTTTCAGCGTAATCATAAAAATCAATCGGCTAAAATAAAATGATTGACCGACTGCAAGCCCGATTCGGGATCGACGTAACGACGCATCTTCGCATTACCGGTAATTTTTTTCAGATAGACTAAGAGGTCGTTATCTTTTGCGAGCGCCCCGTCAACGGTAAGCATAAAATTGACGGAGCGGCGAACAAAATCCGGCACTTCTTTTACAAAGACTTGCTCCGATTCGTTTTTAATAACTCCGTCGATGTCGGCTTCCTGCGCTTTATCGAGCACGATGTCCGCCGTCCCTTCCGTACCCGATACGTCGTCCTGCGAAAAAAACGAAAACACGGGAAACGGAAAGACGCCGTCGTATCTGTCCTGCAGGTGCGCGACGCCGAAATGCGTGTTTTCGGGCGCGCCGAGCAGGATAACGCCGCGCAATTTTTTTTCGCCGACAAGAAGCGGCAGCTCCGCCGCTATGGAGCGGGAGCCTCGCTTAAAGTCGTCGGGAAAAACGATCGGCAAAATAAGACCTCCGTCCGAAGCCGCTCCGTATTTTGCCGACAAGGTTTCCGTCATCGAAGCGACAAAGGCCGCATCATTATAACCGTAGCCGAAAAGTATGCACACGACTTCATCGGAAACGTGCCACAGCTGCGCCGGCAGTTTGAGGCTCGCCGCATCTTCTCCCGCAGCGGAAACGGAAAGCGCTCTGTCTCCCGTTGCCGTTGCGACAGGCTTCGTTTTGTCGCTACACGAAAATAAGAGGCAACACAGTACAATCATAATAACTACCGGCACGAACTTCGAGGTTTTATAAACTCGGAGTTTTCCGGGTCTTCTATTCGCCGTATCGACTTTCATGTTTCCCCGCCAAACCCTTGCTCGAAGTATAGCGGATTTGTATTTTCTTGAAAAGAACGCGTATTCGGTATATGATATAAGCGTGAACGGTATACGGGCATTTGCGCAGCTCATGGGCAGTCTCGGATTTCTTTTATACGGCATGAAGCTTATGAGCGGCGGCATTCAAAAAAGTGCGGGAGAAAAGCTTCAAAGCGTCCTCGGCTTTATGACCGGCAACCGATTCGTTGCACTTCTCACCGGTATGATCGTGACGATGATAATTCAATCGTCAGGCGCAACGACGGTCATGATTGTTTCATTCGTAAATGCAGGGCTCATTACGCTGACGCAGTCCGTCGGCGTCATTTTCGGTGCAAATATCGGCACGACGATTACTGCATGGATCGTAGCATTATTCGGTTTTAATTTTAATATCGCAGCTTTTGCGATTCCGATTTTCGGATTCGGATTTTTGCTTACGGCGCTGAAAAAACTTCGAACACAGAATATCGGCGAAGCGATTATGGGATTCGCACTTTTGTTCGTCGGGCTTTCCATGCTTTCCGGTACGATCACCGTACGCGATGCGGGACTGCTTTCTTTTCCGACAAAATTTCAAAACTCCGGCATCTTATCGATCGCGCTCGCGGCTATTGCGGGCGTCGTGCTTACGGCCATTTTACATTCATCGAGCGCACTCACCGCAATCATTTTGACAATGGCATACAATCATTTGCTCACATGGGAAACTTCATGCGCTATGGTCATCGGCAGCAACGTCGGCTCTACAATCGATTCGATTCTTGCAGCAATCGGTACGAAAGTAAACGCCCGCCGCGCGTGCTTTGTCCACATCATGTTTAACATAGCAGGCGCCGTCCTTTCGTTTATATTTTTTCATCCGCTGCTCGCATTTGTCGATTATATCGTTCCCGGTCCTGTCGAAAGCGATATCACGTATCACATTGCAATGATGCATACGGCATTCAATGTCATTACCGCGCTCATATTCCTTCCGTTTATAAAATACATCGCGGCCGGTACGGAAAAAATTATTAAACCGAAAGCATCCGATGCGCTGAGCGACTATCGGCTCGAACCGCTGTCGGCACATACGAAAGGCAGCGCGCTCGCCGGGATCATCAGGGTAGAAAAAGAAATCGCGGACATGACCGATATCGTATCGGATATGTTCGACCGCATCCAATCGGGAATTAAAAACCGTTCGCAATCGTTTATCGACGAACACGTTGCGCCGCTCGTACAAGCGGAAAATTACGTCGATCAAATGCACGTACGGCTTTCACACTACATCGTACAGTGCGAACATCTTCCGGTCAGTGAAAATCAGCTTAATAATCTGTCGATCATGCTGCAGATCGTCGATGAACTCGAAAGCATGACGGATGACTGCTTAAGCATCGCAATGCTGCTGCAAAAAAGCATCGTAAAAAAGATGTCGTTTTTGCAGGAAGATTTGGACGACCTCATTCCCTATGTCGAGCTCGCACGGGAATTTTTGCAATTTATCCATATCAATGCAAACAAGCATCTCAACGCCGAAAAGCTCGCCTTCGCAAAAGAGATAGAAGATCAAATCGATTCGTTCCGCAGAGCGCTCAAAAAGAAAGCGCAAAAGCGGCTCGAAAACGGCGCGGATGTGGCATCCGAATTATTGTATATCGATCTCGTGCGGCATATAGAAAAATTCGGCGACAGGGCTTTTTCGATTTCCGCTCTGCTCGCACAGACCGTATAAATCGTACAAGCTGATTTTACAGCGCCAAATCGCATACGAGTGCATCGCAGGCTTTTATCAAATCGTCCGGCTTGATGATGATCTGCTCTCCGCGCACGCCGGCGCTGATGTAGATTTTTTCGCAATCGAGTGCGCACGTGTCTATAAAGGTTCGATATTTTCGCTTCATGCCGAGAGGCGAACAGCCGCCGCGCACATAGCCGGTCAACTGCAAAAGTTCGTCGGGCTTTACCGGCTCGATTTCTTTCGCGCCTGCGGCCGTCCGCGCTTTTTTCAAATTGATTTCGCGCATCGCGCTTTCGCAAAACACGCACAGCTCTTTAGTTTCCGTACGCATGACGATCGTTTTAAATACGAGCTTGGGATCGACACCGATTTTTTTTGCGAGCGCCTCTGCCGCCCCTCGACCGAGTTCGTGTTCTCCGTCATCGTCGTATGAAGCCGTTTCATACGGAATGTGCGCGCTTTCAAGGATGCGCATTGCATTTGTCTTTTTCATACATTTACACTACAATAATACCGAATGCCAACACATAGGGCAACCGCATCGGAAATGCAAATATAGAAAACAGGAAGCTGTATGGATCATCATGCAAAGACGGCTGTCGCGATCATCGCAACGCTCGTCATCGCCGTCGGCGCGGAAATACTGCTGATCAGCCGTTCGGACGGCGGTACAACGGAAAAACCGGCAAAAAGCGGCAAAGAAAAAGCGAAAACCGAAACGGTATTTTTTCAATCGGACAGGATATCCGAAATCAAAGCGGACGTTTCTTCGTGCGATTTGAAATTTTCTCAATGGGACGAAGGGCGCATCGAACTTGCGATTACGTCCGACCGTAAGCAAAACGACAGACCCTACGCCATCCTCAAAGACAACGCCGTCGTCATCGCCGAAGACAGGCAGGAGCACACGATGCTCGACCGCACGGAGATCGATATAAAAGTACCGCGTACGATGCCGATCGAAATTAATAATTTTTTCATTTCGGTCAAAACGACGAGCGGCGCCGTCAGCGTAAGCGGCTTTACATGCGGCGTGTTCGACGTAAAAACCTCAGGCGGTAAAATCGTGTTCGATGAGTGCTCGTTTACGGCGCTTTCGCTCGCAAGCGAAACGGGTATGATCGTATGCGGCGACACCGACGCAAAAAGCGTACACATAGCGGCGGCAAAAGGCCGGATAAACTACAGCGGCTCGTGCGATTATATCGATGCGGCATCGCAAAAAGGCGGAATCAATTTCAGCGCGAAAACCATGATGAGCGAAGCGTCGTTCTCATGCGGAAGCGGTTCGGTGAACATTGCGCTGCCGGAAAACGAAGGCTACATGCTCGAATACGCCGCTCCCGACGGCAAAGTCAAAGACGCATTTACGAATACCGATGCAAAAGGAAACGGTTCCGTACGGTATAAAAACGATGCGGTATCGATCAAAGTAAAAACCGAAAGCGGCAATATCAATATAACGCGCTCCCCGTCTTCCGCCCGCTGATAAAGCGCACACGGGGCGTTGCGGGGTGTCCCCGCTGGAAGGGGCAGCGGACGAGCCGTTCTGCTCCGGCACTTTGCATCGGAGTATGTCGATTACAGCAAATGCATTTCGACGAGTACAGCATACAAACGGTGGGATTCTTCCTCCGTTAAATGCCGGATGGGACTTTTGCACGGCCCCGCGGCAATACCGAGCATTTGTAAACCGTCTTTGATAACGGCAGGGAAAGTTCCGAGCGTAAATGCCATACGCAACGGCGCTAATGCGAATTGGGCCTCACGCGCTTTTTCTATATTTCCGCATTTGAAATTATCATAAATCGCAACGGTAAGCTTCGGCGCAATATTTGCCGTCGCCGCAATGGCACCCGACGCACCGTATGTCAGTCCTGCAAGAATATGGGTGTCATGCCCCTGTAATACATGAAAATTTCTATTATCCTTAGTTACTCGAATATACTCGCCTGTTAAATCGAAATTGCCGGAACTGTCTTTTATGCCGACGATATTATCGATTTGCGCAAGACGCGCAACAGTCTGTACAGTAATACCGACACCCGTTCGCGGCTCATTGTTATATATGATAATCGGAAGACCGGTCGATTCTGCAATCGTTTTATAGTGAACGTAAAGATCGTCTTGGCTGGGTGAAATAAACATCGGCGTAAGTATTGAGACGGCGTTTACACCGCATTTTTCCGCCATCTGTGTCAGCGATATGACCTCTTTCGTCGTAATGCCGCCCGTCCCCGCATACACGGGCACTTTACCGTTTACCGTTTCCAGCGCAGTTTCGATTATCGTCTTTTTTTCATCAGGCGTAAACGCAAAAAATTCACCGGTCGTTCCAAGAACAAAAATTGCATGCACGCCGCCGTCAAGCAGATATGCGATAAGATGTTTCAACGCATTCAAATTGATCGTCTCGTCATCGTTCAACGGAGTAATAACGGGGGGAATAATACCGGCCGGCAGAAATCGCTTCGCTTCCATAATAAATAATGCTCCTTTTATCTAAAAAGTTTGTATATGCCAATAATTTTCACGACGTATTATATCCCAATCGGGAATGAGCCCAAGACCCGGGTTCGAATCGTTCAACATGATTTTACCGTCTTTATACTCGAAACCTTTTTTAAAAAAACTTTTGTTGAGTTCAAAATTTTCTACACTGAATTCCTGGTAGAAAAAATTCTCGCTATTCACATCAACCATGACGCTGGCCATTGTACCGACGGGCGAACCGCTGTTATGCGGAGCAAATTTTAAACCGTAGGCCTCAGCTGCAGATGCCATCTTTTTCAATTCCAAAATACCGCCTGAATGCGTCACATCAGGCTGTACGATTGAATAAAAGCCCTCTTCATTCAATATACGATGTTGAAATCGAGTGAAATACCGTTCACCTGCAGCAATCGGAATATCGCTTTTTATCGCAAGTTTGCGATAGCCAGTAAAATTATCGGGATGCATCGGTTCTTCTATAAAACCGGGTTTGAAGAGACTAACGTTTCGTACAAAATCAAGTGCTCCGTCATATGAGAGCGAGCCGTGAAGTTCTATAAAAAGTTCAATATCCTGACCGACGGCTTCGCGCACCGCTTTTACACACTCAATTCCGCCGGCAACCTTCTCTCTTTCCGTCGCGTTCTCCGGTACCGCCTTCAACGGATCCCACTTGATCGCTTTAAAACCGAGATTAACGGTTTTTACGGCGCTGCATGCAAAATCTTCATATGTCTCGGCATTCATAAACCACGTATTCGCATAAAGGGGAATTGCGGTTCGAAGCTTTCCTCCAAGCAAATTATATACCGGTTGGCCCGTCTTTTGTCCGATAATATCCCACATCGCCATTTCTACACCGCTAATCGCACTGTTAAAAACAACGCCGTTCCTCCATGCATCGCGGATAAACGAAGTTTCAAAAAAATATTCGATATCAAACGGCGATTTTCCGACTACTATCGGCGCAATATGATTTTCAATAGCCGCTTTTACGGCCGTCTCTTTATTGCGTACAGTCGCTTCACCAATTCCGGTAATACCTTCATCTGTAGTTACCTCAATAAAAATAATATTCCGCCATACTGAAAAATGCATATATGCATAGACACCGGTAATTTTCATGTTTCTCCTTCTTTATCTTTTGTCAATATAATTTCATAGGCCGTTTCTCTGATATGCCGGATAATAGCCTTTTCCGCATTTTCCGCATCGCGTGCCATCATATAATCCAAAACGATACGATGCTCCCGTACGCCCTTTATACGTTTTGAGACATCGCTCAACGCCGTCTTTCTGATCGTATAATCATACGACATAAGCCGATCGATCTGCATAATTAAATACTGGTTATGAGAGGCAAGTCGTATGCTTCTGTGAAATGCCGTATTCAACACAATCAAATCGGCAAGGTTTCCCGTTTCGGCTGCATGCCCGCTTTTTTCCAGAATTTTATTCATATTATTAAGTTCTTCATCCGTTGCAACATGGGAAGCTATATATGCAGCATCGCCTTCCAGCGATGCGCGGATATACGCCATATCTCGTATACTTTGAATCGCATACTCGCTGACAACAGTACCTGAACGCGGTAAAATTTTAATAAGTCCCTCCGTCTGTAAAATTTTAAACGCTTCACGTACCGGCGTCGCGCTTATATTCATCTGTCTGCAAATTTTATTTGCAGATATTTTTTCTCCTGCCTTTAGCTTTCCCTCAAAGATATCGCTCCGTATTATACTCGCAACTTGATAAGAAATCGGTATGGAAATTTCAATCGGTTCCATAAAATACTGTCCATCCTTGTTATTCTTTTATACTGCCTGATGTCATTCCGGCGAAGAAGAAATTCTGACAAAACAAGAATACAAGAATAAGGAGTACGCTTGCAAGTAAGTTAGCCGCCATCATTTCATTCCAATTTACTTTCGTATCTTCGATCATCTGTCCGATTCCGACAGTCAATGTTTTCATTTTATCGGAAGTTGTAAGTACCAACGCAAATTGAAATTCATTCCAACTATTAATAAACGAGTAGATTGCGGTAGCGGCAATGCCTGGTAACGATAACGGAAAGATAATCCTAAAAAATATTCCAAACTGTCCGAGCCCGTCGATAGACGCTGCGGCATCGAGATCCTTTGAAATAGTCTCGAAGTGACTATACATGAGCCATGTACAAAGCGGCGTTTGAAACGATATATATACGATTATCAATCCCATATGCGTATTAATCAAGCCGTATAGCTTAAGAATACGAAAATAGGGTACAAGCATGATGACCGACGGAAACATCTGTGTCGCCAAAATAAAGCCGAGAAATGCAGCCCTCCCTTTAAAATTAAAGCGTGATACGCCGAAACCGGCAAAAGTAGATATGAATAACGTTAATAACGTAGCACCGATTACAACGATTAAACTATTGGAGAAAAACGTACCGAAACTGTATGACGTAATAATATTTTTATAGGCCTGCAGCGTCGGATGACGGGGAATCAGCGTCAGAGGATTTTCAAACGTTTCCGGCGTTGTCTTAAAGCTTGTTGCTACCATCCAATAGACGGGCACAAGAACAAGTAGACTACCCAAAATAATAATTATCATTGAAAAGAAAGGTTTTTTGCGTAGTACAGTCATACGTCTAATCTCCCATCGCAATCTTTTTCTTCATTTTACGCTGTATTGCCGTCATAAAAATAATGATAACGAAAACGAAGACTGCGCGCGTTGAAGATTCGCCGAAACGCATATATTCGAAGCCCGTTTTGTAGATGTCGATCGAAACGACGCGTGTTGCATCAACCGGTCCGCCGTAGGTCAGATTCCAGATCAATGTAAAATGTTTAAAACACCACATAAGCTCCAGTATGATAGTCGTTGAAAGAACCGGCATAATACCGGGAAGCGAAACGTGTATAAACTGTTGTACCTTATTGCATCCGTCCAGTTCCGCCTGTTCATACAAATCAGGAGAAATCGTCTGCAGCGCACTCATAATCATTACCATAAAAAATGGAAATCCCTTCCAAATACATACTACGATGACGGCTGCCATGGCGGTAGACGCATTACTCAACCACTCTACATTTTGCTCAATTATATGCATCTCTCTTAGAATATAGTTAATCAAACCGTAATTTGCATTGTATAGCCATTTCCACAGCAAACCGATAACGACGTCGGGAAAAAACCACGGCAAAACCAAAACGGAACGAAAAAATGACTTACAGGGGAAATCTCTTTGCGTCAAAATAGCGGCAAATAATAACCCCAATACAGCTCTGCCTGCTACGGTACAGAATGTAAAAATTAAAGTTCTTCCTATCGAGCGGTAAAAAGCGGCATCTTTTATTAATCGAATATAATAGGTAAATCCAACAAATTTAAATTTATTGACCAGGTTCGTATCGAACAGGCTTATCACAATACCGTAAATCAGCGGATATAATACCATAAATAAAAGCGTCAGTAATGCCGGCGTACAAAACACATATCCGTACCGAATTTGCTGCAGATTTCTTTCCCTTCGTCCATATAGCATACTAAACCTCGCATGTTTTCTCTCTATCCGTATTTATACGAACAAAAGAAGACAGTGTTTATATAGACACAATCAATTATTATTAATAATCTTTTGGATTTCCACTGCTGCAGCTTTTACCTCCGCTTCAATATTTGCAGACGGCATACTAAGTAATTTTTGATACGTTCTTCCAAGTATGCTTTTTACTTCAGGATAATAGGGTGCTTGCGGAGTAAGCTCCATAGCATTTGCAGCCGCGACAAATCCTTTAAACAGATCCGTTTGCAGATATTTTGAATCGGCAGTAGCGTCTTTTGTACACGGCATACGGCCGGTAACTTCCGCCCAACGCATAGCGTTCTGTTTATTACTCATAAATTTAATAAATTTTACCGCTGCATTTTTATGTTTACTATCGGGATTCAAAGACCATCCGAGAATCGACACTGGCGTAAATGTTGTTTTAGCCGAAGGCATTTGTACGGAACCGATTTTATCTTTTAAGTCGGGAGAAGCGGCGAAAATTTTCCCAATGGAATTTGAACCTGCAAGCAACATACCGATTTGATTGGCTGCCATTAAATTAACGTTTTCATTAAAAGAATTCTCAAGCGCGCCCGGAGGGACGACGCCGTCTTTGTTCTTCAAATTAACAAAATATTTAAACGCCTCGACACTTTCGGGTATTCCCACTTCGGTTTTCCATTTCCCGTTTTCCTGATATAATTCGCGTACGCCGAAAGACCGTAAAATCATAACGAATCGAGTTTCACCGGAATCGTCAGCAGTACCGATCATTCCGAATCCATAGCGGTCAATCGTACCGTCGCTGTTTGTATCTTTATTTAATGCTTTTGCAACGTTTCGCATTTCTTCAAGTGTTTTCGGCGGTTGAAGTCCTGTCTCTATCAACCAGTCTTTTCGATAGATCAATGCGTTCGGACCAGAATACCACGGATAAAGAACAAAGCGCTTATCTAGAGTACAACCATTACGGATCGACGGAATAATATTATCGAGTTCTTCCTTTGTCATATATCCCGATAAATCCTCACAAATACCCATATCATATAATTTTCCGACATTATTTTCCGTATTTACAAATAAATCGGGAAGAGAACCCGCTGCAGCCAATGTCGTAATTTTTTGTAAGGCTTGGTTCATTGGCACACCGGCAACTTCAATTTTAATATCGGGATTTTGTTTTTCAAATGCCGCAATATACTCGGCGGCAAGCGGTCCTTCCGGATTCTGTGTAACGGCAGTAGTAAGGATCGTCACCGTAGCGGTTCCCGTTTCGCCTGTTTCTTTTTCAAGAGAACCTGTTGCCTGTACAGCACCCAAAATCCACATCAACATGAATAAAGACATTCCCAAACGCTTCATACGACCTCCTGTAACATATTCAATAATAGGAGCTATCCAAAAATTTCAGTTTTTTAGATAGTTTCCTTGATTTAATATGCGACGTTTAAAATTAACTCATTACGATACAAAGACTCAATTTTAAACTCGACGAGCAGTCGAAAAGTAACCCCTTTTGAGACAGCTCCATCATATATTACTAAACTGCAATCTAAGATCTTAGATTGCAGTTTAGTAAATAATATCATAAAAATACGGTATGTCAAGAAGATTTTTTATATAATACCAGTATTTTTTATAAAACACCTATATTTAAATATAGTATTATGATAAGCGTACGAATCGTTCGCAAATTCGGGCGGGAGCGAGGGGGAGACTTCCCCCTTTGTCATTTTAATAAATTTTATTAAAATAAATTCGAAGTGTCCGCGCGGAAGCGCATTGCAAATTTTTCGTTTTTCCTGCATACTTTCCGCATGAAAACCCGTTCCGTTTTTGAAAATATTTCGCCGGTGGATCACCGTTATTCGATTTCCGAAAAAGACGTATACGATAAACTCGCGCGCTGCATTTCCGAAGAGGCGGCGGTGCGCTCGTGCGCGAAAGCCGAAGCAGCTCTCGTAAAAGCGCATTTCGAAGTGCGCGGCGCGCTCACGTCTGAAATCGAGCAGGCGATCGATGCGGCGGCAAATACCGTCGATCCCGAAGAAGTATACGCCGAAGAAGAAAAGACGCAGCACAATATCCGCGCGCTCGTCAACGTGATGAAACGGAGTGTTCCGAGTGAAATCGCGCCCTTCGTTCACTTGGGTGCGACGAGCGTCGACATACTCGATACTGCGCTTGCACTTCGCATGCGAGACGTTATGCAAAACGTCACCCTGCCCGAACTGAAAGCGCTCGAAAGGGCGCTCTGCGATATCGCGCTGCGCGATGCCGAAACGCCGCAAGTCGGGCGCACGCACGGTCAGCACGCCGTTCCGATCACCTTCGGCTGGACAATAGCGGAATTCGTTTCGAGGCTCGGAAAATCGATTATTAAAATCGAAGAGCTTGCAAAGCAGCTGAAAGGAAAACTCGCAGGCCCCGTCGGCGCGTATAACGGGCTTTCGATGATCGTCAAAGACCCCGAAGATTTGGAGCGGCGCTATCTCGCATTTCTCGGTCTCGAAGCGAGCGAATATTCGAACCAGCTCGTCGAACCGGAATACCTTTTACGCCTGCTGCTCGAATGCAATACCGCGTTCGGCATCATCGCAAACCTCGCCGACGATTTGCGCAATCTCCAGCGTTCGGAGATCGGAGAAGTGTTCGAGTATTTCAGTTCGACGCAAGTCGGTTCGAGTACGATGCCGCAAAAGCGCAATCCGTGGAACAGCGAACACGTAAAGTCTCTGTGGAAAGCGATGTGTCCGCGCGTCATCACGTTTTACATGGATCAGATTTCGGAACACCAGCGCGATTTGACGAACAGCGCGAGCCAGCGGTTTATCGCCGATTACGTCGCAGGCTTTACGATGGCGGTGAGCCGCATGAAAAAAGTCGTGTCCGGTTTGCAGGCGGACACGGAAGCGATGGCGAAGACGCTTGAAAATGCGGGCGGCAGAGTAAGGGGCGGAGTACTTGCGGAACCGGCGTATATTTTGCTCGGAGAAGCGGGAGTGAGCGACGGTCATGAAATCGTCAGAAAGATTACGCTCGAATGCGAAAAGACGGGAGAGCCGTTTTTTGCCGTGCTGAAACGCCACACGGATGCTTTTAATAAAATAACCGAACAGCTGAAAAAGCTCGGAGTCGAGGACGCGGAAACGTTTTTCGAAAACCCCGCGCGCTACCGCGGACTCGCTGCGGAAAAATCGAAGCGCATCGCGGAAAAGTACGCGGCGCTGATGAAGGGCTGATGAGTTGAGAGAAAGACAACGCAGCGGGCGCTCCTGTATCCCGCGCGACTGCTGCGGCGATACCTTGCGGAGAACGGCAAATACTTTTATAATATTACACACAATTTTTTATTAAGGAAGCGAGTATGGTTATTCTAACGCTTAACTGCGGTTCATCTTCCGCAAAGTACCAAGTTTACGACTGGGACGACAAAGCCGTTTTGTGCACCGGCATCGTAGAACGCGTCGGCCGCCCGGGTTCGGTCATTACGCACTGCGTCGGAGCCGACAAACACAAAATCGAAAGTCCCTGCCCGACACACAAAGAAGCGATCGAACTTATCATGAAAGAAATCACCGACGAAAAAGTCGGCGTCATCAAAGACATGAGCGCTATCGGAGCGGTCGGTCATCGCGTACTCCACGGCGGTGAAAAATTCACAAAGTCCGTCATCATCACGCCGGCCGTGCTCGATACGTTCCGCGAAGTACAGGATTTGGGGCCGCTGCACAATCCTGCAAATATCATGGGTATCGAAGCCGCGCAAAAAGTGCTGCCGAAGGTTCCGCACTGCGCCGTCATGGATACAGCCTGGCACCAGACGATGCCCGAAGCGTCGTATATGTATGCGATCCCGCACGAATGGTACGAAAAATATCACGCGCGCCGCTACGGTTTCCACGGCACGTCGTTTATGTACACGTCGAAACGCGCTGCGGTACTGCTCGGCAAACAGCCGAAAGACACGAATTTAATAATCTGCCATCTCGGAAACGGTGCATCGGTATGCGCGGTAAAAGGCGGCGTATGTTTCGATACGTCTATGGGCATCACACCTCTCGAGGGGCTCGTCATGGGCACGAGATGCGGCGACATAGATGCGGCGCTCCCGTTTTATATCATGCGCAAAACCGGCATGAGCGCAGAAGAGATGGATACGGCGCTCAACAAGCAATGCGGCTTGCTCGGCATCACGGACGGAAAATACACGGACGGCCGTGATATCGAAAACGCTGCGGCATCGGGCGACAAACTTGCCGCTCTTTCGATCGAGATGTTTACGTACCGCTTAAAAAAATACATCGGTGCATACAAAGCCGCTCTCGGCCGCGTGGATGCGATCGTGTTTACGGCGGGTATCGGAGAACACTCACCGATCGTGCGCGGAAAAAGCCTCGAAGGATTGGAAGATCTCGGCATCAAAATCGATGCGCAGAAAAACGAATGGTCGAACACCGGAAACGCGGAAACGTGCATCAGCGCCGACGACGGCAAAACGAAAATCTTCGTTATCCCGACGGATGAAGAACTCGTCATGACCGAAGACGCGTACGCGCTCATGAAGGGCACGTACGACATCCACACGAAGTTTACGTACAGCTTCCAAGATCCGAAATACGTCAACAAAGCGCGCGAAGAGCTTTTGCCGAAGGATTTGGCAAAACGCCCGCACCTCGCGGACATCATCGCGCGTCCGTAAGCAAAAAAGATGCAAACGGGATGCCGAGCGGCGTCCCGTTTTTTATATGCGTAAACCTTTCCGAAATCGTCGGTACCTCTAAAAATCTAAGCAAGTTTTTAGAAGTACCCGTTCAGCTGCTACTTTCGAAACTCGTGCTCGGGCTTATTTTTCTTTTTTCCCTGCTCGTATCTTTCCGAACAGTTTTCGAAGCACGCCGATTTTACCGAAGCAAATCCAATACAGCAACAAGGCGACGCAAAGAATCGGTATGCCGAAAATGATTATATACAAAACGACGAATATAAAGTTTGCAAAAAATCCGACGACGGTTTCACAGAATTCGATAAACGCAGATTTCAAATCGGGAAAAATAAAGCCCCTGTCTTCCGTGTGATTGTACGGCAAGTTCGCTTCGATATAGATTTCCGAATAATCGATCTGCTTGGACAATCGATTGAACTGTCCCTGCATCTGCTCGATTTCAGCCGTCACGTCGTTTATCTTCGTTTCGATTTCGAGCATGTCTTTCATATTTTTCGCTTCCCGAAGATACGATTGTAAGCGCTCGAGCAAAACGCGGCGCGTTGCCAAACGCGAATCCAAATCGTAAAAGCGGTCGGTAACGTCGACGCTGTCCGCGGATTTCGAAACGATTTTGCCGATAGCGCCGGACGACGACATCGCATCGTCAAAAGCGGAAGACGGGATGTGCACCGTCATGCCGAGCGAGCGGCCGTCTTCCGAAAAATCCGAAACATAACCGCCGAAGCGTTTCGCCCATGCTTCCGTCGCCGCCTTCGTTTCGGCAAGACTCGAAACTTCAAAACGGATATTTCCCGTGCGAATGAGCTTACGGTTTTCGGGCAAAGGCAGCGCAGCATCGGAAAGAGTGCCGGCGGATTTTTCTTCGGCCGCATAGACGCCGCCCGATCGCATAGGCGCACTGTCGGCTGTGTATTTCATTGCGGCAAAGTTTTTGCGCGCGCCGCAGCCGGTCAAAATACCCGCCACTACAAAAACCAGTAACAAAATTATCGATCGTATCCGTTTCATCAATACCCCCAGTATATTTTATTAACAACCGAAATATCGATACGATACAGGATGTACGAATTATACGAGCAAAGGCGATAGAACGATGCTTGCCTCATGACCGGCGATTTGATACGATAATGCGATGAGTATGACCGTCCCGATCAAAGCCGATATACATGATACTGCCGCACTGCTGAGAGAATTTTTCGGCACCTTCGACTTTTATTCCGATGAAGACAAACAAAAAATCGAAGCGGCATGGAATCTCCTCTGTGAAAAATCGCGCGGCAAAAATCGAACCGACGGCTCTCCGTACTATGTGCACCCGCTTCGCATCGCATACATCCTCGCGCAAAACAAAATGGATTCCGAATCGATATGCGCAGCTTTGCTCCACACGATATACGATTTCGACGTCACGAAAGACGACATACGCAAAGCGTTTGACGAAAGCGCTTCCTGCCTCATCGACGGTACGACGAAGATCATGCACATGCCCGTCGGACATTCGACGATTCAGCAGGCGGAAGCGGTACGCAAAATGCTCTTTGCGATGGTCGACGACGTGCGCATCATCCTTATAAAACTCGCCGACAAACTCGATCAAATACGCTGTATCGATACGCTTCCCGAAGCGGCGCAGCGTACGCTTGCCGCGGAGATAATCGATATCTGGGCGCCGCTTGCGGATCGGCTCGGTATGCAGGAAGAAAAAAACGAATTCGAAGATTTGAGTTTAAAGTATACGAATCCCGATGTGTTTTTGCAAATCAAAGCGATCGTTGCACAAAAAAAAGACGAACGAAACGCCTATCTCGAAAAAGCCGTCGAGCAGATTCGAACGGCAGCCGAAAAAGAAGGTATTCACATTCGCATTACGAGCCGTGCAAAACATTTTTATTCGATTTATCAAAAGATGCGCAAGCGCAACGTGTCGCCCGACAAGCTCTACGATCTGCTCGCGCTCCGCATCATCTGCAACGCAAACTCGGAATGCTATACGATCGTCGGCATCGTGCACAATCTTTGGAAACCGCTCGACGGACGATTTAAAGATTACATCGCCATGCCGAAAGCGAACGGCTACCGCTCGCTGCATACGACCGTCATGTGCGACGGGAAACCGCTCGAAATACAGATACGCACAAAAGCGATGGACGAAGCGGCCGAGCACGGTATCGCGAGCCACTGGCTGTACAAAAAAGGAAAGAGCCGCGATTTTGTCGACATCGAACATCTCGGCATTTTCAACGAACTGCGCGAGCTGCGCGACGGTCACGTTTCCGACGAAAACTTTTTCAGCGCGCTGAAAAACGATTTGCTCGGCGATGAAATCTACGTGTTTACGCCTAAGGGACAAGTCGTACAGCTCCCGGCGGGATCGAACGCGATCGACTTCGCATACCGCATCCACTCGGCTATCGGCGAAAAAATTGTCGGTGCAAAAGCGGACGGAAAAATCATCCCGCTCGTCGAGCCGCTGCAAAATACGCAGATCATCGAAATTCTCACGAATCCGCAGGCGCACCCGACGGCTTCTCAGCTCGCGGCGGTAAAAACCGCAAAAGCGCGGCAAAAGATCCACGCGTGGCTCACCGCACACGATCCGACCTTTACCGACAAAGCGAAAACGGAAACGGCGCAGGCCGCGAACACGACAACCTCCCGCGAAATTCAGGAAACGAGGCGGCACAAAAAGGGAACGGGCGCACACACCGACACGGTACAGGGAACGGGCAAAATACGCATCGGAAGTTCGACGAATTTTTTCGTCACCTTCGCTCAGTGCTGCAAACCGAAATACCCCGATGCGATCGTCGGCTATATTTCGCGGAACAGGGGAATCACCGTGCACCGCGCCGACTGCCTCACCTACCGGCGCATTCAGGACATCGAACACCGCTCCATAGAAATCGATTGGGATGTCGAAAATAAAAAATAATCGATATGCACAGTGCAATCGGAAAGCGGCGGAAGCGCAGTATACACAACGCGCTTTTTATGCTATAGCTACGGAAATGCCAATTACATCGAGGTTCTTATGAAAAAAATACAATCCTATACCATCGCATTGCCGTTCGTACTGGTCGGCGCGCTCGCATGCGTTTCGTGCAAGTCGACCGAGCCGGCACAAAATCAATCGCAAAGAGACGTATATGCGGCACAAACTTCCGGAACGCAGATACAAATTCCGAAAGCGGATTCCGATGCGGCCGGCAGGGCGGCGCAAAAGAACAAAGGAAACGCTTTTGTCAATTTTTTTACCGGCGGACAACAGGACATCGAAATCGATATGACGCGCGTATTCCAAAAGACCGCGTTCGGCACGCTGAAAGAAGAAGATGCGCTGTGCATTTACAATATCGAAACAGGGCTTTCGGGATTTGCCGCGTGGTACCGCGGCGGCATGTATCACGTGCTGCTGAATAAAGCCGGCCGCAGTTTATTTCGCGAAGCCGTCGATCGATATCTCGACGATTTTGAAAACAAACGACTCGACAGAAAAGGATCGCATACAAAAGAGTATGGGGAACATCCCGTTTCACTGCAGTGGGGATCCTTTGCCACGATGATCGGGAATCGTGCGCGCTCCCGCGTACAGTTCGGTTACGAATTCAAAGACGGTTCTCCCTACTTTTTGCTTTCCGTGCCGTCGGCTGAAAACGAGCAATACAATACCGGCCATTCGAAAATCGCAGCGTCCGCAACGCTCAGGTTTTATTTTACAAAAGCGATGACTTCGCAGATGATGGACGCGCTCTCCGAAGAAAACATAGACGCTGCGATTGCACCGTATATGCAGCGCGTTCAAAGTACGGGCAAAAAACCGGCGCATGACGAGTATTGAGCGAGGAAAACCTGCCGGAATACCCAGTAATTAATAATTATTAATTAACAAATACAGTCGGAGATCAATCTTTTTGCCGGCGGATTTCTTTTTGGCACAGCTCGTCGCACAGTTCGTTGTATTCGACTCCCGCGTGTCCTTTTACCCACGACCACGTGATGTCGAGCGATGCGGAAAGGGCGTCGAGCGTTTCCCAAAGATCGCGGTTTAAGACGGGCTTTTTCGCCGCCGTGCGCCAGCCGTTTTTTTTCCACGACCGGATCCACGATGTAATGCCGTTTTTGACGTATTGACTGTCGCAAAAAACGCGCACCGGTCGCCCGCGGTACTGAGAGTTTTGCGCAAGGGCGGAAAGGGCAGCGATTGCGGCAGTGAGTTCCATACGGTTGTTCGTCGTCGATTTTTCTCCGCCGCTCAGCATTTTTTCTTTTTCCCCGTCGATGATAACGCATGCCCAGCCGCCCGGTCCGGGGTTTCCGCTGCAGCCGCCGTCCGTGTAGACGACGAGCGTTCCATTTTTGAAAGTTTCTGTCATAGCAAATCGCTTTTTGTTAAAAAATTCCGTCAACGAAGGCGCTGCACGAGCGCTTCGATTTCATCGTCGCTCATGTCGTGTGCCGAAAGATATGCGCGCGCGCCTTTGACGGGAGACGAGTTTCCGACGATCGTTTTATACATCGGCTCAAAGTTCGCCTTTGCGATAACGTTGTATTTGTAGCTGCCTTTTTCGACGTGATAAAAATCGACGTAGCTTTGCATATAGTCGCGCATAGCCTCTTCTTTGCTTGCACCCATGAGCGATTCGAGCAAAATCATAATAAAGCCGGTACGGTCTTTTCCTTCGATGCAGTGCAGGTAATACGGCCCTTCGTGAATGGTCATAAAGCGCAAAGCTCCGATGATACCGGCCGCAAACAAGTCGCTCGTAAAATCGATATTCATGCTCAGGCACACGACGCTGCCGGTTTTATCGAGCGATGCGTAATACGCGGAGTATTGAGGATTCGACGGATCAAGGTACGACAGGAGTTCGTTTCGGGAATCGGACATATCGACGACCGTTTTGATCTTCGCCCGTTCCATAAGAGCCGACGCATAGGGCGCGCGCGTCCAGCCCTTTTTCACAGGGTGGCTTCCGCGATATAAAATATTTTTTCCGATCGAGCCGAGCGAAACGCCTCTGAAATTGGCAAAGGCTTCATCCGACGCATAGTTACCCCGCTTGTCGCTTTTCGAAAGAGCACGCAGCGCATACTGTTCACGATAACCGCCTTTTTGTTTCATCGAAACGGTGAGCGCAGAGCCGATGTCGACCTTTGCCGCTTCGTTCAGTTTTCCGTAATTGATACATGCGGCGATAAATCCTCCGGCGTGATTCGTGCGTACGAGAAAAGCGCCCTTATCGACATCGTAGTTTGCAACGACGGGTGCGCTGAAGGTATAGCCGTTGTCGAAGCGTACGGTTACGATATCGCCGTGTTCATAGCCCGCCTTTTGCATATCGGCAAATGCGATATCGGTAACGGCATGGCCGTATTTTTCTATCGCCGTCACTTTTCCGCGGAATGTCCGCCACTCGGGTGTTTTCGCCGCCGCAGCAGGAGCCTGCTCTTTTGCAGATGCTTTCGATGCGGATGCGCAGCCCGCGAACAACAATGCCGCCGCAAAAATCGGAAGCATAAAACGAACGCATTTCATAAATTCCTCCGCTCGCCGCAAAACGTACGGCACACATCGCACACTGCGGCGCTTGTATGCTTACACCAGCCCCTGCGCAATCATCGCGCGGGCGACTTTGACGAATCCCGCAATATTCGCACCGGCGACATAATCGCCTTTTACACCGAACTCTTTTGCCGTATCGTATGCGTTGTCGTGGATGTTCGTCATGATCCGCCGGAGTTTCGCGTCGACTTCTTCCTTTGACCACGAAAGGTGTTCGCTGTTTTGGCTCATTTCGAGGCCGGAAACGGAAACGCCGCCCGCATTCGAAGCTTTGCCGGGAGCAAACAGGACTTTTGCGTTTTGAAACTTCGCCGTCGCGTCGAGCGTACTCGGCATATTCGCACCTTCGGCGACAAGCCTGACGCCGTTTTTGATAAGCGTATCGGCATCTTTTCCGTTAAGTTCGTTTTGCGTCGCGCACGGAAACGCACAGTCGACTTTTACCGACCACGGTCTCGCATTCGCGGTAAACTTCGCTTCAGGGAATTTTTTCACGTATTCGGAAATGCCCTTATGTGCGGCGCGGATTTTTTTTACGTAATCGAGTTTTTTTTGCGTGATGCCTCCGGCATCGAATATGAATCCCGTATGATCGCTGAGCGTCACCGGTTTCGCACCGAGATGAATCAATTTTTCGGCAGCGTACTGCGCGACGTTTCCGTCGCCCGAAACCGAACATATTTTACCGGAAAAATCGTCGCCGATTTTTTTCAGCATGCACTCCGCAAAGTAAATGAGACCGTAGCCCGTCGCTTCCGTACGGATGAGCGAGCCGCCGAAGTCCAGTCCCTTGCCGGTGAGTACGCCGGAAAACGTATTCGTAATGCGCTTATACTGCCCGAACATAAACGCGACTTCGCGCGCACCCACACCCTTATCGCCTGCAGGCACGTCGGTATCGGGACCGATATGGCGGTACAATTCCGTAACGAAAGATTGACAAAAGCGCATCACTTCCGCGTCCGATTTTCCGTGCGGATCGAAATCGCTCCCGCCCTTGCCTCCGCCCATCGGAAGCGTCGTCAAACTGTTTTTAAGCGTCTGCTCGAAACCCAAAAATTTTAAAACCGAAAGATTCACTTCGGGACTGAAGCGCAAGCCCCCCTTGTACGGACCGATTGCACTGTTGAATTGCACGCGGTAACCGCGGTTGATGTGCGGCACCCCCTTATCGTCCGTCCACGGCACGCGGAACATGACGATGCGTTCCGGCTCTACGAAACGCTCGAGTACCGCATTGCGCTCAAGTTCTCTTTGCATCTTTGCGACGGCGGGTTCGATCGTCGTTAAAACTTCCTGAACCGCTTGGAGGAATTCGCTCTGGTCGGCATTTTTCAGCTGAACGTCTTCCCAAATCCGTTTGACATACGCGTTTTTCATTTTTCTTCTACCCTCTTATCCGGCCGAGTTCATTGAAACCGAATAAATAATACTAGCGCAAATCGGCGTTTTTGGGTAGTATGTCGCTATGACGCTCTACGTTACCCGACACGGTGAAACCGACTGGAATGCAAAACACCTCATCTCAGGTCTTGCCGAAGTCCCGCTTGCGGAAAAAGGCATGCAGCAGGCAGCTTCTCTCGCCGCCCGACTTGCCGAACATCAAAACGATTATCGCATCAAATACATACTCGTCTCGCCTTTGGGGCGCGCGCGGAAAACCGCATCGTATATCGAAAAAGCGCTCGGTATCGAAGCCGTCGTCGAAAAACGTTTGCGCGAAATCGATTTCGGCGAATTCGAACACACGAGTACAAGGGGCGCGGAATTTCTCGCGATAAAAGCGAACCCGTATAAACGCTTTCCCGGAGGCGAATCGCTGCTCTATGCCGCGCACCGCATTTACGGAGCGATCGAAGATGCCCGCGCACGCTATGCGCCCGATAATCTGCTGTTTGTGTGCCACGGCATGGTTTCGTCGCTTATCAGCACGTATTTTCAGGATTACGAAACCATCGAAGAATTCACGAACAGCGGCTTTGAAAACTGCGGCTTACAGGCCTACGAATTCAAGTGATAAAACGCATGCGGATTGTATCGTACGCATATTGTTTCGGGCGGCTTTTTGCGGCCGCGCCGCAAAAACCGGGCTTTTCGGGGTTCCGCCTTCCGGCTCCATTCCTTCGGAACTTCCGCCCCTCCAATCCCTGCCGCACATCTCCCGTGCCGAATTAACAATTATTAAATTATACATGAGGACATACGATGAAAAAACAAACGATACTGCCTGTTTCGGCTCTGGTCTGCGCCGCGGCTCTCGCTTTGCTGTTTTTTGCATTCGGACGAAAAGGCGGCAATACCGGCGCGGCAGAGACGGCGTTTTTAACAAAAGCACGGGATACGACCGCCGTGCAAAAAACTGCGGAAGAAGTACAGCGGGAACGGGATGAAGAACGCGCTCGATTAATAATTTCCGACATGAGCGCGCGCGCGCAGGAAACGATCGTCATAGACGATTACGGCGAGTTTATCGCGGATTTAAAAGCGCTTCTCGAAGAAGACGCGCAGAATCCCAAGGACGATCTTTCGCTTTTGACCCTCGTCGATAAAACGCATCCGCTTCCCGACGGCTACGCGCCTTCGCGCCTCATTCCGCTTGTGAAAAACGATGCGTTCAACGTTATCCGAAACGATCTGTCGCTGCGGCCGGAAGCGTACGAAGCGCTCGTCATTATGGGACGCGCGGCGCGGAACGACGGCGTTACACTCCTCGCAAGCTCGACATACCGTTCCTACGAATATCAAAAAAAAGTGTTCGAGCGCTGGGTTGCGATCGACGGGCTTGCAGAAGCCGAGCGCGAAAGTTCGCGTGCGGGCACGAGCCAGCACCAACTCGGTCTCGTCATCGACTTCGGTTCCATCGACAATACCTTTGCCAACACCCGTGCGGGCGCATGGATGAAAGAACATGCGGAAGACTACGGCTGGAGTTTGAGTTTTCCCGACGGTTATGAAGACATAACCGGCTATCGCTGGGAAAGCTGGCACTTCCGCTACATCGGGAAAAAGGCGTGCGCATTTCAAAAAAAATACTTCGGCGATATCCAACAGTTTATGCTCGAATTCATCGACGCGTGGAAATCTTTATGATCACCGAAATCACGCTCATCGTCTGTCCAAAAGACGAGCACGATGAAAATGTATTAAAAAATAAAGCGGCGGAAGCGCTTGCGAAAAAAAACGTCCGTACTCGAGCCGAAGACATACGACTCGCAGTCGTAAAGCGCTCGATCGACGCTCGGCACGGAAGTGTAAAGTTATGTCTCCGCTGCAAAGTCTATATCGGCGAAGCGCCCGACGTGCAATTCGAAAAGCCCATCCCCGAATGGAAGCGTGCCGACGGAGCAAGACGCGTCGTCATCGTCGGTTCCGGCCCCGCAGGATTGTTCGGCGCACTCCGCCTGCTTGAAGACGGTATCACGCCGATAATCGTCGAGCGGGGCGAAGAGACGGACGCGCGCAAAAAAACGATAGCTAAGATCGGTACGAAAGGCTCGGTCGACGGCGACAGCAATTACTGTTTCGGCGAAGGAGGCGCTGGCGCGTTCAGCGACGGAAAGCTTTACACGAGAAGTACGAAGCGCGGAAACGTCGGCCGTATCCTCTCTCTGTTCCGTTTTTTCGGAGCGTCGGAATCGATCCTCACCGACGCGCATCCGCACATCGGCACGGACAAACTTCCGAAAATCGTAAATGCGATGCGCGAAAAAATCATGTCACTCGGAGGCGAATTTCACAGCTGCACGAAGTGCGTCGATTTTCTCACGGAAACCGAAAACGGCAAAAAACGCATCACGGGAATCGCCGTAGAGCATACGAAAACGAAAGAGCGGCGCACGATCGAAGCGGACGCGGTGCTGCTTGCATCGGGACATTCGGCAAACGACATATACGACCTCGTCGCGCGATGCGCTCCGGAAGCGCTCGAAGCGAAAACCTTTGCGGCGGGCGTACGCGTCGAACACCCGCGAGAACTCATCGATGCGATTCAGTTTCACGGGAAAAACTTTCACTCCGCAGAATACCGCCTTACGACGCAAGTCTCGGGGCGCGGCGTCTATTCTTTTTGCATGTGCCCCGGAGGTTTTGTCGTGCCGTCGGCGACGAGCGATGACGGAATCGTCGTAAACGGCATGTCGACGAGCGCGCGCAACTCGAAATGGTCGAATGCGGCGATCGTCGTCGAAACGCGGCCGGAAGACATCGGACAAGAATTTATTAAAAAAGCAGGCGCCTGTCCCGCCCTCGCGGGCTTATATTGGAGAGCGCACCTCGAGCGCGAAGCGAAGCTGCATGCCAAGGGACAGGCGGCGCCGGCTCAGCGCATGGAAGATTTTCTTACGCATCGCAAAAGCACATCGCTTTCTTCGACGAGCTTTACACCCGGTGTCATCTCAAGCAGGCTCGACGAATGGCTTCCGCCGCACATCGAAACGAGGCTTGAAAAGGCGTTTTCCGATTTTAATAAAAATATGCGCGGCTTTATCTCATCCGACGCACTTCTCATCGCCGTCGAAACGCGCACATCGACTCCCGTACGTATACTTCGCAGCAAAGAAACGGGAGAGTGCACATCGATCGAGCGTCTCTATCCCGCAGGCGAGGGTTCGGGCTATTCGGGCGGCATCGTATCTTCGGCTATGGACGGAGAAAATGCGGCAGCACTCATCGCAAAACGCTTTGCTGCAAGGCAATGAACCGGAGCGCTCCTACAAACTCCGCAGATTTTTAAAAGCAGCCGTCGAATACGACGACCTCGCGAACGAGCACGACTCGGCACCCATGCGTTGTCAATCGGCCGCCGGCGGATATTCGTTGCACAAAAGGCGGTACGGCGCTTCATCCTCTTCGATCTTCGGAAATCGCCCGATCGCTTCGTAAAATCGGTTGTCGGTCGTGTCGTCATTGCATTGCGATACTTCTCCGATCAGCACGCTGCCGCTTTTCGGTACGACGTGAAACGCGTGATACTGGTGCGGCCAAAGCGTAATGCTTTCGCCGTTTTTGAGTTCTATTTTGGAACCGGCAGGCACATAGTAGGAACGTCCGTCGGAATTCACGAGAACGTCCGTATCCGCAAGCCCGCCGTTTCCGTCGTCGTTGTATACTTCAATTAATAATGTGCCGCCGCCGCGGTTGATGATATCTTCCGATTTGTACCAATGGAAATGCATCGGCGCGGTCATATCGTCCCGGAGAAACAGCAGCTTTTCCGCGTAGACCTTTTTATATTTCGGATCGTGTTGATTGCCGTTCCGCAGCGTAATCAAGCCGAACCCGACTTTGTCAAAATTATTAAGACCGAAATCGGTGATATCCCAACCGAGCATATTGTCGCGGATTTCGTCGTACTCGTGCCCCTTGCCCTTCCATTCATCCGGCGTCCAATGACAAAACGGCGGCAGATGAAATCCGTTGTCGGAAATCAATTTTTCCATCTCTTTGATCACGCTGTTGATTTTTGAACGCTTCACGACAGGCCTCCTTACACGATATTAATAATATACGTATATACTATATCATGCCGGCGGAAAATGTACCACCGTTTGCGTTGTACCGCGCAACGGCTTTATCGTTCCGTCAATTTCCCGTTTCGATAAATATAATTCGCGCTGTCCGCATATTTTTTCGGAATCGCAATACCGCACAAAGCTGCCGCGTCGACGTCGATGAGCAGATCGCTGTCGCTCGGGTCGGTCATAAAGCGGATCGGCATATCGGCCGGTTTCGCACCGCGCAAAATTTCTACGACCATTTCACCCGTCGCGCGCCCGGCTTTATAATAATTAAAACCGCTTGCCATAAAGATGCCGCCGTTTTTCGCTCCCGTCACGTCGCCTGAAAAGATCGGTTTTTTCGCTTTGGCAAAAACGTTTACGACGGCGGGAAGCGCGCTGAACACCGTATTGTCGGTCGAAAGGTAGAGACCGTCGACGCGCTTTACGAGCGTTTCGGCCGCCTGCTTTACTTCCGACGAATTCGTAATCGCCTGCGTTACAAGCGCAAGCCCCTGTTCGGCACATCCCTTTTTAACAAGGTTGAGCGCGCTTGCGGAATTCGCTTCGTTGCTCGTGTAAATATAGCCGAGCGTTTTGATACCCGCCACCTCTTTAAATAATTTGATATGCTGATCGGTCGGAATCGCATCGCTCATGCCGGTTACGTTGCGCTCTCCGTGCGCCGTTGTCGATACGAGCCCCGCACCCACCGGATCGGTAATCGTTCCGAATACGACCGGCACGTCTTTGATCGTATTGGCAAGCGCGACGGCAACGGGGGTTGCAATACCGACGGCAACATCGACTCGCTCGTCGCGATAGCGCGATGCGATTTGGGCGGCCGTGTTTACGTCTCCGTTTGCATTTTGTAAATCGTAGTTTGCTTTGATGCCCGATTCGTTGATCACGTCCATAATACCCTGCTCGATATCGTCGAGCGCTTGGTGCTGTACGATTTTCGCAATGCCGATTTTATAGGTTTTGCCCGAAGAAGGCGCATCCTGTCCTCCCATCGCCGACACCGCAGCTGCCGTAAACAACGCCGCCGTAAAAGCCGCACATAATTTTTTCATACAAACCTCCCATAAAAGCTTTTGCAGGAAATATCAATTTCCGAAAAAGTTTTAGCCGTGCGCGTGA
>NZ_AVQI01000029.1 GCF_000468115.1 Treponema socranskii subsp. socranskii VPI DR56BR1116 = ATCC 35536
AAGCCGTGAGGAGACACACGAAGCTCGACAGTGAAAACGGCTTTCGGAACGCGATCAAAGAGTGCATACAAAACGACATCCTGCGGGAGTATCTGCAGCGAAAAAGCCGGGAGGTGATGAACATGTTGATAGCCGAATATGATTATGATGTCGACATAGCCGTGCAGCGGGAGGAAGCATTACAAGAAGGCGAAGCGAAAGGCCTTTCCGAAGGCTCGTATCTAGCGAAGCTTGAAACGGCAAAGCTCATGCGAACGCACAACTATCCGATTGCCGAAATCTGTACGATGACCGGCCTTTCTGCTGAAGAAGTTGAAAATCTTTCAGAATGAGTAGGAATGAATATGTTAATTGCCGAATACGATTATGATGTCGACATAGCCGTGCAGCGGGAGGAAGAAAGAGAAATCGCACTTCAGGAAGGCTCATATCAAAAAGCACTTGAAACGGCGAAGCTCATGCGAACGCACAACTATCCGATTGCCGAAATCTGCACGATGACCGGCCTCACCGAAGCGGAAATCGAACAGTTGTAAACAGAGCTGTCTCGCACGGCAGCAATTCGTCATATCTCCGATCCGGTGTAA
>NZ_AVQI01000030.1 GCF_000468115.1 Treponema socranskii subsp. socranskii VPI DR56BR1116 = ATCC 35536
GAACTTCGCTCAATGTAAGGTACGGTGGTATCGCGTCTCCGTATGAAATGGAAAACTCAATACAGCCTCATTACCCATTAGAAAATACCCATTGAAAATGGATTTCCGTGATTTCTAGCGATTTCGAGCAAATTTCTTCCGCACTCTTGTATTTTGCCTATATACCAGATATACTGAATACAATCTTATGTAGGAGGGCTTTATGACAATACGCAATCTCTTTAAATCGCTTTCCGTATTCGCGGCGGCATCTCTTTTATCGACCGCTTCCGTTTTCGGAGCAAACGCGGATATCGACAAAGCGTTCGAATCTTTTACGGACAAAGTGACGGAAGTGCTTCCCGAAACGACGACGCAGCTCGGCGTTTGGTCGGACGCATATATCGGAAAACTGTTCCCGTCCGCACCGCCGCATTTCGGTATCGGCCTTACGGTTTCCGGCACGTTTATGAATACGAAAGAATTTTCATCGACTGCCGAAGCAATCGTCAACGAAATCAACGGCAAGACTCCGGGAGCATCGAAAGACTTCAATTTTTCGATCCCGAACACTATCCCCTTTCCCGCTTATTCGATAAACGCGCGTTTGGGCGGCATCATCCTTCCCTTTGATGTCGGCTTGTACGGTTCATACTTAAAAATCAATTCGTTAAAGTTCGAAGATTTTACGGGAACGATCACGTACTATTCGTTCGGCGGCGATATTCGCTATGCCGTTATGAAAGGAAGCACACTGCTTCCGAAAATATCCGTCGGTGCGGGTTACATATACACGCACATGGCGCTCGGTGCGGAAGGTTCGTCGACGTATACATCCGACTTAACCGCACACGGCATTCCCGGCATTACCACTGCAACGGTTACGGCAAATACGGATATGAATACGAACTTCGACCTGCACACGCTTTTCGTACAGGCGCAGGTTTCGAAAAAATTCTTTATCCTGACGCCCTACGCCGGTATGCGCGCCTACGTTACGGCATCGAAAAACCATTACGATTATGCATATTCGTCGACATACAAAGCAGGTGCCCTCTCGGGTAACGTTCCCAACGGAAGCGGAAGCGAAGCGCACGATTACAATTCGAACGGTTTTGCATGGGGAAAAATCCAGCCGCAGCTCTATACCGGTCTCGGCTTAAACATCCTCTTTTTCGACTGCACCGTCGGCGGCTGCTGGAACCCGAGGAATAACCTGTGGAGCGCAAACGTAAGCGCGCGCTTTAAGCTATAACACGGTTTTATTCGTGCGGAGGCTTTAATATATCCGACGCTCTCTCTGCGCCGTAATAAAGGGTATTAAAGCCGACTGCAACCGCCTTATAGAAAACATACAGTGCAAAACGTTGAGCACTGTACCCGATGCCGCTTGAAGCTTCGCTGCGAGGCTGCGTCGGGGTTATTGATTAAACATTCGATTTCGAGTTTGACAAAATTCGAAATACTGCGGGAAGCTTCTAAAAATATCACCTCTTAGAAGCTTCCTTAGATTTAACTTACGATGGTACGTATATGGCACTCGACGAACGATTACAGACGATCAGGCACAGCTGTTCACATGTTATGGCGGAAGCGATTAAACATCTCTATCCGGGTACGAAAATCGCTATAGGCCCCGCGATCGATACGGGCTTTTATTACGATTTCGATTTTCCGAACAACGTCAAATTTTCGGAAAGCGATTTTCCTGCGGTCGAAAAAGAGATGCGGAAAATTCTTTCGGGCAATCACGAATTCGTGCGCAAAGAGATTTCAAAAGACGAAGCGCTTTCCCTTTTCAAAGACGAGCCGTATAAAATCGATTTGATACAAACCCTTCCCGCAGACGAAGCGATCTCCACTTACGAACAGGACGATTTTCGCGATCTCTGCCGCGGACCGCACGTTTCGAGCACGAAAGAGATAAACGCGCAGGCTTTTAAATTGATGAAAATTGCGGGCGCATATTGGCACGGAGACGCAAGTCAGCCGATGCTCACGCGCATATACGCAGCCTGCTTTGCAAAGCCGGACGATTTGAAAAATTATCTCAAAATGCTCGAAGAAGCCGACAAGCGCGATCATCGAAAACTCGGCGTAAAGATGGATCTCTTCCACATAGACGACGAAGATCCCGGCCAGATTTTTTGGCATCCGAACGGCTGGTCTGTGTATATAACGCTGCAGGAATACATGCGAAAAAAGCTCGAAGCCGACGGTTATATGGAAGTCAATACGCCGGCGATTATGCCGCGCACGCTGTGGGAACGGAGCGGACACTGGGGACATTATCAAAAAAATATGTTTATCACCGAAAGCGAAAAGCGCATGTTCGCGATCAAGCCGATGAACTGCCCCGGCGCAATCGAAATATTTAAAACGCGGACGAGAAGCTATAAAGATCTTCCGATGCGCCTTGCCGAATTCGGTCACTGCGTTCGCAACGAGCCGAGCGGAACGCTCCACGGCATTATGCGCGTGAGAGGCTTCGTGCAGGACGACGCGCACATTTTGTGTACCGAAGAGCAGATCGAAAGCGAAGTCGCAAAGTTCTGCAAGCTCCTCGTCGGTGTATACGGCGATTTCGGTTTTAATAAAAATCTCATCGTCAAACTGAGCACGATGCCCGACGATCACGTCGGAGACGAAGCGACGTGGCATCACGCCGAAAGCGCTCTCGGAAACGCGTGCAAAGAAGCGGGTCTCGACTACGACGTGCAGCCGAAAGAAGGCGCATTTTACGGGCCGAAACTCGAATTTACCCTCGTCGATGCGCTCGGCCGCGAATGGCAGTGCGGTACGATTCAGCTCGATTACCAGCTGCCCTCAAGCGAACGGCTCAACGCGGAATACATCGGAAAGGACAATCAAAAGCACCATCCGGTTATGCTGCACCGCGCCGTGCTCGGATCGCTCGAACGTTTTATCGGCATCCTCATCGAAAACTACGCCGGCGCTTTTCCCGCGTGGCTCCACTTCGAACAGGCGGCCGTCGTTCCCGTCGGACCCGACTTTTACGAGTATGCCGAAGCTGTGCGAAGCGCGCTCGCCGAAAAAGGCATACGCGCAAACGCATACGTCGACGAAAGCAATATGAAAAGCAAAATCAAATCGATAAGCTCGGAGCGCAAAACGCCGTACATCCTCATCGTCGGACAAAAAGAAAAAGACGAAGGTGCGGTAACCGTCCGCTTCCGCGCCGACAGCGGTCTCGAACAAAAAACGTTTTCGCTCAAAGACTTTGTCGCCTATGTGCAGGAAAAAACGAAAACGCACTACAACGGCATTTGATCGATTTTTAAAATCGGCGTTTCGGCACTTCGTTTTAAGCGATATGGCGGATCACGACGTGCTATCGTATCTTTGTAACGCTTGCGTTGAATTCGGCACCCGACATCTTTCCTTCGGGATAAAAATTGACTCCGTCGCGGAGCGTCATCAGTTCGTTTTCAACGCTGCCGAGCACCGCATCGAAATCGGGAGAAGCGAGCGGCACATCGGGAATCGGACTCGAAAGCATTCTGCTGCGATAACGCTCGGAATATCGTGCGGGGTTCGGATTTTTTCCCGCAGCCGTCCGCAAGTTCCATAAAAAGCGTGCACAAAGAATACGGCTCGCTTCCGCTGTCGATCGGAGTTGACCGTCATCCGAAATACCGGAAACGCTTTTCAACAAACCCGCACCCCGCACAACGGCGAACAATCTTTCGCCCCCGTACTTTTTTCCTCCGGTGTAGATATCCAAAAGCTGCGTCGACGCTTGCGTAATTTCGATCATCTGCAAAAGCGAGATCGATTCAAGCGGCAAAAATTTCGCAAGCGCTTTGTCGTCTGAAACGGCATCTTTAAGACGCCATGCTTTTTCGCGAAGCGGCGAATACGCGCTTTTATAAAACGGAGCGAGGAGCAAAAAAGCAGTATCGAAGAGGCCTGCCGCTTCATCGTACCTTCCCGCCTTGTATGCGTCGAGGGCGGATTCGAGCACGAGAACTCCGTCTCCGCTTCGAAGCGAAAGCGCTTCTTTTAAATTAATAATTCCCAAGCGATGACCGAGCACGATCGCTTCGCTGTCGTCGGCATAGCGGCGGGCAGCCTGCTCGTAGCATTTTTTCGCTTCGTTCGAATTGCCGCCGATAAAATATGCGCGGCCCAAAAGCGCATAGAGACGGGAAGCCGCTCGTTTTTCAAGTTCGGGAAATGCGAGACGCTTTTGTATCTCCGAAATGATATGTGCTCTTTCGGATGCATAATTTGCCGCATTGTCCCCGCTGAAAAAAGCGGCGTCGAGAGATGCAAGGCGCGCCTGCATCGAAAGCGAAAAACCGCCGTCAACCGTTTCATCGGAAGAGACGAGTACGTCTTTTTGAAACGTCATACAAGAAACAAGCGCAAACGAGAGCGCCGCAAAAACAATAATTATTAATTTTTTCATCGTATATCCCACGCATATAAATTTTTATCGAACGAAAGCACGATACATTCGTCTTTTTTATCGCCGTTGACATCCGCGATGACGGGTACGCCCCTGCCCGCGACGGGAAACCCGGATACGAGTTCGAGTGACTGCATAAAACCGTAGAGCACGTTTTCGTCGGCGCACGCGTACACGGCATCTCCCGAAGATGAACGCACGGAAGCGATGCGCCCTTGCCGCGCGGAAGACGCGCCGGGAATCTTTACCGTCGTAAAGGTACCGTCAAGTGCAAAGCGATACAGTTCCGCATCCTCCGAAAGCGCAAAGAAAAAAGAGCCGCACGAAACGACATTCGTATAAAACACGCCGTTCGTCTCTATCGGAAATCCGTCTTCGAGTTTACCGTCTTTGAAAAGGTAAAATCTGCCCGATTGCGTTATAAACGCCGTATAGAGAAAGCCGCCGCTTTCCATGAGCGCAGGCGAATCGAAGCCTATGCCGTCTATTTCCATCGGCTCGGAAGCATTAATAATTTTTTGATTTTTCATGAGATAGATCGAACCTGCAAACGACTTTTCGTATACCGCAGCCGTATCGCCCGAAAAAGAAGGCGCGGAAAGAATTTCGCCGTCGTCCGGAAGCTGCACTTCGTCGTAGGTACCGTCGTCTTTTACGACGAGGATGACCGATCCCCGAGACGGAATCAAAAGCGTTTTACCGAATGCCGCAGGTCGCGCAGACGGGACGGTGCCCGTGAGAATCGGAAAGTTTCCGACGTTTTCAAGAACACGGTTCAGCAAATGTACCGCACCGTTCGCACCGACTGCCCAAAGCACGCCCCCATCCCTGCACTTTTCGGCAGCGGAAACGATCGAAGCGTTTTCGGCCAAGCTGAGTTCGGTCCGCTTCATCGACGAAAGTTCGAGAGAACGTATCTTTTTTCCGCTTTCAAGCCAAAACACCGCGCCGGGATTTTTGCCCGCTTCCGCATGCAGTAAAAAGTCGGTCGTACCTTCGAGCGCGATCGGAAAACCCGGAACGAGGCGCATATCCGATGCCGAAGAAGCGACCGCATGGAGCTGACAAGTGAGCACCGAATTTTTTAAGCGGAAATCGCAGCGGCCGACAGTGTACAGCTTTAAGACGTCGGCAAGCAGCGTACCGTTTCGGATAAAAAACGGAACGCTGCGTTTCAGATCGTAATACACGCTCACCGTCGCTTCCGCCGAAAGATTGCCCGAAACAGTTTTCCAATTTTCGTTTCGCGCGAGCATTTTTCGTTCTTTCAGATCGTTATATACACCGGCTAAATTTTGCGGCGACTCCGAAAAATAGATGTAATTCCCCTGCACAAAATAATACGGACGCGGCAAATCAACGCCGAACGACGAAAGCAGTTCGCGTAGCAGCGGCGGCATATCGATGCGGGGAAGCCGCACGCCGCCGATTATTAAATTCGTATTGTTTTCGATCGCAAACGACGAAAATATGGAGTCGAATATTTTTTCACGTTGACGTGCGTCTCGTATTTCGATCGCAAAAACGGGATCGGTGTTGCCTTCAATGCCGAGCACGGCGCATTCGCTTCCCGTCCATGAAAAAACGATATCGTCGAGCGAAACCGAAAAGAGCCGCCTGCACCACGCATTCGCTCGCTGCCATGTACGCTCGATATCCGTCGTCCTTTGTAAAAGCGGAAAAAGCGCGTCTTTCAATTCGCTGAACTGCCCCGCATTGAGCAGCGTATAATACTGCACGTTCTCTCCGAGCTGCGAAAGGAGTGCGGGCATTTTCGAATTTTTTATTAAAAGAGGCGCAAGCGGAGATGCGTTCGTATCGGAAATCGCAAACGGGAATTCCGCTTTGACCGTGATATCGGCATCTGATATACCGAACGAAACGACACTGAGGGCCGTTTCATCGAGCAGAGAAGAAACTGCCCCGGCGACATCGTTTCCGGCGGTAACCTGTTCGACGAGCCGCTTTCCGTTTGCCACGATGCGGATCGGCTCGCCGCTTTTTTGCAGCAAAAGCGCTTTTTCTTCTTTTTTGTACGCACGGACATTGTCATCCAAAATCGCACGGGAAAGCGTAGCGAGCGAATCGGATGCAACGAGTAGATTGCGCTTTTGAGCAATATAATACGCCGCATTTTTTCCTGCAGCGTATTTGAAATACGGAAAATCGTAATCTTTGACATAGTCCAAATTATTAATATTCAAATGCGGTGCGACAAGAGACGCGAAGCGCGTCAACGCGGAAAGAAAGCTCATATCGATAAGTGCGATATACGACGAAGCTCCCTTTGCCGCATAAAAAGCGGCATACACGCTTCGAGATGCGGCAAAGCGCACGTATTTGTTGCTGCGCAGAGCCGACGAGCGGAACTCCATAAACGGAGCGCGGTAATTCGAAAGCAGCGGATCGGCAAGCAGCACGTCGGCGGCTTTCAAATCGACTATCGGAGAGACGGCATCCCACAGAGAATCGGTGTGCACGAAAACCGAATAATCGGACGGAATCACGTCAAGAGGCGACATTCTGTCGAGAGCGGAAAAACCGATCCACCCGAACAGAGAGACGAGAATGACGCACAGAAAAATCAAAATCCCTTTGAAAAGCCGCACAATGAACGGCGATTTTTTCTTTTCATTCATAGCGTATAGTATAGCAGATATGTAATTTTTTTTCAGTATCTGCTATACTTGTTTCTATATGAATGACGAACGAAAACAATTTTTTATCGAACTTGAAGGAAAAACGGGCGATGCCGTCGAAGAACTGGAATTCGTGTGCATCAATGCGGATAAAAAAACATACGCCGCGCTCTCGCTCACTTCTTCGCGTACCGAGCTTTGGGGACTCCTCGTCTTTTGTGCGCACGGACTGTATTTTTACGTTTCCCCGTCCGAAAATTTTATGTCTCTGATGTTTCGGCAGATGACACACGGAAGCAAACCCTCCGAACAGCTCATCGACCTCGGCCGAATCGAAGCGCTCGAAACCGAATTGCCTCAGAAAAAATGGTATTCCGTACTTTTTACCGATGTAAAACACCGTATCGATGCGTCGTTCGTCTTTGAAAAAAAACAATATTATTTTTCGATGACGACGCTCTCTCCGGCATCAGGCGTACAAGAGCGGATTCAAAAAAAGCTGCACGGAAAATCGGCGGTATCGACATACATAAGCTCGCCGTAGAGCAGAAGTTAAATTGAACGGCGCTATTTCAGATGTTCAATTTAACCGGCCGACGCGCATCACGCACCGACCGGTTTTATCTATTAATAATTATTAAAAATAATCCGAGCGACGAGGCGAAAGCCTTACTTGCCGATTACGCGGATCATTTCACAGAGCTTATTCGAGTAGCCCCACTCGTTGTCATACCCACGGTCGAAGCAAGTGCGTACGACCGTGCACAATACTTACTTGCTGATCACGCGGATCATTTCGCAGAGCTTGTTCGAGTAACCCCACTCGTTGTCATACCACGCAATCAATTTTACAAAATCGTTTTCAAGTGCGAGACCCGCGTTCGCATCAAAGATGGACGTGTGGCTGTCACCGGTAAAGTCGGTCGAAACAACCTGATCTTCGGTATACGCGACGATGCCTTTGAGTGCGCCGTCAGCGGCTTTTTTCATCGTTTCACAGATGTTTTTGTACGCTTCTTCTTTGCTGCTTCCCGCGGCCTTTTCAAGCTGGCAAGTCAAATCCACAACCGATACATCGGGAGACGGAATGCGCATCGAAATACCGGTGAGTTTACCGTTGAGCGCCGGGATAACTTTTCCGACCGCTTTCGCAGCTCCCGTCGTCGACGGGATGATGTTGTTGTATACGGCGCGTCCGCCTCTCCAGTCTTTTCCGCCCTTTGACGGACCGTCGACCGTAAGCTGCGTACCCGTCGATGCGTGCACCGTTGTCATAAGACCGCGTTTAATGCCGTATGCATCGTGAATCGCTTTTGCAAGAGGCGCGAGACAATTTGTCGTGCAGGACGCGTTCGAAATGATCGTCTGTCCCGCATAGGTCGAATCGTTGACGCCGTAAACGAACATCGGCGTATCGTCTTTTGAAGGAGCCGACATGACGACTTTTTTTGCGCCACCTTTGATGTGCGCTTCGCACGCTTCCTTTGTCAGGAAAAAACCCGTTGATTCGACGACGACATCGGCGCCGCATTCGCCCCATTTGATATTCGCAGGATCTTTTTCCGCGAAAACGCGGATTTTGTTGCCGTTTACGATGAGGTGCTGATCGTCGAATTCGACTTTGCCTTCAAAACGGCCGTGAACCGAATCGTATTTGAGCAAATATGCGAGATAATCGATCAGCATTTTCGAAGGATCGGCTTTATTGAAAGCGAGCAAATCGTTGATGCCGACAATCTGAATGTCGTTAAAGTTTGAAACCGCAGCGCGGAATACCATGCGCCCGATGCGACCAAAACCGTTGATACCGACTTTAATCATACTAATAACCCCTTATTAATAAAAATCATTTTACGGGAATAATTTTACGCTTTATAAAAGCCAGTGTCAAGTTGATTAAAAATCGTTAGCCTTGTTGCGTCTTTTTCTTTCGATCGATATAGCCGCTTTCTTCGAGGTAGCGGCGGCGGGAGATGATGAGACCGATGAGTTCCTGATACATATTGTAGTCGACTTCAAGCGCAATCGGCAAAACGAAAAATTCGGTTTCGTCGCAGTACCGCTCGATAAACGCGGGATCGGTGACAAAGCCGAGGCTTATCATATTGCTGATCCTGTCGGCGCATTTTAATATTTTCGCTTTTTGACTTCCGCTTTGGATGATGGTACGCAGGTAATCGCTTTTCGGCTGCCCTTCTTTTCGCGTCACTTCGAGGACGAGCTTGTACACTTTCGGCCCGTCTTCGTCGATATCGATTATTAAATTCGGATCGAAGCCGGGCACGTCTTCGATGACGTCGTGAATGCACGACGCTTTCAAAAGCACCGAATCGATATAGCCGTAGTCGATGAGGATACTCATCGTGTCGAGCTGATGACGGAACATATTGCCGCCGGCGTGACGGGCTTTGCCGATGAGTACCGTCGCAAGCTGCATGTACGGCGCGAGGTAAATGTTTTTCAACTGGCGCATGGATTTGTTGTCCATCCTGCCCGAACGGTCGACATGCATTTTGTACTTCAATCGTTTCATCGGCTCCGCCTCTTACAAGCTTTGCATATACGACGCAAGTTTTTCGATGCGGCGCCTGTTTTCTTCGAGCTTCGCCTTTTCCGCTTCGACAAGCTCTTTCGCAGCGTGCTCCGCGAATTTGCCCGAAAGCTTCGCTTCCGAACGGGCGACGATCGCTTCGGCTTCGGCTTTTTCTTTTTGAAAGCGAGAGGCGAGCTGCGTTTTGTCGATGCTTTCGTCTATGAGCAAAAAGGCTTCGGCGCCCGGTACGACGGTACCGATCGAAGAGGCGGGCTTTTCATCGACAAAATCGATGTGCGAGATTCCCGCAAGCAGCATGATGATATCGGATTTTTCAGCACAGACTTCCGCGGCGCTGCCCTTTTCGATCATAAGCGCAAGGCGTATCTTCGAAGCGGGATCGATGCCGCACTCGGCGCGGAGCGCGCGAACGCCTTTTATGAGTTCGCGAAGCACGTTAAAACGCCGCGTCACGCTTTCATCGACGCGAGCATCGCTTGCTTCGGGAAAAGGAGATGCGATGAGCATACCGCTATAGTCGCTCGTCGAAAGGATTTTATTCGCGCCTGCGAGTTTTCTATTTTTAACAATTTCGGCAAGCGGAAGTTTCGCGTAGATCTCTTCGGTCACAAAGGGGAGGAAGGGATGGAGGAGGCGGATATTCTCTTCGAGCACGTTGAGCAAAACCGAAACCGCTCTGTCTTTTTCCGCATCGCTTCCGTTTTTAAATGAAAGCTTTGTCGCTTCCACGTACCAGTCGCAGTATTCGTTCCAAAAATATTCGTAGAGCGAAGAAGCCGCATCGTTGTAGCGGTAGCTTTCAAGCGCTTCGCGCTCCGCTCGCACGCACTTGTCGAGCTCCGTGTAAATCCACCTGTCGAGTTCGGTTAAATCTTCGTCGCGCACCGGAACGAGATTCCGCCCTTCGAGATTTCCGAGTATATAACGGCTCGCGTTCCACACTTTGTTCGCAAAACGGCTTCCGAGCTTAAACGATTCCCTGTCGATTAAAACGTCCTGCCCCTGCGCGCACATAAAGCCGAGCGTAAATTTGAACGCGTCGCTTCCGTACATGTCGACGATCTCAAGCGGGTCGATTCCGTTGCCGAGCGACTTGCTCATCTTTCTGCCCTGCCTGTCGCGCACGAGTCCGTGAATGTAGATGTCGTGAAACGGCGCTTTGCCCGTAAATTCGATGCCCGCCATAATCATGCGGCTCACCCAAAAGAAAATGATGTCGTAGGCGGTGACGAGCGCGCTCGTCGGGTAAAACTTTGCCGAATCGTCGGTCTCCTCCGGCCAGCCGAGCGTGCTGAACGGCCACAGCCATGAAGAAAACCACGTGTCGAGTACGTCGGGATCCTGTTCGAGTTCGGTCGACGAACACTTCGGACAGGCGTGCACGTCTTCGCGCGAAACGATCGTCTCCCCGCATTTTTTGCAGTACCACACCGGAATGCGGTGACCCCACCACAGCTGGCGGCTGATGCACCAGTCGCGGATATTTTCGAGCCATACTTTATACGTGTTTTCCCATTTGCGCGGGAAAAATTCGATATCGCCGTTTTTCCACGCATGAAGCGCTTTTTGTGCAAGCGGCTGCATTTTGACAAACCACTGATCGCTTAAATACGGTTCGACGACGGTATTGCAGCGATAGCAATGTCCGACCGCGTGCGTAATCTTTTCTTCACCCTTGAATAAATTTTGCGCTTTCAAATCTTCGATGATCAGAGCCCGCGCTTTTGCACAGGAAAGTCCGCGGTAGCGTTCGGGGCAGTTATCGTTCAGCGTACCGTCGGGATTCAATATATTGATAACGTCGAGATCGTTCCGCTTTCCGACCAGCCAGTCGTTCGGATCGTGCGCCGGCGTGATCTTTACCATACCGGTGCCGAAGTCTTTATCGACGTACGCGTCGGCGATGAGCGGAATGACGCGGTCGGTACACGGCAGTTTTAATTTTTTTCCGACGATATCTTTATAGCGCTCGTCGGCGGGATTTACGGCGACGGCCGTATCGCCGAGCAGCGTTTCAGGCCGCGTCGTCGCTATTTCGATTTTCGTCGAACCGTCGGGCGCGGGACCGTCGGCGTATTCGTAATAGATGTGATACATCGCACCGGCCGTATCCGTGTGTTCGACTTCGTCGTCCGCAAGCGCAGTACCGCAGCGGGGACACCAGTTAACAAGATAATGTCCGCGATAGATGAGTCCGCGTTCATAGAGCGTTACGAACACGTCGCGCACCGCGCACGAAAGTCCTTCGTCCATCGTAAAGCGCTCGCGATCCCAATCGGTGCTGTTGCCGAGCTTCCGCTGCTGTTTGACGATCGTCGCATGGTGGTCGTCTTTTACCGCCCACGTGCGCTCGAGAAATTTTTCGCGGCCTATGTCGCCCCGCGATTTGCCTTCTTTTTTCAGCGCGCGCTCGACGACGTTTTGCGTCGCGATACCCGCGTGATCGGTACCCGTCACCCACAGCGTGTTGTCGCCTTTCATACGGTGATAGCGCACGACGATGTCCTGCAGCGTATTGTTCAGCCCGTGCCCGACGTGCAAAACACCCGTCACGTTCGGAGGCGGGATGACGACTGAAAACGTCGCAGCTTTAATCTCTTCGGGAGATTTGCCCGCCATACGTTTTTCGTATTCGGCATGAACGGGAGAGGCGGGATCGGACGCGGGCTTAAACCAATTGCCCTCTTCCCACGCTTTGTATATGCGGTCTTCAAAATCTTTCGGGTTATACGCTTTTTCAAGCTCTATCGCTTTCATAAAAAAGCATTATGGCACATAATGTAAAAATAATCAAACAAAATAAAACTCCAATCACCGAATCATTGTACATAATATAATACTGAATAAGTCGATAACGCTTACAACACCGTCGATCGACTTCGGCATTGCGGATAATAATCGCTAAAGGTGAGTTTTTAGAAATATCCTCATGTAGTTTTCTACATCTGAGAAATAGGGCAATTATTGAGCCTTGCCCAGCGTATTACATTATTCAGTCTCGCCTGATAGCCTTTTCCCGCTTGTTTTAGCCATGCAAGATTATCATTGTCAATCTTTGTGTGAATGTCCGTCTTAGGCATTTTCAAAGATTGAATATAATAAAAGCCGCCGTTTGCAGTCGGTTTGCTCGGCGGTATATCCGAAAAGTCTATTTCGCTGTCAGGTGTTTTATCCATCTCTTCAAGGATTGCCCGTTCTTTATCCGTCAGCGGTGGAAAATCAATAACCTTGTATTCTCTTTGCATTTTCTTCATAAAGCCGAACCTCCGTTTTGTCTGCTTTTCGTGCAGATATAAGCCTTATCAGCCCGTCCCTGTCAGTTGCTATAACTGTTACGATATAACGCCCGTCCAGTTTGCCTATGTATTTTTCTCTGCATTCGTCATCCGAATGCTTATAATCATAATCTTGGAACAGCAACGGATCATTGAATATACGGCTTGCAAATTCAAAACTAAGCCCCTTATGCTTTATTTTATTGTATTCGTTTTTTGCCGTATCCCATACAAAAGTATCAAGATAGACAAAATCCGTATTCCGTTCCACATCTTTATAGTACATCATATATGTACATAAATCAATAGATCGAAAGTCGAGTTTCGAAAGTATTTCTAAATAAAGATATGCTTTCGGCGAGAACCCGTCCGACGCGCCGCTCGATGCGCATACAAACGGCCGATATCCTACTTCCGCTCCATACGGGAAAGGAGCGCGTCGAGTTTTTCGCCGTATTTTTTATCGGACGCCCACGTCCCTGCAAGTTCGAAAATCGTCGGCGCTTTGCCGCGCGGAGAGACGAATTTGGCGCGTTTATCGACGACGGGATTGACGAGTTCGTCGGTATCTCCGTACGCATTCAAATGCTGGATGTGCGCACGCACGCCGAGCAGCACCGTCGGAAAACGATCGGGAACCGTCCCGCTTCCGGTCGCACCGAGTCCGCAGTAATTGTGCATGTCTTCGGTAACCGCCCCGCCGAATTTCAAAAATCCCGTTTCGAGACACATCTGCGCGAAGGCGACGTCGGAATTGATCCCTTCGTCGTGCGCTTCCGAAATATAACACTGCGCAATATAGAGGGCATCAGCTTTGCGTATCGCGGGGTTATGAGAGCGTAAAAACGATGCGAGTTCGGCTGCTGAAAAAACACCCTCGCCCGTAAGGCTCCGCGATGCTGCAGGTTTTTCAAACGAAAGCGTTGCACACGAAACGAACATCACCACGCAGGCACACGGCAGTGCGATGCGGCGAAATAAAGCCGATTTCGACGGACGCCCTCCGTTTTTTTCGGCCTTTTTTATTTCCGCCGATATTTTTACAAATGTCGTCATATCAATATTTTCGGCATCGCGTCCCTTCTTCGTGAGCGCCCCGATACAAACGGCAGAGGACGGTCCGATGTGCGAATACCGCGCAAACGAGGGCGGTAAAACTCCGATGTGCACATACCACGCACGTGTATACGAACAAGCGCACAATTTTATCGTAAAAACTTCGAGCAAAAACTCCGAAATCGCAACATTTTTTCGATTATTATGTGATGAACTATCACCGAAACGCAAAACCGGACATACGCGAACAGGTTTTAAAACACGGATTCTCATATCCGAGCGATGAGGAGCTTGTCATGCTCATACTCGGAAGCGGCACAAAAAAATCGCCCGTACGCCGCCTCGCGCGCAGCGTCGTCGAAGCGCTGTACGAATCGGACGACAAAAACATCGTACCGAATCTTTTGGCGATCAAAGGCATGGGAACGGGAAAAAGCCTCGCCGTAGCGGCCGCGCTCGAACTCGGACGCAGACGGAACGCGCACCTGCATTCGGTCATCACGCAGCCGAAAGATGTCGTACCCTTTGTAAAAAATTATTCGGTATTGCCGAAAGAGCATTTTCTGTGCATAACGCTCAACGGCGGCCACGAAATCATACGGATACGCGTCGTAAGCGTCGGCACGATTAACCGAACGATTATCCACCCGCGCGAAATCTTTTCGGAAGCGCTTGTCGAAAACGCTGCGGCGATGATCGTATGCCACAATCACCCGTCGGGCAGCTGCGCCCCGAGCAGAGAAGATATCGAAACGACGAAGACGCTCATAGAAGCGTCGAAAATTATCGGCATCACGCTGCTCGATCACATCATCCTCGACCGTGATTCGTATTTCAGTTTTCTCGAACACGATTTGCTCTTTACGCCCGTAGAATAACGACCGAGCGCATTCAGCGGCTGCGATAAAGCGTGCGATTAATCCGAATACGGCACGGCTTCTACCGGTGCCGGAATTCGGCACCTTCGGTTTGACGCAGCGCTTTTAAATCGGTATCATTATCGATATGAAGCTCTATTCGAAAACGCAATTCATACGCGCGATCACCGCGGCAGTCGTAATCACCGCAGCGACAGCGATTTTTATCGATAGAAATATCGGCTCATTTGCGTCGTTCGCGGGCATCGGGGAAGCTGCATCGCAGCCTGCCGAAGCGCAGCGCGATTTTGAAAATCAAACGGCCGCCGAAAGCTATCCGGTTTTCGAACAAAGCGCCGCCCTCCCGCTGCGTCCCGTTGCGGATGCATCCGGTTTTACGGAAGACGAACAGCAAAATATCAACGTCTACGATCGATGCGCCGAATCGGTCGTAAACATCAGCACGAAGATCGCCGGCGTAAACTGGTTTCTCGAACCGATAGTCGAAGACGGAGGAACGGGAAGCGGCTCTATCATCGACAAGCGCGGATATATCGTCACGAACGTGCACGTTATCCAAAATGCGTCGGAAATCTACGTGTCGCTTTCAGACGGCACGCAGTACGAAGCGGAGATCGTCGGACAGGACAGCGAAAGCGATTTGGCAGTTATTAAATTCACGCCGCCTGCGGGTACGGTTTTAAAAACGATTTCATTCGGAGATTCGAGCAAAGTCAAAATCGGACAAAAAGTCATCGCGATCGGAAACCCGTTCGGACTCGACCGCACGATGACGACGGGAATCGTTTCGGGACTCGCCCGACCCGTGCGGAACAATAACAACAGGATCATCCGCAACATGATTCAAACCGATGCCGCAATCAATCCGGGAAATTCGGGCGGTCCGCTTTTGGATACTGCCGGCCGCATGGTTGGTATCAACACGATGATCGTATCGCCTTCGGGAAGCTCCGCCGGCGTCGGATTTGCGATCCCCGCGGAAACCGCCGTGCGCGTCGTTTCCGATTTGATACGCTACGGGCGCGTAAACCGCGGCATCGTGCAGATGTCGATCGTACAGCTGAACCGGACGATCGTGCAGTACGCGGGTCTCGACGTGTCGGCGGGCGTGCTCGTTTCGGAAGTGACGAAAAACGGAAACGCGGACAAAGCCGGTATACGAGGCGGCACGCAGCGGGCAAACTACGGCCGCTCGATAATCTTCCTCGGCGGCGACATCGTAACGAAGATCGACGACATCGCGATAGCCTCCCTCGCCGATTATTTTTCCGCGCTCGAAGACAAGCGTCCCGGAGATACGGTTTCGATGACGATCCGCCGAAAGGGTAAAGACTTGACGATAAACGTAACGCTCGCTCCGCCGCAGCAAAATTAATCAACACCCCCGACGCAAGCGTCGGGGTATTAAACCCTCCGCACGAATAATTTGAACGGCGGGTTTTGAAAGCATATCGGCTGATTGATTTTACCGCGCCCAGTCTTCGATTTTCAGCATACTGATTTTACAGAGTGCCGCGAAATCCCGCTCATTGTGTGTTACGAGGATCATATTGTTTGCTACGGCTATCGCCGCAATCTGCGTATCCGCATAAGAGCTCGGCGTACCCGCCGCATCGCAGCGCGCCAAAAGTTCTCCGCAAATGCCGGCGGCAAACGCATCGTAGGGGATGATATCCATATTTGATCTGAGGTTTTCAATCGCATCTGCAACGATGCACCGCCCCTTGCCTTCGGGCATCTTTTCCAATCCGTATATTAATTCCTGCCAAACGACGGCGGGGATCGCACAGCGTGTTTCGTTTGCGTAGTACCGTTCCAATACATGTTCATTAGGAATTTTCTTTGCAAATTCGGAAATAACATTCGTATCCAATAAGTATATCGCTTTCATTTTTCCGACCAAAGTTTTTGAGCTTTCTTAGGATCGGGCATCTCTCGCGATCTGACATAGGGCAAGCCCTCATCGAGCAAGCTGTCGGCATGAGCTTTTCTCCATTCGGAAAGCCAATTTTTCCGCCGAATATGTCGTTCACGGTATGCTTCATAGCTGATGATGACGGCCACCGGCTTATCGCGACGGGTAAGCTCGACGCTTTCCCCCGCTTCCGCCATCTTTATGAGAGCTGAAAAATTGTTTCTCGCATCGTAGATCGACGATCTGCACATACGCACAGTATACGGTGATCCTGGCTATCTGTCAATAAAATTAGCTATATCGATTTACCATACTGCACCGGCACTTTATCAACTTTTTAAATAGAGTTCGGAAAATCGATTTCCCCGGAAGGCAGACCCTTTTGCCTTTTACCGCACGGTACGGTATATTTACGGTATGCGCAAATTTCACGTAGTGTCTCCGTACGAACCGGCGGGCGACCAAAAACAGGCGATCGACGCGCTTGCCGAAGGTTTTTTACGCGGCGACAAATACCAAACGCTCAAAGGCGTAACCGGAAGCGGCAAAACCTTTACGATGGCGAAAATCATCGAACGCGTGCAGCGTCCGACGCTCATCATCAGCCACAATAAAACCCTTTCCGCGCAGCTGTATCGCGAGTTTAAAAGTTTTTTCCCCGACAACGCCGTCGAATACTTCGTTTCATACTACGATTATTATCAGCCGGAAGCATACGTGCCCGCACGGGATTTGTATATAGAAAAAGACGCGTCGATAAACGATGAAATCGACCGGATGCGCTTGGCTGCAACGTACAGCCTTATGGAGCGGCGCGACGTCGTCGTCGTTGCAACGGTGTCGTGCATCTACGGTCTGGGTATGCCGGACTTATACAAAGAGATGCGCGTACACATCGAAAAGGGAGAATCGCGCACTACACATACGATCGCAGAAGAACTTATTGCGCTGCAGTACAAGCGCAACGACGCCGTATTGGAGCGGGGCAATTTCAGAATCCGCGGCGACGTCATGGAAATCTTTCCGGCGTATATGGAAACGGACGAAGCGTATAAAATCGAATTCGATTGGGATGAAGTCGCAAAGATAAAGCGCTTCAACGTGATGACGGGAAAGACGATCGAAGATTTGGACGAAACGGTCATCTACCCCGCACGCCACTTTGTCGTACCGCACGAACTGCTCGTCGCCGCAACCGAGCGCATACAAAGGGAACTCGACGCTCGCCTCGCCGAACTTGAAGCGCAAAAAAAACCGCTCGAATACGAACGCCTCAAAACGCGCACGACGTACGATATCGAAATGATGAAAGAGATGGGCTACTGTCCGGGCATCGAAAACTATTCCGCACCGATCACGGGACGAAAAACGGGAGAGCATCCTGCGACGCTCCTCCACTATTTTCCCGACGATTTTTTGTGCATGCTCGACGAAGCGCACGTCACCGTCCCGCAGCTCGGCGCGATGTACGAAGGAGATCGGAGCCGAAAACAAAACCTCGTCGATTTCGGTTTCCGCCTGCCGAGCGCGCTCGATAATCGCCCGCTCAAGTTTGCCGAATTTTCCGCAAAGCTCAACCAAGTCATCTACGTGAGCGCAACGCCCCGCAAAGAAGAAGTAAAACAGAGCACGCAAGTGGTCGAACAGCTCATCAGACCCACCGGCCTTCTCGACCCGATCGTCGACGTGCGCCCGAGCGAAGGCCAGATGGAAGACATCTACAACGAAATCAAAAAGCGCATCGCAAAAAACGAACGCAGTCTCGTTCTGACGCTGACAAAAAAAATGGCCGAAGATTTGACCGACTACCTGCTCGGTCTTTCGCTCAAAGTAAAATACATTCACTCCGAAGTCGAAACTTTCGAGCGCGTCGAATTATTAAAAGGGCTGCGTGCGGGAGAGTTCGACGTACTCATCGGCATCAACCTTTTGCGCGAAGGGATCGATTTGCCGGAAGTATCGTTTATCGCGATCCTCGATGCCGATAAAATCGGATTTTTGAGATCGGCGACGAGCTTGATCCAAATCATCGGACGGGCGGCGCGGAATGCGGATGGAACGGTCGTCATGTATGCGGACAGGATGAGCGATGCGATGCAGGAAGCGCTGAACGAAACGAAACACCGGCGCGAAATTCAGGAAGCGTACAACAAAGAACACGGCATTACGCCGAAAACGATCGCAAAAGCGGTCGAAGATATTTTAGTGCACGAAGAAAAAGAAGCCGAAGAAACGGCGGCGGTCGAACTGGCCGTCCTCAAAAAAAGCGCGAACCTCTTTGTGCCTTCTCAGCGCAAAAAGCTTATCGCCGCTCTTAAAAATGAAATGGCGGAAGCTGCCGACCGTCTCGAATACGAAAAGGCCGCCGTCATCCGCGATCAGATACGCGACATCGAAAATCAATACGGAACATAAAAAAACCGCCGAACGCGAATCGATCGGCGGCAATTTTGATAAGGATCGAAACGGAAACGGTCACTTTCCGCTGCGCTTTACTGCTGCTCCAATTTTTGCGAAACGAATTTACCCCAAATGCGGTCGGCGCGCGCGATGTGCATTAAAACCCAGTTTACGATAAAAGAATAAAATTTGAGCGCATCATCCTGAGTACCGCCGTCGAGTTTGCGGACCTGTATTTCGACTTCCCGCACAAACGCGTCATGCGCAACCTTATGCGTACTCGTCGCGGGATAACCGTACTTTGCCATAAATTTTTCTTCTTCGGTAAAGTGGTAAACGGTGTAATCGGTCAATGATTTAAGCACTTTCGACATCTTCAGTTTATAATCTTCGGGAGATCCTTCCACTGCATCATAGAGCTCGTTTGCAATAGCGAGCAGCCGCTTATGTTGACCGTCTATCTCCGGTATATTCAAAAGATAGGAATCGTCCCACTGAACCTTTGCAACCTTTTCCATAGCATACTCCCATTAATTTAGAGACCCTTTAAAACAGAACTCACCGCAAGCAAAGCGCCGCCTGCAAACGTGAGCCAATAATAGCAGCGACCCTGCTGCAAAAAGCCGAGATTGATTCGTCCCATCAACATGACGCTGATAAAGCCGACGGCTATCAATACAACGGCGATCCACCATGTCGTCGATTTCGGCGCATTTGTTTTCATGTTATACCTCTCAAGATGATTTTCAGCACCCGCTGATTTTTTATCATAACTACATTTTCAAATCATGTCAAACGCCTTTTATATGAAATATATTTTTTACTTGACTAAAAACGCTATATCTGGTAGCATCACTCATAATAGGCGCTATATATAGCGCTAAAACTATATCGATATCAATTTTATATCGATTTCACCGAAAATATCAGGGGAATATATGAAAATCATAAAACGAAGCGGCGCGGAAGTTCCGTTCGACCGATCGAAGATAACCGTTGCGATTTCAAAAGCGAATGTTCAAGTGCCGGAAACCGAGCGCCTCACACAAGCTCAAATCGATTCCGTTGCCGATGACATCGAAATCGAATGCGCGAGAGGCGGACACGCGCTCGACGTCGAAACGATTCAGGACCGCGTCGAAAACGGTATCATGAGGTGCGGTGCATACAACGTCGCAAAAACCTATATCACGTACCGCTACCGCCATGCGCTCATGAGAAAAGCGAACACGACGGACGCGCAGATTTTAAGTTTGCTCGACGAAAACAACGAAGAAGTCAAGCAGGAAAACTCGAATAAAAATCCGACAGTCGTCAGCGTCCAGCGCGACTATATGGCCGGAGAAGTGAGCAAAGACATCACGAGGCGCTTTTTGCTCGACGAAGATATCGCAAAAGCGCACGCCGAAGGCATCATCCACTTTCACGACGCCGACTATTTTGCGCAGCACATGCACAATTGCGACCTCGTCAATCTCGAAGACATGCTGCAAAACGGCACGGTCATCAGCAATACGAAAATCGACCGGCCTCATTCGTTTTCAACCGCGTGCAATATCGCGACGCAAATCATCGCTCAAGTTGCAAGCTGTCAGTACGGCGGCCAGAGCATTTCGCTTGCACACCTCGCGCCCTTTGTAGACGTGAGCCGCAAAAAAATCGAAAAAGAAACGAAAGAGATGATCGCGACGACGAAGCTTTCCGTAACGGATGAGCAATTTTCATACATCGTCGAAAACCGTCTGCGCGATGAAATAAAGCGGGGCGTGCAAACGATCCAATACCAAGTGATTACGCTGATGACGACGAACGGACAGGCGCCCTTCGTCACGGTCTTTATGTATTTGAACGAAGCGAAGAGCGCGCAGGAAAAATCGGACTTGGCGCTCATCATCGAAGAAACGCTCAAACAGCGCTATCAGGGCGTCAAAAACGAAGCTGGTGCGTGGATTACGCCCGCCTTCCCGAAACTCATTTACGTGCTCGAAGACGACAACGTCGAGCGCAATTCGAAATATTATTATCTCACCGAGCTTGCTGCAAAGTGTTCGGCACGGCGTCTCGTGCCCGATTACATTTCCGAAAAGAAAATGCTCGAACTCAAAGAGGGCAACTGCTATCCGTGCATGGGCTGCCGCTCTTTCCTCACGGTTTATCGCGACGAAAACGGCAAGCCGAAATTTTACGGCCGCTTTAACCAAGGCGTTGTTACGCTGAACCTCGTCGATGTCGCCTGCTCTTCGGGCGGCGATACGGAACAATTTTGGCGCATTATGGACGAGCGGCTTGAGTTGTGCCGCCGCGCGCTCATGATCCGCCACAAGCGCCTTCTCGGAACGAAAAGCGATGCGGCTCCGATTCTGTGGCAAAACGGAGCGATCGCGCGCCTGGCAAAGGGTGAAAAAATCGATAAGCTTTTGTTCGACGGCTATTCGACGATTTCGCTCGGATACGCGGGACTCTGCGAATGCGTGCGCTATATGACAGGAAAATCGCACACCGATCCCGAAGCGACGCCCTTTGCACTGGAAATCATGCACCGCTTAAACGATGCGTGCGCCGAATGGAAAAAAGAAACGACGATCGCCTTTTCGCTGTACGGCACGCCGCTTGAAAGCACGACGTATAAATTCGCCAAGTGTTTAAAACAGCGCTTCGGCATCATCCCCGGCGTTACCGATAAAAACTATATCACCAACAGCTACCACGTGCACGTCACCGAGCCGATAGACGCGTTTGCAAAGCTGACATTCGAATCGCAGTTCCAAGAGCTTTCTCCCGGAGGTGCGGTCAGCTATGTCGAAGTGCCGAACATGGAAAATAATATGGAAGCGGTTATGACGCTTTTAAAACATATCTACAACAATATCATGTACGCGGAGCTCAATACGAAAAGCGATTTTTGCCAAAGCTGCGGCTTTACCGGCGAAATTCATATCGCTTCCGATACCGACGGCAAGCTCGTGTGGGAATGCCCTGCCTGCGGCAACCGCGATCAGGCGAAGATGAACGTAGCGCGCCGTACTTGCGGCTATATCGGCACGCAGTACTGGAATCAGGGACGCACGCAGGAAATAAAAGAGCGCGTGCTGCACTTATAATGTACTACGGCGCTATCAAAAAAACGGATGTGGCCGACGGAGAAGGAGTACGCGTTTCGCTCTTCGTCTCCGGCTGCCGCAACTGCTGCAAGGGATGCTTTCAAAAAGAAACGTGGGATTTCCTCTACGGCAAGGAATTTACAAAGGAAACCGAAGATGAAATCCTCTGCGCCCTCGAACCAGATTATATCGCGGGTCTTACCGTGCTCGGAGGAGAGCCCTTCGAAGAAGAAAACCAGCGGGATATCCTCCCCTTTTTGCGCCGCGTCAAAAAAGCCTTTCCGCACAAAACGATATGGTGCTACACGGGCTACGTGTATGAAGCGGATTTGCTTTCCGGCGGACGGAAACACTGCGAAGCGACGGACGAAATGCTCTCCCTCATCGACGTACTCATCGACGGACCTTTTATCGAAGAAGAGCGGGACATAACGCTCGCGTTCCGAGGTTCTCGAAACCAGCGCATCCTGTATTTGAAAAACCGCAGCCGGTAAATTGCCGTCCGCATATTTTTAGGCCGAATGTCGCGTTTTTCAAAATGCGTTGTTTTTACAACGTATTCATTCTTTAAAAAGCGGTATAATTTAACAAGATTGAATTATACCGATAAAACAACGTTCGCTCAAAAACGCTTGTTAATTAACACGAAAACTTTTACGGAAAAATTATGAAACGGCAAATCATTCATATCGATCGGGAAAAATGCAACGGCTGCGGCGCCTGCGTGACCGCATGCCACGAAGGAGCTATCGCCATGGTAGACGGCAAAGCGAAACTCATCCGCGACGATTACTGCGACGGCATGGGAGACTGTCTCCCCGAATGCCCGACGGGGGCTATCACTTTTGAAGAGAGGGAAGCCGCAGCCTACGATGAAAAAGCGGTTGAAGTTCACAAAGCCGCGCGCGCCGCCCTTCACGCGCGGCAGGAAGAGTGCAGCCCCGAAAGAAGTTTCCATCGTGCGGGAGGATGTCCCGGATCCGCTTCGCGCACCTTCGATCGAGATGCCGCATCTCCCCTGCATGAGCACCGTCCGACTGCCTGTCCGGGTTCCGCACTCCGATCGTTTGATCGGGAAGGCGCCGACGCTTCGCCCTTCCCGTCTTTTCAAGCGATGCCCGTCCCCTCATCGCAGCTTCGGCAGTGGCCGGTACAGATCAAACTCGCCCCGCTCCGCGCTCCGTATTTCGACGGCGCGCATCTTTTGATCGCGGCGGACTGCACCGCTTACGCATACGGAAATTTTCACAACGATTTTATCAAAGGTAAAACGACGCTCATCGGCTGTCCGAAACTCGACGAAGGCGACTACACGGAAAAGCTTGCTGCGATTATCGGTGAAAACAATATCAAAAGCCTCACCGTCGTCCGCATGGAAGTACCCTGCTGCGGCGGCATCGAAAACGCTGCGGTAAACGCGCTTAAAGCGAGCGGAAAATTTATTCCGTGGCACGTCGTCACCGTTTCATGCGACGGCCGTATTTCGGACGAATAAAAATAAGCGCGGTGTTATTGCGGAACTTGAGCGATAAAAGTATGATATGGTAACTATGAAAGGAAAATTGCTTATCAAACGGGTATATCTTCCCGCATCGGACGATGACGGAGAACGCTGTCTCGTAGACCGCCTGTGGCCGCGAGGATTAAAAAAAGAAAATGCCGCCATCGACGGTTGGCTCAAAGATATCGCGCCGTCGAACGAAATTCGAAAAGATTTCAATCACGAACCGGAAAAATTTCCGATGTTTCGTGCCGCATACAAAAAAGAACTTTCAAAAAACGAGGGAGCAAAACAATTTGCACTCGAATGCGCGGAAAAGCTCAAAACGAAAAACGTAACGCTGCTCTACGGCGCCAAGGATGCCGAACACAATAACGCCGTCGTACTCCGCGATTGGATTTTGCAAAAAATTACATAGGTCGAATTTCGAGTTTTAAAAGTATTATCTAAACAAATGTATGCTTTCGGCGGTGCCACGGATTGCGAAAAGACGGGAGCAAGGCCGGCTCAAACGCTGTTAGCTTTTAACACGGCCCCGTCTCCCGTTTTTCATCAATGCAGGAAAAGAGAAAGGATGAATATTTCAATAACGCCTGCGATACCGAGCACGAGCGTACCGAGCGTCTGCGTTTTATAGCCGCGTTCGGGCGACATGGCACCGAAGTTCGTGACCACCCAGAAGTACGAATCGTTCGCGTGACTTACGGTCATAGCACCGGCGCCGATCGCCATACACGCGAGAGCCGCCCGTACCGGAGAATCGAGGCCGAGTACCGGAAGCAGCGGCGCGATGATGCCCGCAGAAGTCACGAGCGCGACGGTCGAAGAGCCTTGAGCCGTTTTCAAAATCGCCGAGAGGATAAACGGGAAAAAAATACCCATCGTCTGAAGCACCGTCGCGTGTATTTTGATATAGTTTACCATATCGGAGGACGCGATAACTTTTCCGAGCACGCCGCCGGCAGCAGTGATAAACAGGATCGGGCCGGTCACTTTGAGTGTTTCTTCCACGATCGCATAAAAATCCTTTATTTTATCGGCAAGCTTGAGCTGCAGCACCGCAAAGGCAGTACCCACGCCGAGCGCGATAACCGGAGTTCCGAGAAATTTAACAATATCGATTCCGAAGCCTTTCATCTTTGCCATCGTAACGATAGAGGATGCCGCCATGAGGATAACGGGAACGACGATCGGTGCGAGCGCGTTAAAACCGTTCGGAAGTTTTTTAAATTCGGCGACGAGCTGTTCGTAGCTTTTCGTCACCTGCCCCGCATCGGCTTCATCGTCTGCACGGACGCGGGCGCCGATATATTTGGCAAAAAAATAGCCTGCGATAAGCGGCAAAATAGAACACAGCGCGCCCATACCCATGACGAGCAAAAGGTTATCGCCGATACCGAGCGTATTCGCTGCAGCGATAGGACCCGGCGTCGGCGGGATAAATACGTGCGAAATATACAAACCGAACGAAAGCCCCGCCGTCATCGCGACGGAAGAAGCGGCGGTTCTGTTGACAAGCGCTTTGCGGATGGGGTTCAAGATGACAAAGCCCGAATCGCAAAATACCGGAATGGAAACGACCCAGCCCATAAGTTCTACGGCGAGAACGGGATGATTTTTTCCGACGAGATGAATGATCATATCGGCGAGCTTCAGTGCAGCTCCCGTTTTTTCAAGCACCGATCCGATGAGCGCGCCGAGGATGATGACGATGCCGATACTCGTAAAGGTACCGGCAAAGCCCGCTCCGATGACGTTTGCAAGTCCCTGCACCGTTTTTCCGTCGGCGGTTTTCACGTTGACGAGCGGAATGCCGGCGATCAAACCGAGCAGCAACGAAATGCACATGATCGAAATAAAGGGGTGAATTTTAAATTTTGAGATCGCAAACACCATGACGATGATCGCAATGACAAAAACGAAAATAAACGGTAAGCCTGTCATGTATAACATCCTTTTTTTGCAATTATACTAACACGAGTTTTTCGATTTTGCAAGAATTTTTTTACGGAAAGCGCCTGTCGGGATCGTACGGAATAATAACGGTTCGCGACACGAAAAAGCGGCGCCGCAGCTTTTGTGCGGCATCCGATTGACGCATGGCGGACTCGAACCGCCTACCTACTGCTTAGAAGGCAGTTGCTCTATCCAGATGAGCTAAAGCGCCGTAGGGCTTATACTACAGCAAACGCGCGATTCTTGCAAGACGGAAGTTGCTAAACTGCGGTACCGCATCGTTAGATTCGATCTGCGTAACGCAATGCGAACGCGCGTCGTTAGTTATCTTCCGTGCCGGCATTAACGGCGACGGTTCCGAGGTGCAGCACTTTGCTGTAATACGTCGTGTACGTCGTATCGCGGCCGACGGATACGGCATACATATCGACAAAATAGGTGTTGGGATACGAGCTTGAAAATCCGGAACTCGAATGACTGTAGTCGTCCTCTCCTTCCGCAGGCGTGCGGTCTTCCGCTCCCGTCCTGCCGAAGTCGAACGAATATCGGTTACCTTCCCGTTTCGGCACCATCGTCGCAACGATACTGCTGTCGCCGGCATAACCGACGATAATCTTTGCCTTATAACGAGCATCATTCTGATAATTCGTCAAACGAATATAGATGCGCCTGTCCGCACCGGTCGATGCGATAAGGGGAGTGGTCGTAACCGAATCGGTTCCGAGCTGCCGATATTTATACTTGCCGGTAAGCAAAGTCGCCGCAGAAGAAGGATCGGTCGAATTGTTTGCGCTGCTCAACGCGGAAGTGACACTGCCGATCGATTCGTAACGATTGTAGATCTTATAGTAAACGGCCGTTCCCAAAAAATTAAACGAAGGGCTTATACCTGCATTGCCAGTTTCGTTCGTCACAAAATCGAAATATTTATTGTCATACGTCGTATCGGCATTCGGCGTGTTGTATATACGAAAGGGCGCTTCGAGCACATAATACTCTTCCAGTCCGCAGCCGAAAAAACAAAGGCAGCATATTGCAAGAGAAAACAATTCGTATAAGTGATATTTTCTCCGCATGCCGCCGCCCATTCTCATGTAAAAAAAACAATTATATGGATATATCGGTTACTCGGTTTTACCTTCGGTTTTCAGCGCGATAAGGCGCGTTTCGGCAAGGTTCGTCCACACATCTCCGAGCGCGCCTGCACTAAGCTTCGCATACGATTCGGAAGCTTTTTTATAATCGCCGAGCGCTTCGTATGTACGCGCTTCGGAAAAACGCGCGTGAGAAGCGAGCGGAAAATCTTTTACGTCCGCAGCTTTTCCGTAGCTCGCCGCCGCATCCGCAAGGTTTCCGATATTTTCATCGCAGACCGCCATATTGTAATAGGCAAGCGGCGCCGTATACGACTTCGCGCCTTTCGCTGCGGCAGCCGTCCAATAGGATTTTGCCGCCGCGTAATCTTTGCGCCCGTAGGCGATGCCGGCAGCGATCATATTCGCCCGCACTCCGACAACGCCGCCTTTTGCAAGATACGGCGTGAGCTTCGTCATTGCATCGCTTCTCTTTGATTCGATTTCCGCGTCGGAAAGGGACGCCGAATCGTTCGTGAGCTCGTATTCGACGGTATCGACAAATGAAATGCCCTTTGCCCGCGAAGACGAAACGACGGCGGCGGAAATGCCGTATACGACTATTGCAGCAATGACGACAGCCAGCGAAACGATAATCGGCATGCGGTGGCGCAGCATAAACTGCGAAAGGCGTTCACCCGCAGTCGCTTTTTCAAATTTTTTTTCAATCATATCTACTCCCGTATTCACATCTCTTCCGACAGTTCTTCCCGATCGCGAAGATCGTTCAGCAAGCGCGAAACGTATGTCCGCTGGATGCCGAGTATTTTTCCCGCTTTCGTTTTATTCCAAGCGGTTTCTTCCAAAATCTTGCGCACATAAGCGCTTTTAAATTTATTAACCGCTTCTTTCAGCGAACGATCGCCGCATTCGTTCGATGCAAATTCTCCCGCCATGCGTTCGATTTCATCTTCGCCGCTTCCGCGCTCTTCATAACCGATGCGCAGATCGAGCGCATTGATAAGAGGCGGCGTGCCGAGCACGCATGCGCGTTCGATCGAATTTTCGAGTTCGCGGATGTTCCCCGGCCAATAATACGAATAAAGGGCATCCATCGCCGAACGCGAAAAGCCGGTAAAATTCTTTTTTGTCTCTCCCGAAAACTTTTGCAAAAAGAAATCGGCAAGAGCGGGAATATCCTCTTTGCGTTCACGAAGCGGCGGCACTTTTAAAGGTATACCGCTCAGGCGGAAATACAGATCGCTTCGAAATTTTTTCTCGCTCATCATCGCTTCGAGATCGCGATTTGTCGCCGCGACGACGCGCACGTCGACGGACACGGTTTTGCTCGATCCGACTTTTTGAAACTGCTTCGACTGTATGACGCGAAGCAGCTTCGCCTGCAGTTCGAGCGGCATCTCTCCGATTTCATCGAGAAATATCGTCCCGCCGTCTGCCGTCTCGAAGTAGCCTTTGTGATCGGCTTTCGCATCGGTAAACGCACCCTTTACGTGCCCGAAAAGCTCGCTTTCGAGCAGCGAGGGAGAAAGAGCTGCGCAGTTGACGCGCACAAAGGGCTTTCCCGCACGATCGCTTTTTCGGTGTATCTGTTCGGCAACGAGCTCTTTTCCGACGCCGCTTTCACCGGTAATGATAATCGAAAGATTCGTCGTCGCGATGCCGTCGATCATCTTCAGCAGATCCAAAATGACCGGGCTCTTTGCGATAAACGGATGATAATCGCTTCCCGCCGAAAGCGTATTTTGCAGCGCGGAAATTTTATTTTGCGCGGACTGATACTTCGCCGCGTTCCTATACGCTATGCCCGCTTGGCTGCACAGCATATTGAGTATTTCGAGATCGTCGCCGTCGAAATATTCGCCGCCCGCTTTATTTATCAATTCGATGACGCCGATGCACTCATCGCCGACGCACAGCGGAACCGCTATCATCGTTTTGGAAACATAGCCGGTTTTATGCTGTACGTGATCGGAAAAACGCGGATCACGCGTAACATCCCGCAAGATAAGGGGCTGCCGGTGAGATGAAACCCAGCCTGCAATACTGCTTTTATCGACGGGTATGTCCTTCGCTTCCGCACCTTTCGGTCCGAGTGCGATGACAAAACGCAGCGTACCGTCATCGTTTACGAGAAGCAGCGACGACGATTCGCAGTGAACGAGACGCATCGCCGCTTCGAGAATATATACGAGCAGCGCGTCCAAATCGGCGTAATTCGAATTGATTCTGTTGTTGATTTCGATGAGCGTATTGAGTTCATCTAAACCAATCGAAGTCATCTCGGTTTTCGGTAAAAGTATCAGTCTTTTTTCTGCGTCTGCAGAAAGTCGCCGAACGTATACGCGCCGTCGTTTTCATCCGGCTTTGCGATATACTGCGAAATGGCCGCACGCTCCTGCGCTTTTTTAAATTCGCGCACGGAAAAAGCGATCTTTTCTTTTTCGACGTTGACATCGACGACGTACACGTTGATCTTGTCGCCGACTTTATAATTTTTTACCGCCTCTTCAAAGGGTACGTTACGGTCTTCGCTCAAATTCGTTTTATTGACCAGACCTTCGATGCCTTCCGGTGCTTTGACGAAAATGCCGAATTCCGTGATCGACGTGATTTCGCCTTCGAGCGTGGAACCGGGCTTATGCGCTTCGGCAAAGAGCTTCCACGGATTGTCGGTAAGCTGTTTGATGCCGAGCCGAATACGATGACTTTCCGCATCGTTTTCGATGACAACCGCTTCCACTTCCTGATCCTGCTCGAGTTCGCTTCCGGGATGCTTTACTTTTTTCGTCCACGAAATATCGTCTCCGTGCAAAAATCCGTCGATGCAGTCTTCAAGTTCGATAAAGGCGCCCGCATTCGTGATCTTTACGACTTTGCCCTTTACGCGGCATCCGACAGGATATTTTTCGCCGATCGTATCCCACGGATTCGCCGTCACCTGCTTTAAGCCCAGCGATACGCGGCCGGCTTGAATATCATAGCCGAGGATCATGCATTCCACTTCGTCTCCGACTTTTACCATGTCGGACGGCTTATTGACTTTTTTCGTCCACGAAAATTCGCTTATGTGCACGAGCCCTTCGATGCCCTCTTCAAGTTCGATAAAGGCGCCGAAGTCGGTAAGTTTCGTCACTTTGCCCTTTACGACATCGTTGACGTGATAGGTATCTTCAAAGTGCATCCACGGATCTTCGGTAAAGTGCTTGAGCGAAAGGTTGATACGCTTTTCGGCTTCGTCCATGCGGATCACTTTGAGTTCGATTTCCTGCCCTTTTTTAACAAAATCTTTCGGACGGGCGACGTGCCCCCAGCTCATATCGTTTATGTGAAGCAAGCCGTCGAATCCGCCCAAGTCGATAAAAGCGCCGAAACTCGTAAAGCTCTTTACCGTACCCTTTACCGTATCGCCGATCTTTACGTTCGAAAAGAATTCATCGCGGGCTTTATCGATCTGCTCTTCGAGATATTTTCTGCGATTGACGACGACGTTCGCTTTGTTGTCGGAATACAGCCGTTCGATATACATTTTGCTTTCGGTACCGATGAGCGATTCGGGCTTTTCGACCTTTTGGCTGTCGGACTGGCTGATCGGCAAAAACGCACGGATGCCGCCGCCCAAATCGACTTCAAAACCGCCTTTGACAACCTTTGTCACCGTACCGTCTATAGGTGCTTTATCTTTAAACGCTTGGGTAATGTCTTTCCACAAACGCTTTTCATCGGCCTGTCGCTTGGAAATCTCCGGACCGTTTTTGCCGAATTTATTGACGAGTTTAACCGTAACCGTATCCCCGACTTCCGGCGCTTTTGAACCGAACTCCGATTTGGGGATTCTGCCTTCCGATTTGCAGTTTACATCGACAAATACGGTATCGTCGGTAACCGCGACGACCGTCCCGTCGACGAGCTGTCCGTTTTCCGGCGTGCTCAAACTGTTCAGAGATTCTTCTAATTGTGTCTGGAACTTATCCTTGGAGTCCTGGTTTTGTTCCTTTTCCACTTCCTGTGTTTCCATCTTTGACCCTTTTTCGTGAATTTGATTTAATATTATCTCACAAACTTTCTCTATCGTCAAGGTGGATGTATCGATATATACGGCGTCGGGAGCGACGACGAGCGCGCCTTCTTTTTTGTTTTTATCGATTTCGTCGCGCTTTTTTATCGCTTCTTTGATCTCTTCGAGCGTCATACCGCTCACGCCCTGTTTGAATCTCCGCTCAGCCTGTACGTCGAGCGACGCGTCGAGATAGAATTTACAGTCGGCATCAGGAAATACGACGGTCGTCATATCGCGTCCTTCCGAAACGATGTCGAGCGATTTTGTTAATTCTTGCAGGCGGGCGTTGACAAAACGGCGTACTTCGGGAAACGCGGACACGCCTGCCGCGTGAGCGCTCACTTCGTCCGAGTGCAGTAAGGATTCGACGTCATCGCCGTTTAGAATCAAATGCGAATCGACGTAATCGAGTTTTTGTTTTTTGCAAAAATCGACGACCGCCCGTTCGTCATTCAAATCGATGCCGTTTTTTAAAAGCGCGAGCGTGAGCGCGCGGTAAAAGCTTCCGCTGTTTAAAAACGTAATGCCGAGCTTTTTCGCAAGAAGAGATGCAATCGTGCTTTTGCCGGTACCCGCCGGACCGTCTATCGCAATAACCATATATCCTCCCTTATCATCGTTGTCGTCCGATCTCCGAGACGGCGGCTTCGCACACCATACATCCGCGCCTTTCTAAAATCGCTCCGTTCCCGAATTTTTGCACAGTGCGAGAAGACCGCGCACTTCACCCTTCGTTAAATCGCGAAACTCGCCGCGTTTAAGGCCGTCGGTCGTTACGTTTCCGATCCGCACGCGCTCGAGCGATTTGATGCCGACTTGATAATATTCGAACACGTGTCTGATTTCACGGTTTTTGCCTTCGATCAAAACGATGTGTATTTTGCGCGCATTGCGTTCTTCGGCTTTGATGCAGCGGTAAAATACATTATCTATGCGGACGCCCTTTTCAAAATCGGCTGCAAGCGTGCGCGGGATATGCGTACTCGTTTCGACCGCGTATTCCTTTTCCAATTCCGCCGACGGATGCGAAAGGGTTGCCGCAAAGCCTCCGTCGTTCGTAAAAATTATCAATCCCGTGCTGAACATGTCGAGGCGTCCGACATTGTACAACCTTTCTGTATACGCGGATTTTAACAAATCGGATGCAACCGGTCTCCCCTTTTCATCGGAAAGCGAACACACATAGCCTGCAGGTTTATTGAGAAGCACGTAGCGGAACTCTTTTTCGGGCGAAACGATCTTGCCGTCGACCGCCACTTTATCGCCGAACGACACTTTCGTACCGAGCGCCGTAACGATTTCTCCATTTACCGAAACGCGGCCGGAGGCGATGTACTCTTCCGACGCGCGGCGGCTTGCGACGCCCGATCGAGCAAGGTATGCCTGCAGCCTCATCGGAAACGAAAAGTCAGCGGGCAAGCTCGAACCTCTCGGCTTCGTCTTCGTCGAGCTTCGGCAATTCGGATATGCTGTTCAAACGGAAAAATTTTAAAAATTCTTTTGTCGTGCCGAAGAGCACCGGTTTTCCCGGCACGTCTTTTTTGCCGACTTCTTTTATTAAATTTCGCTCCGAAAGCAGACGGATCATATTGTCGGCGGACACGCCTCTGATCGCTTCGATTTCACCGCGGGTGATCGGCTGCGAATACGCGATGATCGAAAGCGTTTCCATAGCCGAGCGCGAAAGCTTTCCTTCGCTTTTGGAACCGTAGCGTTCTCGCAGCACTTGCCACAATTCTTTTTTCGGAACGAGCGACCAGCCGCCGGTAATCATCTGCAGTTCGATGCCGCTCGATTTTTCGGCAAGGCGTTCTTTTAAAGCATCGATACACTTTTTGACGACTTCGCTCGAAAGCTGCGAAATATTCGCAAGCGATCGTTCGCTTACGGGTTCGCTTTCGAGAAAGAGAATCGTTTCGATCAATGCCGTTTCTTTTTCAAGCTCCATACCGCTTCCGTCACCCCTGTACGCTTGCACTGCCGGCGCCCGAAACCGAAGCCGCCGCGTGTTCTCCTTTCAGTCTGCATATCTTTATATCACCAAACAGCCTGTTTTGGAAGACCGCGATCATCCGGTCTTTTACCGCTTCAAGCAGCGCCATAAACGAACAGATGATATCCATTTCGTTTCCCGGCCGCGTAATCAAATCGGTAAACATGCACTCGTCCGCCTCTTCGAGTTTTTCGTTCATCAGCGTGATCTTTTCGTTGATCGAAATCTCTTCGTACATATTCAGTATCTTTTCGTTCGAATACTGAGAAACCATGTCGCGAAAAATCCGCTGCATCTGCTGGAGGAGATCCCACGTATCGATCTGCTCCCAAATGCCGTCGTCTTTGTCGAAGGGCAGCACGCGTTGAATCTTCGCGCGTTCGAAATTCCACTCCGACGTATCTTCCTGCTCTTCCATAAGTGCGGACAGCCGTTTGAATTTTTGATATTCGATGAGGCGGTCGACGAGTTCCTGCCGCGGGTCTTCGTCATCGTCGTCATACTCGATTTCAACGGGGAGCAGCATACGGCTTTTGATATAGAGAAGCTTCGCCGCCCAACTGTAAAATTCCGACAAATCGCCCAAATCGGTCTGCACCGCATAATCGAGATATTCAAGATATTGATCGGTGATCTCGGCGATCGGAATATCGTAAATATTGACTTTGCTTTCTCTGATAAGCGTCCACAATAAATCGAGCGGGCCTTCGAATTCGCCCGCCGTATAGCTGCGCTTTACTTTCGCCGTATCCGCCGTCTTTTGCAGTACCGCCTGTTCTTCCGCCATTTTATGCCTCTCGAAACATCAAACGCCTGCGAGGAAATTACCCCGCGTGTTCCGCTGTAAAGTATGGGGCGGCAGCGTGTATTAAAATAGCCGTCCCATAAAACAGCACAGCGAGTAAATCTTCAATTTGGGAGCTGTACATCCGTTTTCAGCGTACAGATTCCTTACCTCAACTATCGGCAAAACGGCATAAAATCTCAACCTCCGGAACGATAAAAAAAATCAGGGAAATCGTCGGAAAATCGAAGCTTTCGGACAAGGAGAAAATTTAAAAAATTTTGCTTGCATTATTTGAAATCTGTGGTATACTTAAAAGCGGTGAAAGGGACAGAGCGTGAGAAGCACGCCGGAACGGCCAACGCCGTTGAGGACGAGCGGTAAGGAGGGCAGCCTATGGTTGAAAATCCCCCGTACACAACTGTCTTGGATCACTGATATTCAGCCGGTCGGAATGACCGCGCATGAAATGAAGGTCGGCAAAAGAACGCATAGAGCGCGCTTATTGCCGTGACCGCAAATGCCGGCGTTATGCCGGCTTTTTTTGTCCTATGGCAACCGGATAATCGAAACTCGACATTCGCTCCGATATAAAGTACACTGACAAACGATATGTTGAAAAACGATGCGTCCAACAATTCTTTCGATAAACTCGTATCCGGTATAAGTGCGGAAGAACGACGGTTTTTGCTTGAAAGGCTAAAACAAGAACATGCGGGAAAAGTGCCGCAGTCGCTTTCGGTTCCGGACGAACAGGCATCCGATACGAGAGCGCTGCACGTACGCATACAAACCGAATCGCTTTTGTATCGTTTTGTTTTATGGCTGCGTGCGCTGCTTACAAATCAAAGCAGGGAAACGCTCTATAATAAAGATTTTATGGCAGATGAAGCGAAAAAGATCGCCCGTGCGCATCCGGGCTTGATCGATTTTCCGCACAGTGTTTTGGAATCGATCTTTTATGAAAAGCTCAAAGATATTCACGACTGCGCTTCTTTTTTCAAACCCTACATTGCCCAAGCGTATGAAAACCCCGGCGAATTTTACGTCTTTTTAAGCACATTCGTCGCACCCGAAATCGCGGAACGAATCGACAGTGAAGCCGATCCTTACTCGATCCCGTTTGACCGGCCGCTTACGAACGAATTGCGCGTTTCGCTTACACGCAAGCTCGATGCGGCGATCCGCGATATTTCAAGCGCAGCAAAAGCGAATATGTATGAAGCGGTGCGCGCCGTAGAATGGCTCAGGCAATTTACCGCTCTGCCGTATTTGCACTTTCTCGCACAGTTTACCGCGATCGCGTCGAGCTCGTACACCTGTCCCTTTGCAAACGCACACACCGATTACCCTGCCTTTGCCCGAGTGCTGTCGAACGGAATGCTGATTTCAAATGAAGTGCTTGAAAGCCTCTTTTTCTTTGTCCGACGAAAGATGGTGCACACGCTCGCACTTGACGCCGGTGCCGAAAAAGCGTTGAAAGACTTTTTGCAAAAGTCGGCGGCGACGCTTTCGAGCATACGCATGTTTATTGAAACCGTTCCGCTCGTCGCGATCGGACGTATCGTCCACGGAAACTGTACGTGGGTTCCCGAACCTTTCGGAGGAGCGGAAGACTGGGCGATAAAATTCCGCGGCCAATGGAAAGCGGTTTTCGATGAGCGATGGAATTCGTGGCTTGCCGACAGAAAAAAACATCAACTTGTCGATTCGCTTACCCTGCATTTCGGACTGCAGGAATTTCCCGAACTGCCTTACCGTCCGTGGGCGTCGCTGTGGGGCGGCATTCCGTTCCGTTGTGAAATGACGGCGGGATTTTTAGCGTGGTTTGCTTCGAATAAATACGGAGAAGCGATGCCGACGCTGACGACGCTCATGCTCGAAGGCATCTTTTTAAAAAACGAAAACCGCATCGAATTTTCCGAAGCGGTCAACGACTTTGCTTCGACAAATAAAAAAATCGAAACGTTCGCCGAATCGCTCGCCCCCCGCGGTACGAAAGGCATCGTATTTGAAAGCATCGCATCCGAGCACATACGCTCGCTGAAAGGACAGGCACGCATCGATTCGCTCATGCTCGCAATCGAAGCGGAAGTCCGCGAACTCGGCGGCGCATTTTGCAGAGAATGCCGTACAATCGAAAATATTTTTTCCGGCATCTTTAATGAAAGCAAAAGTGCCGACTACGACGTGCTGCAAAACTTCATGACGATTCAAGGACGCGACAATCAGGATTTCAGAGACAAAATGCTCGACGTACGAAGCTTACTGCAAAATTCGTTCAAACTGCTGGCGGAAATCGAACCCTTCAATTTGCCGCGCGAAACCCCTTCCGATGCGGCGGCGGCCGAATGACTCGTATCACCCTCGCCTGTACGGAGCCGTACGTCGTACTTCCCTTTTATGCAAACGGTAAACCTCTTATGCGCGATGCGCCCTTTTGGGGCATGACGCTCAAACAGGCGGGAAGCATGCGATTCCGTTGGGACGAAACGAACGAAACGCGCGATACGCTGCTTAAAGAAATCGCATCGGGCAGAAGCGCTTTTCGAAACGACGTACCCTGTGAGCCCGTTCCGCTTGAACTCCTTCATTCGAAAATCGTATACGCCGTTTCATCCGCTGCAGATACCTACGGCCGTCAAGGCGACGGTATCGTGACCGATCGCACATCGCTTATGCCCGTCGTCACGGCGGCGGACTGTATGCCGATATTTTTTTACGAACGGAAACGGGGCGTTTTCGGCGTCGTTCATTCGGGATGGAAAGGGACGGGAATCGTTACGGAAGCGATCGCCGTAATGCGGCAAACATATGGGGCGGATGTGAAATACTTATCCGTCGTACTCGGTCCGCATATACGAAGCTGCTGTTATATCGTAGACGAAGAGCGCGCATCGTATTTTAAAAAGAACTTTTGCGGCGATTGCGTACGCGAATACGAAAGCGGATATGCCAATGCCGAAAGCGTGGACACAGGCAAAAGCCGCGCTCGGCTTTCGGGAGCGGCAACTCTTTTGCAAAATGAGGGAAAGGCAAAGCGCTACCGGCTTTCGCTTGAAAAAGCAAATCTTGCGCTCCTCGAAGCCTCAGGCGTCCGCGATGAAAATATCGCCGTATGCGATGACTGCACCGGATGCGACGAACGATTCGGATCGTTCAGGCGCGAAACGGGCGGCGACATACAAAAGCCCTTTACCGTACAGGCTGCCTTTTGCGGACGGATTCGGTGAGTTCGCGTACCTCATAAATTCTTACGATTTGTTACTGCCCTTAGATAAAAATTGATTTCCGGCGGCGCTGTGTATTTTCAAGCTTTACGGATATCGTCGTTTCGGATTATAATTCAAATATGCCCCACGAATACAGCAAAGCCCGCATCGCACAAGGCGTCTTCTATATCGTCTGCGCGTCGTTTTGCTTTGCGCTTATGGGAATGCTCGTACACTTTGCAGGCGACATACCCTTTATGCAAAAAGCGTTTTTCCGCAATGTTATAGCTTTTTTTATCGCATGCGTAGTATTGATAAAAGAACAGCGCGAAGGAAAGCACCCGTTTGTACTGCCGCGAGGAAGCATCTGCCTGCTTTTTTTACGATCGCTTGCCGGTTCTCTCGCCCTATTCGGAAATTTCTATACCCTCGACAAAATCAACATCGCAGACGCATCGATTCTCAATAAAATGTCTCCGTTTTTCGCCGTCGTCTTCAGCTTTGTTTTGCTCGGGGAAAAAATTATGCCCGTTCCGCTTGCGGCGATCTGTATTTCGATTGCGGGAGCGGCTCTCGTCATAAAACCTTCGTTCGACATTGCGGCGATGCTCCCTGCACTTGTCGGATTCTTAGGAGGCGCAGGCGCGGGATTCGCATACGCGTGCGTACGCCGTTTAAGAACGATAAACGTAAACGGCAAACTCATCATCGCCTGCTTTTCGCTTCTTTCATTGCTCCTTGCCGTTCCGTTTTTACTCTTTCGGTTTTCACCGATGACCGGCCGTCAACTGCTTATCATGTTCGGAGCGGGAATCGCGGCGGCAGGCGGACAGTTTTTTATAACCGCCGCGTACGGTGCGGCACCTGCCGCAAAGATCAGCATATTCGATTATTCGCAAATTTTATTTTCGTCGCTCATGGGATATATCGCATTCGGCCAAATACCCGATGCGATGAGTTTTGCAGGCTATGCCGTCATCATCGCTATGGCGATCGTCGTATTCGTGTACAACAGACGGCACAGCGATTATTAATTATTAATTTGATTGAGGAACCACTCGTAGAGCGCATCGGTACGGCGTTTAAATGCGTCGGCCAAATCCACTTTTATAAAGAGAACGGTTACCGTCTGTTTTTGCCCCGTAACGATTGCGGCGGAAGAAAAGAAAATGCCTTCTTCGAGCGGATACGCCGAAATGCACATTTCCATTTCGCGCGCTTTTAAGCACGTCACTCCGTGATATTTCATCGGCGTACAGTTTGTGATTTCGACGAAGATTTCTGATGCCGAATCGGTGTACGTGTGGAGATACGTATTTTCGCCGAACGACGTATCTTCCTGAAACACGTAGCGTACATCGGAAGGGGGAACTTCGCTTGCAACGGGATCGGCGAGCGCATTTTCCGTATGCTCGGTATCTGCGACGTAGTACGAGCGCGTAAAAAGCGTTTTCGGCTTATAGCCCGCGCGCCGAGAAATATACGTAATGCCCTTTTGCGCGGAAACGCGTCCGAGCGCATTGTAGAGGGAAAGAAGCTTTTCGTCCGCGCTCATATTTTTCCACGAAGCGGGATACGCGATAAGCGCACAAGATACGACGGCAAAGCCCTGTTTGCCTTGCGGAGCCACCGCAAGTTTTTGTGCGATAGCGCTCGAAGAGGGCACGTACTTTGTCAAATCTTCCCCGTTGCCGTTACCGAAGGAAATCACGTTGCCCGCCGTAAGTTCGCTTGCTTCTTTTTCGCCGATATTCGGAAGCGCATCGGAAAGGCGCTCAGTCTTTTTCGCAGCGAGTTTGTACCCGTCATCCCCGTATGAAGGAAAAACCACGGTAGACGAATCGACCGTCCCCTCATCGCCTGTAGAAGCGGAAATCATGCAGAACGACACCGCGAGAGCGAAGACGATTTTTTTTATATTTTTTTTCATGTCAATTTATTCCGTAGGCCGCTTTTTCAAAGAACGGCTTTTTACGACAGCCTGTCCTTTACCCGCTTTTTGCTCCATCATCGCGCGCACGGTAAGCGGCAAACCGAAGAGCGTGATAAAGCCGCCCGCGTCACGGTGATCGTAGAGATCGCCCGTCGTAAAGCTTGCAATGCTTTCGTTGTACAAGCTGTACGGCGAGAACGAACCCGCACCCTGCATCGTGCCCTTATACAATTTGAGGCGCACCCAGCCGCTCACGGTCTCTTCGACTTTGTCGTTGAACGCCATGATACCGCTCATGAGAGAGGTAAACCACAAACCGTTGTAGATGAGCTCCGCCTGCTTGAGCGCGATCTGCTGCTTGTAGTGATAAGTATCGCGGTCGAGGCACAAGTGTTCAAGCTGTTCATGCGCGTAATACAAAATCGTCCCGCCCGGCGTTTCGTATACGCCCCGGCTTTTCATGCCGACGCAGCGGTTTTCGACGAGATCGATTAGTCCGATACCGTTTTTCCCGCCGATTTTGTTGAGCGTTTCCATGAGTGAAAGCGCATCCATCTTTTTTCCGTTGACCGCGACGGGAATACCTTTTTCGAATTCGATCTTTACGTATTCGGCTTTGTCGGGAGCCGCTTCCGGCAGCTTTGTGATTTTGAGCATATTTTTCCAATCGGGTTCGTTTTCCGTTTTTTCGAGTTCGAGCCCCTCGTGGCTGATATGCCAAATATTTTCGTCGCAGCTGTACGACGACGATTTTTTTACCGGAACGGGAATGCCCCTCTTTTCAAGGTATTCGATTTCGTCTTCGCGGCTTTGGAGATCCCACTTCGGATCGCGCCACGCGGCGATGACGCGGAGATCCGGCGCAAACGCTTTGATCGCAAGTTCGAAGCGGACTTGGTCATTGCCCTTTCCCGTCGCGCCGTGACAGATCGCACAGGCTTTTTCCTGCCGAGCGTATTCGACGAGAATTTTTCCGATAAGAGGACGCGCCGTCGACGTGCCGAGCAGATATCGGTCTTCGTAGAGTGCACCGCCTTTCAGTGCAGGCCAAATATATTCTTCGATATATTCTTTTCGCGCATCGACGACATAGCATGCCGAAGCGCCCGTTTTGATCGCGCGTGCTTTTATCGTTTTCCAATCGTCGCCTTGTCCCAAATCGATGCAGACGGCGATGACGTCGTAATCGTAATTTTCTTTTAACCACGGAATGATGACTGTCGTATCGAGCCCGCCCGAATACGCGAGAATCACTTTGCTTTTTTTAGCCATGCGAACGCCTCTTTTCGATAAATAAATTTCTGAAAAGAATTGTAACAACAATCGTGCACTATGACAATCGCACGAATTCCCGATATCGTACACATTCGAGCAAAGTATGCGGCAATTGAAAAACCGCATATTTATCGCTACAATCGCTGTATTATGGAAAAGCTCTTGTCACAATTGCTGCCTTCTTTTGCGCACAAAGCGCTTGCAGCCGACGGAATCAGCCCCGTCGAAACCGTCGATATCATGAATATTCCGATCACAAATCTCGCATTCGATTCGCGCGACGTAAAAGAGGGTTCGCTTTTTTTTGCGCTTCCCGGAACACATCAAAACGGAAACGATTTTATATCCGAAGCGCTTGAAGCGGGCGCGAACGCAGTCGTCTATCAGGGAGATATTCCTCACGAAGTTCGACGCGAATGTGCAAACGTCATCGCGCGCCGTGCGATCGAAAGCGCCGTCGGCAAAACGAAACGATATCTTCCGGCCTTTTTACGCGTAAACGATGCGCGTTTTGCCATGGCGCCCGTTTCCGACGCTTTTTACGATTCCCCGTCAAAGCGCCTCATCGTCATAGGAGTGACGGGTACGGAAGGGAAGAGCAGCACGGTTTCGTTTATCTGGCAGCTCTTGCGCCTGTGCGGAGAAAAAGCGGGCTTTATTTCAACAGTCGAATATTCCCTCGGAGGCGATGCCCTCCCCAACCCCGAACATCAGACGACGCCGGAAGCGCCGATTATCCAAAACCGTCTCAACGCGATGCTCGAAAACGGCTGTACTTATGCGGTCATCGAATCCTCTTCTCACGGGCTTTCCGTTTTGACGAACAGACTCGGCAATGTCCAATTCGACTGCGCGGTTTTTATGAACGTTACGCTCGAACACCTCGAATTTCACAAAACCTTCGAGCAGTACCGAAGCGATAAAGCGAATCTTTTCCGCGCGCTCGACAAGTGCGACCACGTAAAAACGATCGCCGGCACCCCGATGAAAATTCCTTCCATCGGCGTCGTCAACGCTGAAGATCCGTCGGCAGTCTATTGCATCAATTCGACAAAGCATCCCGTCTATGCGTTTACGACCGAAGGACAGGCGGGAAAAGCCGCAGCGGAAACGGGAGCCGATGCGGTCGCCCTTCCGCCCGTACCCGAAGGAGTCCGCTGCATGACGGCTCGGAACATCGCATCGGCGCGATTCGGTATTTCGTTTACGATCGACGCGGACGGGGACGACGCCGTATTCCGAGCGAGCGACGATCCCGCCTTTCCGAGAAAACGTCCCGTCATCCACGTCACCGCTCCGCTTCCCGGTGCGTTCAACGCATACAATCTCATGGCGTCCCTCATCGCGGTGAGCAGCGTTACGCAAAAATCCTTTGAAGAAATCGCGCATCACTTTCCGTCACTCACTCCCGTCAAAGGGCGCATGACGGTCATCGACAGGGGACAGCCCTTTGAACTCATCGTCGATTACGCGCACACGCCTTCGTCGTTCGAAACGATATTTCCTCCGATCAGAAAAAGATGTACGGGAAGGCTTTTCGCCCTCTTCGGTTCGGGAGGAGAGCGCGATTTGACAAAGCGGCCGCTGCAGGGAGAGATTGCCGCAAAATTCTGCGACGTCATCGTACTCGCCGATGAAGATCCGCGAGGCGAAGATCCCGTAGCGCTGCTCGAAATGATCGCAAAAGGCGCCGAAAAGCGCGGCAAAAAAAAAGGCGTCGATCTCTTTATCATCCACGAGCGGCCGAAAGCGATCCGCGAAACTTTCAAAATGGCGGCAAGCGGAGACATCGTGCTGCTCCTCGGAAAGTCGCACGAAAATTCGATCATCTACAAGGACAAAACCGTACCCTACGATGAAATACGCGAAGCGCTCACCGCCCTGTCCGAACTGGGCTACGCGTAAGCCCAGCACTCCGCGTTTATCAGGTCGAATGCCGATTTTATTAATTATTAAAATCGTCTTTGCTAAATCTTCCAGCTTACGGCGAGCTTTCGCGCATCGACGAAGCGGCGGTATATGCCGTTTTTTCTCATAAGCGATGCGTGAGTTCCCTGTTCGGCGATTTTGCCCTGATCGACTACGACGATCTGATCCGCATAGCGCACCGTTTTCAAGCGATGCGCTATCATCAAAATCGTCTTCTTTTTCGTCAGCGCGTCGATCGCTTCCATAAGTTCTTTTTCATTTTCGGGATCGACGTTTGCAGTCGCTTCGTCGAGTACGATTATCGGAGCGTCTTTCATAATCGCACGCGCGATGGAAATACGCTGTTTTTCTCCGCCCGAAAGACTCGCCCCTCCCTCGCCGATAACCGTATCGTAGCCGTCCGGAAGAGCTGAGATAAATTCGTGGCAGCACGCTTTTTTTGCCGCGGCGATAACTTTCGACATGGGCGCGTCACTCTGCCCGAAGCGTATATTGTTCGCTATCGTATCGTGAAAGAGGTAGACGTTTTGGAAGACGAAACTGAAATTTTTCATAAGGCTGTCCATGCTGTACGCTTTTACGTCTTTGCCGCCCAAAAGCACGCGCCCTTCCTGCACGTCCCAAAAGCGCGAGATAAGACTGCACAACGTCGTCTTTCCGCCGCCCGAAGGCCCGACAAAAGCCGTCGTCGTTTTTTCGGGGATATGCAGCGACACGCCGTCGATGATCTTCCGCGTATCGTACGAAAAGCCGATATCTTCGATATCGATATCGCATTTTTTCGGCGCAATGTCTTCACCTCTCGTATCCATCGGCTGCAAATCGAGGATGGCTTTCGCTTTATCGATACTCGCGTCGATGACGCGAAGCAGCGCGGAATAATTTCCCGCCGCATCGAGGTGAGCGTAAATCATAAACGAGCTTATGATCATAACGACAGCGACGAGCAGATCCATAGAACCCGCGATATACAATGCTATCGAAAGCGCGCTCATCGCAACTCCGAGCGCCTTTGTGATGAAATTCTGCGCGGTCATGTAACCGATAAATTTCATCTCCATCCGAATGTTGATATCGGCGTTGCCGTCGATCGCTTTGACGAGTTTTTTCGCGGCCGCTCCGGTCAGATTGTAGGCTTTTACTTCCGCAATGCCTTGAATATATTCGAGGATGCTCTCGACGAGGTCCGTATCGGCTTTCATCTTTTGCGGAGCAAGCATCGCCGCCTGACGCTGCATAGCCCGGTTTACGAGCGAATAGAGCGCGAGGCCCAGAACGACGACGATGCCGATCCTCCGGTCGTAAAACAAAATCATCGCCGCAACAAGCACCGTATTTAAAATACCCTGCGTCGTCATCATCACCACCCGCGCCGCGATATCTCCGAGGCTTTCCATCGTATTCGTCGTCACGGACGTGATGGAGCCGAGACTGTTATTGTTAAAATAGCCCATCGGAAGATAGCGCAAGTGCTCTGCGATTTCGATCCGCTTGTCCGCACATGCCGTATAGCCCGCTTCCGTTTGCAGCATCGTCGACGTATAGCGCACAAAAAAATTGACGACCATACTGCCGAGCATGATGGCGGTACAGGTAAAGATCGTCCGGGTCGTAAGCGAGTTTGAAACGATCGCTGAAATCATAACTGCGATCGCGGGAATTTTCATCGCGTCGCACATAGCAATGACGATACCGAGCACGACGGCTATATGGAATTTCTTTTTATTGATGCCGCCCGCAAAATCAAAAAACTTAAACAATATTTTAAACATCTGTCGTATCTCCTAGCCTTTCACTGCGCTCAAGCCGTCTTTAACCGATATGTGCGCTTCCCACATCTTCGCATACAAACCTCCGCGCAAAAGGAGTTCGCGGTGCGTCCCTTCATCGTCGAGCGTTCCGTCTTTGATAACGAAGATTTTGTCCGAGTCTTTGATCGTCGAAAGGCGGTGCGCGATGACAAGCAGCGTTTTCCCCTTTACGAGCTTTGCGACCGACGACTGGATGACAGCTTCGTTTTCGGGGTCGGTATACGACGTCGCTTCGTCGAGGATGACGACGGGCGCGTCTTTGAGCATGGCGCGCGCGATCGCGATGCGCTGCCGCTCGCCGCCTGAAAGGTGCCCGCCTGAGTCTCCGACGATCGTATCGTAGCCGTGTTCGAGGCTTTCGATGAATTCGTGGCAGCCGCTTTTTTTCGCAGCTTCTTCGACTTCTTTATCGCTCGCGCCCTCTTTTCCGATACGGATATTTTCGCGCACGCTTTCATTGAAAAGATAATTATCCTGCGACACGAAAGCGATGCGTCTGTTGTACGCTTCGAGCGGAATCTTTCGGATATCGACGCCGCCTAAAGTGATGACACCCTCGCCTGCGTCCCACAAAGACGCGATGAGCTTTGCGATCGTCGATTTGCCGCTCCCCGAAGGCCCCACCAAAGCGCACACCGAACCGTCGGGGATTTCAAGACTTATGCCGTGCAGCACTTCTTTTTCGCGGTATGCGAAGCGCACGCCGTCGAGGCGGATCGCATTTCCCTCAGGTTCTTCGCTCATTTTGTCGGGACGCGAAAGTTCTTTCCGTTCGAGGATATCCGAAACTTCTCCGATAACGACGCCCACTTTTGCCATATCGTCCGTATACGACATCGCGGTGATAAGCGGCGATATCAATCCGACGCTCAAAATGATTATTTGAATAAAATCGCTCGCGGCAAGTGATCCGTTTTTAACGAAAAATCCGCCTGCGGGCAGAACAAACAAAAGCGTCGCGGGCGTGATCACCATCGTAAGCGTAAAAAATATATTGGCTCTCCTCATCCAGTCGATAAAGCAGGACGCACCCTCTTTCGCCGCAACGACAAAGCGGTCATACGAACTTTTCACTTTGCCGAACACTTTGATAACTTCAATGCCGTTGATGTATTCGACCGCGGTATCGTTGAGCGCTTTCGTTTTGTCGATGACCCGCTTCCACGACGCTTCATAGCCTATCCACATACACGAACCGAAGATAATACCGATCGGAAGCGAGATGAGCGATACGAGAGCCATGCGCCAATCGATAAAAAAGAGATAGATGAGTACGCAAAGCGGTCCGAAGAGGTTTCCCGTAAACTCGGGCACGACATGCGCGAGCGTCGTTTCGATGCTGTCGACTCTTTCGACGAGCGTATTTTTGAGAGAACCCGACGGAATATCGAGCACGCTGCCGAGCGGCAATCGAGCAAGTTTATCGCAGCATCTCTTTCTGATTTCGGCGAGCACGCGGAATGTCGCTTTGTGCGAAAGAGAAGTCGAAACTGCGTGGAGAACGACGCGAAATGCCCAAAACAACATTATTAAAATAAGATCCGCGGCAAAAGCGCCGAAAACGCGTGTGCCCGCCAAAAGCTTTTTTATGATATCGGCGATAAAAAAATACGGAGCGATACCGCATAAAACGCCGAACATCGCCGTAAGCACGCTCAACGCATAGTACATTTTCCGATCTTCCGCAAATTCTACGATCCAAGAAACTGCGGAACGTTTTTTGTCTTTCATCGATTATACCTTTCCTTTGCGTATCGGTTTTTTAACCGGCATACATTCGCCGATACCGTTTTATTAGCTTAAGCTAACTTGAAAAAATTGTAGCGTATCTCGGCAAAATCCGCAAGTGAGCGCGTGCATATTATCGCCCGCTTATCTCGCTCGTTTGAGTTTCAGTGTGTGTTTTGCACGCATCTTGTACGTCTGCTCGACGTGCGCGTTTACACGACGGCGCCTGTGCCTTTACATTTCACATTTTGCGCTAAGCCATTCCCGAGCCGCACCGAAAGTGCTATACTCGTTCTATGACGATAGCACTTATCTACGGCGGAAAAAGCGGCGAACACGAAGTATCGCTCATGTCGGGTGCAGCGGTCGCGCGGCACATCGACAAAAAGCATAAAGTCATTCTCATCGGCATTACAAAAGACGGACGATGGTTTTTACAAGACGATGCCGAACTCGACCGCGTGAGAGCCGACGCAAAGGCGGCGATTAAGGTAACGGAAAAAGAGGGCGCTGAAATAAGGGTCGCTCCCGGAATGAAAAATGCGGCCTTTTCGGCGGGCGGCCGGATACTCGATATCGACGTCGCGTTCGCAGTCCTTCACGGTACGAACGGCGAAGACGGCACCATTCAGGGACTCTTCGAAACGGCGGACATCCCCTATGTCGGCTGCTCCGTCGCATCGAGCGCACTCACGATGGACAAAGAAAAAACAAAGGTCGTCCTTCAGGCGGCGGGCATTCCCGTCGTCCCCTACGTTACGGTTCGGAGAGCGGATGTGCTCGATTCGCGCGCGTACGATGCGCTCGTAGAAAAAGCCGTCAGTACACTCGGCTTTCCGCTTTTTGTAAAGCCCTGCGCGGCGGGCTCTTCGAACGGTGCTGCAAAAGCGGAAAACGCAAAGGCGCTTTCGGTCGCACTTGCGGACGCTTTTTTGTGGGACGATAAAGTGCTTATCGAAAAGGCGATAAACGCCCGCGAACTCGAATGCGCCGTCACCGGCAATACGACGGCGGCGGAAGGAATGCGCGAAAGCGTTACCGTATATGGACCCGGTGAAATCGTTTTGACGCACGAGTTTTACGATTACAACGCAAAATACAAAGACAGCGACGGCGTGCGCATACCGGCGGACATAAGCGAAAGCCTCCGCGAAAAGATCAGAAACATCGCACTGAACGCATACAAAATCGTCGACGCATCGGGTTTGAGCCGCATCGATTTTTTTCTCGACAAAGACTCTGGCGAAATCTATCTCAATGAGATCAATTCGATGCCGGGCTTTACGGCTATCAGCATGTTTCCGAAAGCCTGTGAAAGCGAAGGCTTGAGCTTTACCTGCCTCACCGAATTGCTGATCGAAGAAGCGATCCTCCGCCGAAAAGAGAGGCGCGTTTTAAAAACATCGCGCTGAAAAAGGGAAACGTTTTTTTCGATCGGCTTGCAACACCGCGCCGACACGCTTGCTGTACAATTGGAACATTCACAGAAAAATTATGCCGAACACAGCTCCGAACAACATGACGAATACGGGATGGATTTTCGTCTTCATCAAAACGATAAGAGCTGCGATATAAAACGCAAGACTCGGCCACACGAAAAGATTTTTCCAGCCTTCAATCGTCAAAAGCGAACCGAACGAAAAAGGCGTGTTCAAAAGCGCGACGATAAAAACCTGCGCCGCCGCAACGAGGATGATTCCCGTAGTCGCAGGTCTAAGCGTGGAGAATGCGGCTTTGACGAGCGGCGTATCGTGGAATTTCATAAAAAAATGCGCGATTATTAAAATACAGATAACGGACGGGAGCACTTGCCCGAATGTCGTAACGATGCCGCCGAAAACGCCGTACTGCGAATAGCCGATGTATGTCGCCATATTGATGCCGATCGGTCCCGGCGTCGATTCGGAGATGGCAACCATATTGTAAAACTGTTCGGCAGAGATGACGCCCTTGTCGACGAGAGTTGGCTGCATGAGCGTTACGGCGACAAGCCCTCCTCCGATCGTAAACGCGCCGATATAAAAGAAAATCCAAAAAAGCTGAAAAAGCGAATACGTCGTTTCCATCACTTGTCCTCCGCGCTTTTTTTCATTTTTCGCAAAAGTACCGAAACGATGACGCCCGTCGCCGCTCCCGCGATGATCATCCAATACGACGGTACTTTGAAAAACCATATCGCCGCAAACGAAACTGCGAGGCACAAAAATCCCAAAATCGATTTTACGGTTTTTTTTGAAAATTGAAACACGACCGACGTGAGAAGCGCCGCGACCGACACATTGATGCCGCGAAGCGCTTTTTGCGCAAGCGGCAAGTGATCGACCGAACTGATAAAGCGCGCGATAAGCGAAATGATAATGACGGACGGAGTTATCATACCGAGCGTCGCGACGATGCCCCCGATTATCCCCGCCTGCTTAAAGCCGACAAAGGTTGCGACATTTACCGCAATGATACCCGGAGTCGATTGTCCTATCGCATAATAATCGAGCAGTTCGTCTTCGGTCATCCACTTCTTTTTTTCGATCAGATCGCGCTGCAAAATCGGCATCATCGCCATACCGCCGCCGAAAGTAACCGAACCTATTTTGGCAAGGGAAAAATACAAATCAAACAGTATCGAAATCTTTTTCATACGTATCCTTATTATTTTACAACATCAGTTCTCGTTCGCTCGAATATCGGGCTCGTATCCGTAAACCGAAACATAACAGCTGCGCCACGCCTTAGAAGCGCGCGACATCAAAAAAGCGGCGTTCTCTTTGCGCGAAAGCGTTTTATCGGGATAGATCGGAGAGAGGATATGGAGTGTCGCAACTTTTTTTTTGCTGAAAAAAGAACGTAGCTTTGAAGGCGCGGAAAAGGTGATAAACATCGGAACGACAGGCACCGAATTCGCTGCGGCTATATGGAACATGCCGGTGTGAAAGGGGCGCGGCTTTTCATAGCGAAGCCACAGCGATTGCTCCGGATAGCCGAGCACGGCGCAGCCCTTTGCGAGTAAAAGCGACAGCGTCTTTTGCAGCTCGTTCATCGCTTTTACGTTTCCGCTGAACGGCAGCGTCCCCGCCCCGCGCATGATGCTTCCGATGGGTCCTCGCATATTGTTAAATTCCGCAACCGTGATGTACAGCGTATGACCGAAAACCGCCTCGCGCACGATCATATTGTCGAGCGAGTGCACGTGATTGCAGACGGCGACAAAGCCTTTCACACTGCACAGATTTTTGCGCCCTTCGACGCGAGCGCCGAGCACGAACTTTGTCAAAACCGGGCCGAGTACCGTCGCCGCCGCGCGGATAAAAACGCACCATAAAAAAAATGAAAACGTGCGTGGGAGAAAAACATAATCGTCGGTTACCCGAATCATCGCATCATAGTCGATCGGCTGAACGTTTCCGTCGAACTTGCCTTTTTTTTCAAGCTCTGCGATGCGATTTTGTATTTCGCGCTGCGTATCGCCTTTGATGCCGCCGATGTCCATCACTCCGATCCCCTCATCACCGTTTCAATGCGCTCGATCTGCTGCCACGGCACACCTTCGCCGTAATGCGGATTTCGAAGCAGCGTAAAAAATGCCGCAACGTAAAAATATGCGTACTCGGCTATAAAAAAGGGATTGTACAAAAGCACGGCAAGCTTTTCGCCGAACGTAATCTTGAGTGCTTTCGGATCGATTATGAGTGCGATAAACGTATAGGAAACGAGTACGCCGTAGAGTATAAGCATGATGACCATGCCGTATTTTAACGCGGAAAAATTAATAAATCCGCGATTAAAATAATCAATACCTGCAGCGATTATGTAAAGCACAAAACAAACGGCTGTATTGCCGAAAAACAAAAAAAGCGGGCCGAATCCGTACAAAAAATCGAAATTTTTTATGCGGATGCCGCGTATCTTTTGCACAAGCGAAAGCGAGCGATCGCGAAGAGATGCGTACGTTTGTTTTGCGATTGTATTGCGGTACTTAAACGCAATCTGCATATAGCCGATGAGCCAACGCTCACGGCGCCGATCCAACGCTTTATGCGAAAGCGCTTCTTCGGTGTAGACGACTGCGTATTCGTAAAAACACGACGACCAGCCGTGAAGAATCGCATTGATAGTCATCTCAAGATCTTCGGTAAAACTGCGGTACGGCCAGCCGCCGATCTCTTCGATGACGTCGTGCCTGACCATAACGCCCGTCCCGCACATCGTACAGGGAACGCCTGCCTTCGTTCTGAACGCATTTCCCATCTTGTCGAGAAACGTGTACGTAAGCGCGCTGCAGTTCGTCGCAAGCGAACGGAGTCTTTTCCCCCCAAGGAGATAATTTTTTACTTCGCGCTTACCGAGCACGATCTGAACGTCCGATGCGAGAGCGTTATTCATCTCTTCGATAAAATTGTCCGAAGCGACATTGTCTCCGTCGATGATGATATACGCATCGTAACGCCCGTATGCGCCGGAAAGCAGCTCTTTGAGCGAACCGTCGAGCGCCATGCCCTTGCACGTTTGATTTTTGACAATCTGCACATAGGTGCTCTCGTATTTTTTCACGATGGCGCAAGTCGGGTCGTCTTCCGAATCGACGATGACAAACGTATCGAATTTTTTGCAGTCGTAGGTTTGACGCGCGAGACTGTCCAGCAAAAGCCCGATACCGACGCTTTCGTTCCGCGCGGGGATAAGGACGGCAAAGCGATTTTGCACGCGGTTTATTAAATGCTCGGGCTTTTTAAAACCGCTTACATAATACAATAAACGCGGGATGTATAGAACAAAGGCGATCAACGAAATAAGACCGTACATATAGAAGAGCGATACGGCTTGTATATCAGTCATACACAAATGATAGGAAGTAAACGGTGAAATGTCAATTACGCGCGTATGTCCGAAACCCTGTATATGCCGTCAAACGAAACGGATATATTCACGCTTGCTTTTTTACGATAATATGGATATATTAAGAACGGAGCAATTACCTACTTTTTTCGTAGATAATTCAGCTTTTTGTTCCTTAATCATAATCAGGAGTTCGATTATTTATGAGTGATCTGCTGCTCGATGTTCAAAATATTTCGGTCGATATAAACGGAAAGTCCGTGCTGCACGGCATCGATTTGAAAATAAATAAAGGCGAAACACACGTATTTATGGGGCCGAACGGAGCGGGTAAATCGACGCTCGGCAATACGCTTATGGGAAATCCCGTCTACACGCTTACCGAAGGAAAAATCATATTCGACGGTAAAGACCTCACCGAAGAAAAGACGGACGTGCGCGCGAAAGCCGGTATGTTTTTATCCTTTCAAAATCCGCTCGAAGTACCGGGCATTTCCCTCGAAACCTTTATCAGAAGTGCGCTCCAGCAGCGTACCGGAGAGCACGTTAAACTGTTCCAATTTCAAAAAGACCTGCAAGCGGCGATGCAATTGCTAAACATGGATATATCCTACGCTTCACGCGATTTGAATGTCGGCTTTTCAGGCGGCGAACGCAAAAAAAGCGAAATACTGCAGATGCTTATGCTCAAGCCCAAATTCGCAATCCTCGACGAAACCGATTCGGGTCTCGACGTGGACGCGGTGCGTACCGTATCAAAGGGCATCGAAGCGTATAAGCAAAACGGCGGCACGCTGCTCATCATCACGCATTCGGCGAAAATTCTCGAAAGCCTTACCGTCGATTTTACGCACGTGCTCGTCAAAGGCAAAATCGTCAAAACGGGAGATGCGTCTCTTGTCGATGAAATCAACAAAAACGGATTCGAACGTTTTGAAAAGGACGGTACGCAATGAACGAAGTCATCGACAGAAACTCCGCCGCAAAAATCGATATCGATACGTCGATGTATGATTTCCGTTACGATGAAAAAGATTTTTACAGAAACGATCCCGGATTAACCGAAGAAATCGTTTTAAAGCTTTCAAAAGATAAAAACGATCCCGAATGGATGAGGGATTTCCGTCTCGCTTCTCTTAAAATTTACGATGAAATGCCCGTGCCGTCGTGGGGGCCGGATATAAGCGGGCTTCACATAGAACACATCGCGACTTACGTGCGCCCGAACACGAAGATGAAAAACAACTGGGAACAAGTTCCCGAAGATATAAAAGAAACCTTTGAAAAGCTCGGCATTCCCGAAGCGGAGCGCACCTCTCTTGCAGGCGTCGGCGCGCAGTACGACAGCGAACTCGTCTACCACAATATACGCGACGAAGTTGCAAATCAGGGCGTCGTCTATTCCGATTTTGAAAGCGCTCTCCGCGGCGAATACGCGGACATGATCAAAAAACATTTTATGCGCCTTGTTCCGCCCCGCGCCCACAAATTCGCCGCGCTCCACGGAGCGGTATGGTCGGGCGGTTCGTTTGTGTACGTGCCCAAAGGCGTTCACCTTTCCTTTCCGCTGCAGTCGTACTTCCGCTTAAACGCGAAGGGTGCAGGCCAATTCGAACACACGCTCATCATCGTCGACGAAGGAGCGGATCTGCACTTTATCGAAGGATGCTCCGCGCCGAAATACAACGTCGCAAACCTGCATGCAGGAGCCGTCGAACTCTACGTTGCAAAAAACGCCCGGCTCCGTTATTCGACGATCGAAAACTGGTCGAAGAACATGTACAACCTGAACACGAAGCGCGCACGAGTCGAAGAAGGAGGCTCTATCGAATGGGTTTCGGGTTCGTTCGGTTCCCATATTTCGTATCTGTACCCGGAAAGCGATTTGGTCGGTGAACATGCGAGAGCCGAGTTTACGGGCGTCACCTTTGCCGGAAGCGGCCAAAACCTCGACACGGGAGCGAAGATGGTACACAGCGCACCAAATACGTCGAGCGTCATTACGACAAAATCGATTTCAAAAGGCGGCGGCGTAAGTACGTATCGATCCGCAATTTACATCGATAAAAAAGCACGCGGCAGCAAAGCTTCCGTTTCGTGCGAATCGCTCATGCTCGATGAAGATTCCAGAAGCGATACCGTGCCTGCCATGGAAATTCACACTGACGACGTGGATGTCGGACACGAAGCGAAAATCGGGCGCATTTCGGGAGAGGCGATCTTTTACCTCATGTCGCGCGGCATCGCGGAAGACGAAGCGAGAAGCATGATCGTCAGCGGCTTTGCTAATCCGGTCAGCAAAGAGCTGCCGCTCGAATACGCAGTCGAAATGAACAATCTCATCCGCCTCGAAATGAAAGGCACTCTGTAAGGATCGCGTATGGCTGAAATATTAACGATTAATAATTTACCGACGCTCACGTGGAATTGGCTAAAAATAAATTCGACGCCGTTTTCAACCGATGCGCGCCTTTCGGGCGACGGGGAGCCTCGCATGAGCGCCCTGCCCCACGGCGTCGAATATGAGCGGTACGCAAACGCGGATGCCTATCGCAATCTTGAAACGGGCTGCGGCAAAGAGCTCGGCGCTTATTTTTTCAAAGATGCGAAAGCTTCGCGTATCACCGTAAAAAAAGGTCGGCGCGTCGAAACGCCCGTCTTTATCGATTTCGATTTAATCGATAAAAGCGCTACTTCCGCTTTTCACATCATCAAGGCGGAAGAAGGCGCGTCGATTACGGTTATCATGCGCTATGAATCCGAGCGCGCTTCATCGGGCACTCAGATTGTCCGCACGATTTGCGACGCGGGAAAGGATGCGTTCATTCACTTGGTAAAAGTGCAGCTTTTAGGCGACGGTTTTGTGCAGACCGACGATATCGGAACCGTCTGCGCCGAAGGCGGCCGCGTCGAAGTGACGCACGTGATTCTCGGCGGGGAAAAAACATATACGGGAGCCGCGGGCAAGCTACCCTCGTTCGGCGGCTCTTTTAAGGCGGACACGGCCTACCTTTGCCGCGGAGAGCAAAAGCTCGATATGAATTACATTGTGCGTCAGATCGGTAAAAAAACGGACTGTCAAATGAGCGCTCAAGGTACGCTGTGTGACCGCGCGGCAAAAACCTACCGCGGTTCGATCGATTTTATAAACGGCTGTGCGGGCTCGACGGGCAACGAATATGAAGAAGTGCTCTTGCTTTCGCCCGATGTCGTCAACAAATCGATTCCGCTCATTCTGTGCGGTGAAGAAAACATAGCCGGCGAACACGGATCGACGATCGGAAAACTCGGAGACGACACGCTTTTTTATATGCAGTCGCGCGGTATCGCTAAATCGGAAACCGAAAAGCTGATGGCACGCGCAAAAGTCGTACGCATCGCCTCCCTTATTCCCGACGAAACGACCGTCGCAAAAATCAACGCGTACTTGGATGAGGTATTTTCACATGAATGATTTTCGAAACGATTTTCCGTTTTTCTCAAATGCGAAAAACAAGGGTTTAATCTATTTCGATAACGCTGCGACGACGCAGCGGCCGCGCCGGGTAATCGATGCGATAACGCATTTTTACGAAGAAAACAATGCGAATCCTTTGCGCGGCCTCTACGATTTGAGCGTACGGGCAACCGAAGCTTACGAAGGCGCGCGGCACAGTGTCGCCCGCTTTATAAACGCGGCAGAAGATTGTGAAGTGATTTTTACGCGGAACGCAAGCGAATCGTTGAACCTCATCGCTTATACCTACGGCATGGCAAACATACGCGAGGGCGACGAAATCGCCGTTTCGATTATGGAACACCATTCGAACATCCTTCCGTGGCAGATGGTTGCAAAAGCGAAGGGTGCAAAGCTCGTGTATTTGGAGTGCGACAGAGAAAGCGGCATCATCTCCGACGAAGAAATCGCAGGAAAGATAGGAAGTCGCACAAAGCTTGTCGCCGTCGCTCACGTCAGCAACGTACTCGGCATTACAAACGATATCGCAAAAATCGCAAAGGCCGCTCATAAAGCGGGAGCCGTTATCGTCGTTGACGGCGCGCAAGCCGTGCCGCACATCAAAACCGACGTGCGATCCCTTGATGCCGACTTTTACGCGTTCAGCGCTCATAAACTCACAGGCCCCACAGGATGCGGCGTTTTGTACGGCAAAAAATCGCTCCTTGAAGCGATGCCGCCTTTTTTGCGCGGCGGCGAGATGATCGAATACGTTACGAGAGAAGATGCGACATGGGCGCCGCTTCCGGCAAAATTCGAAGCGGGCACGGTAAACGCGAGCGGAGCCGTCGGACTTGAAGCTGCCGTCAAATACATCGAATCGATCGGCTACGATTATATAACAAATCACGACAACGCGCTCGCCTCTCGCCTTATCGAGGGCATGAAAACAATTCCACACGTGCGCGTCATAGGTAACAGCGACGGGATGCGACACTGCGGTATCGTCACCTTTACGATAGACGGAGTGCACCCGCACGATATCGCGACCGTGCTCGACACCGAGCGTATCGCGATCAGGGCGGGACACCACTGCGCGCAGCCGCTCGGAAGCTACCTCGGCGTTCCCGCAACGGCGCGGGCAAGCGTCTATTTTTACAACACCGAAGAAGAAGCCGACGTTTTTTTGAGTAAAGTAAAAAACATCCGCTCATGGATGGGCTTTAAAGATTAGGAAAACGCTTTCGGCTGCGGAACAAAGAGACGGCACATAAACGCGAATACACAAGGACGGCATTGGTATGGAAACGAAAGAACTGTATCGGGAAATTCTCAACGAGCACAATTTAAATCCCGCTCACAAAAAGCCGATGGCTCATCCGACCCTCATTTTAAACGGTGTCAATCCGAGCTGCGGGGACAATATCACGCTCAGTTTGCAGATCGATGATGACGGAACGATTACCGACGGCTCTTTTACGGGAAGCGGCTGCGCCATCTCCCAAGCGTCGGTCGATATGATGCTCGATCTCGTCGTCGGAAAAAATAAAACCGAAGCGCTCCGCCTCGCAAATATCTTTATGAGCATGATAAAGGGCGATGCGGCCGCATCCGAAATAGAACAACTCGACGAAGCGGCCGCCCTCGAAGACGTTTCGAAAATGCCCGCGCGCGTCAAATGCGCCGTGCTCGGCTGGCGGACGATGATGGAAATGTTCGACAAAAATAAATCAGTCGGAAGCGGCAGTGCGACGCACTGCGACAACTGTACGCAAAAAGACGTGTGTACGAAAGCTTAAAGCCCGCCTCAAAAATACGCTTCGTAAAAATCGAGGGCAAGCGAAATATAACGCACGCGAAGCGGAAGCCAAACACACTTCGGCAGGCAGTTACACAGCCACCAAAACAAGAAAAGTCTTAACCGTGGATTTTTTATATTTTCGTTTAAAACAATCCCGAAATGACTCCGTCGTCGTTCACGTCGATATTGAGCGCGGCGGGTTTTTTCGGCAGCCCCGGCATCACCGTGATGTCGCCCGAAAGCGCGACGATAAAGCCCGCACCCGCGTAAAGCTGCGCGTCGCGGATCGGAAAGGTATAGCCGCTCGGAGAAGCGAGCAGTTTCGGATCGTGGCTCAGCGAATTCTGCGTCTTTGCGATGCACACGGGAAGCGCTCCGTAACCCGCCTTTTCGAAAGCCGAAAGCTTTTTCAAAGCGGCGCTTTCAAACGAAACCGCACCTGCACGGTAGATTTCCCGTGCAATGCGTTCTATCTTTTTTGAAAGGGGCATATCGGAATCGTAGAGCGGACGGAAATCCGCTTTTCCCGCATCGCAGAGCGCGCTCGTTTTTTCGGCAAGCGAAATCGCTCCCTCGCCTCCCTTTTCCCAGCTTTCGCAGACGGCGCTTTCCGTACCCGTTTCTGCAATGAGTTCAGCGAGGAGTTCGAGTTCTTCGCTCGTGTCCGATGCGAACTTGTTGATCGCGACGATCGCGCTTACGCCGAATTTGCGGATGTTTTCGATATGCGTTTTGAGATTTGAAAATCCCGCCGAAAGCGTTTTGAGGTCGGGACGGGCAAGATCCTGTTTTTCCGTACCTCCGTGCATTTTAAGAGCTCTCACCGTTGCAACGATGACGGCACAGGACGGAGCGATGCCCGCCGCACGGCACTTGATATCCATAAATTTTTCCGCACCCAAATCGGCGGCAAATCCCGCTTCGGTTACGACATAGTTTCCCGAAGCGAGAGCGGCGAGCGTCGCGTTGATGCTGTTACAGCCGTGCGCGATGTTCGCAAAGGGGCCGCCGTGCACAAACGCGGGAGTTTTTTCGAGGGTTTGCACGAGGTTCGGCTTCAGAGCATCTTTGAGCAATGCGGCGATCGCGCCGGTACATCCGAGTTCTCCGAATTTAACGATTTCTCTGTCGTAATTTTCCCCGATGACGATATTCGAAATGCGCTCTTTCAATTCCGAAATCGTGCGGGAGAGACAGACGATCGCCATGATTTCGCTCGCGACGGAAATGCAAAAGCGGTCTTCGCGCGGTACTCCGTTCACTCTGCCGCCGAGTCCGACGACGATGTTGCGCAGTTCGCGGTCATTGAGATCGACGCACCGCTTCCACGAAATCGTGCGGGGATCTATCCCCAGTTCATTGCCGTGGTGAATGTGATTGTCTATGAGTGCCGCAATCAAATTATTTGCTGAAGAAATCGCGTGGATGTCGCCCGTAAAGTGCAAATTGATTTCTTCCATCGGAACGATCTGTGCGTATCCGCCTCCGCAGGCTCCGCCTTTTATGCCGAAACAGGGACCCAAAGACGGTTCGCGGAGCGCGAGCACCGTTTTTTTGCCGATACGGTTGAGCGCATCGGCAAGCCCTATCGAAACGGTCGACTTGCCCTCCCCCGCGCTCGTCGGCGTTACGGCAGTGACGAGGATGAGACGAGCGCGCGAAGTTTCGTCCAGAGCGCGTTTTTGCAGAGTGCGAAGCGTTTTTGCACTGAGCTTTGCTTTGTAAGCTCCGAACAGTTCGATCCCGTCCGCATCAATCCCGATCCGCTGAGCGATGTCCGCGATCGGAAGCATTCGATTTTTTTGTGCTATTTCGATATCCGACAACATAGCGTAATTATACGCGCGAATGCCGGCCTTTGTAAATCGTTCGGAACGCTTTAATCAAGGCAATCGATCCGATTCGCGCATAAGTTTTTCCTACAGATGATTTTAAGCCGCGCATCTTTAATCTGCAGCTTTTAAAATCGCCGTTTTAAACTTGACAACGTAAAGATTTTACGCTATTATCTTGACACTGTAAAGATTACAAGAAAAAAGGAGCCGCTTATGCGAAAATCGAAGTTGCCGTATCACCGCGAAGGATTGAAAAATCTCCTAATCGAAAAAGGCATCGAAATCGTCAATGCCGACGGTGTGCAGTCTTTTTCGCTGAGAAAAGCGGCGGCGGCCTGCAAAGTCAGCCATGCGGCTCCGTACAGTCATTTTCACAACAAAGAGGAATTACTGAACGCGATGCAGCTGCATATCACCGAACGTTTTTCGAAAACGCTCGAAACGGCTGTCGCCGAAAATAAAAAGCCCGCCGCATTGTTAAAAAAATTGGGTATAGCCTATGTTTCTTTTTTTATTGACAATCCCGCCTATTTTCAATTTTTGTATTCCTCATCCGATATAAAGGTCGATTTAACTTTATCTATACCGGATGAGAAAAACTATAAACCCTTTATTTTGTATAAAAACAGCATCGTGTCACTGCTTAAGCAAACCAAGGTTCCGAAAAAAAAGCAAAACGATATTTTAATAACGATATGGGCTTTTATTCACGGACTTACGGCGTTGGCCGCAATGAAAAATGTTCACTACGACAAAAATTGGAAAGAAAAAATCACCGATTTTATGGACTTGCTCGAGCCGTCATTTTTAAAGTAAGGGTACATGGATTATTGCAGGAGACGATATGAACGGAATTTATTTCAGCGGAACGGGAAACACAAAATACTGTACGGAAGCGTTGGCACAAGCGACCGGCGGCAGGGCTTACAGCATGGAATCACGCGAAGCGCTTGAAGTTTTACGTGCGTCGGATGAAATCGCGCTCGGCTACCCGATTTATTTCAGCGACATTCCGCGTATCGTAAAAGCGTTCATTATAGAACACGCCGATATGTTTTGCGGAAAACGCGTTTTTATTATCGCGACGATGGGGCTTTTCAGCGGAGACGGCGCGGGACTTGCATCCCGGCTGCTTCGAAAATGCGGAGCCGCCGTTACCGGAGGCTTACACCTGCGTATGCCGGACTGTATCGCCGATGTAAAGCTCTTGAAAAAAACGCCGGAAGAAAACGGGGCGCTCATAGCGGCGGTGCAAAAAAAGATCGCGCAGACGGCGGAAGACATAAAACGCGGAATCTATCCGAAAGACGGCCTATCTTTTTTACATCGAATTGCGGGTTTGTTCGGGCAGCGCCTGTGGTTTAAAATGCATGCGAAAAAATTGAGAGAACGGCTTAAAATCAGAACGGAACGCTGCATCGGCTGCGGTCTATGCGCGGCAAACTGTCCTTCAAAATCATTGTATATCGAAAACAATAAAGCCGTGTTTTATCCCGGAAACTGCACGATATGCTACCGCTGCATAAACAATTGCCCCGCAAAGGCGATTACGCTTATCGGTACGGACGTATTCGAGCAGTGCCGCTTTGAAAATTATGCAGCGCAATAATTAGGAGGCAATATGAAAAAAACACTTACCTTATTTTTCTGTATGATGATTTTCGCTACGCTCTATTCCTTGTATCCTCAAGCGGCGGACGGTGAAACGCTCTGTGATACGGAAATCGTCGTTACCGGCATAAAAAAGAATTCGGGAACGATTGTTATAAGCATCCATGATTCCTCTGAAAGTTTTCGCAAACACATTCCGTATCGAAACGTCGAATTGGCGGCGGCGGGAGACAAAGCCGTATATCATATACGGCTCAAAGCCGGCGACTATGCTTTTTGCGTTTACCACGACGTCAACGGCGACGGAAAATTAAACGCGAATGCGATCGGCATACCCAAAGAGCCGTTCGGCTTCAGCAACTACGACGGCAAGGGGCCGCCCGGTAATTTCAAAAAACACAAGGTTTTTATAGACGGCACAGCGACGGTAAATATCCCGCTGGTAAAAATGAATTAGTCTATTCCTCTCACACAAGTTTTCAGATGCGGCTAAGCAGTTCGATTTCGTCTTCTGAAAGTTCGCGACAGCCGCCCCGCTCAAGGCTTTCGTCCATCCGAAGTGCGCCGATCGCGATGCGCTTCAAATAGACGACTTCGTTTCCGAGCGCGGAAAAGATACGCTTTACTTCGTGAAACTTTCCTTCGTAGATCGTAAGCGTGCATTCGTCTTTTTCATCGCCGCTTCCGAGCCATACGAGTTCGGCGCTTTTGCAGTCGGCTTCTTTTTCTCTTCCTTCCGCCGCTATGTGCACGCCTTTCGCACATTCGGAAACGTAGGCCGATCCTTCCGCGCTTCGCACTTTTTTTGCCATGCGCACAAAATACGTTTTTCCGCATTCGCTTTTCGGAGAAGTGATGCGGTGCGTAAGCTCTCCGTCGGTTGTAAGGATAAGCAGGCCTTCGGTATCACAGTCAAGCCTTCCGATCGTGTGAAGATTGTCTTCGAAAAAAGGCGTACGGTACGCGTCGCCGAGCAAATCGAAAACCGTTCGGTGAAGTCCGTCGCGCTTTGCGCACACATACCCCGAAGGCTTGTACATCATGAGATAGAGAGCTTTTCGGATTTCGATTTTTTTACCGTCCGCGGCGACGATATCTTTCTCTTCATCGACGCGCATCGATGAGTCAAATACGCTTTTGCCGTTTACCGTTACGGCGCCCGAACGGAGAATTTTTTTTACGGAAGAACGGGAGCCCAAGCCTCCGTGCGACAGCAATTTGTCGAGGCGGATCATAAGCGCTTACTTTACGCGCTTTTCGATCGGAATGTAGTCCCGCACATCGCACACGTTTTTATACGCCGGCCGATAAATCCTGCCGCCTGCGACGATCTCTTCGATACGGTGCGCACTCCAGCCGGCAATACGCGAAATCGCAAAGATGGGTGTGTAGAGTTCGCGCGGAATATTGAGCATGGAATACACAAATCCCGAATAAAAATCGACGTTCGGACAGATTCTTTTGTCGGCGCCGTGCACTTCGGCAAGAACGTCCGGTGAAACCTTGGCGATGAGATTGTAGAGGCGGAATTCCGCTTCGCATTTTTTTTCTTTTGCGAGTTTTGCCGCCCGCTCGCGAAGGAGCACCGCTCTCGGATCGTCGATCGTGTACACCGCGTGCCCCATACCGTAAATCAAACCCGTACCGTCGAACGCTTCGCGTTTTGCGATTTTTATTAAATAATCGCGAATCTGCTTTTCGCTCGTCCAATCCTTTACGTGAGATTTGATGTCGTCCATCATCTCCATGACGCGGATATTCGCCCCTCCGTGCCGTCTTCCTTTGAGTGAACCTATAGCCGCGGCGATCGCCGAATACGTGTCGGTGTCCGCAGATGAAACGACGTGCACCGTCAAACTCGAATTGTTTCCGCCTCCGTGTTCGGCGTGCAAAATAAGGGCGAGGTCGAGGATTTCCGCTTCAAGGCGGGAATAGGTTTTATCAGGACGGATGAGACGCAAAAAATTTTCCGCAGTCGAAAGCTCGGGCAGCGGATTGTGAATATACATACTCTTGTCGTCGTAAAAACGCCGCTTCGCCTGATATGCGTAGGCGGCAAGCGTCGAAAATCGCGAAATAAGTTCGATGCACTGCTTGAGCACATTCGCGATCTCCCGTCCTTCAGGATCGGGATCGTACGAATAACTTGCGAGTACACCGCGCGCCATCTTGTTCATGATATCGCTCGACGGCGCTTTCATAATCATATCTTCCGTAAAGTTCGGCGGAAGCGTACGGCGGAGTCCCAAAAATTGCGTAAATTCATCGAGCTGACGCTGCGTCGGAAGCTTGCCGAAAAGCAAAAGATAGACGCACTGCTCATAGCCGAACTGCTTCGTGCGCTCGGCATCTTTGACAAGCTCGGCAACATCGTAGCCGCGGTAAAAAAGCTTTCCGGGAATCGGCACCTTTTCGCCGTTTACCATATCGTAGCCGACGACATCGCCGATGCGCGTGAGCCCGACGAGCACGCCCGTCCCGTTTGCATAACGCAGCCCGCGCTTAACATCGTACTTCACATATAAAGCAGGAGGAATCGGGTCGTTGCGTTGGGCAAGCACCGAAAGTTTTTTTAAAAATGCGTTTTGGATTAATTCTTCCGACATGGCAATCCCGTTATTAAAAAAAATACGTGCACGTTTATCGATTATTATATAGATTTTTTACCGCTGCGGCAACAGTGCATATTGCGTTGCGTAAAATCTTGTCGAGCGGGAAGCGGGATGTATGTATGCGAAACATATTTTCGCAGAATCGCCTGTCGAAACGCACAGTACAAAGCGTACGCCTATCACGACCGCTCCCTCCCCGCACTCACAAGCTGCAACACAGCCGGCGTGAAGCGGAGAGAAAGAGCGCACCGTTAAAACTTATACGTTCCCGTCGTAATCGTGCCGCCGTTCGAATACACGTCAAAGTTTACGCCGCGCTTGGCTTTGCCGAGCTCTGCGTAAAAGTCTTCGATCGAACTTATCGATTTGCCGTTAACGGCGGTGATCACATCCCCGTTTTGCAGACGAAGGGAAGCCGCAGGCGATTTTTCGAGCACGCTCGTAACGGCCACTCCCTGTATTCTATTGTTGTCGAGCTTCAAGTCTTTTCGCGTTTTTTCGGTGAGCGGAACCGCGATAAAGCCGGGCCAGAGTTTACTGTTGTCACCCGATACGTTTTCGCTCCGCGCTTCGATTTTTACCGAAAGCTTTACCGTCTGCTTGCCGCGAAGCACTTCGAAAGACACCGTAGAACCGGCTTTTAAGCTGCCGACATCGCGCACAAGCTGATTGACGCTTTTGACGCTCTTTCCGTTCAGAGAGACGATATAGTCACCGGGCTGGATGCCGCCCTTTTGCGCAGGCGAATCGCGGAAAATCTGCGAAGCGAACGCGCCTTCTTTATCGGCAACCCCGAGCGCCGTCTTATATTCCGAAGAGATGTCGACGAGCGAAACGCCGAGCCAGCCGTACGCCAATTTACCGTTCGCAATAAAGTCGTCGATCGCGTTTTTGATATTGTTGATCGGAATCGCAAAGCCGAGTCCCTGCGAACCGCCGGATTGAGAAGCGATCCACGTGTTGATGCCGATCACTTCCCCGTAGATATTGATAAGCGGGCCGCCGGAGTTTCCCTGATTGATCGCGGCGTCGGTTTGAATAAAATCGCTGATGTTGCCGATATCGCTGCCGCTTCTGCCGGTCGCACTGATGATGCCCTGCGTCACCGACTGATTATAGCCGAGAGGCGCTCCCATCGCAAAACAGAGATCGCCCGTGTGCACCGCATCCGAATCTCCGAGAGAGGCGACGGGAATCGATTTATCGCTCGATTCGAACGAAACGAGAGCGACGTCCATACGGGAATCGGCTCCGACGAGTTTGCCGTCGAACTGCCGTCCGTCGTTGAGCTTTACGGAAATCTTCGTCGCTTCGCCGGCAACGTGATTGTTCGTAAGCACGTAGAGCGTATTTCCCGTGCGCCTCACGATAACGCCCGATCCGAGTCCCTGCTGTTCATATTGCCTCTCTCTTCCGCCGCCCTGATTCGGCAAACCGAAAAAGAAAAACGGTAAATCTCCGAGCGGATTCGACTGCACCGTTTTCGTTTCCGTCACGTCGATTTCAACGACCGAAGGAAGCAACGTATCGCTGATCGAACGGAACGCATCCTGCATCGCTTGAATCATCTTTAAAGAATCGGCGGGAATCGGAGACGTTGCGCGCGTTTCCGCAAAAGCCGTGTCCGCGCTTCCGTTTACCGGCGTCTTTCTGCACGAAAGCGAAATCGCGCCGAATGCCAAAACGGCGGCGCACGAAATGCCGATTATCCTCTTTGTCCATGTTTTCATAATCAAAACCTCCGGAGCGCCGCTGCACGCAATTGCCGCAGTCCGCTCTTTTATTGATATGAATGCCGAAAGCATTTTATTATGAAACACTTTCATCTCGACATCCATACTATTAAAATAATACATATCGAAGGACAAGTGTTACAAAAAAGCGCGGCAGTCTTAATAAAATTTTGTTAGTTTAAAAAATTGTTATCCGGCATAGTCGAGCGCGGTAAGTATTTCCGTACGGTCTTTGAAAACCGCAACGGTGTGCTCTTCGTGTGCGGACGCTTTTCCGTCGGCGGTCAGCACAGTCCAGCCGTTGTCCGCCGTTACGACGTCCGCCGTTCCGAGATTGATCATCGGCTCGATTGCAAGCACCATACCTGCCTGAATGCGCGGATTCGGCCCCGAGGGGCAATTGGGGATCGACGGATCTTCGTGCACGTCGAGACCGACGCCGTGACCGCAGTATTCGTAGACGACGCCGTAGTTGTGACTCACGGCAATATCGTTGACAGCGTTTGAAATATCGTGGATCCTGTTTCCGACGACGCAGGCTGCAATCCCCGCGGCAAGACATTCCCTCGTTACGTCGTCGAGCGCTTTCCATTCGGGACGGACGTTTCCGACCTGCACCGTGTGCGTCGAATCGCTGATAAAACCGTCCAAATCGATTCCCGCATCGATCGAAACCAAATCACCGTCGTGGATTATTTTTTTCGCCGACGGTACGCCGTGTATAACTTCTTCGTTGACGCTGACGCACACGGCTCCGGGAAAGTTTTCGCGATACCACGCGGGTTTGCCGTGATGAGAAAGCATAAAATGCTTGCACATATCGTCGATATCCTTCGTCGACATACCCGCTTTTACGCGCGGGAGGATTTCGTTGAACATATCCGCAAGCAGGTGACAGGATTTTCTGATACCTGCGATTTCATCGTCATTCTTTAACCGTATCATAAACACCTCGTGTTCGAAATTGATCTTTTTTTATTAATTTTTCACTCTCTTCAAAGCAGATGTCCGCCGTGTGCCGGTCGCCGAGCCTGAGATAGGCTTCCGCCATTTTTTTCAAAAAAAACGAATCGTCCGCCGCCGAAAACTTAAGATCGAGAGCCCTCTCCCACGCGTCGAGGGCAAGCTCGTCACTGACATTTCCCTCGATATTGCTTTTTAAAATATGGAGCGCAAACGAAATCACTTCCGGAAAAAAGAGCCTGAAATAATCACTCTTGTATTCCATTTTAATAATCCGCTCGAGCAGCAAAAACGCATCGTAAAACTCTCCGCGCACCGTAAGCTCTTCGGCAAGGATGTAGCCGTAATCCATAAAGTCTTCGCGCGAAAACCATCTTGCAAGATTAAAGCTCGGACGAGAAGTCATCATGCGTTTGAATTCCGAAACGGCTTCGTCTTCGCGGTGATGCATCAAATCCCAAAATATGAGCTTTGCCCTGCTTTCATCGTCGCTGCGTTCCGAAAGCCACGCATGATAGTCGAACGAATTTGTGCGGGCTTTTCGTATATGATAGCGGCTGAAAAAAGAATTGTCAAATATGGAACGCTGTCTCGCATCGGAAAGGATGTCGTAGGCTTGCACAAGACGGCGGAACAGGGCGGTCGTTTCGGCATCGCTTTTTTTCGCCGTATCGGGATGATACTCTTTCGCTTTTTGTCTGAACGCACGTTTGATTTCCGACGCCGATGCATCGTGCGCTACGCCGAGGATTTCATAGCAGTTTTCCAAGCGGCCGTACCCTTATGCGATTTTAAATAATTGCTCTATGTCTTTTTGCTTGACGACGATGACGGAACACTTCGCGGCGGCGATCGTTTGGCTTTGGTCGAGAGAAACGACATCGCTTCGGTTTGAGCCCGAAGGCGTGTACGATACGTCGCGTATTTTTCCGCCGAGGAGGATAAAGTCCGCATCGTAGTCGTCGGCCGCTTTGACGATCTCCGCCCATACGGCTCCGTTGAGCAGTTCCGTTTCGGCGGTAACGCCTTTCGATTTTGCCAAATCTCCCGTATACGCAAGATATTTTTTCCCGTCGGCGATGAGATTTTCTTCGTAGAGCTTTCGCTCATCGCTCGCAAAAAATTTCGACAAGGTCAATCGCTTAATCGTCGCGGTATCGACGACGTATATAAATTTCAGATCGAGGTGATAGGTCTTTGCCATGATGATGCCGTACATCGCAGCGTGAATCGAAGCTTCGGATCCGTTGACGGCAACAAGAATACGGCTGAAAAGCGGTTTACTCATTTTATCCTACCTCCTATCGGCTATCGCCTGTTGCGGTTTTTAAGCGCTTTGAGCGTAAAGATGTTTTCACGATCACGCTCTTCAAGTACACTTTCGATATATTTTTTCGTTTCGCTCGTCTGCGGAATGATCATCTTGTCGAGCGCGTTGACCCGCCGCTGCGTTTTTTTCACTTCGCCCGCGAGCCGCCACACGATCGTGCGGATCGACGCCATCTTCGTCAAAAGCGCGAGCAGCCGAAAAAAGAGATCCATCGCTTTATCGCTGTCGGATGAAGTGCCCATAAACGAATAAAACAATTCTTTTTTCGGGAGTTCGACATCGAGCGATTTGAACGACATGCCGCCGAGCGTTTCCTGCTTTTCGTGTATGACAAAATCGTAGTGCACGCCGTGCGATATGCGCTCGACTTGATCGCTTCCCATACTCGCAAGCATTTTTCGAAACGCGGGATACGCTTCCTCGATCACTTTATCGATGTCGTGTTCGAGGAGCTTGACGTTTTCGACCATGTGCATGAGTTCCATGACGAGGATTTCGCGCTTTTGTTCCAAGAGATCGTAGCCGTTTTTGGACACGGCAAGCTGCTCTTTCATGGCGAGGAGATTCGATTTTGTCGGCGCAATATTCAGTTTCGCCATAAGCTAGTTCCGCTCCGCATCTCCGCTTTCGTCTTCACTTTTCGGCATATACTTTTCGATATATTCCGGTTTGATGCGGTAGAGCTCTTCGCGCGGCAGCGTCGTCAAAATCTTCCAGCCCAAATCGAGCGTTTCTTCTATCGTGCGGTTTTCGTATTCGCCCTGCATCAAAAATTCGTTTTCGAATTTATCGCCGAACTTGAGGTACTCGCGGTCGAGCGGTGAAAGCTCTTCGTCGCCGATAATCGCCGCGAGGTTCCGCACCGACTTCACTTTCGAATACGAAGCGAAAAGCTGACTCGAAACGTTCGCGTGATCTTCCCGCGTCATGACCCTGCCGTCCTTTGCAACTCCGATACCGTCTTTCATGAGGCGCGAAAGGCTCGGAAGCCCCGCAACGGGCGGATACAATCCTTTTTGCGAAAGCTCTCTGTCGAGAACGATCTGCCCTTCGGTGATATAACCGGTCAAGTCGGGGATCGGATGCGATATGTCGTCGTTCGGCATCGTCAAAATCGGAATCTGCGTGATCGAACCGGCCGATCCCTTGATGCGCCCCGCACGTTCGTAAAGTTCCGCAAGATCGGAATAGAGGTAGCCGGGATACCCTTTGCGGCCGGGCACTTCGCCACGCGTCGTCGAGATTTCGCGGAGCGCTTCGCAGTAATTCGTCATATCGGTGAGCACGACGAGAACGTGCATGCCTTTTTTGAACGCGAGGTATTCCGCCGCCGTAAGCGCACACCTCGGCGTGATGATGCGTTCGATGGACGGAGCGTCGGCGAGCGACTGAAACATGACGACTTTCGAAAGGACGCCCGATTCTTCAAAGGTGTCGGTAAAAAAGCGCGCGATATCGTATTTGATTCCCATACCGGCAAAGACCATGACGAACTGTTCGTCGCTCGAGCGAAGCTTTGCCTGACGGATGATCTGTGCGGCGAGCTTATTGTGCGGTAAACCGTTGCCGCTGAAAATCGGCAGTTTTTGTCCGCGCACGAGCGAGTTCATGCCGTCGATCGCCGAAATACCCGTTTGGATAAAATCGCGCGGGTAGATACGCGCATAGGGATTGATCGGGTTTCCGTTTATATTGACGAGCTCCGACGATACGATGGGTGGGTATCCGTCGATCGGTTCTCCCAGTCCGTTGAAGATGCGTCCGAGCAATCCTTCACCGACGCGCAGTTCGAGCGGCGTGTCGAGGAATTCGTAGGTCGTCGCATCGAGGTCGAGCCCCGTCGTATTGCCGAAAATCTGAACGACCGCCGCGTCTTCGGAAAGATCCATAACGCGCCCGATACGCTTGTTTCCGTTTCTGTCCCGCACGCACACCGTTTCGAGGTAAAAAATATTTTCGGTTCGGCGGACGATGACGATCGGGCCGTCGACCGATGTAAATCCGCGGTATTCTATTCCTTTCATACGCTGCCTGTCCTTCGGTAGAGCCGTCTCAATTCGTCGAGCTGATTTTCAAGGTGCATCTTCACGTCTTGAATTTTGTCGGCTTCGTCGTTCGTATACTTCGACTTGATACGCATAATCTCTTCGCGCACCGGAAGGCCCGTCAATTTGACCAAGGGCGCGCCGCTTTTTATGAGCGCAAGCGCCGACGAATAATAATCCATGATGAGTACGAGAATCGCGATCTGTTTTTTCGAAACGCAGTACGCATCGATTTGGTCGAATTGATCCTGCTGTAAAAATCCGTTTTTAATCATTTCCGCAACCGAAAGCACGAGGCGGTCGGCGTCGGGAAGCGCGTCGGGACCGATGAGGCGCACGATCTGTTGGAGATGCTGTTCCCGCTTTAAGAGGTCGAGCGCTCCGGTGCGCACCGACGACCACTCGGGATTGTGGCGTTCCCACCAGCCCTTTACTTCGTCCGCGTATTCGGAATACGAATCGATCCAGCCGATAGCCGGATAATGGCGCGCGTTTGCCAAATCCCGGTCGAGCGCCCAAAAGCAGCGGATAAATCGCTTTGTGTGCTGGGTGACGGGTTCCGAAAAATCGCCTCCCGGAGGAGAAACCGCGCCGATAACGGAAACCGATCCTTCCCTGCCGCACAGCGAATTGATACGTCCCGCCCTCTCGTAAAAGCTTGCAAGTCGCGTCGGGAGGTAGGCGGGAAAGCCTTCTTCGGCAGGCATCTCTTCCATGCGGCCGGAAAGCTCGCGGAGCGCTTCCGCCCAGCGGCTCGTCGAATCTGCCATGATCGCGACTGCCATACCCATATCGCGGTAATATTCGGCAAGCGTGATGCCCGAATACAGCGACACTTCACGCGCGGCAACGGGCATATTCGACGTATTCGCAATGAGGATCGTGCGTTCCATGATGGAGCGTCCCGTCCGCGGATCGACGATTTCAGGGAATTCGGTGAGAACGTCGGTCATTTCGTTTCCGCGCTCTCCGCAGCCGATGTAGACGATGAGATCGGCATCGCACCACTTTGCAACGGCGTGCTGCGTCATCGTTTTGCCCGTACCGAAACCGCCGGGGATTGCCGCGGTTCCGCCTTTTGACAGCGGAAAAAACACGTCGATAACGCGGAGCCCCGTAACGAGGGGCTCGGATACCGTAAGCTTTTCGGTATAGGGACGCGGAGTGCGCACCGGCCAATACTGCGAAAGTTTTATCTCTTCGTCCAATTCCGTCGTCGCAATGACATCGTCGACGGTACAATCGCAGCTTCCTTTAAATGTTTTTAGCACACGCCCGCGGATATAGGGCGGCACCATAATCGTATGCAAAACGGACGGCGTTTCCTGTACCGTTCCGAGCGGAAGACCCGGCGCGATCGGAGAGCCATCCCCGATCGTTTTTCCGTCGGAAGTTTTTCCGGCATCGAAGTGCCACGTTTTTTTCGTGTCGAGCGGTTCGGTGCGCTGCCCCGGAAGCAAAAACGCAGTCCCGTCTTCGTACATCGATTCGAGCGGGCGCTGGATACCGTCGTAAATCGTACCGACAAGTCCCGGCCCGAGCCTGAGCGACAGAGGGCGTCCGTAGCTTACGATCTTTTCACCGACGTGCATGCCGGTGTCGTCTTCGTAAACCTGAACGGTTGCTTTGCCTTTATTTTGCCTGATGATTTCGCCGATAAGCTTTTTTTCGCCGACATCGACGACATCGTATAATCCGCATTCGTCGAGCCCTTCGGCAAAAACGATGGGTCCGGAAATGCGCGTAATTTTCCCTTCAACTGTCATGAATCAAACCTCCCGCCGAACAGAGCTTTGGCGAGTTCCGCGCGGTGTTCCGTTTCAAGCTCGCCGACGATCTGTGAAAGCGTCAGACGGCAGCGGATCATTTTATCTTCCGTTTCGAGGATGATACCCTCTTTAAATGTCAAGCCGGCGATCTCTTCGTCGCCGCTTTTTTCGTATGCGACGGACGAGCAGGCTGCAAGCGACACGCCTTCTTTTTTCAAAGCCGCTTCCGCACGCGCGGCATCGAAGCCGAACACAAAAGCGTTCACTTTTTGAGAAGCGACAACCGCTTTATATGCGTTCCATCGGCGTACGGCGAGCGCAATGCGCTTTTCTTCCCCCAGCGCTTCGAGGTACGAATCGATCGCTTTAATAATCGCGCTTTCCATAAACGAAACGAGAAAACGCTCTTTTTCAAGCGGGACGACGGCGTCTCTGTCGGCTTGATAGCTTTCCGTCTTTTTTTGATATTCGGCGGTTTTTTCTTCCGTAAATTTTTCGATGCGGTGCGCCACATCGGCGACGAGCGCTTTTCCGTCGCTGTCGGCTTTTGCCAAAATGCGTTCCGCTTTTTTCCGTGCGTCCGTTTCGATTTCTTTGTCGAGAACTTCGGTCGAGCGTAATTCTTCCATAACGATAATCCTTTAAATTTTTACGCCGATTGCTTCCCCGATCGCTTCGGTAAGCGTTTTGCGCCCGCTCAAATGGCCTTCAAGCCCGGGTATCTCTACGATAAGCGGATAGTCGGCCGTCTTTTGCCATTCGAGCTCTTCGTCTTGAATATAAGAGGCGGCGCTTTCCGTGAGAATGAGGACGCGGGGAATTTTTTCAACGGGAACGGATACGGTACCGCCCCTGCCAGTAACGCGGTTAAACGATTCCAGCACTTCCTGACGCGTTTCGGCTATTGCACCGTCGACGCCGACAAGTCGGAATGCGAGAACCATTTCGCGTTCACCGATCACAAAATAGTTCAAATCGGTGTATCCTCGATCAGTTGATGATAAGGAATCCGATCAAAAAGCCCCAGAGGCAAATACCTTCGGCAAGACCGACGAAAGGAAGCGCTTTTCCCGAAAGGTTCGCGTTTTCGCTCATCGCGCCCATAGCAGCCGCTCCGATTTTGCCGACAGCCATGCCGCCGCCGATACACGCGATGCCGACCGCAAGAGCCGCAGCGATGTAGCGGATGCCGCCACTCACGGAAGCTTTCGATTCCACGGCAGGTGCGCTCTGCGTTTCATTTGAAGACTGCGCGAAAAGCGCGCCGACCGAAAAAATTGCCGAAAGAACGGCAACCGCGATAAGTTTTTTATACATAGAAACTCCCGTTTTCGGACATCATCAGCATCCGAAAAAGTTTTTTAATCATGCGCGTGCTTCGAAGCGCGAAGCCTTACTCCGACGTTTCCTGCAAGCGCACGCTATATATTCGAGTCTGCAACGCAAACTCACCGGGCAGCCTATTGCACGGCGCCCTGTTTATACGTAAAGCAAAACGGCGAAAACTCGACACCCGTTTCATTGAAAAACTTCGAAAAGAATTCGTAGTATTGCAGACGCACGACTTGGATCGCGACGATCATGCCTTCAAGCACGATGACGAGCGCGTTTCCGAGTACCGTTACGATAATACCGCCCGGAGAGCCGATCATGTCGGCGAGCATCGAAATGACGAACGCGAGCACCGCGTGCGCAAGCGCAAACGCGCCGACGCGCAAAAAGCTCACCGAATTCGAAAGATAGGTCGAAATCACTTCGATGAGTTCGACGACGCCCGAAATGACGAGCGCACCGATGCCGTTTTCGGCGATGGGACGCTCTCCGTCGACGAGACGCTCAAAGGGCTCTCCGAATGCGGCAAAAAACATGAGCACGCCGATCACGATAAAGTCGAAACGCGACGCCGCTTGATGGAAAAACAAAACGCGTACGACGAGCGCGACGATGTACCAAAAAAAGCACGCGCCGGCAAGCCCCGTCTTTCCGAAAAGCGCACGGCCGGGTTTTCGCACGATGAATTTATTCGTGATATTGATTATTAAGCCGATCGTATTGATGAGAAAGCCGACGGCGATCGCAACGCCGAACATCGCGAACATCGCCGACGTGTCGGTTCCCGACGGCATGAGCTTTATGATCGGCGCGTGCGGCTTTCCGAAAAATCCCGTCACCCAATATGCAAAGGGTTCGAGCAGCGTTTCGTTCGTAAAAAACTCGCCCGTCAAAAGTCCCATGATCATACTGCTCGCTCCGACTGCGATAAAGACGGGTGCGGATCTGTTGTACGAACCGATGCGCACGATTCGTTTTTCGAGCAAAATGCCGAGCAAAAATATGACAAGCCCTTGTCCGAAATCTCCGAACATGATGCCGAACAAAAGCGTAAAAAAGAGCGCGACAAAGGGTGTCGGATCGATCGTACCGTAGACGGGCGCGCCGTAGCTGAAGAGCATGCGCTCGAAGCCTTTGACGAATTTCCGGTGATGCACTTCGACCGGCACCTGCTCTTTTCCGTTTATGACCGACGGCACTTCGGACGGCAGATATTCGCGGATAGCGATCCGTCCCTCCGTGAGCTCATCGAGCTCTTTCATCATCGCTTTGCTGTCGCGGGATGAAACCCAGCCGGTCAAACGGTAGACGAGTTCGGTCGACTGCAGCTTCGATTCGACGTCCTGAATCTGCATGCCGATCGAAAACGCGCCCAAGAGCGCGAGCAGTTTTTCGCGGTGCGTTTCGGCAAAATTGCTGCGCTCTTTTTCCAATACGGTGACTTTTTCCGCAGCAACGCTTTTTTCGTTTTTGAGACCGGAAAGCACATCGTCGGGAATCCCTTTAAAATCTTGGGGGATTTCCATATTGACGAAATTGAATTTTTTCAATTCCGTGTCGAGTACGAAGCGTCCCTTTTTCGAAGACGCCGCGAGGATGCGCGAATTGTCGTTGCCGAGCGGAATGACGACAGCCCGCTCCCCGACCGCATCTTTGAGCGCTTCAAACAACGTCGGATCGATTTTGCCGATTCGCAGCGAAAGGAACGAAAGATGTTCGAGTTCCGAATACGACGCTTTCAAATTCGAAAACGCGAGCGCTTCTTTGTACGCGTCGTCGACCCGCTTGGCTTCTTCGATACTTGCGGTAACGCGATGCTTCAAATCGTCGACCGCGGCAAGCAGTTTTGCAGCATCGTCTCTGTCCGCGTCGGAAGGCGCGCTGCACGATCGCCCGTCGTCCGTTCTGTCGGGAACGGCGAGAAAGATGCGTGCGCGCTGAAGATTGTCGAAAAATTCTTTGTCGGCATTTTTAAAAGCGTCGGATGGGGAAGCGTCCCCTCCCTGCAGTTTTGTCTGAAACTGAAAGTTACCCTTTTTACCGAGGTATTCGATCACTTTTGAAATATCCTGCCGGAGCGTCATAAGCTCTATGAGCCGCATTTCAGTCGTTCGTGCCATATTTCACCTTCTCGCTTTTTGCTGCAATATTATGATCGGGCATTCGCCGCCACTCCCGCAATCTTCATCCCTTCTTCTGCGCCGACATTGAGGCGGATACTTTCGGCCGCCGTCCGTATGATATCGCATTCGTGCTGCTTTATCTTAAACCACGAAATAAGTACGACATCGGTCAGCGGATATCGGTGGAAGAGCCGCTCGGCGCGGCGGTTTATGTCGACTTTGCACGCATCTTCCATCCAGCGCGGATCGAGCTTCCACACAGCTCCCTCTTCGTGGGGATTGAGCAGCGGCGCATACTGCCAGTCCTTCCAATCGGCGTAGGTGTCGACCGCTTTGTCGAGAATCGCGATCGCAGGAGCGGCAAGAGGATCGGATGTTTCATGCCGGTCGTCCGCGTACGCAAGATGCGTCAATATCTCTTCCTTTTTCATGTCGTAGTACACTTTCAAACGGAGTGCCCACACGATGTTTTGCATAACATAGTAATGCGTAAAAAAATCGACGACGGGCTTTTTAATTTCTCCGCGCACTTCGTTTACGCACTGCCACATCAGCTTAACGTATTGACTGTCGAGCTTTGCGTTGACAATATGCTGGTCGTGGATATCGGGCACCGAATCGTACCACGCAAAGGGCGTTCCCTTTGTGATCGAAGCGATATCCGGCCACGCTTTATAATCGAGCACACCGTATGAGCCGAGCGCAGAGAGGTGCGGCATCTTTTCTTCTTTTAAGCACAGCGCCGCGCTTATCGTTTTTAAATTTTCGATAACATAAAAGTACAAAAGCTCGGTCAAAATAGCATGAGGCTTGTCATACATTTCAACGAGCGAAATATACTGCGCCAAAAAACGGTCTTCCGCTTCTTCTTCCAATTTTTCGCCGAGCATAGTCTGCGGGATGAGCGGTACTTCCGTACCGAACACGAGCGTCCACAATTCGGGAAGCGTCTTTACGGCAAACAGAGCCGAAGCTCTCTCGCCGACAAAAGCTTTTCGGAGCATTCCCGCAGCTTTGGCGTTTACATAAGAAGCAGCACCGGAGTATTCCATACGCGCGCCCGTCAATGCACGGCAAGCAGCGTATCGAGCAGCTTATAAAAAGCTTCGGTATCCTGTGTCGTATTTTGAATTTCGGATCGATATGCGGCAATCGTCTCGGCGTGTTTTTCGTCGATCGCTTTTGTTCGCGCAGCATAATCGCTTTCGAATTTTGCCAAGATTTCGTCGTGCCGTTTTTTATAATCGTTTTCCGCTTCGGCGCGGTACACGGAAATGCGCTTATCGGCTTCCGCCTGCGCGTCGGACGTCATACCCGATGCACGCCGCTCCACTTCAAGCAGATGATTGATAACATTGACTTCGCTTTCCGCCATAGGCTACCCCTGTAACGACATTTCAAAATTGCATACGGCGTCGAATATTTCCTGCGGCGTCTTTTTTTCCATAATTGTTTTTAAAAAATCGGGCGATTGCAAAAGATTCGCGACATCCTTCATCGTCTGAAGATGTGATTCCGTATCGCCCTGAGCAAAGAGCATCATGATGATAAAATTGACGGGGCTGCCGTCGAGGGAATCGTATTCGACGCCGCTGCGGCTTACGCCCAGAGCGATCGCCGTACCTCGCACCGAAGCGCACTGCGCATGAGGAACAGCAATGCCGGGGATGATGCCGGTAGTCTGCTGCGCTTCCCTGAGCATGAGCGCATTCAGCGCATCCTGCCGATCTACGGACGGTTGGGATGCAACGACCATTTCGAGCATCTCTTCAAATACTTCGTCTTTTTCCGTGCTTTCCAAATCGGCTTTGATATTCGCGGGAGTGAGTAAATGACTTAACATCGCTTATCTCCTCCCGAATCACTGCTGCGGCTCAACCGCTGCGCTTCCGGAATCGACCGCCGTTCCTTGAGCATCGGATGTTTTCCACCAATTGTTCGATTGCGTATCGGCAGGAGAGGTGCTCGGCTGCACGGTTTCGGCAGGAGCGAGATTTTGTTCGAGGCGCGGCCGCTTGTTCAACAGCGCGAGCGCTAATGCAAAGGCAAAAAAGAGCACGACGAGCACAAAAGTCGAGCGAGTCAGGATATTTGCGGAATGAGAACCGAATGCCGTCGTTCCGCGTCCGCCTAAAAGGCCGCCCATACCGCTCGAACCGTCATCCTGCACGAGAATAATAAGGATAAGCAACGCACACGCAATGATAAATGCGACGAGCAGAATTACACGAATAGCACCCATAACTATATACTCCCGTAAACACTCCCCGCAGAAAAGCGAAGAGAATGATATCGATAGTTTTAGTATATTAACCTAATTGCGCACTTTGGTCAATCGGCGTTTCGGCGTTTTGATCGACTTTTGAGACAGCCCTTTATTAGTTTAGAAAACGATAGACGAAATCCTGTTATTTCCCATTCCCTTGTACGTATAAAAAATACGGCGGCAGCTCATTTCGTCCGTAAGCACAAAATAAGCGCCGCCGCAAGTACACGTACCGTTTTTACAAAGCAGTCGTTATTTTAATTCATCTATAACCGCGTCGGCCGCAATCGCGCCCGTATAAGCACTGATACCGACGCCGCTTCCCGAAGAAACATAGGCGCCGGAAAAAACATTTCCGAAAATCAATTCGCCGCAGGCAAACAGATTTTTTATAGCCTGATTTTGCACATCCAATACACGGCAGTTTTCATCGACTTTTATGCCGGGGATGGAACCGATTAATACGGGATTGGTAACGATGCCGTAGAACGGCCCGTTTTTAATATCGTTCGCTTCGGCGGTACGTTTAAACTCCGCTTCATCGATACCGTAAGAAGAAGCCAAAGCTTCAAGCGTATCGAATTTCTTTGCAACTCCCGCAGCTACGGCTTCTTCCAAACGGTCGGCCAATTTTGCGTTCGTTTCGTCATAGATACTTATCCCCATCGAATCCGTTTGATCCAAAATCAATTTTAAACCGTCGGCATAAAAGGCTTTTTTCAGACCGAAATCTTTACCTTCTTTATTTACAACCGCTTTCGCACTGAACACAAGATTTCCGATACGGCCGTAATAACCGTAAGAAGCGGTAGTTCCGCGAATTCCCATCATACCGTTTCCGACAATTTGAACGCCGAGATTTTCAGTCAACATAAAACCGTCCCCGGTACTGCCGGCACAGGTAAAGGGAATAGCCTTTGTATAGTCGGGTGCATATTTTTTTACCAGTTCCGGATTCCGAGAAAAACCGCCGGTAGCTAAAATTACTTTTTTAGCATTCAGCGTATATTTTGAAGTTTCGTCTTCAACTTTCACTCCCGTAACGGCGCCGTTTTCGGTAACAAGTTCGGTTACTTTACTGTTCAAACGGATTTTAACTCCCAAACCTTCGGCTATTTTTCCGACAGCGTCGAACATTTGACTTTCACCGAGTTTCCATGCGTACCTTCCCTCATACCTCGATTCAAGTACGGGCAATTTACTGTCGGGGTGCGCCAAATACCAGCGCTCTTCGGAGACGGGCAATCCGCCTTTAAGGAAATAATCAAATATATAGGCAGATTTATCGTAAATATTGGCAATCAATTTTTTGTTTAAGGGGGCACCCTTGCTCCGTTTTTCATAAAATGCAATCAGCTCTTCTTTAGTGCTGTCCAATTTTACTTTTTTATTCATCTCGGAATTGACAACCCACATACCGCCGCCGCACACTCGCGCAGAGCCGCCCGTATACGCTTCTTTTTCCAGCACAACGACGGATAAATTGCTGTTGCGCGCAAATTCGATTGCGGCGCTCACACCGGCAAGACCGCCTCCGACAATAACGACATCAAAATCTTCCGCGGTCTTTTTTTCTTCTTTTTTTACCGCATCGCTGCCTTTTTTATACGGATCGAGTACCGCACCCGCTTCGGTCAAAGCATTTGCAACGGCCGCTTTTATCGCAAAGCTCGTTATCGTTGCACCGCTTACGGTATCGACTTCAATATTTTGCTGAGCGCAAATCCTTTGAGGAATCGAATTGACGGCGGCATCGCTGATTACGGGTGAGTCTTCGTTTTGCACAACGGTTACGGCTTTTATTTCCCCTTTTTCAAGCGTAACATCCACGACGATCGGAGCGCGCATACCCTGAGCCGAACCGCGGAAAGTGCCGTTCAGCTTTTTATTTACGCCCGACTTCCCCGCACATCCTGAAAACACCAAGAAGGCGGCAAAAAAAACCGTTACAATTTTTTTCATAAAAACTCCTATAAAAACTTTTGCAGGAAATGTCAATTTCCGAAAAAGTTTTTAGCCGTGCGCGTGTGCGCACACGTTCAATAGTCGAGTTTGCAGAATAAAGCGTATCATATTCATACGA
>NZ_AVQI01000031.1 GCF_000468115.1 Treponema socranskii subsp. socranskii VPI DR56BR1116 = ATCC 35536
GTTTTTATGGGAGGTTTTTATGAAAAAATTAATAATTGCGGGACTTGCGGCGGCGCTCGCATGCGGAGCGTTCGCACAGCAAAATGCGCCGGCCTTCGACGATCCGAAAGCATCCGTCATCGCCGTTTCGTCCGCCGCCGTTCCGGGCAAAATGAAAGACAATATCAAGCTTATCAATTTGTCGGACGACGAAAATATTTCGTTCCGCGTATACATCTACGATTCGAAAAAAGCATCGTGGAATTTATACGGCAAAGCTTTGCTCAAAGGCTTTTACGACGGCGATACTATCGATTCCGATTTTGAAGACAAAATACGCAAAGTCGAATACGTCGCCGTCATTCCCGACGGAAACGGAGTGTACGAATACGAAGCGGAAAAAAAGCACAACGACTTGCGTATCAAAATCCATTCGCCGAACGGCTCGGCCGACGAAAGCTATAAAAAAGATGCGGTGACAGTCGACGTACGGAGCGTTCCCGGCGTTTTCAAAGACAACGTCAAATTCGTCAATGAGACGAGCGATAAAAATATCTCGTTCACACTGTACGCGTTCAACGATAAAAACGGAATATGGCAAAAGGCGGGCGTCGCCGTTTTAAAAGACTTCGGCGATACGGACACGGTCGATTCTCCGCTCGAAGATTCGCTTCCGTCGTACGCCTGTTTCGCCGTCGTTTCGCGCAGCGGAAAAACATACGCATACGATTTTAAAAAAGCGAATAAAGACTTTATCATTACGGTGCGGTAAAAAGCGGGTATGCAAAGCGTACGAAACACTGAACAGGAAAATCGTACCGTTCGTGCGCGCGTGTTCCGATTTACTTTATTTTCGCCAACTGCTAAAATAGCTCTATGATTTTTTCAGCGACCGAAATCGAACAGACTGTCAATATGTTTATGCGGCAAAAGCTCGACATCCGCGCGATCACGATGGGCATTTCGCTGCGGGACTGCATTTCAGACGACGGCAAAAAATGCCGAAACCGCATCTACGATAAAATTATGAAGCGGGCGGGGAACCTCGTCAAAGTCGGCCGCGAAATCGAAGCGGAATTCGGAGTGCCTATCATTAACAAACGTATTGCTGTCACGCCGATTGCGATGATTGCGGAAGCGAGCGGCGAACAAAATTACGTCGCATGGGCGGAAACGCTCGACAAAGCCGCAAAGGAACTCGACGTCGATTTTGCCGGCGGCTTTTCGGCTCTCGTGCAAAAGGGCATCACTGCGGGCGATGCCGTCCTCATCGATTCGATTCCCGCGGCTCTTGCATGTACCGAACGGGTGTGTTCGTCGGTCAATCTCGGTTCGACGAAGAGCGGCATCAATATGGATGCCGTAAAGCTCATGGGACAAATCGTCAAAAAAACGGCGGAACGCACGAAAGAAAAAGACGGCATCGGCTGCGCAAAGCTCGTCGTGTTCTGCAACGCGCCGGAAGACAATCCGTTTATGGCGGGCGCTTTTCACGGGCCGGGAGAAGGAGACGCGGTGCTGAGCGTCGGCGTTTCCGGACCGGGCGTCATTCTCGCCGCCGCAAAAGAATACAAAGGAAAGCCGATCGACGAACTTGCCGACGGCATCAAAAAAACGGCGTTCAAAGTTTCGCGCATGGGACAGCTTGTCGGAACGGAAGCGGCGCATCGTCTCGGCGTCGAATTCGGCATCCTCGACCTGTCGCTTGCGCCGACTCCCGCCGTTGGAGATTCGGTCGCGCGCATCCTCGAAGAATGCGGCCTTGAAAGTGCGGGCGCTCCCGGTACGACGGCAGCTCTCGCTATGCTCACCGATATGGTAAAAAAAGGCGGCGTTATGGCGAGTACGAAAGTCGGCGGTCTTTCGGGCGCCTTTATTCCCGTGTCGGAAGACGAGGGGATGATACGCGCGGTAAAAGAGCACTCGATTACGCTCGAAAAACTCGAAGCGATGACGACGGTGTGTTCGGTCGGCCTCGATATGATAGCGATCCCCGGCGATACGGAAGCGTCGACTATCAGCGGCATCATCGCGGATGAACTGGCGATCGGCATGGTCAACAACAAAACGACCGCAGTGCGCGTCATCCCCGTTCCCGGAAAAACGACGGGTGATTGGGCGGAATTCGGCGGTCTCTTAGGCGGCGCACCGGTTATGGCGGTAAACGCGTTCGGCTGTAAAGAATTCATCGAGCGCGGCGGGCGCATTCCCCCGCCCATTCACAGCTTCAGAAATTAACAGGTCGAACGTCGAGTTTTAGGAAACTCGAAATTGAAATTAATAATTTGCAAGAGTCGTCGTTTATTGATATGCGAAAAAATCGGAAGGTATCGTCATGCGCTTTGTTCCGGTCGATGAAAAAAAGAAAGCGGAAACGCTCGCCTTCCTCGCAAAGTACGAGCGCTTTTGCGTATCGCTCGTCGAACACATCCGGCTCGGAGGGGGCGACAGCTTTACAGTCGAAAGCGATGCGCGCGAAACGCTCGGCGTCATAAGCGTCAAAAGCAGAATGCTCCTGTGTATTCCGAATGCCGTTTCTTTGCAAAACGCTGCAGCATTTTGTACCTCCCTCAAAGCTTTTTTGTCGGATAAAAAAATCTCATGCGTAAACGGAGAAGCGGACGCATCGCACTTTATCATGAAAATCCTTGCGGAACTCGGCCGAATGCCGCTGCACGTAAACGAATACGCATTGATGACGCTTTCCGAAGCGGCGTTAAAAAAAATCCAAGCAAAAGACAAACGGCATGCGGCGGTACCGGAAGAGCCGCAAATGTGCGGTATGCGTACGGAGTGCGCTGCGGCAAATCCGATTTCGGAAAATGCGGCGGCAACCGGTGAAAAAGCGTGTTGTGAAAAATTTAAAATAGTCCGATGCGGTATACGGGATGCCGATGCGCTCATGCCGCTGCAGCTCGCATACGAAGCCGAAGAAGTGCTGCCGCCGTGCAGGACGCAAAATCCCGCCGTCACCCGAAAAAATCTCGAACGCATTTTAAAAACCGAATATGTCGTCGCGCTGCAAAACGCCCGCGGCGAGCCGGCCGCAAAAGCGAACACGAATGCTGTCGGTATCCGCTGGGCGCAGATAGGCGGAGTGTACACTGCTCCCGATTTCAGAAGAAAGGGATGCGCATCGCTCCTCGTCGAAACGCTCGCCGAAAAAATCGTCGCATCGAATCGGCTGCCGGTGCTCTACGCACGGAACGGAAACGAAGCCGCGCAAAAAGCCTATTCGGCGCTCGGTTTTACGAAGACGGGCGGCTTTACGATAGCGTATTATTAATTTAATCTTTCGGGCGCAGATAAAATTGACCGAGTATCCGCTTCGAATGGAAGATATTGATAAATGCGAGAGGGTCGGCTTCTTTTATCTCCCGCGCAACTTTTTGCACTTCATCCGCAGCGACAACCGAATACACCAAATCGCGTTCCGCTCCGTGATAGCAGCCCTTGCCTTTAAAGACCGTCGCATCGTGGTTCGTTATTTCGTGAATCGTCCTGTATACGTCGGCGGGACGGTTCGTAATGACAAAGAGCGTCGTCTTTTGATAACGCTTGTATATGGAATTGAGCAGCTGGGTCGCGGAAAATTGGAAAAAAATCGAATAGAGCGCGCGCTCCCAACCGAAGATCGCGCCGGCGACCAAAAGGATCGCAGCGTTAAAGACGAGCATATAGTTCCACGCGTCTCTGCCGTATTTTTCGGAAATGAAAATCGCGATGATTTCGGTACCGCCGCCCGACGCACCGGCACAAAGGCACAGGTATCCGCAAAACGCCGCAATGATACCGCCGAAAACGGCTGACAGCAGCACGTCGTCGATGATCGCAAAATCGGGAAAGAGGTCGACGAGTACGGAAGAGGTGACAACCATGAGACAGGTGTACAGCGTAAAACGTCTGCCGATGTATTTAAAACCGATGACGATAGGGATGACGTTCATGACAAGCATGACGGGACTGTACGGAAGCTCAAACGAAAAATACGTCCGTGCGACATGCTGAATGAGCAGCGTCAATCCGGTAAAACCGCCGGGGAAGCGATCGCCCGCACGGATAAAGGTTTTCATATTTAACGCCGAGATAACGGCCGCAATGAGAATGAGCGCTATTCGTCGAAAAGTCGTACCGATGCCGCCGATGCGCTCTTTAACAATTTTTTGTACCGCCTGTCGCATAGATGCAAGCATATACTATTTTCACGTTCGTGGCAAATGAAAGCGAAAAAAAGGGCTGCCCAAAAACTGAAGTTTTTGGGCAGCCCCTCCTCATGTAAAACGCTTTTCGCAGCGTCTTCCTTATTTATGATTCGACGTGTAAATCGCGTTCCACCGTTCGAGCACCGCTTTTTTATTCGCAATCAGCCAATCGATATCGCGGCTCACCCATTTCACGTCTTTGCTCGCGGGGAGATACTTCGACGTATACGTCGCTTTCGTATTCGTCAAGCGCAGCGTCTGCAGCGCGTTGCCGAGTTCCGTTTCGCCTTCCGGGCTCATCAAAAATTCTATGAGCATTTTTGCGCCTTCGGGATTTTTGCAGCCTTTAATCATCGCGCAGCCGAACGCCGATGCGGACGTCCCTTCGGCCGGATACACCATTCTGATATTCGTTGCACCGGATTTCAGCAGCGTCGAAGCACCGTCTTCATACGTCAATCCGACGACATATTCACCCGTCTGTACGCTTTTGAAACATACGGAAGACGACGTCGAAACGACGAGACCGTTTTTAATAAGTTTTTCGATGTAATCCCATGCCTTCGGGCTGTCGTTCCCGTACACGGACATGATATTGCATACATTGTTCCACGCGGCGGACGACGAATTGGGATCCGAAAAAACGATTTTGCCTTTTAATTTCGGATCGAGCAAATCGGGATAACCTTTGATGTTCAAACCGAGCTGCTTTTCCAAATCGGTGTTGACGCAGAACACGACGGTCGAAAGGTGATCGAGATTGTAAAAACCGTTGTTCGATCGGTAGTCGGCCATGATCTCCGGTTCATACTTCGTCAAAAACGGTTCGAAGAGATCGGCATTGATTTTGCCGTCACTGTTCGAAAGACCGCCCCACATGACGTCGCCCTGCGGATTGTTTTTTTCTGCGCGGATCCGCGCCGTCAATTCGCCGGCAGAACCGTTGACGACTTCGATCGTCATTCCCGGATTTTTCGCTTCGAATAATTTCGTTAAATTGCCGATATCGTTTTCAGTCATCGAAGAATACAAAACGATCCTGTTGTTCTTTTTGTCGGATTCTCCGAGAGAAAAAACCGGAAGACACAAACTCGCCAACAACGCGGCAAAAATTATCGATTTCGTTTTCATAAATACCTCCATATTTTGTAAATTTGAAAACTAATTTGAGAACCTCAAAAGTACAATGTTTTTTATACCTGTATATCCTCTGCGCTGCTCACTTTCAGGTAGACGAGCAGCGATACGAACGTCAAAACCGTCAAGATGGACGAAAATGCACACGCCATCCCGTAATTTCCCATCGCGATAGAAACGTATGCGGACATCGTCAGCGTGATCGTGCTGTTGTTGTACAGGATGATGGAGCTCGACAGTTCCGTTACGAGCGAAACCCAGCTCAAAATCGCACCCGACAAAATGCCGTTCGTCATCATCGGTACGGTGACGGCGCGGAAGGTTTTCAGCTTTGACGTGCCGAGACTGATAGACGCTTCTTCGATGCTCATCGGGATTTGAATAAGATTTGCCGTCGCCGAACGTATCGTATACGGCATACGTCGTATGACGAACGAAATGATCATGATGAGCATCGTCCCCGTCAGCGCCAGAGGTTTATTGCTGAACGCGATGACGAGCGCAATGCCGATAACCGAACCGGGAATAATATACGGGATCATCGAAATGGAATCGATCAAATTGTTCCAGAGATTGGAACGGCGCACGACGAGGTACGCGATAAAGATCGAAAGCAAAATAATGACGAGCAGCGCGAGGCCGCTTATGAGCAGAGAATTGGAAAACGAACGGAACAAGAGCCGTCTGGCCGCAGCACGGTAGCTGTCGAACGAAAAGCCAGCTTTGAACACAGCCATATCGCATTTTTTAAACGACAGATAGATGACATAGAGCTGCGGCAAAAACGAAAACGCAATGATGAGGTAGCAATATGCGTTCATCAAAATACCGCCGACCAATCCGGGATTTTTCTTTTGTACGGGGTGCAGCGCGTTGATCGAAAATTTGAATTTATTCGTGCCCCACTTTTGCAATGCAAACACGAGCGCCGTGATGACAATTGCGATGACGCTGATCGTCGCCGCAAAATGAAAATCGGTACCGTTTTCGCCGAGGTATTGATTGTAGATCTCCACCGGGAACGTCCGGAATCCTTCGCCGAGTAAAAGCGGCGTTCCGAAATCCGCGAACGATCGCATAAACACGAGCAGCGATGCCGCGAGAATCGTCGGCATACAAAGCCGCAGGATGATTTTGAGCAGGCGGTTTACGCCGACGCAGCCGAGGTTTGCGGACGCTTCGAGCAGACTGTTATCGATGTTTTTAAACGCGCCGTTCATATAGATAAACACGAGCGGAAACAGTTTAAGCGTTTCGACGAGGACGATGCCGCCCATACCGTAGATGCTGCCGAACATTTTTATGTGCAGCGTGTTTTCCAAAAAAACGGTGAGCACGCCCGACCTGCCGAGCAGCAGAATCCACGCGTACGCGCCGATAAAGGGAGCCGACATACAGCACAAAATACTCAAAATGAAAATCGTTTTCGCGCCTTTTAATACGTAAAACGAATAAAAGTACGAAAACGGAATACCGATGAGGAGTGAGCACAGCGTAATTAAAACGGCGAGCTCGAAACTGTTTAATATCGTACGACTGTAGTACGGCTTCGAAAAAAACGTCGCAAAGTTCTGCAACGTAAAGCGTCCGCTTTCGTCGAGCACCGCCAGCCTGAAGATCTTTATCATCGGATAGAGCAGCGTCAATATAAACGCCGCCATGATGACGAGAGACACAAATGTCCAAACATCGACTTTTCGTTTATTGTGCAGCATGTATGCTCTCCGTGTCCGCATTGTCGTCTTTTACGCCGGACAAAATATTGTGTTCTCCGTCGGCGGTAAAAATATTGATCTTATCGATATCGAGACCGAGCTTTATATCGCTGTCTTTTTTTAATAAATCGTCGAGCGCCGAAATTTGAATCGTTTCGATTTCCATGCCGTCCGGCAGTGTGATGACAAAGTGCGTGCTCAAAACGAGGAAAATGCAGTCGAAGATCTTTGCGGATATCCCGTCTTCGCCATGCTTCCGCATAAGGAATTCTTCCGGCCGTATGGAGACGACGACATCCTGATCGTGCTTATACCGATCCTGCACGTTTTTCACTTCGACTTCGTAATCGAATATCGACAAAAAGCACGAGCCGCCGCGAACGGTGAGTTTACCGTTTATTAAATTGCTTCTGCCGATAAACGAAGCGACGAACATATTGACGGGACGCTGATAGATCGCTTTCGGCGTTCCGATATGCTGGATAACGCCGCCGTTCAAAACGGCGATCCTGTCGGAAACCGCCATCGCTTCTTCCTGATCGTGTGTAACGTAGATCGTCGTAATGCCGATTTTTTTCTGCATTTCGCGGATAACCGAACGCATTTCAACGCGGAGTTTTGCGTCGAGATTGGAAAGCGGTTCGTCCATCAGCAAGACGCTCGGTTCGATGCAGAGTGCACGCGCGATCGCGACGCGCTGCTGCTGACCGCCGGAAAGCTGGCTCGGCATCCGTTCCGCGAACTGATCGATCTGCATCAATTTTAAAAACTTTTCCGCTTGGTTGTGTATTTCCGTCCTTGTCAATTTTTTATTTTGCAAACCGAATTCGACGTTTTTTCTGACCGTCAAATGCGGAAAGATCGCATAGTTTTGGAACACCATACCGATATTCCGCTTCGAAGGATCCAAATCGTTTATGCGCTTATCGTTAAAATAGAAATCGCCGCCTTCGATGGAATTAAAACCGGCGATCATGCGCAACAGCGTCGTTTTGCCGCAGCCCGACGGGCCGAGCAGCGTAAAAAATTCTCCTGCATGGACACCGACATTCAATTTGTCGATTATCGTTTTACCGTCAAAAATTTTTACCGCATCCTTAATGGTAATACTTACACTCATATAATAACTCCACTTATGGTATATCTTTTTATTATATTTCAAAAAAAGCGTTTGTCAAGTTTGTAAGAGTTTTATTTTGCAAATTTCCGATATCTCCGGGTAAATTTTCGACTTGACTGTTATATCGTTCGGAATGATATATTTTAAGTCTATTTTCATAAACCAATAAGTTCCATCCATCTTTCGATTAGGATCGTATTTTCTTAATAAGGAAATTATACCTTTTAAACAATTCCATTATAAAATCCTTTAAAAAATTGCAGCATTGAAACAAATCAGTCATTTTTTCTTCTCCTCGTCATCGCGTAATGATTATACTATAGCGAGGAAATACTATCATTTTATGATAGCGAGTAAAAAAATGCGATAGTGCGTTTTCTCTTTAGCTCAGCAGTACACGAGCTTGCCGACGGTATCTGCGCCCGTTCAGCCGGCCTTTACCGTTTTCAGATAATCGGAAAAATCTTTTTCGGCTTTGTCGAGATTTGCGCGGGCGGCTTCCGTCTTCGTTTTAAGCGAATCGAGTTCGCTTTCGAGGCGCATCAGTTTGTCGAGGAATTGTTTGCCCTGCGCAGTCGAAGAGCCCGTCGCTTCGAGGTTTTCGCGCGCGCGCCTTTGCTCGTCGCCGGTATTTTTGCAGTCGGCGGAAAGCTTTTCGTAGGCGCTCTTCGCTTCGTCGAGCTTTGCCTTTTTTGCCGCGATGTTTTCAAACGCTTTCCGCACCTCTTTCGGCATATCGGCATCGCTTGAGCAGGCGATAAAATCGTTTACACTCATCTTTATGAGAGCGGCAGTAGTTTCGACGATTTCGCTTTCGCTTACCGCGAGCGTGCCGGTTGAATTTTTATCGACCGAAAGCGTAAAGCGGTAGAGGGCGGGCGTTTTTTCAAGCAGCGCTTTCGTCGCAACGAGGGCGGCATTGCCCGTGATCGGGTGTTCGATGAGGACTTTCCGCGATTTTGCGGCGGAGTTTTTTATCGTATACGTCGAATCGTAAACACGTTTTTTCGTGGTGTGCAAAAGCCCGCCCGCGATTTTCACCGTATCGATCGATGACGAAGTTTTTTTTGTTAAGCTGCCGTTCACTTCCATATCGTCACCGTAGCCGATGATGCGCGTATCTCCCGCAGGCAAAAATTCGAGCACGGCGTCCCCCGCATACGCGCCTTCTGACGAAACGGAAACGGGACCTGCCGGGAATTTCATGCCGGACGTATTTTCGATGCGGACGCAGAATTTCGGGTGCGTGTTTTCTCTGAGATGCATATTTGAAAAAACGGAAAACTTTTCGGCGGGCAGTTTTACCGCGGCAATCGGAATCATAACGCTTTCCTGCCGGCCGATCGTAACGGGTTTTACCGGCGTAAACGTAAACATTTCGGCGGATGTGTCGGATGCCGCGACGTTCCGATTTACGATGTCCCGAAGCGAATCGCCGTAATCGTAACTTGAACCGATTTTCGCTTCGGCGGCGACTTTGTTCATGGACATCTTCATGCGTGGGGACGAAGCTTCCATGTACGCTTCATCGGCTTCTCCGTACGCGGAATCGTAGGTTTCCGCAGCGGCTGCCGCACCTGCCATGAGGGGCAGCGTCGGACGGTACGTAAAATACGGCGGATACAGATCCTGCTTAAAACCGACGGGACGTCCGGTCGTCAGCGTCAAGCGCACCTCGTTCCAGTCGATGTCGGTCGAATTGTCGACGATAGCCCACGCTTGAAACTCCGCAGTGCCGAAACCCGTGTCGATGCGGTACGTCGGCTTCCACACGGGAGACTCCATAACGTATGCGAGGCGGACGTCGCGCTTTCCCGCAGCATCGATGAGAATCGAAAGATTTTTTTTCGAAGCGGACGAGAAACGAAGCAGAACGGAAAGTGCGGTATTTAAATCTTCTCCGCGCTTCGGATCGGTAAAGCGGAACGATTTTATTTCTTTAAACGGAACGATGTGAACGCCGTCGGAAGTGAAAAGCGAAAGCGTATCGCCGCCTGATTCGCGCTCGCGTCTGTCGACCGTCAAAATTTTTCCGGCGAGTTTTTCGGCTGCCTTTTCTCCGGTGGCAACTTCGATCTCCGCGCCGCGCTGGGCGTACAATATATCGGCCAAATCCGAAACTTCGCTCAGGTTGACGCTCAAGCTTTCAAGGATTTTCCGAAGCGCGTCTTCCGACTGATAGGCGACCGAAATATTTTTTGCCGCCGAATCGGAAACGATAAGCGATTTTAAAACGTCGTTGATCTGTTCCGGCGTAAACGATAAGCCGATGCGGGAAGCGCCCGATGCTTGTCCTTCGTGTTCGTAATAGGCGACGCCCGACGAATACAGCGTCACATTTTTCAGCGGAACCGTCGTGTCCTTATACATAGCCGCTCCTTGTGCAAAAACAGCTGCAGATGCAATCGATAAAGATATTAATAGTATGAATGTCGATTTTTGAAATTGAGACATAATAAAAGATGTGCTTTCGGCGAGAACCCGTCCGCTTAGCCGCAGTCGAGCTTTTGAAGCAGGCTTCCGTAAGCCTAACGCTCGAAACGGCACGCGGCCGGAACCTCGTCTCCGCACAATATTATTTGTTTTCAAAAATCGCCATTCACTTGATCTGCGGACAGGATGGAAGATTTCGAGTTTTAGAAAACTCGAAATTGATATTAATAAAATATGTTTCACGGCATCATCCGTAGAAAAACAGATGCACACGTATGCAGTTACAAAAAGAGGCGTATGTTTCGATACCGCAGTCTCCGGCACCGCTGAACGCAAAACTGAAAATTATGTTCCGGAGATGACGGCGTACAGTCTGTCCAAATCGGCGCGGCTGAAATAATCGATTTCGATCGAACCCTTTTCAAGCGTCCCGTTGATTTTGCACTTTGTACCGAGCTTTTCGATAAATCTTTGTTCGATTGCAGCGATATCGGTATCTTTTGCTCCGCGCTTTTTTTGCTTTTTTTTCGTGTCCGCGGCTCTGCCCCCGCCGTTGAACGATGCGGCACTTTCTTCGGCTTGGCGCACGGAAAGACCGTCTGCGATAATTTTATTAAAAAGCACGCGCTGGTCTGCGGGGTTTACGACCGAAAGCAGCGCACGCGCGTGACCTGCCGTGAGCTTTCCTTCGATGAGAGAAGCCTGCATATCGTCGGGGAGCTTTAAAAGCCGAAGCGCATTTGCAACGGTGGAACGTTTTTTGCCCACGCGCTGAGCCGCTTCGTCCTGGCTCAGATCTCCCATCTGCATGAGATTGTAATACGCCGCCGCTTCTTCGATCGGATTCAAATCGGTACGCTGTATATTTTCGATGAGCGCGATTTCGAGCTTTTTTTGATCGTTGTAGCGCCGTATCTGCACGGGAACTTTTTGAAGCCCCGCAAGTTTTGCCGCGCGCGTGCGACGCTCACCGGCGATGATGAAAAAGTTTTTTTCGCCTGCGGGTTCGACGATGATCGGCTGCACGACACCGTGCTCTTTGATCGAAGAAGCGAGTTCTTCGAGCGACGCCTGATCGAATTCTTTGCGGGGCTGACGGGGATTCGGCTGCAATAGAGCGACGTCCGCCCACAGCGCGCCGTCCGCATCCGATTCTATACCTTCGGGCAATTTCACACCGGCGGCGATATCCGACACGGAAACGACATCCGCATCGACGGAAGCGCTTTCTCCGCCCGTATTCATGAGCGCGTCGAGTCCCCGCCCCAATCCGAGTCCGCCTTTTTTAGCCACGGCGCATCACCTCTTCCGCAAGTTTTTTATAACTGACCGCGCCGACGCACGACGGATCGTATTCACAGATCGGCTGGCCTCTGGACGGCGCTTCGGAAAGGCGCACGTTGCGCGGGATGATCGTAGAAAAAACGAGATCTTTAAAATACGACTTTACCTGCGTTACGACATCCTGTGCGAGACGCGTGCGCGAATCGTACATCGTAAAAAATATACCGCCGATCACAAGATTTTTGTTAATGCCCTGCTGCACTTTTTTTACCGTCTGGAGCAGGAGCGTAATGCCTTCGAGCGCAAAGTATTCGCACTGCATCGGAACGAGCACCGCGTCCGCGGCGGCAAGACCGTTCAGCGTCAAAATGCCGAGAGACGGCGGACAATCGATGAGAATGTAATCGTATTCGTCCTTTAGGTTTTCGAGCGATTTTTTGAGGTAAAATTCGCGGTCGCTTTGATCGACGAGCTCTATCGCCGCTCCCGACAAATCGATGGAAGCGCTGAGAGCATCGAGATTTTTTACCGATGCGTGTTTGATGACGTCGGCGGGAGATGCGAGACCGGCGATGAGTTCGTAAACGGTCGGCTTGTCTTTCGACACTCCGACGCCGCTGGACATATTGCCTTGCGGATCGAAATCGACGAGAAGCGTTTTTTTGCCGGCGAGCGCCATATATGCGCCGATATTGATAACCGACGTCGTTTTGCCGACGCCGCCTTTTTGATTTACGAATACGAGACATTTACCCATACGCTTTACTATATCATTTTTTCGGAAAATAGTATACTCGATAGTATGATACTTTCGGCAACGTTTTCAAAACCGGTAAAAAACGTCGAAGCGATTTTAGGCAGACCGTACACCCGCATAAAAATAAAGCGGCACGCAGCTTCTTCGGGCAAAGCGTATTTTGCGGAAAAATTTACCGTGACGCAGGCTTTTCAGGAGTATTACACGGAAGAAGAATTCGGCGATTTTTTGAAAGCGCACGCGGGCACGACGTTTAAAAACTGCGTCGAGCGCACGGAAACCGAAATCATCACGATACTCGGAAATAAAAACGGAAAAACGACGACACTCCGAAAGTCGATCGAAAACGGAACTCGCCGGCAATTCGGCTCGAACTGCGGTGATACGGAATGCGGCGGCGCGGGGTGCAAAAATTCCTGCGCCGGTCAATCGAGTGCGAGAGGACACAACCATACAAAAAATTACCTCATCCCCGAAGGAAAGCCCGCGCCGTTTTTCGTACTTCTCGGAGTGATGACGGCCGAAGGAAAAGTCATCGCGTCGAAGTACGATAAGTTCAGGCAAATAAACCGCTTTCTCGAATTCATAGACGATATCATTCCCTCGGTTATGCGCGCGGCAGGCACTTCGCGCCCCCTCCGAATCATCGACTTCGGTTCGGGAAAATCGTACCTCACCTTTGCGCTTCACTATTATCTCAAAGAGATAAAAAAAATCGACGCGCTCATTACGGGACTTGATTTGAAAAAAGACGTCGTCGCTTATTGCAATAAAACGGCGGCGGCGCTCGGAGCGGAAGGGCTCGACTTTGCCGCAGGCGACATCGCCTCTTATGCGGACGGAGATAAAGCCGACATCATCATCACGCTGCACGCATGCGATACGGCGACCGATTACGCGCTCGCCTATGCCGTAAACTGCGGCTGCAAAGCGATTTTAAGCGTACCCTGCTGTCAGCACGAACTGAACGCCGCGCTCGATAAAAATACCGCAGACGCCGCGTTCGCTCCGCTTTTAAAATACGGTATCATCAAAGAGCGCTTTACCGCTCTTGCAACCGATGCGCTCCGCGCGGAATACCTCGAAAAAGCGGGATACGACGTCAAGCTCCTCGAATTCATCGCGCTCGAACACACGCCGAAAAATATTTTGATCCGCGCCGTCAAACGGGAAGCGGACAGCCGCACAAAAGAAAAAGCGAATGCTGCCGCCGCTCAAGCGAAATCCCGCGCAAGCGGAGAAGCGAAAGCGCTCACCGATGCACTGCACGCCGAGCCGATACTGCGGAAGTTACTGCAGAAATCGGGCGCTGCCGAACAGGAAACAAAACACTGAATTCGCTTCGATGCTGCAGAGTGCGAGCGTCACCGATTAGCGCTGCAAGCGGTTACGGCGTCCGCTTTGCTGCGGCGGACAGCGTTCAAGTTTATAAACAGCGGCCGCCGAAATGCCGAAGATAATCCGACTGAAAGACGATGTACCGGTCTTTTTTAGAGAGGCCTTATCTTCCCGCTGCCTGAACTACGTAATGTTATACGCGGGCTGCCTTTATAATAAATTATACCCGAGCCGCTTACGACTCCGTTTAACGTGTTCTTTGCCCAAACTTCCGCAGAACCCGATCCCGAAATATCGACCGAGACATCGTTTGCTTCCAATTCGGCGGCTTTCATTTTGCCGGAGCCGGAGATAAAAGCGTTTATATTCTCCGCTTTGCCCGACACCGAAACGGTTCCCGAACCCGCTATTTTCAGCTCTGTTTTTTCTACGGTAAGATTTTCGACTTTGATTTTCCCCGAGCCGGAAACGCTCAGCATCAAGTCCATTCCTTTCGTGTTGCATTTCGGCATAAACACTTTGGCGGAACCCGAAACGTACAATCCCTTCAAGTCCGGCAGAGTAACGGAAACTTCTTGTTTGGTGCTTTTCAAGTTGTATGTGCTTTTTACTTTGATATGCAGTATTCCGGATGAAACATATATGTCAAAAAACGGAAATAAATTTTCATCCGATGTAACTTTTACAGCAAAGGTGTCGCCCTGTTCGACGTTTACCGTCCAGCTGCCCGAACAGGAAATTGCAGTAAAATTTTTCAGATCAAAACTTTTCGTTGCAATATTCCCGTTTCCGTCGACGATATGTAAAAGTTCACAGCCCGTACAGCTAAGCAAAAAGAACACTGCCGCCGCAAAAATCACAGTACCGATTAATTTCGTTTTCATAGCTGATCTCCCGTTTTCGATTTTACTTATCGGATTTTATAAAATCGGCAACATTCTTACAAGTCCTATTGTTCTCGATGAAAGAATCAAATGCGCTCCGTCTCGAACAGGTCATGTACATGGCTTTCCGCAATGACGTCGCCTGCCTCATCGACGGTAAAATCATCGTGTTGGTCGAACACCAATCGACAATCAATGCCAATATGCCGTTGCGCTTTTTACAATATGCGGCGCGGCTTTACGAACGCATCCAAAACCCGCGCGACCGCTATCTGAGACGTCTGAAGAAGATCCCTACGCCGGAGTTCTACGTGTTCTATAACGGAGAAGAAGATTACCCCGAAAACACAACCCTCCGTCTTTCCGACGCCTTTATGACGATACCCGAAAAACCTTGCCTCGAACTCGTTGTCAGCGTGACGAATATCAATTATAATAGGGGCAGTAAAATCTTACATACGTGTAAGCCGCTGAAAGAGTACACGCTGTTCGTAGACGCCGTACGAAGACACACGAAGCTCGATCCTGAAAACGGCTTTCAGAACGCGATCAAAGAGTGTATACAAAACGACATCTTACGGGAATACTTACAGCGAAAATCGCGGGAGGTGATGAATATGCTTATAGCCGAATACGATTATGACGTGGACATAGCTGTACAGCGGGAAGAAGAACGGGAAATCGCACTGCAGGAAGGTATCGCACAAGGCGAAGCGAAAGGTTTTTCGCTGGGTATCGCACAGGGAAAACTGGAAGGCTTTTCCGATGGCTCATATCAAAAGGCGCTGCAAGATGCGGCCAATCTCAAACGGCTTGGAGTTTCCATCGGTATTATCGCACAAGCTACAGGCCTTACCGAGTCGGAAGTCGAACAACTGTAAGGCCGCGCTTTCCGCAAAACGCGGGGCGCACACCTCGCTTGCTCAAGTCCACAGTTCACCCCTACTCCCCGCTTTTTCTCAAACGCATGCCCCACACCGCCCCCGCATTCCGGCAACTGCCGCGTACACGTTTGCCCGCTCGTCACGCGCATTCTCCCCGCTATAAAAAAATCCCGCAACGTATGCTGCGGGATTTTTGCCCTACCCGTACAGAGCGCACGGGTCGGTTGTCAAATAAAGTTCAGCTTAGAAAGCGATCTTCATAGCGACAGGGATCGAAAGTCCGAATACAGGAGTACCTTTTGCAGGCGTATCGCTGTAGATCGGAATCGCAGCCTGTACGGCACCGGAAACGGTTACGTTTTCAACCGGGTTGATGGTCGTACCGACTTGGAATTTAATGTTATCCTTTTCCTTGTATGCCTTTGTATTCTCATCGAAATATCCGAGTTCACCGAAGAGCGTAAACATATCGTTCAACATATAGCTTGCGTTGAGCGCGATGTATTTACCGTCGGTATATGCTTTATTGTCGCCTTGTTTAGCTGTTTCAAGAGAGTAGTTACCCATAACGGTGAAAGAAAGCGCATCGAGCGGCAAAATGCGTACACGCGCGTCGAGACCGATCGTCGTATTGTCGGTTGCGCCGCTGTTATCGAATGCGAGCGTACCGCCGACGGCGAAGTCGAGCATATTGATCGGCATCATGCGGAAATATACACCGGTTACTGCAGTGTATGCTTTCGGCACTTTTACATCAGCGATGATCGTAAAGAGCTTGGACTGGTATGCGGCTTCAAAGCCGTAACCGCTCTTGAGGTGCGGGAAACCGGGATCGGAATCGAAAATGGCGGCTTTTACGAGAAGCTTCGCATCTCCGATCGGGAACGTATAATCGCCGATCGCGGCAAGGTTCGTACCGTGCGTCATATTGTTCGCATCGACGCCGACATTGTCTTTAATCGCCGTACCGAATTTGTACGCTTCGACGAATGAAATGCTAACGATTTTGCCTACAGACTGGCGCATGCGCAGACCCATCGCGTTCGTTGAGCGGCTGGCAAATTTACCTGCGGTAAATTTGAGTCCGCCGATATTGAACCATCCCAATACATCACCGGCAGCGAGCAAGGGTTTTTTCGAAAGGATAAGATTATCTTTTTCGTCAATGACACCATCGCCGTTTCTATCCCAATTATTATCTTTCGCGTTAAAGATCAATGCTTCGTTCAGATCAAACGTGACTTCCGCCGTAACGCCGGCATTCTTTCCCGCAGCGGTAACGCCGATGTGCGTATCGTCAAGGTTATCCTGCGCAAAGTATGCCGCATCCGGATCCGTATCCTTTTTGAACGTCCAATCCGCGGCGATAATCCCCGTTCTGAATTCGACTCCGGTCGTAACTTGTGCGAATGCGCCCGCGACGAGTGCGGATGCAAGCACAACACCTAAAATCTTTTTCATACAAAAAACCTCCATTTTTGCATCGGCTGCCGGACCGACGGTCTTTTTATGACAGCCGTAGTTAACAGTTGATACAACTGTAATTCTTTTTCAATATAGCACAAGCCGGCTCCGCTGTCAACTCTTTTTTTGCTTTCTAAAACACCCCTATTTCCCCCTTCGTTTCACGGGAAATTTTTAAAAATGCGTTATCGAACGCGCTCCGGGCGGCACAAGCTATACGGTGCGATCCGATTGATGATGTGTCATTCGGTAATCGATTCATTATACACCGTTTCGGCGCCGATATCATCGTCTTAGTCGAATATCAGTCCGCAATAAATCGGAATATACCGCTTTTGCAACGAG
>NZ_AVQI01000032.1 GCF_000468115.1 Treponema socranskii subsp. socranskii VPI DR56BR1116 = ATCC 35536
AAAGTATAAAAACCTACGCCCGGCCGGAGCGGTGCCGCTGGCAGCCACCGGAGCGAGCGCAGGCGAGTGAGGAGGCCGAGCGTGAGTGAGCCGCGAAGGGTGGGTTCTTCCGACCGGCTCCGTCCGATTAAAAACTTGCGGCGTTTTTATTTTACATAGGGTATGTAGTCGCCGTAGCCTTCTTTTTCCATGTCGGCATAGGGGATAAACTTGAGAGAAGCTCCGTTTATGCAGTAACGAAGTCCGCCTGCATCTTCCGGCCCGTCGTCGAACACGTGTCCCAAATGAGAGTCCCCCGTTCGAGAATGCACTTCGGTGCGCAGCATACCGAGACTTGTGTCTTTTTCGTAGCCGACGGCATCGGTCGTTATGGGTTTCGTAAAACTCGGCCAACCGCAGCCTGCGTCGTATTTATCGGTTGAAGAAAAAAGCGGCTTTCCCGTTACGATGTCGACGTAGATCCCTTTTTCATCGAAAGCGTCGTATTCGCTCGTATAGGGGCGTTCGGTCGCTTGTCGCTGCGTTACGTCGTATTGCAGCGGAGAAAGCTTTTTTTTGAGCGCGTCTTTTGTCGGTACTGCAAAACGGCTTTCATCGTACAGCGGTTTTTCCGCGAGGCGTAAATCGATGTGGCAATAGCCGCCGGGATTTTTATCGAGGTATTTTTGATGATAGTCTTCGGCGCGGATAAAATTTTTTAACGCTCCCGTTTCAACAGCGAGCGGTTCGGAATATTTTTTTTGCATAAAATCCAAAAATGCCTGCACGTCTTTTTCATCCGCAGCATCGGTATAGTAAATGCCGGTGCGGTATTGGCGGCCTCTGTCGTTTCCCTGCCGATTGACGGAAGTCGGATCGATGATTCTAAAATAATGCGCAAGTAATTCTTCCAGCGTAATCGTCGTAGGATCGTAGACGATGCGGACGGTTTCCGCGTGATCGGTTTCGGATAATTCGTAATACGAAGTTTTGTCGGTTTTTCCGTTTGCATATCCCGTTTCGGTGAGCACGACACCGGGAAGACGCTCGAAATAGGCTTCGACGCCCCAAAAACAGCCGCCAGCAAGGAAGATTTCTTTTTCGTGTTTCATCGTTTTACCGCCTAATATTACATTGTTTTGAGCATTTTTCAAAACAGTTCGTTCCTGCGATTTTGCACAAGACACACACAATACAAAGGCACATAAAAATGCGACAGTCGTTTTAATACATTGTAATCGTTTCATATTTATACCTCAATCTATTTTATAAATAATAATATGGAATAATAGTTACAGTCGATATACGTTTTTAAAAATTGACAGATATGAGAATTTTCGTTTATAATTAATCCCTATGCCCAATAATAACTATCGTGAAGTTTGGTTCTATGCGATGGATCAAATTCACGAAGAATATAAAAATGCAGGTCCTCAGCAGGAAACGGAATTCAAGCTCTGGTTCAATATCCAATATATTGAAGATACCGACAATACGATAACCGTGTCCGTTCCATCCGAATTTTTGTGGCAGACGATGCTCAAAAAAGGCAATATCGATAAAATTGCAAAAAAAATAGAATCGTTGACGGGTCAAAAAAATATCAAGCTGCAGCATATCGTAAGCAATGAAAATATTGCCGAAAAAGGAGCCGCACAAAGCGCTGCTCCGCAAAAAAAGAACGACGAAAAAGCCTCTTTTCCGGCCTCTCAAAAAAAACACCCGCAGCTGAACGAAGCTTTTACATTTGAAACCTTTATACCCGGAGAAGACAACAGCTTTGCATACAATGCGGCGCTTGCGGCGGCAAAAGAGCCGGGAAAAAGGTTCAACCCGCTGTTGCTCTACGGCGGAGTCGGACTCGGAAAAACGCATCTCATGCAGTCTATCGGAAATTATCTGTTTCAAAGCGATGAAAAATTGAAAATCTGCTATATTTCGGCGGAATCTTTTACGAACGAATTTATCTGGTCGATCGGATCGAAAATAAAAGAAATGGATAAATTCAAATCGAAATACAGAAACCTCGACGTGCTGCTCATAGACGATATTCACTTTTTGCAGGGAAAGGAAAAAGTACAGGAAGAATTGTTTTATACGTTCAATGCGCTTCGCGATAAAAACTCGCAGCTCGTATTTACGTGCGACCGCCCGGTCAAAGAGATGAAAGTATTTAACGAACGTCTGCAAAGCCGCTTGTCGAACGGATTCAGCATCGATTTGAAACTGCCGTCGTATGAAACACGGCGTGCGATTTTATTAAATAAATTGAAATTGCTCGATAAGCAAATTCCCGAAGATGTCATCGACTATATCGCAAAAAATATCGAAACGAACGTGCGCGATTTGGAGTCGGCTTTGACGAAGATGACGGGCTATGCGGAATTGATTCAAAAACCGGTTACGATCGAAGTGGCGCAACAGCAGCTGCGCGATATCTTTTCGAGTCCGTCGGCCGGAACGATTTCCATCGACACGATTCAAAAAGTCGTCGCCGATCTGTATACGATTTCGGTTGCGGATTTGAAAAGCAAAAAACGCGATCAAAAATACGTGATCCCGCGCCAAATAGCCATGTACATCGCACGCGAGCTCACCGAATATTCGTTTACGGAAGTCGGCAGCGAATTCGGCGGGCGCGATCATTCGACGGTCATGCATTCGTACGATAAAATTTCATCGGAGATAAAAATCGATTCTTCGCTGGAAGCGAGAATTCAACTTTTGATGAGGGAAATCAAAGATTACAAAAAGTGAATAATGTGCTATAATGCTGTGGAAAAGATGCACAAAAAGGTATACAATGTGGAAAAGTGTATAACATGTGGACAGAGGGCAACAAGTTATATACGACGTAAATACCGATGATATAATTAAATACGTGAGATTTCCACAATTTGCCTGGCCTTACTATTATTATGATTAAATTTATATATATAATATAAATTTAAGAAACAACATTTTGTGAATAAAAACGAATCTACGCAATAGAAACAATAGTATTGCGTAATCGATACAGGAGCTTACTATGAAATTTTCTTTTGATAGAGATGCGATGATCAAAGAAATCGCCGTCGCTCAGGAAATCATTACGAATAAAAGCGCGATTTCGATTTTATCGAATATCTTTTTCAGTGCGGAAAATAATACGCTTACGATAAAGGCGACCGATTCGTCGGTCGGTTTTTTAACAAAAATTCCGGTCGATGTACAGGAAGAAGGATCGACGACGGTGTACTGCGACAAGTTTATGAGCATACTCGCGTCTTCTCCGCAGGGTGAAATCGAGTTCAAACAGGAAGACGTAAAGATAACGATTACACCCGTTGCCAAAAAAATAAAATTTCAACTGAAAAGCATCGCAAGCGATAAATTTCCTTCGGTCAATCAGGCACAGGACGTGCCCTTTTTCGACGTCGCGGCAAAAGATTTGAAAGAGATGATTTCGCAGACGATATTCGCCGTTTCGGAAGACGCGAACCGCTATTTTATGACGGGCGTTTTTTTTACGAAAAAAGACGACGATTTGGTTATGGTTTCGACTGACGGACGTCGTCTTTCGTATTCGGCAAAATCGATCGCACAAGGCATAAAAGATTTTCCGCCGGCTATCGTGCCGGTAAAGATATTGAGTTGTATTTTGAAAAATGCGAGCGATGAAGGAAACGTTTCGGTCGCTGTCGTCGACAAATTGATTTACGTAAAATTCGGTAATTACGAATTTTCCTCCGCGCTTCTTGAAGGACAGTTTCCGAATTATCAAAAAGTCATTCCCGAAAAACAAAAGTTTTCTTTCCAAGTTAATAAAAACGATTTGGATTCGGCGCTGAGGCGCACGACGATCCTCATCGATAAAAAGGTGAGCCGGCTTTTGTTCAAAGTGTCGCCGGGTACGCTGACGCTCATTTCACCTGAAACCGATTTGGGAACGGCGGTCGAAGAGATTCCGTGCAGATACGACGGCGAAGAAGTGACGATTGCGCTCAACTATCTCTATGTTGCAGAGCCTATCAAAACGATCGGTACGGAAGATATCGTTTTCGAATTTACCGAACCTATGAAAGCGATCACGATGAGAGCCGAACCGGCAGCCGATTATTTCCACATCATCATGCCGATGAATCTCAACTGATGCCGTTTTTATCGCTCGCAGTCGACAATTTTCGCAATTTGAAAAACGGCAGAATCGATTTTTCCGGAAAGGAAATCTATTTTGTCGGTACGAACGGGCAGGGGAAAACGAATATCCTCGAAGCGCTGTACTATTCCGCGTACGGTTCTTCGTTCCGCACGTATACCGATTCGCAAATCGTTAAAACGGGAGAAGAGGCCTTTGCGCTTCACGCGCTCTACAAACAGGAAAGCGGCAATGTTCAAAAGATCGACATACGCTGTGCGGACGGTATCAAACGAATCGAAAAAAACGGCAAGAGAGTTCAGGATCGAAAGGAATTGATAAACACGATCCCGTGCGTGCTCTTTTGTCACGACGATATGCGCTTTGCAACCGGAGGCCCGGAGCATCGCCGTTTTTTTCTCGATCAGTCGTTGACGATGTTCGATACGCTGTATATCGACGATCTGCGAAAGTATAAAAAAATTTTGAAAAACCGTAATCAATTGTTAAAAGACCGTTCGTACGAAATGCTCGACGTCTACGATACGCAGCTTGCGCAGTGCGGACTTGACGTGCAAAAAAAACGCAAAACGGCGGTCTTTCAATTCGATCAGATTTTTGAAAAATTATACGAAGCCGTCGCGGGTATAGACGGTGTGCACATCGTCTACGTGCCGTCGTGGAAAGAGATGCCGGACGGAGCGGGTACGCGTTTTCCCTTGCCGGAAGAAATACGGGAGAAGCTTTCGGAAAGACGCGATCGGGACAAGATGATGGAGACGACGATGAGCGGACCTCACCGCGACAGGGTCGTTTTTATGCGCGGAGGAAATCAATTTATACCGACGGCATCGACGGGACAGCAGCGGCTCACGGCGCTTTTACTTCGGGCGTCTCAAGCCGTTTATTATACAAGGGTTACCGGAGTAAAACCGGTTTTTTTGATGGACGACGTCATGCTCGAACTCGACCCCGACAAGCGGCAAAAGATGACCGCGATTTTACCAGACTACGATCAGCTTTTTTGTACGTTTTTGCCGGGCGAGCCGTATGAACGCTATAAACGTTCGACGACGCGCATTTTCGGTATCGAAAACGGGGAATGGCATGAGATGCGGGAAGAGGGATCAACAAGCTCGACGTAGACTCGTAGCGAAGTTTTAAGCGAGAGCGGGCTATCGAATCGGCCGCGCGAATAAAATCGTCGGGAGCGTATATGAATAACGGTGAACAAAATATCGTTTCCGCAGCGGATATGATAACGAGCGTATTTTCGAACCTCGATAAAAAAACGCTCGAGGAAAGCGGAAAACTCATCGACACGTGGAAGCGCGTCGTGTCGAAAGTGCGTTCGGCCGGCCGCGATTACGGCGAGCAGCTTTGCGCTCATACGAATCCCGTACAATTTGAAAAAGGCGTTTTACTTGTCGAAGCCGATCATCCGGGCTGGATTCAAATTTTGCAGATCTATTCGAAATTTATTTTGACAGGATTGCAGCGAGCTGCGCCGGAACTCGGCATAACGACGCTGTCGTTTAAACTGAAAGGAAGCGGCGCGGAACTCTGCGGCAAAAGCTACGACGAACAGGTTGCCGAAGAGCGGCGGAAAATGGAAAAGCGTTATAAAACGCATTACGGCGAGCCGGATAAAAAGGGCGCACGTAAAGGTCAGCCTCTTTCTCCCGAATTGCAGGCAAAACTCGATGCGTTGAAGGTAAGCATAGAAAAAGCCGCGAAAGACGAAAGCGCAGGGTGAATTTTCTACATATCAGACTTTGAATTTTCCAACCTCTTCCGCCAAATTCTCGATACTCAGCTTATTTTTCTGTGTTATTTCATTGACTTCCTGGACGGCATTGTTGATCTGTACGGCGCCGGAAGCCATCTCGTTCATACTTTCGGTAATCACGCGGGTAAGATCGTCGAGCTTGCGCATTTCGGATGCAACTCCCTCTCCGCCTTTCAGCATTTCGTCCGAACCTGCCCGCACTTCCATCGTTACCGTGTTGATGTTTTTGATCGCAGCCAAAACTTCCTTGCTGCCGCTTTCCTGTTCCCGCATCGATTCGGTGAGGCGATTGCTCATCGATTTAACTTGCTCTGCGATCGTGAAAATCGTATTGAATTTTTCTTCTACGGTTTTGGACGAAGCCGAAAGCGTTTCGATTTCACCGGATAAGGTTTTCAGTGTAGCGGTGATGGTTTTGCCTTGCCTTGCGGAATTTTCTGCGAGTTTGCGGATTTCATCGGCAACGACGGCAAAGCCTTTGCCCGCTTCTCCTGCATGGGCCGCTTCGATGGCGGCGTTCATCGCCAAAAGGTTTGTCTGCGAAGCGATATTTTGAATGACATCGGAAGCTTCCATCAGAGAACCGGATTCTTCGGCAATCTTCTGCGTAACGGTATTGGATGTTGCAATCGTCGCTTTGCCGTCATCGGTAGCCGCGGTGAGCTCTTTTACGACATCATCGGTTTTGCCGAGCGTTTGTCCGATGGAGACGATATTCGCAACCATTTGCTCTACCGAAGCGGAAGACTGCGCAACGCTCGCCGCCTGCATTTCGATACTACCGTTCAGCTGCTTAATGGTTCGGACGATTTCTTCGATGGTCGCAGCCGTTTCGGTAACGCTTGCGGCCTGAGTCATCGTTTGTTGTTTTACTCCGTCGATGTTTGCACTGATTTCGTGCACGGCGCTTGCGGTCTCCGTCATATTGGAAGCGAGCGTTTCGGTCATATCCCGCATGACACCGGTATTTTTCGCAATCGATTTAATGGAACTCCGTACCTGTGATGCGGTATTGTTAAAATGCTCCGACAAGAGCGAAAATTCATCGTTACCGGAAACCGTCAATTGTCCCGTATAGTCGTTTTCGGCAACGCGGGTCAGTATTTCTATAATGTATTTAATGGGTTTGACAATACGGAATGCAAGGAGGGATGATACGACGATAAAGAGAACCAATAAAATAATACCGATAAAAACCATTGACCTGAGGATGACATAATATTCATCGAGCACTTCCGCTTCTTTTACAAAAGCGATCAATTTCCAGTCGGGATTTTCTATCGTGTAGATTTGTGCAAGCCACTTTTCACCGTCCGCCGTTATTTTTATATTTCCTTCCGTCAATTCCGTAAAGCGCTGAGGTTTTGACAAATCGGTGTCGGCGATGTTTTTAAAATTATTTTCGGGATGGGCGGGATCGGTCAGTATGGTCCCGTCATTTTGCATAAGCATGACATATCCCGTCGTTCCGATTTTGAATTTTGAAATCATATCGGTTAATGTATCGAGCGTAAACTCTATTGCAATATTTCCGATAAATGTTCGACTGTCGACGGCATAGGCACTTTTTACCAAGCCGATCGAAATGGCATTTAAATCAACCGAATAAAACGCGTCGGTAATCGCTACCTCACCCTTAGCGTCGGAACCGATACCGTACCAAGCCCGTTCACGGGGATCATAACCGGCGGACATTTCTCCTTCGAAACTGCTGACGAAACCGCCCCATTTGGTTCCCATGTATACTTCCAAATATTCGGGAAAACCGTTTTCTATCGATTTGAATAACGATGCAATTTTCAATTCGGTTTCGCTGCGAAGCACATCGGAGGATTTAATATTTTCTTTTTCCCGTATATACGAGTGCAGCGAGATATCCGCCGCGCGTACATCGGGATGTCCCGAAAGCGTATTCAATATCTTTGCGGTATTATCAAAAAATATCCGTATTCCTCTTTCAGTAAGTTTCATCTCGCGTAAAACGTTTTTTTGAAAAGAGGCGATGTCCGATTTTTTTACCCGATATCCGATAAAGACGGAAACAAATAAAACGAGTGATAAAATAACGGATGTAAAAACCAATATCAGTTTTTTGCGGATGGAAAATTTTACCGACGACAGACGATCTTTTTCAGTATTCAACATATTCCCTCTCAATTACGGATTTCCGAATTATAAAATATACGGCACATACAATGCTGTTTTCAGCTACAAGACGGTTTTAACTGTCGGAAAAAGAGGGGGAATGTATTTTAAGTAGGCTGCAGCTGTAACAGCTTTCTCCGCAGTATACATGAAAAGGAATCCTAACGGTAAAATCCTTTCCGTGTATAAATAATAATTGTTATTTGGATTTACTTTGAATAAAAATCACAAGGTTGTATTTTGCGGTAAATCAAATACAAAACCGATTATAGCATGTAAAAGAAAAATCCGCAAGGAATTTTTTATTATTTTTTTAAGCGGAGGGGTAATTGATACAATGATTGTTTTTGCGGTTGTTTTTCGAATATTGCACTGTGCACGGAAATTTGTTATATTCTTACTAATTGAAAAGCTGGATGTATACTATATGCGCACATGCGCAAGAGGAGCGTATATGAAATCTAAAAAAGCTATCGGCATTGCGATCGGTATGTTTGTTATCGCTGCGACGGCGGCGATTGCAATGAGTGCCAAAGGCAAATCAAAGGGAAAATTCGTCGACGGCGAATGGCCGGGAAAAGGCGAAGGCCGCAACGGTCCGATCGAGCTGATTCTTTCCGTAAAGGGCGGAAAGATCAGAGGCGCAAAGGTGACGAAAGAATCGGAAACCGGTTTTGCGCAGCCTGCGGAACAGTTTGTCATCGATCAGGCGGTTGCAAAGCAGTCGGTCGAAGGACTCGATATCATGTCGGGTGCAACGATCACGTCGAACGCGACGATCGCGGCGCTGCAGGCTGCGATCAAAGCGTCGAAGGGAGAAACGGCAGCTGCCGCAAAAGCGGCGGATACGTCGTGCGATATCGTTGTTATCGGCGCGGGAGGCGCGGGTCTTACGGCGGCAACGGAAGCGGCGAACCGCGGCGCGAAAGTTATCGTCCTTGAAAAGATGGGTATCGTCGGCGGCAATACGAACAGTGCGACCGGCGGTTTGAACGCCGCATATACGAAAGAGCAGGAGAAGCTCGGCATTAAAGATTCGAAAGAGCAGTTTTACGAAGATACGATGAAGGGCGGAAAAAATCTCAACGATCCCGCGCTCGTTCACACGCTCGTGGACAATTCCGCGGCGATCGTGGAGTGGCTGCAGTCGGATATCGTCGGTGCGGATTTGAGCGACGTCGGTCTTTTCGGCGGTGCGACGAACAAACGCATCCACCGTCCGCAGGGAGGAGCTGCGATCGGCTCTCACCTCGTTCCGCTTTTATACGCTGCGGCGCAAAAGCAGGGCGCGGATATCCGCCTTAACAACAAAGTGACCGACATCTTTGCGGAAAACGGAAAGCCCGCAGGTGTTACCGTTACGTCTCCGAACGGCGATTATAAAGTTAAAGCGAAAGCGATCATCATCGCGACCGGCGGTTTCGGTGCGAATTCCGACATGGTCGTAAAATATAATCCGAAGCTTGCGGGATTCGGTACGACGAATCATCCGGGCGCAACGGGCGACGCGTTCGAGTGGATCAAAAAATTCGACGGCGCACTCACGCAGATGGAACAGATTCAAACGCACCCGACGGTCGTCCCCGGCAAGGGTATTATGATCACCGAAGCGGTGCGCGGCAACGGTGCGATTCTCGTAAGCCGAACGGGCAAACGCTTTATCAACGAAATGGAAACGCGCGATGTCGTGTCCGCCGCGATTTTAAAAGAGCCGAACAAAACGGCGTTCCTCGTCTTCGATCAGGATGTGCGCGCTTCTCTGAAAGCGATCGAAGGCTATGCGAAAAAAGGTTTGCTGACCGAAGCCGCAACGCCCGCGGAGCTTGCGCAAAAGCTCGGCATACCTGCGGCCGAATTTGAAAAGACGCTGAACACTTACGCCGGCTATGTGCACAACAAAAAAGACGCCGACTTCAACCGCAATCCGAACGGCTTGGAGCGCGATTTGACAAAGGGACCGTACTACGCGATCGAAGTCGGACCTGCCGTACACCACACGATGGGCGGCATCAAAATCGATACGAAGACGGAAGTGCTCAACACGAAAGGAAATGTGATTCCCGGTCTCTTTGCGGCGGGAGAAGTGACCGGCGGCGTTCACGGTGCGAACCGTTTGGGCGGCAACGCGGTCGCGGATATCGAAGTGTTCGGCAAAATCGCCGGAGACGCGGCCTGCGATTATATTAAAAAATAAGCATACGATTTCCCGTTTGCGGGAACACGTAATCGACATATCCCTGCGCTTTGCGGCGGGGTATGTCGTTTCTTAAAATGCGGCATTGCAGAAAGTTTCAATTTCCGAAGATGGGCGCCTTCGTGTACGAAGGCGCCCATCTGCCATATAAATCGCGGAACTGCTGCGATTTCGAAGTTTTTCGGAGAATTTTTTTGGGCAGAGAGTGCCCGCGATGAGGGCGGGGCGTTGCGGGGTGTCCCCGCAGGAAGGGGCAGCACGCAACGGAGTGCGCGCGAGGGGAAGGCTTTCCCCCCTTTAAAATATTTTTCTTAAACCGCTTGACTGCAGACGAGCCGAAGAATTTTCCCCGTTTTTTTCCGTACACAAATCCGTCGAAATATGTTATACTGACTTTACGGATCGTATCCGTGTGTACGATAAAGGGGCATTATATGATGGATATAAAAATCATCACTGTCAGCAGACAGTTCGGTTCGGGCGGGCGCATCATTGCAAAAGACGTCGCGGATAAACTCGGCTGGAAATTTTACGATCGGGAAATCATAGAAAAGATTGCGGAAAAAAGCGGGCTCGCAAAAGAATTTATCGAAGAGCGCGGCGAATACGCATCTGCAGGGCAAAATCTCGTGTACAGCGCACCGGCGGGTTTCGGCGGGTTTTCTACGGGGCAATCGGTATTCGATAAACTGTACGTGATGCAGTACAACATCATCCGGGAGATTGCGGAAGAGGGACCGTGCGTCATCGTCGGGCGATGCGCCGATTACGTGCTGCGCGACAGAACGGACTGTTTCCACGTTTTTATCTATGCGGATATGGATTTTCGAATCGCGCGCGCAGGCAGCATTTATAAAGTCGATGCGCCGAATATAGAACGCTATCTGCTCGACCGCGACAAAAAGCGGAAGCTCTATTACAAATACAATACCGACCGCGTTTGGGGGGACGTAAAAAATTATGACTTGTGTCTCAAAAGCAGTGCGATCGGATTGGATACGTGTGCGGCGATGATCTGCGATGCGGCGCAGCATAAAACCGTCGGCCCCGTACGGAGATCGATTGATGCTGCGGAAAAGGCGGTGACGGCGGCGGCAAAAAAGATCGCAACGGGTTTGAAAAAATCGCCGGCTGCGGCAACGACGAAAAAAATTGCGGATGAGGTCAAAAAGACCGCTCCTGAAACCGTGCGAAAAATCACTGCGAACGTAAAAAAATCCGCACCGAAAGCGGAAAAAAAAGCGGCCGAAGCTGCGAAGAAAATCGCGTCGGGTGTAAAAAAAGCGGTATCGTCAAGCGCGAAGCGCACAGCAAACAGGAATTCCGACGGACAATAATTAAAGAAAGAGCGCGCCATGTATACGGCGCATTTGCAACGCAAACTCGCCAGTGAGCGCAATGAACGGCGTGAGCCGGCGAACGCCGTTCTCTCCGAAAGTACGGCTTTATCAGCTTATACTTTCCAAACTCGACATTCGACCTATTATTTTTTCGAGCGGACGACGCGCATGCCGATAAAATTATAGCGGGAAGCGGGGCTGCCGCAGTTTCTGAAATACGGCGAGCAGTCGGATGCTTCGGCATTCCATGCACCGCCTCGCCCTATGCGGTCGGTGTTGTCGATCGTACGTTCGGCGCCGCGCGGGTTGACGAATTCGCCGGGCATATAGCAGTCGTACCAGTCCCAGCACCATTCCCACACGTTTCCGAAAAGATCGTAAAAACCGAGCACGGACGACGACTTTAAGCCTACGGAATGGGTCATGCAATCGCTGTTGTTTTTATTCCATGAACGGTTTTCGTCGGCGTCTTTTGCCGCTTTTTTTTGACCGTCGTGTACGCCGCCGCGTGCCGCGTATTCCCATTCGGATTCGGTCGGAAGCCGGTAGCCGTTCGCGTCCCAGCGACATTCGGCGTTGTCCCAAGCGTCGTTTTGTTCGTCGGGAACGGGTCCCCATTTTTTCGGATCGGATTCGCCTTTGATGACATAACAGGGGTTTAATTTTTCGGCGATGCTGCGTTTATTGCAGTAGACGAACACGTCGTATTGGCTTATGTGTTCGATGGGACGCTTTGTCTGCGATTCGCCTTTTTTCGGGCTGCTTGAAAAATACGCGGGATTTTCACCCATAATTTTTTTCCATTCGGCTTGGGTAACCAAGTGTTCGTCCATGTAAAAGTCGTCGACGGTAACGGTATGTACGGGACGTTCATCGGCCATGCCGGTCGGAGAACCCATTTGAAATGTGCCGCCTTTAACTAAAATCATCATGTTTTCATATTATACCACAGCTTTTGAAATTTATCAAAAAAAAGATGGATTTTCGGAAAGATTTTACCGCACCGGCTTACATATCGCTTGTACGTTTTACGTTGACATATCCGCTCCGGTCGGCTAGGATTGCGGCAATGAGGTTTTGCGATGCTGAATTACAACGATCCGAAAGACGTCGAAGCGTTTAACAAAGGTATAGACCGCGCCGCGCTCGTCAATTCGTGCAAACATTTTGTGCTCGACATGGACGGCACTTTTTATCTCGGCAATACGATTTTACCGGGCAGTCTCGATTTTTTAAAGACACTCGAAAAAACCGGACGTGATTATTTATTTTTTACGAATAATTCGTCGAAAAGCCCCGACGTGTACATCGAAAAGCTCGCGGGCATGAACTGCGTTATTTCGCGGAAGCAAATTATGACGAGCGGAGACGTAACGATCGAATATCTGAACGCCGCGTATCCGGGAAAGCGCGTATACCTCGTCGGAACGGAAGCGCTTATCAAAAGTTTTCGCGAAGGAGGGATCGGCCTCGTCGAAGACGATCCGGATATCGTCGTCATCGGTTTCGACACGACGCTCACGTATGAAAAGATCGTAAAAGCGAGCGACTACGTGCGCGCCGGCGCCGTCTATCTTGCGACGCATCCCGACATCAACTGCCCCGTCGAAAACGGCTACATCACAGACGTCGGCGCGTTCTGCGCGATGATTTCGCTGTCGGCGGGGGTCGGCGAAGTAAAATCGCTCGGAAAACCGAATCCCGAAACCGTCGACATGGCGATGCTCCGCGCAGGCTGGAAAAACCGCAGCGAAATCGCCTTTGTCGGCGATCGCCTTTACACCGACATAGCAGTCGGCGTCAACAACGGCGCTCACGGATTGCTCGTGCTCACCGGAGAAGCGAACATGCGCGACGTACAAAAATCCGACACGAAACCCGATGCGATTTTCCGCGACTTGAGCGAAATCGGTTCGTTCCTGAAATAACATGCGTTGGACTCGTCTCTTCAATCCCGAAAACAAGTTTTGGATTTTCATGGATAAAATAACCGACGTGTGTATTCTCGCGTTCTGTTGGCTCGTCGCTTCCGTGCCGCTTTTTACGTCCGGAGCGGCAACCGTCGCGCTTTTTCAATTTACGCTTAAGCAAGCGGAAGACGAAGAATCCTACGCCGTCCGATCGTTTTGCGCGTCGTTTGCCCGAAATTTCAAATCCGCGACGGCCTTGTGGCTGCTGTTCGTTTCAGGCGGCGCTTTCTTTGCGCTCGATTTTTATGCCCTCTTGTTTTACGCCGTGCCGAAGCCGATCCGTATCGCCGCGTTTGCCGCAGCCGCGTGTCTCGCATTTTTATATGCCGCTTCGTTTTGCTGGGCGTTTCCGCTCATCGCGTATTTTACAATACCGGTACGGAAAGCGCTGCACGATGCTTTGATTTTGGGGATACGGCATATCGGAACGACGTTGTGCGTATTTGCCGTGTATGCGTTTTTTGCATGGGCATCGTATATGCGGCCTTTCGCATCTCCCGTTTTGCTCGCGCTTTCGCTTTTCGTATCGTCGTATTTTTTCCGGCGCGTTTTCAATGCGCTTTCGTCCGAGGTTTCCCCGTAGTCTTTCTGTCGATAAGTTTGTTTTTAAATTCGAGACGGGTTAAGGCGACGTGTTCGGTATCGCCGTTTTCAAGTTTCGCCTGCAAAAGCGAAAACGCGCTCTGTCCGCGCTGATTGATAAAGTGGTCGATCGTCGTAAGCGACACTCCGCTGAACTTGGACGGGTAAATGTTGTCGAAACCGCATACGCTGTAGTCGCCGGGGATACGAAACCCCTCATCGATGATTTCGTCGATGACGCCGTAGGCGACCATGTCGTTGATGGCGACGATCGCGGTAACGTCGGGATACATCCGTATGCATTTTTTCGCGAGCGCACGCCCCGTGCGGTGTTCGATTTCAACGGTCGAAAGCTCCGACATCGGATCGACGTCGCTCGTGATAAGCGATACGGTACCGAATTTTTTAAAGCTTTCGCACAATCCCCTGTAGCGCAATACGCGCGAAGAATGATATTTGTTGAGCGTCGTCGAAACGTAGCAAACGCGCTTGTGTCCGAGTGAAATCAAATGCGCTCCCATTTGATAACCGGCATCGAAGTTGTTCACTTCCGCCATATCGATCCGCATCGCATCCTGTTTGTCTCCGACCGCGACGACAGGCAGACTGTCGGCCATTTTTTCGACGAGTCCGGGCTGCTGCGGTACCATCGAAAAAATCAATCCGCGCACGGCGGGGTTTTGCGCAAAGCTGAGGATGTTCTTTTCGCGTTCGATGTTCCAATATGTGTTATAGATGAGCGTCGTATAGCCGTTTTTTTCGGCGGCGAGTTCCATACCCTGTAAGAGCGTCGCGTAGTACGGATTGATTACGGACGGACAGACGATGACGATGATGCCCGTTTTATCGATACCGTGTTTCGGTTTATAGTTGAATTTTCTGGCGGCTGCATATACGGCTTCGATCGTGTCGTCGGAAAAGCGCGAGAGATTTTTTCCTGCGAGTATCATCGAAACGGCTGCCGTTGAAACGTGAACGGCATCGGCGATATCGCGCAAAGTCGGTTTTATTTTCATTTATTAAACAAAATTTAACACGGATTTAAAAAAAACGCAAGAAAAATTTGACAAGTGCCCGTTTTAGCCTTATGATTTAATGAAAAATACGGATGAATATCTATCGACTGTTGTTTAATTTTGTTGAATTATCAACACAGGAGGCCTTATGAAAAAAACGGTGATTTCAGCGATTTTGGCGGCGGCGCTTGTGCTGCCGTCGTTCGCGATGGGAGGATCGGAGCAGGAAGCGGGCAAAGCTTTTATCGGCGACACAACGGTAAAAGAACCGATTGAAATCGTATGGTGGCATGCGCTTGAAAATCAGTACAGCGATTTTGTCAAACAGATCGTAGACGATTTTAATAAGAGCCAAAAGATGATCACCGTAAAAGCCGAGTATATCGGCAATTATTCGGCGGTGAACCAAGCGCTCGTCGCGGCCCATGCAGCGGGAACGGGGCTCCCCGCGCTGACGGTTGCAAATACGCCCTATGTCGCGCAATACGGAGCGAGCGGGCTGTGCGAAGATTTGACACCCTATGTCAAAGCGACGAAATTCGATATCGGCGACTTCGGTGAAGGCATGATCAAAGCGTCCGCATACCAAGGCAAACAGGTATCGCTGCCGTTTTTGATCTCTACGCAAGTCGTTTACTACAATAAAAACATGGCAAAGGCAAAGGGCGTTTCCATTCCGTCGCAATTTAAAGATATGAACGAATTTCTCGCCAAAGTGTCGACGTTGAATTCCGACGGGACAACAAAGGTGTGGGGGACGATCATACCGGGCTGGGATCAGTGGTATTTCGAAACGTTTTTTATCAACAACAGCGTCAATATCATCAATAAAGACGGAACTTCTACCGATCTCGGAGGAAAGAATTCGATCAATACGACAAAGGAGATCGGCCGATGGATTAAAAACGGCTATGCGTATTTTGCGGTCGGCAAAGACGGTTCCTCGAAAATGCGCCAAAATTTTATCGAAGGCAATGCGTTTTCCGTCATCCACACGAGCAGCTTGTATAACACGTACGTGAGCAAGTGCAAAAACTTCGAAGTGGGTATGGCGTGGCTTCCCGCTTCGAATACGCGCAAACAGGAAATCGGCGGCTGCGTTTTGTTGATTCCGGCAAAAAATCCGCCGGCGACGAAAATCGCGGCATGGCATTTCCTTTCATACTTGTGCAGCAAAGATACGAATATGAAATGGGCCGAAGCAACCGGTTATATGCCGACAAGAAAATCCGTCCTCGAAACGGCGGAAGGCAAAGATTTTCTAAAACGCAAGCCCGCATTCAAATGTATCTTCGACAACCTCGACAATATCTATCCGCGTATCCAAAATAAAAACTGGAACCAGTTGGCCGAGATTTGGAAAAATTACCTTTCCGAATTTTACAACAACAACACGGATATCGACAGCAATATTAAAAAAATGGCCGATGAGATAAACGAAGTTCTCGAAGACTGATTTCCGGTCGAAAAGCGCCTGCACGTTCCATCTGCAGGCGCTCCTTTTGGAGTATACATGAAACGCAGAGGCATTCATCCGAGGACATTGGATAGGCTGCAGGATTTTTCGTGCACGATTCCCGCCCTCATATTGATAATCGTCTTTACCTATTACCCGATAGCTAAACTGATACAGATCAGCTTTACGAATTGGAATTTATTAAACGATAAGTACGAATACGTCGGATTTAAAAATTGGAAATGGCTGTTTACCGGATCCGGCACGCGCTACCTCTTAAACTCGCTCCGCGTCACGTTTGAATTTTCGATCGGCTCTCTTTTTATCACGATCGTCGGCGGATTGCTGCTCGCCTTGACGTTCAATAATATGGGCAAGGGCTTTTCCGCCATGCGTGCCGTCGTCTTTATGCCGAAATACGTCGCGATGAGTTCCGCGGCCGTCGTGTTTTTGTGGATCCTCGACACCGACTACGGTATCCTCAATTATTTTCTTTCGGAGATCGGGTTGCACCGCGTCAATTGGCTCGGTGAACGCGGAAGTGCGATGATTTCCGTGTTGATGCTGACCGGTTGGCGTGACATCGGTTACGGCATGATCGTATACCTTGCGGCGATGCGGAGCATTCCGAACGATTATTACGAAGCGGCCGCGCTTGACGGAGTGACGTATTGGCAGTGCCTGTTCAGGATTACGCTTCCGATGCTCAGCCCGACGACATTGTTTTTGTTCGTTACGCAGTTTATCGCGTCGATGAAGGTTTTTCAAAGTATCGACATTATGACTGCAGGAGGACCTTTTCGATCGACGGAAGTATTCGTCTATAAAATTTATCAATATGCGATGGAAGACTTCCGCATGGACAGGGCGTCGGTGATGGCGCTCGCGTTTTTCGTTTTGCTGTTGATCATTACGGCGTCGACGCTGAAGTTTTCCGATCGCCGCGTCAATTACGATATGTAGTTTGAATGGCGAATTTCGAAAGTATTTTTTTAACAAGGTATACTTTCGGCGAGAACTTCGTTCGCTGCGCTCACTACCGAGTTTGCTTTGCAAACTCGCTGTGTATGCCGCGGTCGAGCTTTTTAGGGCAGGCTTCCGTAAGCCTAACGCTCGAAACGGCACGCGGCCGGAACCTCGCCTTAAGCATAATTTTATTTATTTTCGAAATTCGCCATTCATTGATGTATGGAACGGTTGGAAAATTTCGAGTTTTAGAAAACTCGAAATTTAGGCTATGTAAGCCAAGGAGCAATTATGGATAATCGGTTCCGCACTACGGCGTTAAAGAGTGACGACTTTCATCGCTCTTACGGCTCGCTGCTGCAGCTGCTGCTTGCGATTGTCATAACCGTCATCGCGTTTTATCCGATCTATTGGATGCTTATTTCGTCGGTAAAAAGTCAAGATGAGATACTGCAGCTGCGCCCGACCTTTTGGCCGCGCGAATTTCACTTTGAAAATTATACGGCGGTTTTACGCAAAGGCAATTTTCCGAAATATTATTTCAATACTATCGTCATGACTTTCGGTATTTTGGCAAGTCAAATCGTAACGGGCATCTTTGCGGCGTACGGTTTTTCGAAAGGTCATTTCCCATATCGCGATAAGATATTTTTGCTTGTTCTCGGTGCGCTCATGATTCCGGTACAGGTCACGTTTATTCCGCTGTATATCATGTTCGCCCGTTTTAATTTGACCGATACTTTTACCGGCTTGATTCTACCGTCGGCCGTGAGTCCGTACTATATCTTTATGCTGCGGCAGACGTTTATGTCGATCGACGACAGCTATATCGATGCCGCGAAAATAGACGGACTCGGAAAAGTCGGTATCATTACGCGGGTGTTGACGCCGATGTGCCGTTCGACGCTGTTTACGGTAACGCTTGTAACTTTTACGACGGGATGGAACAGTTATTTTTGGCCGAAGATCATCGCGAAAGAGGAAAGCCATCGCGTACTTACCGTCGGTCTTGCAAAACTCCGCGACACTTTTGCGGGGCAGGGCACGATGAACAATCACGAGATCATGGCCGGAGCGGTACTCGCGATTATCCCGGTTGTGATTTTATTTTTCATATTTCAAAAATATATGCTCTCCGGTTACAGTAAAGCTGCGATGAAATAAATAAAAACAGTTGATTATTAATTATAGTAGGAGACATTATGAACGTTGTTGCACATCGCGGATACAGCGGAGTTTATCCTGAAAATACGATGCTTGCATTCCGCAAAGCCGTTGAAGCGGGCTCGGACGAAATCGAACTCGACGTACAGCTTACAAAAGACGGAACGCTTGTCGTCATCCATGATGAAAAAGTCGACCGTACGACCGACGGCACAGGCGCCGTCCGCGATTACGCCTTTGCGGAAATTCGAAAACTCGACGCGGCGAAAACGTGGAACGGAAAATATCCGAAAGAATCGATACCGTCGTTCGAAGAATACTGCGAATGGGCGGCGACGGTAAACATAACGACGAATATCGAACTGAAAACGGGGCTTGTGTATTATGAGGACATCGAGCAAAAAACGATCGATATCGTCAATAAATACAAACTCGAAAAAAAAGTGATGTTTTCGTCGTTCAATCACAGCTCGCTTATTACGGCAAAAAAAATCGCGCCTTCGATTCCGGTCGGAGCGCTCGTCGAAGAAGCGGGTTTGGTAAATGCGGGTTTTTACTGCAAAAAATACGGTTTTGAATTCTACCATCCGAGTTATAAAAATTTGAACGATGAAGCGGTGGCGGAATTGAAGCGGCACGGCATCGGCATCAACGTGTGGACGGTCAACTCGATGGCCGAACTTGAAAAAATGTACGCGTGGGATATTTCCGGAATCATCACGAATTATCCGGCGGTGTGCCGCGCATATTGCAACGGAATGTTTAAACGGGACGCTGAAACAGCGCGTCCCGTTTAACTGCAAGTTTGCAGGGCAAACCGTTTTCTTTTGAAAACTCGCGGATATACGTGTGTGCGTTCGCGCACTACTGCGGCATTTTCGAAAATCGATATTTTCTGCAATGCCGCATTAACAAGGATGAAAAAATGAAAATCGGAAAAAAAATTGTTTATATATTTGCGGCCGTTTTTTGCCTGTCGTTTTTTTGCCGTTGTGCATCAACGCAAAAGACGGCGTCACACGCTGCGAAGACACATCGTCAGCCGGCGCTGCAAAAAACATCCGAACGTGCGTCTGCGGCACTGACGAACGGAAAGCTCACGATGTATTTTATCGATTTGGATGTTCCGAAGGACAGCGAAGATAAAAGCGGCGACAGCACGCTCGTCGTTTCACCCGACGGCAAAACGATGCTCATCGACTGCGGGCACCCCGATGCCGGTAAAGACGTCGTCAGGCTGCTGCGTTCGCTCGGCATCGATAAAATCGATATCGTCGTCATTTCGCATCCGCATATCGATCACCTCGGCGCCTTTCCGCTGATCGCGCGTACGTTTCCGATTGCGCACGTGTATCGCTCGCGTTTGGAGTACGATACGCGCTATACGCGCGCATTCGATGCGGCCGTTAAAGCGCACGATATTCCGTCGTCGTATCTCGAAGCGGGAGACTCTTTTTCATTCGGAGACAAAGTACGGGTCGATATATTCGGCCCCGCGCATGAAATCGTTTATCCGAAAAATTATCCGGCAAACGCGACACAGTTTATCAACGATTGTTCGATTTCGATGATGCTCGTCTACGGGCAATCGAAAGCGCTCTTTTGCGGAGACTTGTATCGGAGCGGCGAAACGACCGTACTTGATGCGTATGAAGCACAATTGAAATGCGACGTCGCAAAAGCCAATCATCACGGAAACGCTACGAGCAGCAGACGGCGCTGGATTAAAGCGACGAATCCGGACGTCATCGTCGCTATGAACGATGTACTCGGCAGTATGGATGTCGTAAACGATTACGTAAAATACGGCTCAAAATTTTATCATACGCTGTACAACGGTTCTATTAAAGTGGAAATGGACGATAAGCATACCGTCACGGTGACGCCGGAAAAAGAAAGCTGGATAGAAAAACTCGCCGCGGATAAAAAATAAGCGGAATGCGCTGAAAACCAGAACTTCAGCGACGGGCGATTGTCAGATTGAATATTGAGTTTTGGAAAAATCGAAATTGAACCTATTGATTTCGAAAAGCGTGCCGGTGTTTCGAAGCGGTCAGATGCCGCGCGCGATTTCCGTGCCTTCGACGAGAGCTTCGAGCAGTCTGCACACGGGCGTCGGAATGCCGTGCGCTTTTCCGAGCTTGTTCACCGTACCGCAAAACCACGCGTTTTCGCTTTTTCTGCCGGCTTCAAAATCCTGCAGCATGGAAGTTTTACCGTGCGCATCCAAACCGATGATAAGCGAAAGCGTATCTTCGAATATCGCTTGCGTGAGCGGGACGCCCTCCGCTTGAGCGACGGTGATGACTTCTTTTCCGACGCTCCGCGCAAGATCGCGCATAACGGGGGCTGAAAAAGCACCGTACGGAGCGCGGCACAAAGCGCTCAGCGTATTGAACACGACGTTGAGCAGAAATTTTTTCCACTGCTCGAGGTGAATATTTTTCGGTACTTCGCTTTCGATTTTCGCTTTTGTAAACAATTCTTCGATCGCTTTTACCCGGTCCGTTTTTTTATTGTCCTTTTCGCCGAATACGATACGGCCTTCGACGGGACAGCGGATTTGATTTTTTTCGTGAATCGAACTGATGCCGATGATAAAACCGTAGAGTACGCACTCTTCGCCGTAAACCGCCGCCGCATCGCGTTCGCTTTGAATGCCGTTGCAGAGTGTCATGATCGCCGTGTGAGTTCCGACGGAAGTGCGGATGCTTTCGAGCGCTTCGCCGAGCTGAAGGTTTTTCGTCGCGATGATTATTAAATCCGCAGGCACGGCATCTTCGGGTGTGAGGTAATTGAAATCCTGCTTCACTCCGTTGATGAAGATGCCGTCGCGCTCGCAGCGCGCTTTGCGCTCGGCGTCGACTATGCACTGTACGTTTGCTTTACCCAAAAAAGACGTGAGGCGGGACGCGACGACGGCTCCTACCGCACCCAATCCGACTATCGATACCGAAGCGATTTTCATAATTTGAGTATATCGCTAAACGTGCTTTCGGACAATGCAGTGCTCGGTAAAGTTTTTACGGCAATCGATTTTTTAGTATGTGTGCAAACGAAATTCGCCGGATAAGGTTCGGCGGACACGGGTAAGATTTGGCGGATGTTAGGTAAACGCTGCCGTGCGTTTTGCTTTCCGCCGGAATTATTCCGCGTCGAAAGCGGTATCGATGAGCGGTTGCCCGGCATTCGATTCGGGAAGAGATTCGACCCGTGTCAATTTTTTTTCGATCTGACGGCTGCGCTTTTCCGCGTTTTCGATTTCGTTTGTCGCAGACTGCAGTTTTTCTTTTGTCTTTGCCAAAACCGTGCCGAATTTTCCGAATTCCGTTTTTACCGCACCGAGCAATTCCCACACTTTGCTCGTCTCTTTTTGAATTGCGAGCGTGCGAAAACCCATCTGCAAGCTGTTCAAAAGAGCCGTCAGCGTCGTCGGTCCCGATACCGTAACTTTAAAATCGTTTTGCAGCTGCTGCACAAAACCCGGAATACGGTTCAACTCCGCGTACAAACTTTCATACGGAACGAACAGTATGCCGAAATCGGTCGTATACGGAACTTCGATATATTTTTCTTTAATATCCTTCGCCATGCTTCGTATTTCGGAAGCCAAGGCTTTTTTTTGCGAGTCGATTTCGTCTTTATCCCCCGTTTCATACCCGAGCGTGAGCTTATCCCAAATCACGGCGGGATATTTCGAGTCGAGCGGCAGATAGATATAATCGCGTTCCGTACTTTTCGACGGAATTTTTACGGCGAATTCGACGACCTTTTTCGGATCGGAAGGATTCGGATGCGCGTTTTTTTCGTATTGCTCCGTCGACAAAAAATCCGACAGGACGGCTTCGAGCTGCACTTCGCCCATGCCGCCGGCGGACTTTACATTTGTCAATGCGCGTTTGAGCCCGCCGACGTCGCTTGCAAGATTTTGCATTTCGCCGAGTCCTTTTTGCACGGCTTCGAGCTGCTTGCTCACGATTTCGAACGAACTCGACAATCGTTTTTCAAGCGTCGACTGCAGTTTTTCGTCTACCGTCATGCGCATCTGTTCGAGTTTTTTTTCGTTGTTGTCCTGCATATTTTTAAGGCCGGCCTGTATGGTTTCCTGCTGTTTGAAAAGGTTTGCCTGCGTCGCACTCGACAGGCTGTCGAACTTTTGGGAAAGGAGCGCCATAAATTTTGTTAAATTATTAGTCAGGGATTCGTGTGTGTTTTTCGTCAGCGTATCAAGTTTTCCGTTTATCGATTCTTGAAATTTTACGAGCGTTTCGGTGTTTTCCTTTCGCGATTCTCTGTCGCTTTCGGAATTTTCTTTTCTGCTCCGATCGAATTCGTCTTTCAGATTTTTTTCGTAACTTTCAAGCCGATTAAAAATTGCCGACGAACCGGTTCCGCCGGTTTTAATGATAAGCACGATTAATAAAATGACGGCGAGTAAAAGCAATCCCGTAATCGCTATAAAAAACTGCAATTCCATAATCGAAAACTCCCATAAAAACTTTTACAGGATGTTTCAACATCCGAAAAAGTTTTTAGTCGTGCGCGTGAGCGCACACGTTAAAATAATCGAGTTTGCAAAATTGGGTGTATCGTATTCATATAGTTTCATCGAATCAAATATGTATACACGTTTTTTGCAAACATCCACGCAAACTCGAGGTAAAAAGCGACGGCGATATTTCAGACGGCGCTTTTTATCGTACCTCCTTCGCCGCCCTTCGCTCTGCAATCCGGCGAAGCGGCTCTGTCGGTGCGTCTATTGTTTTTCAGTATATCGGTATGCTTGAGCGCTCACTCTTCCCATAATTCGTTGAGGCGCGAATCGAGCGCGGCGATAACGCGGCCGCGCGAAAAATGCAGACGCTTTGCCGTAAGCGCGTCGAAAGTCGTAAACATCTGTCCGAGAAATACGCCCGCTTTGCCCGGCAAATGCAAGTGCGGCGATATGGCAAATTGCGAAAGAAATACCATACCCGTGAGGATGCCGCTTTTATGTAAGCCCACGAGGAGCGAGTCGAGCGTGATGCGGAATTTGCCGAGCGAAAGGAGCACTTTGCCCGAGGGCGCAAGGAGCGCAAAAAACGTAATGCCGATAGTCATAAAGACGGACGGCAGCACTTTGATGCGGCCGCGCTTTTTTATTGCGGCCATTGTGAAAAAGGCTGCGGCGAAAATCCACACGATGCACACGCGCGCGATGCCGGATACGCTTTTCGGAACGACCAGCCCGTGCAGTAAAAAGATCGGGAACAAAATCATTGCGGCGATAAACTGAACGCGCGAAGTTTTTGCGTCGGCATCGAGCGGGCTGCCGGAAGAGGGGGCAGCGGAAAAGACCGGAGCGCTTTCGGCGCGAGGACTTTGGAGCGAGGGGGAGACTTCCCCCCCTGCCGTATTCGAATCAAGCTGTTCGGCGAGGAGCCGCTTGTACCACGACGATTTCGCGCAAAAAATATTGACAAAAACGCCAAGCACGAGTCCGGTCACGAGTCCGGTAAAAAAAAGGAGCGGAGCGATAAAGCGCGTTTCGGCACCGAAAATCATCAAGCGGGCGACGGCAACCTGTGCCGCATTGTTCGCAAGCGCACCTGCCAGACTCAAGCCGATATTCGACATGAGCTTCTTTTTGTGAAAGAGCGCGTAGAGCAGGAGCATCGCAAAGCCGGAAGCGAACGAACCCGCTGCGGAAAAGACGAACACGTATGAAAAAAGCGTGCCGGAAATGAGCGCCTGACCGAGCACTTTGAGCACGATGAGAAAGGCGACGTCGCGTTTGGACATCATCGCGAGCGAAATGAGGATCGGAAGGTTTGCCAGTCCGAGCCGCATAAACGGCAGCGGTTTCGGAATCGCGTATTCGACTGCGGAAAGAAAAAGACAGAGCGCCGCAAAAAACGGAACGCGCGAAGATTGGGCTGTACGAGTCATAGTGTAAGTATAGCGCATCGTGCGGAAAGCAACAACGGCGAAGGTGCGACGAAGACGGAATACTGCGGAGGATGTTTTGTGCGGGGTCGGTAAAACGAAATTCGTGCTCTGGAAATGTTCATAAAAGCGTGTTACAATTGGTTTTATGAAAAACATAAAAAACACACGAAAACTGTATTTTGCCCTTGTCGTTTGGGCGTGCGCGTTTGTTTCGGTTTACGCGCAAACTATTTTGGAAAGCGCCGTTTTGGAAAAAGTGCAGGCGGCGGTATTTGAAGTTGTCGTTGAAAAACCGGCGGAGGGAAAGCTCACATACGAAAAAAAACTTCCGCTCGAACGCATCCCGTTTGCGATTCGCAACGACGCGTATTTGCCGATCGGTACGGCGTTTTTGATGAGCGACGGAAAATTTTATTCGGCGGCACACGTATTTTCGTTGTACAAAGAAACGCTGTACACGAATTATTTTTTGCGCGGCAAAGACGGTAAAACGTGGAAGATCGCGTCGGTTACGAAATTTGCGACCGACCGCGATTTTATTTGTTTTGACGCGGAAAATTTTACTGCGGATAAAAACAAGGGGCTCTCCGTCGCACCCGATGCGTCGCTGAACTCGACCGTGTTTTCCGTCGGTAACGCGCTCGGTGAAGGCATCGTCATCAGAAACGGCGTGCTCACGAGCCGTACGCCCGAACAGGAAAACGGCGCGTGGCAGTGGCTCCGTTTTTCGGCCGCAGCAAGCCCGGGAAATTCCGGAGGCCCGCTTATTACGGAAAAAGGCGACGTGCTCGGCATCATCGCGATGAAAAGCCAAAACGAAAATTTAAATTACGCACTGCCGTTCGCGGAAACGAAAAACGTCCCCGACAACACGGGCGTCGTGCACATTCCGTTTTACTATCGGCTGCCGACGATTTTGACGGAACGCTTTTATCATATTTTCGACGAAAAACTTTCGCTGCCGCAAAACCTCGGATCGCTGCGAGCGGAGATTACGTCGCGTTACAGAAAAAATACCGACGCCCTCGTACACGATTTGGGCGAACGCTTTGCGCCCGATGCGGACGAAGGCTTTGCCCGTGCTGCCGGGGCGGCTGAAATGCTTTCGAATTCGTATATGATCGGTTTTCCGTACACGATATATCTGTCGGATGCCGGCAAGTGGGATTACATGAGGCCGAAAGAGATTTCGACGCATCAGCTCGGCGACAACGGTTTTGTCAATTTCGGATCCATGCTCGGATACACGTTCGCATATATCGTCAAGCCTGAATCGGTCGCGCTGAAAAACCTCATTGCTTCTCCGAAAACCTACGTCGATTACATCCTGTCCGCGAGCAAAATCACGCGGAACGTCGCCGGTGAAAATATCGCGATCACGTCTCTCGGCGATCCGTGCAAATCCGACAAGCATATCGACCGTTTCGGACGTACGTGGCTTATCAACTATTGGGAGCTTCCCTTCGTCGATTATATGGCGATCGCGTATGCGCTTCCGATGCCGGACGGCGTATACGTTATGCTCAAATTCGATTCGTACGGCGATGTCTTAAACGGGCACCGGCAGGATATGGCTTTTATCGCCGACTACGCGTATCCGTCGTATTCGGCGGAATTGAAAAATTGGAAAGAATACCTTTCGCTTTCCGAAGCCGAAGCGGGAAAACGGGATCCGATTATCGCTTCTCTTTCTCTCGATTATTCAAAAAAACGCATCGCTCTCAAAACCGGCGCATATTCCGTCGATCTGCCGTCTTCGGTTTTAACGCCGGCGGATGACACGACGCTCGGTCTTTCGATCGGCTATGCGTTTAAAGACGGTAAAGTCGTGCAGGAAGAAAGAGCGCTGAGCTTGTCTACGAATAAGCGAGCGGAAAATTATCGCTTCCTGTTTATTTCCAAGCAGCCCAAGCCGGACAAAAGCGCGCTGAAAACTACGACGGAAAGCTGGGAGCAAAAACGCGACTGCATTCCGCCGTACGACGGAAAACCCTACGACAGCGAGCAATACACTTTCGTCGATAAAATCCTCTACCCGAACGGCGTTACTTACAAAACTCGAAGCAGTGCGGACTGCATCTATATACTCGGCGGAGAATTGGGCGGTCAGGGAAAAAAGAGCGAAGCGCTGCGCTTTATCGCCGCTGCGGAAAAGGGCGTTCGAGTTCGGTAAAACGTTTTAAAAAGGTGCCGATCGATCCGAATGCGACGGGTCGGCACCGCTTTATCGACAAGCTTGCCGCAGACTCACAGCGAAGCTTCAAGCCTGTGTATTGAAGTGCCCGCACGAATCAACAACCCCGACACAGCCTCGCAGCGAAGCTTCAAGCGGCGTCGGGGTATTAAACCCTCCGCACGAATGAAATTCTACGATCGGCATTTACGCTTTCCACGAATCGATAATCGATTGAATCTGCGCTATATCGGAAAGGATGTCGCCGCGTTTTTTTTCGGAATAACCGGCGAGTTTTTGACGGAGCTTTTTTAAAGCGGGAACTAGCGTTTGCAAGCGTTCGAGCGGCACGCCGTCAGGATCGTATGTGATAAGCACGCTGCCCGTTTTTTCGTTGTATTTCGGATCGGCTGCGGGACAAATCGAGTGTAATACGGCGAGGGCGGCCGACCGTATCGCTTCGTCGCGGAGAGCGGGATCGCGCAAACGCAGTCTGCCCGGAAAATAATTGATCTGCATCATTCTTTTTTTAATAACGGCTGCATCGCCCGTACTGCAAATGCGATCGTCGAAGAATTGTGCAGGACGGCGGCAAGCGACGGCGAAATAAAACCGAACAAACCGGCGGCTATCAACGCGGAATTAATAATTATTATATTTTTATTGTTGCCGTCGATTTTTTTCATCAAACGCTGACCCATAACCCGCGTTTTCAGCAGCGCCGCAAGTCCGTCGCCCGACGGCAGCACGATGTCCGCCGTCTCTCCGGTGATTTCCGCGCAGTCGCCCATGGCAACTCCGGTATTCGCAGCTGCGAGCGCAGGTGCATCGTTTATACCGTCGCCGATCATTATGACGGTATGCCCTTCCCGTTTTTGTTTTTCGATGTATGCGACTTTGTCTTCCGGCAGCGCGTGCGCGATATAGTGATCGATGCCCGTAAGAGATGCCGCAGTCTTCGCTGCACCCGCATCGTCACCCGTTATCATCGTGCAGTTGACGATGCCCGTACCGTGCAGGCGGCGGACGATCTCTTTCGCATCGGTTCTCACGGGATCGGTGATCGCAAAAGCGGCGAGCAGCTGTTTTTCTTCTGCAAGATACAAAAGCGATTCGCCTCGATCGAGCGCATCCTTTACGATTGAATCCAGATTTTCCGGAGGCAGTATCTTTTCGTCGTCAAAGATAAAATGCCTGCTGCCGATCGAAAGACGTTTGCCGTTCAGCGTCGTTACAATGCCGTGCGCAACGATATATTCGACTTTTGCGTGGCGCTCGGGATGCTTGAGTCCTTTGTCTACGGCAGCCTGTACGATCGCGTGTGCGACGGGATGGCTAAAATGCTCTTCCAAACACGCAGCCGTTGCGAGCATTTCATCCTCGCTCTCTTTGCCGAATACGATGATGCGTGAAAGCTTCGGTTCGGCTGCCGTAAGAGTGCCGGTTTTGTCGAACACGACGGTGTCGGCGCGGGATGCGTCTTCGAGAAATTTTCCGCCTTTGACGAGAATACCGTGTTCGGCCGCTTCTTTCATCGCGCTTAAAACCGCAAGCGGAGCTGCGAGCTTCATCGCACACGAATAATCGACCATAAGCGTCGACAGCATCTTTGCCATATTTCCGGTAAAAATAAACGTCAAAAGCGAAAGCAAAAAATTATATTTGACAAGCTGATCGGCAAGGTGCTCCGAACGTACTTGCGACGAAACTTTCAATTGCTGCGACGAATCGATCATTGCGAGGATATTCTGCACTTTCGTCTGACTGCCCGTCGCGCGTACGAGCACGAACAGTTCCCCTTCCTGCACGATCGTTCCGGCAAATACGCTGTGTCCTTTCCGCTTTTCGACGGCGAGCGGCTCTCCGGTGATCGACGCTTGATTGACAAGCGCTTCGCCTTTGACGACTTCACCGTCCGCCGGAATGAGCGAACCCGTGCGCACTGCGACGATATCGCCTTTTTTCAGCGTGTAGAGCGGAACTTTACGCTCGGTTTCTCCTTCAACGAGCTGCACTTGATCGTTTTCGGAAAAAAGCGTCGACGCCAAATCTTCATAAGATTTCTTTTTCGTATATTCTTCGATCGTTTCGCCGATGTCGAGCAAAAAATTGATATTCGACGCGGTCGACATATCGCCCGTCGCTGCGGCTGCCGTAATGGCCGTTGCGTCGAGCACATCGGCACAAAACAGCCGCCCGGAAAAAATCCGTTTGCCGCCTTTTAAAACCCGCCGTGCAATCGAAGCCGTCTGGAAAAGCAATCTGAGCGGCGGCGGCAAAAGCCGTTTTGCATAATGCCATACTGCCATCGAAATGAGCGCTTCGAAGAGGCTTGTCTGCTTCGGCGGGAGCGCAACGGAGGCAAGCATATCGCCGTCGTTGAGATATTTATCGGAAAGAGCTCTAAACAACGCTTTGATGCTTTGTTCGGATTGTTTTGTTCGGTCGTAATAGATAAGGAATGACCCCGTGATGTGATTGACCGACACTTGATGCATTCCGTCTTGAACCGAGAGTAAATTCCGCGCCAGCACAGCCTGACGCATATTCACTTCGGATATATTATATCGTATTCGGATGCGCCCCGGAAGAGAATGCTTTACATAAAAATTCATAAAGTATGATTATGCTTTTGCAGCCGTTTCTTTTTTGTGCTTTGCTTCGGCATCCGCGTCTTCCGCGTCTTCTTTTACCGATTCAAAAAAAGCCGAAGCGTCGTCTTTGAGCTGCAAGCCGGCGACCATCAGTTTGGAACAGCCTTTGCGGAAAACATCCGTTTTGATAAGCGCCGCCGCCGCCGCACCGACAACCGCACCCAGTAAAAATTTTTTCATCCCGTCTGACATCATATTCTCCTGCCGAAACCCGCCGGCTTTCATTTACATCGGTTTTGAAATATATGTATATGATAGCGTTAGAAATGGGAAAATGCAAGAGCTCGCAAATCCGAGCAGTGCGGAGGATTTGCGAGCGTCTCCTATGAAAGAAAAACGTGTTGAGCGTTTTTCGCCTCTCGACTTATTATTGATCAAATCCGAGCAGTGCGGGACTTGCAACGAGCGCGGAGCGCGAAGTTCCCCGCGCAGGATTTGCGAGCGTCTCCTATCACACAGCA
>NZ_AVQI01000033.1 GCF_000468115.1 Treponema socranskii subsp. socranskii VPI DR56BR1116 = ATCC 35536
AGCCGTATCGTATTGCGAGCGTCTATCGGCAAGTGCTATAATCTAAAACGATGAAGCGGAATTATCAATCGGAACTCGACGGCATCCTCGACCGCATCTCAGCGGAAGAAAGAGCGGGAGCGCCTGCAGCAAAGCCTTCGCTGCTCCTCCATGCGTGCTGCGCGCCGTGCTCATCTTATGTCATCGAATATCTCGCATCCTATTTCGACATTTCGATTTATTATTACAATCCGAATATCCATCCGCAAAAAGAATACGAGCGGCGCTTATACGAACTCGAAACTTTTTTACCGCAATTTCCGCCGGCGCTCGAAAACCGCGTTCGGCTCGTGCGCGCCGACTACGACGAGGGCGAATTCGAAGAAGCCGTCCGCGTAGCCGAAAATCCCGAACTCGCTTCCGAAGCCGAACGCGGGGAACGGTGCAGACGATGCTATGAACTGCGCATGAAGCGCGCATACGAATACGCACGCGCACACTCTTTCGATTGGTTTACGACGACGCTTTCGATCAGCCCGTTTAAAGACGCGGATAAAATCAATAGCATCGGTGCGATGCTCGAAGCATCCGGCGGTCCGCGTTTTCTCACAAGCGATTTTAAAAAGCGAAACGGTTTTAAACGCAGTCTCGAAATCAGCAAAGAATACGGCATGTATCGGCAGGACTATTGCGGCTGTAAGTATTCGCTCGAAAATACAAAGGCGCATTAAACGGGCGTGTCCCGGTAAGGAGTGTTATGATAATATATACGACGTCTTATTCGTCGCCGTTCGGCGATATGCTCTTGGCGCAAAAGGACGGAGCGCTCGTCGGACTGTGGTTCGAAGGGCAAAAATATTACGGCGCGGCGATTTCGGAGGCGGTGCCGAAAGACGACGATAAAACATCGGTCAAAGTAAAACGTTGGCTCGATCGATATTTTGCGGGACAAAAACCGGATGCGGCGGAACTCGCGCTCGCTCCGGCAGGAAGCGATTTTCGGCAGGAGGTGTGGGCCGTTCTCCGAAAGATTCCGTACGGTAAAACGATTTCCTACGGCGACATCGCCCGAACGCTTGCAAAACGCAAAGGGTTTGAACAGGTATCGGCGCGCGCGGTCGGAGGAGCGGTTGCGCATAATCCCGTTTCCGTAATCATTCCGTGTCACAGAGTCGTCGGATCGGACGGAAAGCTGACCGGATATGCCGGCGGTATCGATAAAAAAATAAAACTTCTTGAGCTGGAAGGTGTCAACATGGCGATGTTTAAAGATGTCCGGAACACTTCCAAGGGAGCAGTATGAAACAAAACGACAGAAGACGATGTACAATTTTAATAATTATTAATTTCATGTTTGCCGCGACCGCTTTTTGCAGCGACAATTCACTCTGTACCGCACACGATGTGCCGCCGCGTTACCGCGAAGAAATGCGCTCTTTTATTAAAAAAATATCCGCCTATGCAAAGGCGCAAAATCCGCACTTTGTCGTCATTCCGCAAAACGGGCAGACGGTCGCGTGGGACAGCGATGTCCCTACCGACGAAAACGGCGTGCCGCTTACGGAAGCCGATACGTCGTACATGGATGCGATCGACGGATGCGGCCGCGAAGATACGTTTTACGGCGAAAGGGGAGCGGGCAAAGCGACATCTTCGAGGGCGTCCGCATATTTTGTCGGTACGTGCAAAAAATTTTCGGAAAAAGGTAAGACCGTCTTTTCGATCGATTACTGTTCTTCCCGAGCCGCGATCGCCGACTCTTACGCGAAAAACGCCGCGGCGGGTTTTATCGGTTTTGCCGCGCCCGATAGAAATCTCGCTCTTATTCCGGAACAAAGCGGATACGGGCGAGAATATTATCCGTACCGCAAAAATCGAAACGACGTGACGAAACTTTCCGACGCGAAAAATTTTTTATTTTTGCTCGGCATGTCTTCAGGCGACGCGGACGGAAGTGCGCTCATCGAAAAAATACGGGCGACGGATTACGACGCCGTGATCATGGACGCCTTTGTAGACGGCGGCAATGTGCCGTTTTCCCGTGCGGCTGTCGAATCGATTAAGAAAAAAGCTTCCGGAGGAGCGCGCTTTGTCATCGCGTATATGAGTATCGGCGAAGCGGAAGACTATCGCTGGTATTGGGATGAGCGCTGGATACGCGGAAAAAAATTGACAAAAAATGCGCCCGCGTGGCTCGATAAATTGAATCCCGATTGGAAAGGAAATTACAAAGTGCAATACTGGAACGAAGATTGGCAAACTATCATCTGCGGCGGCAAGGATTCGTATATTCAAAAAATTATCGATGCGAGATTCGACGGCGTTTACCTCGACATCGTCGATGCATACGAATATTTCGAAGAGCGATAAACCGCATCTTACAAGGAGTTATCTACGGATATCGAAACCGAAAAGCGCATCGTCGCGCTCGAAACGAAACTTGCCTATCTCGAAGATTTTGTAAATCAGCTGCAGGGCGTTTCCGTCGTTCACACGAAATCGATCGACGGGATTACGGCGCAGTGCAAAGCGATGTCGGAAAAACTGCGCGAATTGGCCGATGCGGCGGAAGAGATTCCCAACCGCATGCCGCCGCATTATTGATGCTTATCGAAAGACAGCCGTATGGAAAAGCCGAGCACACAATACAAGCGCGAACATAAAATCGATTTCGGACGCGAGCGAATCGATATCCTCTATGAAGACGCGTACATCGTTGTCATACATAAACCGTCGGGCATGCTTTCCGTTCCGTATCCGGGCAGCAAAGCTCGGACGGCGCTCGACGTGCTCTGCCGCATCATGAGGAGCAAGGGTACGTATTCGCAGCGGCATCGTCCCTTCGTCGTACACCGCCTCGACCGCGACACGTCCGGCGTCATGCTCTTTGCGCTGAGCGAGCAGGTACAGCGCTCGCTTATGCGTTCTTGGAAAAAAGTCGTCAGTAAGCGGATATATCGCGCCGTTGCCGAAAATCCGAAGGGGCCTGCGCTTCCCGATTTCGGCGTCATCGACGCGCCTCTTGCCTACAACGCGTACAATATCGGCTTCGTTCCGAAAGCGGACGATAAGCCTTCCGACAAAGCGTACCGGATAAAACGATCCGATAAAAATAAAACGACTTACGTGAAGCATCTGGATTTTTCCGGCGGAAAGGCGAAGTTTAAAACGGTCGAAGCGCGTACCCGTTATCGCATCGTAGAGCGAGGCCAGACGCATACGCTTTTCGAGCTCGACCTCGATACCGGCAAAAAAAATCAAATACGCGCGCACCTCGCGTCGAAAGGCTGTCCGATTGCGGGAGATGAAACGCACCGCGCTCGTACCGATCCGTTTTGCCGCCTTGCGCTTCACGCGCGTACTATCGAATTCGTCCATCCCGCAACGCACAAAACCGTACGCTTCGAAGTTCCCGAACCCGAAACTTGGCTCGAATATGTCCGGCGCGGCGATGAAATACCTGAGCTTCCGGTATGGCGGAAAGAAAGAGAAATGCGCGGCAAGCCGGCTTTGCTGCGCGATTTTGCCGCTTCGCAAAACGGCGGCAAGAGCAGTATAGTGTATGAAAAAAATAATAATTAATTTTTTTATCGTCTCGATTTTCGTATCGCTTTCGCTCAGCGCCGCAGACGGTGTCATGTGGGGCGAAAAAGATATCCGCGTCGTAAAGACGCAGTGGTTCGATATCATCTATGCTCCGGATTCCGCCCGAAGCGCCGAACATCTTGCGCGTCATGCGGATGCGATATACGAAGACGTATGCGCGTATCTTGAAACCGAACAATGGAAGCGCTTTCCCGTCGTCATCGCTTCGGCGCAGGACGAATTCAACGCGTACTATTCGCCTGCGTGCTACGATACGATCGTCATGTACGATACGCCGGTGACGAAAAAGATCGCCGTCGCATCGGACGATTTTTTGTCGACGTTCCGACACGAGCTCACGCACGCCGTTTCGTACAATATGAAAAATGCGTTTTGGCGCGGAATCGGCGCGGTCTTCGGCGACGTCGTAAATCCTGCATACCTGTTTATCACGCGGTCACGGACCGAAGGCGTTGCCGTCGCATCGGAAAGTGCCGGCGGCGAAGGACGGTTGAACGACCCGTACAGCGCGCAGACGGTGCGGCAGGCAAAGATCGAAAGCGCTTTTCCGTCGCATGCCGATATCTACGGTTCGCGCGATATCTATCCGTACGATACGAATTATCATTTCGGTGCGGCGTTTGAAAACTGGATTCAAAAAACGTACGGTATGAAAAACTACGCGCGGTTTTTATATAAGTGCGTCAACTTTCAAACGATACACGCATCCGCCGCGTTCAAATCGGTGTACGGAATTTCCGTCAAAGAAGCGTGGAAACATTTTTACGATTCGATCGTCGTGCCCGCTTCCGCTGCGCAGTATCCCGACCCGCTCGTTAAAGGCGGATGCAAGGATTATTTTTCCGGCACCGATAAACGCTCGAAAGAAAACGCGCGCGCCTCACGATATGCGTCGCTCGTTTCGTGCAGCGCGGGATTCGGCTTTACCGACGACGCGGCCGGAAGTTTTTATTTTTCAAAATGGGATGCCGAACGAAGATGCTACGATCGCGTAAAAAAAATATGTACCGTCAAAAATCTGCGGCACACATCTCTTTCGACTGACGGCGAATATGCGGCCTTCAGCGTGATGAGCGAAAGGCATGCCGTTCCGAAAAGCGAAGTGCATATCGTTAATATGAAAAGCCGCTCGCGCTATACGATGAGCGAAACGGGACTGCGCGATGCAGCCGTTGTTTTATGGAACGGCGCATATTATCTCGCGGCAATAAAAACGAAGTCGCAGCAAAGCACGCTCACTGTCTACAAACTCGACAAAAGAGCAGACGGCAAAGTGCGCGGCGCTTCGCTTATCGCATCCCGTCCCCTCGCTCGGGGAGATGTCGCATTTACGCCGAAGGACGCAGGCGGCGGCGAAATCGTATACGTATGCAAAAGCGGTATGCACCGGTCGATTCGATTGTATTCGATTGCGGACGGTACGGAAAAGGTATACGATGCGCCGTACGATCGCATGGTTATCGGCGACGTCTCTCTTGCAAACTCGGCTAACGCTAAAAAAGTATTTACGTTTTCTTGGGCTGCCGAAGATACGATGCCGCGCTTCGGAAAATTAATAATTAATAATTCTGATGACGAACGAAGAGATTCCGCCGTAATGCTTTTACAGACGGACGATGTGTCAGGCGGTGTATATAATCCCGTCATGCTGCAAAACGGCAGTATCGCGTATACGGGGCATTTTTTTCGTGACAATCGCCTCTTGACTGCGGAAAACGACAGTATGGCAATGCGGAAAATCGAACTCGACGCAAAACGCGAAAGGGTTGAAAAGTCCGATACAGACAAAGCGCGATCGGCGGAAGCTGCCGACAATGTGCAAAGCGAAGAGCAGGCGGCCGGCAATCGAGACGCGCAAACGATTTTTGCCCGATCGAAAAAATATAACCCGCTCGATTATTATAAACGCGGCATCTTTTTGCCGGTCGGCATCGCATCGACATACGGACATAATGCGCGCGGCGATGTGACAAGTATGCTTTTGCCGTTGGGACTTACCTATGCGTCCAATAATCCGTGGTCGTCGAAAATTGCAATCGTGAGCGGCGGCTACAGTATTCTTTCAAACAGCGGAGCGATCGAAACGCGCTTCCAAAGCGGAACGGCGACTTCGCTTTTCAAATATTCGCTCAGCGATCAAATCGAATTCGACCGTCGCGGCTTTAAGCAGACGGCTCACACGGTGAATCTTTCATCGGCGATTCCCGTCGGCAGGATATCGCGCCTTACGTTCGGGAACGATGCACATATTTTTGCCGGCAGGCAAAGCCGCACGGAATTTCCGAAAGGCTTCACATCGCTTTTCGGCATCCTTGAAGATGACGATGCTTTACCGATGTTTATCGCAATTAATAAATTATCCGTCGGCTATTCGAATATTTATAAAACCGGTGCGGGTGTATATGAGAGAGCGGGCTTTGCCGCAGGCGCGTTATATATTGCCAAATACGAATCCGAGCCGGGAACGCCTTTTTCGCAGGATAAGGTATATCAGAACATTTCCGTCAACGCCGCTCTGCGTTTGCCGCGTCTTTTGCCGTATGTATGCCGTTATGATTATACGTATAATTTTCCGTTTGCGCTCGGCACACAGCTTTTTCCGAACAAATCGACTTTTATTAAAAATACCGCCGAAATCATCCTGTTTGCGGGCGAAGTGCAAAAAGCGATTCCGCTTTTCTACGTAAACCGCTGGGCACTGCGTGCATCGTATACCGGCCGCTTCGATTATACGGGCGGCACATCGTGGGATTTTTTTGATACGCCGCATCTTGTACGGAATCTTTTTTCGGGCGAAATGCGCTATTGCGATTCGGCCGTACTGTCCGCGTCGCTGACCTTTACACCGAACTTCGGTGCCGCAGCGACGCCGCTTTTGACATCGACCCTGCGCGCGGGTTTGCGTTATGTCATTCGTGAAACTAAAAAACAAAATTATTTTGCATTCGAATTCGGCTGGAATCTTGCTTATTAAATTATGCTGAACGCTCCCTTACGCATCCGCCGTTTTTACAACACCATGACGAGCGTACCTGCAGTGAGAAGGAACGCACCGACGATCGATTTTACCGAAACCTTTTCGTGTAGGAAAATAAAGGCGAGCGCGATCGTGATCACGACGCTCATTTTGTCGATGGGGACGACTTTCGAAGCTTCTCCCGTCTGCAGTGCGCGGTAATAGCAAAGCCACGATGCGCCGGTCGCAAGTCCCGACAAAATTAAAAAGATCCAGCTCTTTTTTGAAATCGCTGCGATGCCGCTTTGCTCGTGTGTGATGAAAACCATAAGCCACGCCATCGCGAGTACGACAAAAGTTCGAATAGCAGTGGCGAGATTCGAATTGACTCCTTCGATTCCGATTTTGGCGAGGATCGAAGTGAGCGCGGCGAACACTGCGGAACAGACGGCAAAGGGCAGCCACATACTATGCCTCCGTGTAACGGTATCGATTGAAAGGCGGATTTTCAAAGCAGCTTATATTCTGTTGCTCAAAAAATCCGCTTAGTTTTTTCAAGAGCGCTTTATTTTTCAAGCGATAAAAATATTTTATAGCAATTATATGCCGTGCAGATGTCTTCTTTGTTTGTCAATTCCCACGGCGCGTGCATGCTTAAAACCGCAACGCCTGCGTCGAGCACGTCCATGCCGTACTTTGCCGCAAGGTAGGCGATCGTACCGCCGCCGCCTTGATCGACTTTTCCGAGCTCGGCCATTTGAAACGGGATATCGTTCTTTTCCATAAGTGCGCGCACCTTTGCGATGAATTCGGGATTCGCGTCGCTTGCGGAATATTTGCCGCGGCTTCCGGTGTATTTATTAAAGACGATTCCGCCGCCGAGAAACGATGAATTATCTTTGTCGTAGAGATTACCGTTCATCGGATCGAAGGCGGCGTTGACATCGCTTGAAAGCATCGCCGAATGTGCGAGGCAGCGTCTGAGCGTCAGATCGCTGTAGCCGCCGCTCATACGCGAAACGATTTCGGCGACCGCATTTTCGAGCAAGTGCGAACCCATGCCCGTAGCTCCTACGCTTCCGATCTCTTCTTTATCGACGCAGAGGCAGCAGTTCGTACGCGCTTTAGCCGAGCTGTCGAAAAGCGCCTGCACCGATGTAAATGCGCACGCGCGGTCGTCCTGTCCGTAGGCGAGGATGAGTGACCGGTCGATGCCGCAATCGCGCGATAAGCCTGCCGGAACGATTTCAAGTTCGGCGGATGCAAAGTCGTCTTCGTCGATATTATATTTCGATTTTAATAATTTTAAAACGGCTTTTTTATATTTTTCTTTATTCTTCGAAGATTTTTCATCGCTTTGTTCTTTTTGTTTGTCTTTTTTTTGCGGAATGCCGGAACTCAAAATGAGGTCGAGATTTTCGCCGGGGATAAAATCCGACGCTTTTTCTTTCATCTGCTCCTGTGCGAGGTGCGGCAGAATATCCGATACGCAAAACACCGGATCCTTCGCAGCTTCGCCGATCGTTACGTGAATGACGCTGCCGTCGGTTTTGCATACGACGCCGTGAATCGCAAGCGGCAGCGTTACCCATTGATATTTTTTAATGCCGCCGTAGTAGTGCGTATTCAAATACACGATGCAGTCTTTTTCATAGACGGGATTTTGCTTTACGTCGAGACGCGGTGAATCGATATGCGCGCCGAGGATGTTCATGCCGTCTTCAAGGCTCGCCGTTCCGATGTCGAACAGGGCGACGGTTTTATTCATCTTTTGCACGTAAACTTTATCGCCCGCTTTCAGCGTCGTATATTTCGCAATGTCTTTATAACCGTGCTGTTCTGCCGCTGCGATGATTTGTGCGGCACATTCGCGTTCGGTTTTTCCACCGTCCAAAAATTTTTTGTAAGCGTTGATAAATTTTTCGTCCATATATGCTCCTCATTATAATTATATGCGTACTTATAAAAACCTGATCGATATTATTTAAAACATACGTCGACTTCAAACGGTCCGTATTGCGTCGCAAACGGGATGCCGATAATCGGATAATTTTTCGGCCATGAAAGCGTGTGATCTTTCCCCGCTACAACGACGGGTGGCGACACTTGTATATCCCGGTTTTTGATTTCCGAAATCGCGTTCCCGGCGATGATATTCGTAAACTCGCTTACGAGCTGTTTTGCGAGCTCTTCCCGCTCCGATTCTATGACGATCTCTATACCCGAACGCTCGAGCATTTTGTCTGCAAGGATTTTATGCAGACGAAACGCGACGACGCCGTTGCAATCGCCCGTGAGGCCGAGCAGCCCGGAAATTTCCCACGCATGGCCGGCATTCGGGTCGAGCAGGTACGGATCTTTATGCTGCGGCGGCATATCGAACATATTTTTAAATGCATTTTCACACGATATTAAAAACGGATTAATAATTTTTACGTCCATTTGAAATTCAGTATATCGCAATGTGAAATTTGGGGCAAGGCGCGCGGAAAGTATGCGGCGGAAAATGTGCAGTTGTTCCGATTTATGATAATATTCCGCTTGTCAATTCCCGTCCTATGCGGTATACTGAAGTTATGAGAGAGTACCGAACATATCTTTCCGCCGTTTCCCGCGTATGTACGCGCGCCCGTCTACAAAAACTTTGCGGCAGGTCTCGCAGCAGGGTGCTTGACATGACTACGCGGGTCGTGCAAAATTCTCCGCTTCTCCGCTTCTCCGCTTCTCCGCTTCTCCGCTTCTCCGCTGAGGACTGATTTCGCTCATCCGCCGCACACTAGTCCGTTCATAAGGAACATACAATATAAACCCGCACAAAAGCGCACGAAGGACGTATTGTTGTCCCCCGTGCGTTTTTTATTTTCTCGTTCGAAAGAATGTACGATAAAAAGCACCGTCTGCAAAACTTTTTGTATGGAGGAAAAACACAGGTTAAACCGATTTTTCCATTGCAATATTTGGAAACCGAATGAACGGTTCCACATACACACTTGCCTGCCTTTACCCGCCGGGTTCTTAGGGCAGAGTCCTAAGCAGTGCGAGGAAGAAGGATGGGGTCATAGGGGCAGGAAGAAACCGCTGCCCTGAACGGGGGTGTCGTCCTGCCCCTATAAAAACGGGGTCTAAGGGGACATTTCTCTTAAAAAGCATTTTATTATAGAGGAGGTGTTTTATGAAACACAGCAATGTAAAGGCACATGCCTTTAAGGGAGGGGCGGCACTCGCCATAGCCGCACTTTTATTCGCCGGTATGGCAATAAGCTGTTCCAGCTCGGACGGCGCTCCTGCCGACAGCTATGACCCTGCGACCGGTAAGGGTATCGTAGGCGGCGTAAGCTTTACGATGAAAAGCATCGCTGCGGTAACGGGCGGGAACGTGGGGCACGCCGACGAAGGCATGAACCAAGTGCACACGGTAAGCTTGACCGCTTACCGGATCGGAGAGACGGAAGTAACGCAGGAACTGTGGCAGGCGGTGATGGGCAATAATCCGAGCAATTTTAAAGATAATATTGAAAGCGGCGAAGTACAGGGAAAGCGTCCGGTAGAAAATATCAACTGGTATCAAGCGATAGCGTTTTGCAATAAGTTGAGTTTAAAGCTCGGACTTACGCCGTGCTATACGGTAACGGTTGCAGGGAATCCGGTAAATTTTGAAACGCTTGCATTCAGCGCTATACCTACATCGGACAGTGCGGACTGGAACAATACCGTATTGGATATGAGCAAAACAGGCTTCCGCCTGCCCACCGAAGCCGAATGGGAATGGGCTGCCAAAGGCGGTACGGATGACAAATGGGCGGGAACGAATGAGCAAACGCAGCTTGTAAATTATGCGTGGTACAATGCTAACAGCAACAAAACGCATGAAGTAAAGAAAAAGACTGCAAACGGCTACGGGTTCTACGACATGAGCGGCAACGTAGCAGAATGGTGCTGGGACTGGTTCAGCACCACTACGCCTGCAGGCGGGCAGACTGACCCGACAGGCGCCGCTTCCGGTACTTTCCGCATCAAGCGCGGGGGCTATTATAATGATACCCCTGCTAACACGACTCGTGCCGTTCGGGGCGCCGATAAGCCCGAAAACTCACGCGGCACCCTCGGCTTGCGGCTGGCTTCGCGCCCGTAAAAATGTTTGAAAACGGCTCAAAACCCGCTTGCGGATTTTGGACGTCTAACTGACCGCCTTCAAGCCGGAAAAACTTCGGTTTGAGGGCGGTTTTTTGTGAGCAAGAGTTTCCTTACAAAACTGCGGAAAGTTCGGTATAATGTTTAAAAATTGTGTAAGAGCGCACAATTTTTAATTCGAGTTTGCATAAGTGCCGTCGCTGTGAAAACCGATTTCCGTGTCCGTTTGCACTTTCGTTGGTATTTCATTATATTTTATACGTAAGCGCACAAGGATTACGGTATGAAAGAAATTAAGCAGGAATTTTTGACGGGTGAACGTGCACTGTTCCAAGCACACGATATGAAAATCGTCGACACGATTTTTGCAGACGGCGAATCGCCGCTGAAGCACGCATCGGATGTCGAACTTGACGGCTGTATGTTCAAATGGAAATACCCGCTGTGGTACGGTAAAAACGTTAAGGCGAAAAACTGTACGTGGTTTGAAATGGGGCGCGCGGGCGTATGGTACACGGATAACATCACGGTCGAAGACTGCGTCATCGAAGCGCCGAAAAATTTCCGCCGATGCCGAAACGTGCGTCTTGTAAATGTCGACATGCCGAACGCTGCCGAAACGTTTTGGTCGTGCGACGGTGTCGTTTTCGAAAATGTCAGAGCTAGAGGCGACTATTTTGCGATGAACAGTCGAAACATGAAAATCGACAAGCTTATTATTGACGGGAACTATCCTTTCGACGGCGCACAAAATATCGAAATCGACAATTCAAAACTCATTTCAAAAGACGCGTTATGGAATGCCGAAAACATCGTCGTCCGCAACTCCTTTATTTCGGGCGAGTACCTCGGCTGGAATTCGAAAAATCTGACGTTCGAAAACTGCACGATCGAAAGCTTGCAGGGCATGTGTTACATCGACAACCTCGTCATGAAAAACTGTAAGCTCATCAATACGACGCTCGCTTTCGAATACTCGTCCGTCAACGCCGACATAACGAATGTGATCGACAGCGTGTTTAATCCTTCAAGCGGTACGATACGCGCCGAACGCATCGCAAAGCTCATTGTCGAAAAAGAGCAAGTCGATCCGGCAAAAACGAAAATCGTGTGCAAAGATGTGGAAGAAAATTAATATCGGATTGTTATAAAATTAATAAAACGCATATAGTTGCGCGTGTGCAAACATATATGTTTACGGAGGCGACGGAAATGGCAAAATACGATTTCGATACGATCATCGATCGGAGACATACGGCGTCGTATAAATGGGACGTAAAAGACGGCGAGCTTCCGATGTGGGTCGCCGATATGGATTTTAAAGCCGCTCCTGAAATAATCGATGCGATTTCCGAACGCATAAAGCACGGCGTTTTCGGCTATCCGGTCATCGAAGACGATTGGTATGACGCCCTTATCGGCTGGTGGAAAGCGCGGCACGACTTTCCGATTGAAAAAGAATGGCTTTCGTTTTGTACAGGCGTCGTACCGGCGCTTTCGAGCGCCGTTCGAAAATTTACGACACCCGCCGAATACGTCGTTGTTTTGACGCCGGTATACAATGTGTTTTTCAACTCCATCGTCAATAACGGAAGACGTATTCTCGAAAGCCCGCTCGCATACAAAGACGGCGCGTATGAAATCGACTTTGCCGATTTTGAAAAAAAGCTTTCTGATCCACAGACGTCACTTTTTATTTTGTGCAATCCGCACAATCCTGTCGGAAAAATTTGGGGCGTCGAAACGCTTGGGCGTATCGGAGAGCTCTGCGCAAAGCACGGCGTTACCGTCATAAGCGACGAAATCCACTGCGATCTCACCGATCCCGGGAAAAACTACGTTCCGTTCGCATCGGTTTCTGAAACTTGTGCGATGAACGGCGTTACGTGCATCGCACCGTCGAAAACGTTCAATATTGCAGGCTTGCACACGGCAGCGGTATTTTCAAAAAATCCCAAACTTCACGCAAAGATCGACCGTGCGCTCAACACCGACGAAGTCGCTGAACCGAATGTATTTGCGTGCATCGCGGCTGCGGCGGCTTTTACAAAAGGAGGTGCGTGGCTCGACGAACTTCGCGCGTACATTTTCGAAAATAAAAAAACGGTGCGCGAATTTATTAAAAAGGAAATTCCCGAAATCTTTGCAGTTCCGTCGGACGCGACCTACCTTTTATGGCTCGACTGTTCGAAAATCACCGAAGACTCAAAAGAGCTTGCCGCATTTATCAGAAGCGAAACGGGACTCTATCTTACGGCAGGTTCGGTGTACGGCGGAAACGGAAATAAATTCCTCCGCATGAACGTCGCCTGTCCGAACGCGACGGTCGACGACGGCCTTGCGCGTCTGAAAGCGGGTGTTCGCGCGTATTGCAGCAAAAGACGGTAAAGGCATATTATTAAAAAATCATTCCGCCGTTTCGGCAGACGTACATATACCTATAAAATCAAGATCTGTTCGCTAAAGATAGCAATTGTCAGAGCTTTGTGGTATACTTATTAGTGTCTGTAATTCTTTATGCGATATGGCTTTGTATCGTAACGCAGCTATTATGTGACAAGGATTATTATGACGAAAATATCATACAATAGCGCTTTATATAGTGCCGGTTTAAATGACGCTGCGGTATTTTGCCGTATACGTACGGGCATCGTAATTGCCGTTTCGTATAACCTCGTTCAATCCCCGATTTCGGCGAAAGGGATTTTCTTTGACGATTAACGATATCGCAGGACTTGCAGGCGTTTCCGTTTCGACCGTTTCAAAAATTATTAACGGTAAAGACGCGGGTATCAAAAACGAAACACGCGAGCGGGTGCTTAAAATCGTTAAAGACTACCGCTATAAACCTTACGATTTTATTAAAAAAAATACCGGTGCGAAAAATTTTTTGCTGGGTCTTTTGTTGTCCGGTACAAAAAAACGCGATTCGTTTCAACGCGGGTTTTTACACGAAGCGGAAAAACGAGGGTACCAAGTACAGGTATGCCTCGCATCTTCAGCGGAAAGCGAACTGAAACATATTGCGGCGCTGTGTAAAAATCGGGCGGATGCGATTTTACGGGAACGGATCGCCGGTGATGATGTCGAAGCGCTTTCTTTGCTGCATAAAAGCGGCATTTCTTGTGTGCTGTTGGGTGAAGGAGATTCGGAAGACAGTATTTCCTACGATTATAAAAAAGCGGGATATGACGCCGCAAAAATAGTAATAACATCGGGACATACGAAAATACATTGTTTGTATGATCCGACCGACGAACGCCAATGTGCGATGCGCAGCGGAGTGGAGCGATGTCTGTTCGACAACCATTGCCTTTCCGATGAATACGGCTGCTTGCAGGAAGCGCTGACGCTGCACGGCTGTTCGGCGCTCATTTGCTGTACTTGGGATACGGCGCTGGCGGCATACGAATATGCGGCGCTGCATAAATTCCGTATACCGCATGATGTGTCCGTATTATGTATCGACGATGCGGAAAATATCAAATCGTTTCCCTCGTTATCCGCACTTCCGCTTCCGTTGTTCGATTTCGGAGCATTTGCGTGCGATTATATGATTAATAAAATCGAAAAGAAAAAGAACGTCGTTTCGGTATACGCAGGGAGCTATAGTTGTAAGGGCGGCGGTAGTATCGATTTGCCTTTTCCGTTGCGGAAAAAACGTATCATCGTTGCGGGCAGCATCAATACCGATATATTGCTCGCCGTAAAGAATTATCCGCAGACGGGAGAAAGCATTTCCGCAGACAATGTTTCGATACTTCCGGGAGGAAAGGGAATAAACCAAGCGGTCGGCGCAGCGAAACTCGGCGCAAAGGTATCGCTGATTGGAAAAGTGGGAAGGGATTTCGACGGCGATATGATTTTGAATGTGCTGTATGAAAACGGTGTCGATACGTCCGCCGTGGAAATCGACGGGGAAAAGCCTACGGGCAAAGCGTATATTCACGTTCAAGAAGACGGAGAGAGCGGGATTGTTTTATACGGAGGAGCGAACGAATCGGTTTCGGCGGAAACGGTGTACCGTAACGAGAGCCTTTTTACGGATGCGGCCTTTTGTCTTTTGCAAACCGAAATTCCGACGGATGCCGTGCAAGCCGCTGTCCGCGTTGCGCATAAAAACAACGTTGCGATTATGTTAAAACCTTCCGCCGCAAAAACAATCGATGATGCACTTTTGCGGGATTTGGATTATTTTATTCCCAACCGCAAAGAATTGTATCGGCTTTGTCCGGCCGGCAATTCATTGGAAGAAAAGGCCGACCTGTTTTTGGAAAAGGGCGTTAAAACGGTTATCGTAACGCTCGGCAGCGGCGGCTGCTACGTACGGACGCGGGAAGTTGAACGGTACTTTCCCGCAGCAGGTTCTTTCGACCCCGTCGATACGACAGGTGCCGCCGATGCATTTATTTCGGCATTGGCGGTATTTTTATCGGAAAATAAAAGCCTTGCGGATGCCTTACAATATGCCGCCTATGCGGCAGGTTTTTCAACAACTCGTGTGGGCGTGGTTCCTTCGCTCGTCGATCGGGCAACGCTGGAACATTTTATAACATGCAAAAAACCGTAACGGCGTATTACATGATTAAATGTGTTTTTTATTTACATGGTTTTCGGAGGATTATATGAAAATAGTCAATTTCGGTTCGTTGAACATCGATTATGTCTATACGGTGCCGCATTTCGTGCGTCCGGGAGAAACGCTTGCGGCCGTGCGGCGCGACATATTTCCCGGCGGCAAAGGATTGAATCAGACGACGGCGCTTACCCGCGCGCTCGGCAAAACGTCCGGTATTGAAATCTGCATTGCAGGCGGGATCGGTAAAAACGACGGCGCGATTTTAAAACAGGCCATCATCGATATGAACGTCGATAAGGCATTGCTCGGAGAATATGATGCGCCGTCGGGACACACATTTATACAAGTGGATGCGTCGGGGCAAAACAGCATCGTCTATTACGCCGGAACGAACAAAATGCAGACAAAAGATTTCATCGACGGCGTGCTCTCTCATTTTTCAAAAGGCGATTTTATTATCATCCAAAACGAAATCAATATGCTCGATTACATCATCGAAAAAGCGCACTAGCGCGGACTCGTAATTTTTTTCAATCCGTCGCCGTTCGAAAAAAGCATTCTCGATCTGCCGCTGCACTATGTCGATTGTTTTCTCGTAAACGAAGTGGAAGCCGCCGATATCGCGGAAACGCCTCTCGGAGACGGCGATGAACTCCTTCGCGCCGTGACACAAAAATTCAGCAGCGCGTCGGTCGTGCTGACGCTCGGAAAACACGGCGTCGCTTACAAAGATGCGAGCGGCACGTACCGCCACGGAGTTTACGACGTGGACGTCGTCGACACGACGGCGGCGGGAGATACTTTTACCGGCTATTTTATCGTGTGCCGCGCGCTCGGCATGCCCGTCGAAAAAGCGCTCGAATACGCATCGAAAGCGTCGTCCATTGCGGTGTCGCGAAAAGGCGCATCCCCGTCGATTCCGACATTCGACGAAGTTGAGCGCTGTACGCTCGCGCTGAAAAAGTGATCGTTTTCCAAGCATCCGACCGGGTTTTAGAAACGCTCAGCCGTTGTCCGAAACCGAGCCGGATTGCCGCGGTGCGTATGTATCGTTTGCCGGATCGGCTCGGTATTCGCGCGGCGAAAGCCCGGTCACTTTTTTGAAAATAAAACTGAAGTAGTGCGGATCGTTGAAACCTGTTTTGTATGCGATGTCCGCGCTTTTCATATCGGTCGATTTTAATAATTTTTTTGCGCGGGCGATCCGTACCCCCGTTAAATATTCGATAAACGTCGTATTGCATTCCTGTGAAAATATCGTGCTGAAATGATTCGGACTGAAATGCACCGCGTCCGCAACCGAACGCAGGCAAATGTCGGGGTCTGCAAAATTCGCGTCGATATATTTTTTTGCACGCAGGATGACGTCGGCGTAGTGTCCGCGTACGTGCTCGTTGCGGTAGCGCAGCACGGAAGCGAGCACTTTTTCGATTTCCGCGATAAAGGTTTTTTCGTTCTGCACGGCGGCATCGATAAACGCATGCGTGAGGATTTCCGGCATAACGCTTTGAATGTTTCCGCCGAACTGTTCGATTATCTTCGACACCGCCATGATCACGTCGACGAGAAGATAGGATGCGATGATCGAAAAGCGCTCCCGATTGTCGCCGAGCAGCGCTATGTATTCCCGTATGATTTGATCGATTTCGCTTTCGTCGGCATAATTGAGGCGTTCGACCAGCGGATCGTTTTCCTGCAGCACGATGGAATTGTTTTGCGATGCGTCGATATCGCCCGCACTTATTATTTTATTTTTGTCCGAAATGCGGCAGCGTTTTAAAATCGACGATGCGTCTTGAAACGAATTGACGATGTGCGATATGTGTTCGGCGACCGAACCGATCGCGGTGATAACCGTACACGCCGTGTTTTTTGCGATTTCATGCCGGATCGTGTCGGCGATGTTGAACGCCGCCTCTTCGCACGATTCTTTTGCGCCGCTTTTGATGATCGAAACGAAGGTATCGGGCGCGATAAAAAATCCGATGCTGTCGGGCATGCTTGCGCTTACCGACAGGACAATCGATTTTGCGGCGATCAACGCATCGACCGTATCGTCCGCGCTTGCGATCGTGCCGACGCTTACGATATAAAAGCGCGCGACGAGATTGATGCCGAGCGCTTCCGCTTTTTGGATGGCCGTATGCGTATCGAGTGCGCCAAGTACGATATCCGAACAAAGCTTTTCGCGAGCGAGCATGATATTCGATTCGAGTTCCGCTTTCATCCGCGAGATGTCGGTAAATTGCCGGCGCTCCAGGTCGAGCTTTTCGGCAACGCGGTTTAAGCAGCGCAAAATTTCATCGAGCGTAAACGGTTTTAAAATATAATCTTCCACACCGATCGAAATCGCTTTTTTTGCGTAATCGAATTCGTCGTGTCCGGACAGGATGATGATCGATATTTTCGGCTGCAATTTTTTTACCGCCTGCGCGAGTTCGAGCCCGTCCATAAACGGCATTTTGATATCGGTGATGAGGATGTCCGGCTTTATATCCTGTATCATCGAAAGCGCGATTTCTCCGTCGCCCGCTTCGCCTGCAAACGAAAAGCGCGACTTTTCCCAATCGATTTTTGTACGGAGACCTTCGCGGACGATCATTTCATCATCGACGATAAAAACGCTGTACATATTATCCCTCGCTCGCGTACGTTTCGACGGGCACCGTAAACGAAACGCGCGTCCCTTTGCCGCGTTCGCTCGTTATCGAAAGCGACACCGACGTATCGTAATACAGATTGAGGCGCTTGTTCACATTGTACAGACCGTATGTGTGCAGGTTTTCCGCAGGAGACGTTTGCAGCAACTCATCGCGGATGATTTTAAGCCGCTCTTCCGTAAATCCTATGCCGTTATCTTCGACGGTAAATCGTATGCGCGTATCGCCGCCGTCCGCTGCCGCAGTTTTTTTTGCCGTTACGGAGATAATCCCCCGCCCTCGTTTATTTTTGATACCGTGATAGATCGCGTTTTCGACGAGCGGCTGTAAAACCAATTTAAGGACGGGGATGTCGCCGATCCCTTCGTCGGCATCGAGCGTATAGTCGAGGATATCGGCATAGCGGATACGCTGGATCGTCAGGTAATTCCGCACGTGATCGAGTTCCTGCGCGATCGTTATCCATTCGTGTCCCTTGCTCAGCGAAATTCGAAAAAAATCGGAAAATGCGCGCGTTATTTTTATGACGGCGTCTTTTTTTTCCGATTCGGCGAGCCAGATAATCGTATCGAATGTATTGTATAAAAAGTGCGGTGTAATCTGCGCCTGCAGCGTTTTCATTTCCGCCTTTTGCAGATTTTGCTGCTCTTTAATATTTTCATCGATGAGGTCGGTTATCTTTCCCGCCATAATGTTAAGATTGAGCGCAAGGTTGTCGAGCTCTTCTACATAGGGCTTTTCCGCACGCGCGCTCAAGTCTCCGTTCGCGATGCGCGACGACAGTATTTCCATGTCGTGGATCGGACGCCGTATGTTTTCCGATACCGAAGTGAACGCGTACACTGAAATCATAATAATAATTATTATGATGCCGATCTGTATATACATAAGCGTAATCGACGAGTGTTTTAAACTTTCGTTCGTATTCGTCGACGATTCGATTTCCGCAACGATGTAATCCTGCAAAATGTCGTAGATGAGCGATGATACGCCGCGTATTTCATCCATCGTCTTTTCGTTTTCGGCGACCGTTGTGCCCGCTTCGATTTGCCTGCCGAGCATATCGACGTAATTTTCAAGCGTTTTTTCCGCCCGCGAAACGACGACAAGCAGCTGCCGGTTGTCATCGCGTATCGTCGAGCGCGCGATCTCGGCGATGCCCGACCGTATGCGTTCGAGTATGACGTATTGCCGTCCTTCGGCAAAATCGACTTTTCCCGCAACGATGTCCCATATTTCGTCGGAAATTTCGGTTTTGACGATTTGGCTCAGCCTGTTCGCACGACTCACGTTGGTAATGATTTTATCGTACTGCAGCGTGTACATGCGCTGCGCAATTATGGAATAAGCCGTCGGTATGATCATGAGGACGATGATGAAGATATAGGAAAAGCTCAAGCGCTTTTTTATGCTGTTCGTTTTTTGCATGATCGTATATCAATAACCTCGCGGCGGCACATCATCGAGATTGTCGTTTTCAGTAAACACCCGCTCGGGTATATCGGTACGGCGCGGAATGGATTTTCCCGCCGCCAAAAGTTTGACGAGTTCCATAACACGTTCACCGCTGTCGGGATTGCATTCGACGACACAGTTGATCTCTCCCGCCCTCAGCCTATCGAGCGCTTCCTGTTCCGCGTCGTAGCTTACGACGACGATGTCCTTTCCCGTTCGGATTCCGTGTTCGCGGAGCACGTCCAAAAAACCGAGCGTCATCCCGTCGTTGTTGGAGACGATTATATCGATCGGCTTTCCGTCTATCGAAAGGGAGCCGTTCGCCGCTAAAATCGTCTTTGCGATCTCTTTTCCCCGCGACCGGATAAAGTCTCCGCTTTCGCTGTATACGATCGAAAAGCGGTCATCGTCCCCGAGCACTTCCCGAAAGCCGCTTGAGCGGCCGTCCGATGCGGATGACCCGTCGGTACCGCGTATTTCGAGGATATTGAACGGGCCGCCCTTGTTTTTAAATTTATCGAGCAAAAAACGCGCGGCGTCGCGCCCTTCTTCGACGCTGTCCGTTCCGATGTATCCGGCATAGAGGTCTTCGTTCGACACGGTGAGCTTTCTGTCGTACACGATGACGGGAATACCCGCATCTTTCGCTTCGCGCAATACATTGTCCCAGCCGCCCTGCACGATCGGAACGAAAACGATGACATCGACTTGATAAACTATAAACGAACGGATCGCTTTGATTTGATTTTCCTGCTTTTGTTCGGCATTTTCATACAGGAGCCGGATACCTGAGCGCTCGGCGGCAAGGCGCATCGATTTTGTATTGAACGTGCGCCATGCGCTTTCCGCGCCGATCTGCGAAAATCCGAGTATGATACTGCTTTGCGCCCGCTCTTCGTTTGCTTTTTTTGTACAGCCGGAGAGCGCACACAAAAACGCAGCTCCGATACAAAGGCCTATGTTACGCATAATACTTTCCGTATGGCGCATTATACACCGTAACGGCTGCAAATACAAACGATGCGGACATACCGAACGCGCCGGCGCGCGCATTTACACTTACTGCCGCCTTTGATTTTTCATCATGATAAATACGCTCTGCAGCACGATGAAAAAACAGAGCAGTGCGGACAGCACGATTTTATTCCACCACGACGAAAGCGTTCCGTTGCACCGGATATAGGTTTCGATCGTCGCTTTGATGAGCACGCCGAAAAAGGTTCCGACAACGGTGCCGACGCCGCCGGTGAGCATCGTACCGCCGATAACCGCCGATGCGATGGCATCCATTTCAAAGCCGCGCGCCTGCTCGACGAAACCGCTCGTCGTGTTGAGACAAAAGACGAATCCCGCAAGAGAGGCGAGGAATCCGTTGAGCATATACGCGAGGAATTTCGTTTTGCGCACATTGATACCCATGAGCAGAGCCGACTGTTCGTTGCCGCCGACCGCAAAAAGATTGCGTCCGAATTTCGTATACTTGCAAACGTACCAGATAACGGCCATTGCGGCGAGCGCGATGATAACGCTCGGATGGATAAACGGATACATCTTTACACCGCGTCTGTTTACCGTCGCGCCGATAAGCAGATGGATATCTTTATTCGCGACGGCGAGAAAGGTTCGGTTTTCGGTGATGGCGATTTGGTTGACACTGATGATCGCCGTCAATCCGCGGCAAAAAAACATTCCCGCGAGCGTGATGATAAAGGGCTGCAGCTTCATATAGGCGACGAGAAATCCCTGAACCGCTCCGAATACGACACCGAACAGCAGCACGAGAAAAATCGCAGCCCACGCATTCATCCCCATGTTTTGCATGGAATACGCGAGCATCATACACACAAGGCCGACGACCGAACCGATGGAAATATCGATGCCGCCGGTGATCATGATGATCGTCATACCTGAAGCGGCGATTATCAATCCTGCATTGTCGATAAGCATATTGCAAAACGTTTGAAATTTACCGAAACCCGCATCGGCAAAGATGATACAGCCTGCGATATACATTATGACGAACAGAACGATCGTGACGAAAAGTAAAAAATTGCTGCCGTCGAGTTTTCGTTTGAACAGCTGAGTTTTCATTGTGATGCCTCCATCGTTGCGCTGCGGGTATGTCTGCGCTTCAGCTTATACACCGCACGGATCCGTTTGAACTCCTCCGACTGCAGCGTCACGATGAGAACGACGACGATCGCTTTATATACGGGAAGCTGATCCGCCGAAACACCTACGGCATAGAGTCCCGTCGTGAGCGCTTGAATCGTAATCGCGCCGATGACGGAACCGGCAAGATTGAATTTACCGCCGCCGAGACTGTTGCCGCCGAGGGCTACCGCGAGGATCGCATCGAGCTCCATGTAGAGTCCGATATTGTTTGCATCGCTCGAATAGATACGGCTCGACGAGATGAGGCCTGCGAGCCCCGATGCGAGTCCGCAAAACACATAGCAAAAAAAGATGACGAGCGTCGAATTGATGCCGACGAGCCGGCCCGCTTTCGGATTTATGCCGACCGTTTCAATATACATGCCGAGCGCGGTTTTTCTGAGCAGCAGCGTCGTCGCGATGACGAAAGCGGCGGCGATAAAAACGGGCGTGGGAATGACGATGCCCGGAATAAAACCTCCGATGTATTTAAACGATTCCATGCGCACGTAGAGAATTTGACCGGGCACCATGACGCCGTTGATCTCCCGCGCGCTCAACAACTGCGCGATGCCGCGCCCTGCGGTAAACAGGATAAGTGTGGCGATCATCGGTTGTATACGAAGGCGAGCCACAAGAAACCCGTTGAACGCACCGCACGCGACGCCTGCAATCAGACACATCACCGCCGCGAATGCGAAAGGGACGGCATACGCGTCGTAGCTTGAACCGAGCAGGCGGACGCAGACTGCGGCCGCGACCGCTTCGACTGCACCTACGGAGATATCCGTACCGCGCGAAGAAGCGACGGCGAGCGTCATGCCGATCGACAAAATGACCAATTCGCACGCACGGTTTAAAATGTCGATCGTATAGCCGTACAACACACCGTTTTGAATGGATATTTTAAAAAACGACGGCGTGATGATTACGTTTACGCAAAGCATGATGATAAGCGCGGCGACCGGCAGCAGCAGAGGATTGCGCGCTAACGATTGCCGCAGCGATTTATTCGTTGCCATTGTTTTCTCCTCCGGCTATCGCCGCCATAACGTCGTGCTGCGTGAGGTCGTCGTTTTCGAGTTCGCCGACTTTTTTTCCGTCGCGAAGTACACACAGACGGTTCACCGTACGGAGCATTTCGTCGATTTCGGAACTGATAAACATAATAGTCATGCCTTGCCCTGCAAGCTGAACGATAAGTTTTTGAATTTCCGTTTTTGTTCCGACATCGATGCCGCGCGTCGGTTCGTCGAGAATCAAAAAATCGGGATGCGTTATAAGCCATCGCCCGATGATCACTTTTTGCTGATTTCCGCCCGACAGCTGACGAACGAGCGTTTCCGGTGACGGCGTTTTAATATTGAGCGCTTTGATGTACCGTTCGGCAAGTTCGTTTTGCTTCGCCGCCGGCAGCAGTTTGAAAACGCCGGTTTTAGCCTGCAGCGCGATTATTAAATTTTCTCGCACCGACAGATCGGCGATGATGCTTTCATCTTTGCGGTCTTCCGGCAAAAACGCCATTCCCGCGCGCATGGAGTCGATCGGTTCCGACGCTTTCAGCTTTTCGTTTTTGAAAAACAGCGTACCGGTATCGACTTTGTCCGCACCGTACAAGGTACGCGCAAGCTCCGAGCGGCCGGAGCCGAGCAATCCCGTCAGCCCGACGACTTCGCCCTGCTTGATTGCGATATCGAACGGCTTTATCGTACCCGTGTGAGAAAGTCCGACCGCGCGAACGACTTCCGCTGCGTGATCGGAGCGATCGCCGCCCTGCGTATTGCTGCGGATGGACGCGAGCTCGTCGAATTCGTGGCCGAGCATCGTCGCAACGAGTTTGACACGCGGCAGTTCGCCGATAGGAAATTCGCCTTCGAGCTCCCCGTTGCGAAGCACGGTAATTCTGTCACACACTTCGTATACTTGTTCGAGAAAGTGCGTAACGAACACGATACCCGTTCCCTGCGATTTTAATTTTTTCATAACCGCAAAGAGATTTGCGACTTCACGATCGTCGAGCGAACTCGTCGGCTCGTCGAGGATGAGCACTTTGCAGTTGAAGTTGACCGCGCGCGCGATGGCGATCATCTGCTGGATCGCGACGGAGTATTTGCCGAGTGCGCGCGTCACATCGATATGCGAAAGTCCGACATTACCGAGAATTTCTTTTGCCGTCTCGTTCATCTTTTTCCAATCGATGGCAAAATGTTTTTTCGGCTGATGTCCGACGAAAATATTTTCGGCAACGGAAAGATTCGGACAAAGATTTACTTCCTGATATACGGTACTGATGCCGTTTTGTAGCGCTTCTTCGGGAGAACGGTTGTCGATCTCTTTACCGTCTAGCAGTATCGTCCCTTCGTCCCGCGTATGTACTCCGGTGAGAACTTTGATAAGCGTACTTTTTCCGGCGCCGTTTTCTCCCATCAGCGCGTGTATTTCTCCGCGGCGCAGCGTGAAATCGACATGCTGAAGCGCTTTTACGCCCGGAAATGTTATGGAAATATTTTTCATAGAAAGCATAACATCGCCGTTCATAGTTCCTCCGCTGTTGCGATAAGGCTTCTCGAAAAACTCGCCTTTAGCGATTTTTTCGAAATTTCGACTAATTGAAAATGCCGGAGACGCGCAGGGTTTCGGCGTTCCGGCAAGTTTATTAATATATTGTGCAATTAATATTTGCGGTTCGGTAATTCTTTTGCCGCATTTGCCTGATCGAATACGCTTTCGACAACGTACTGAATCTTTTCAACCTTTTCACCCTTTTCAAGTTTTTGAATGATTTCGGCGATACGCGGTCCGTGAAGCGGATTGCATTCGACCGCGCAGTTGAGCTCTCCTGCGATCATTTTATTAAACGCTTCGTGAACGGCGTCAAACGAAATGATGATGATGTCTTTGCCCGGGCGTTTGCCGGCGGCTTTGATGGCATCGATTGCACCGAACGCTTCGTTGTCGTTTTCACAGAATACGACGTCGATTTTCGGATACGCTTTTAAGAACGATTCCATCACTTCCTGTCCCTTTGCCTGCGTGAATTCGCCGGATTGTTTTGCAAGCAGATGATATTTGGGATTTTTCGCGAGCCCTTCGATGATGCCCTGCGTGCGTCCGACTTGTGCGGAAGAACCGATCGTTCCCTGAATGAGGACGACATTCAAATCGTCTTTATCGCGGCCGATTTTCTTCAAATATCCGTTGAGCCACGCGACCGCATCGTTTCCTTCCTTGACGAAATTTCCGCCGACCCAGCAGACGTACAAACTGTTGTCGGAAACTTTCATTAAGCGGTCGGAAAGCAAAACGGGGATGCCTGCGCGCTTGGCTTCGTTGAGAACCGTTTCCCATCCCGTTTCAACGACGGGAGCGACGACGATGTAATCGACATCCTGTTGGATAAAATTGCGGATCGCTTTGATTTGATTTTCCTGTTTTTGCTGCGCATCGTCGAAAATCAGTTTATAGCCGTTCGCTTTGGTGAACGTGCTTTTAAAAGATTCCGTGTTCGCCGTCCGCCAATCCGATTCGGCGCCGACCTGCGCATAACCGACCGTGATAACACCCTTCGGTCCGGCTGCAAACGCGCCGGCCATGCAGATGCTTGCCGCTACGATGCAGCTTATCGTTTTAATCAATTTCATAAAGTTCCTCCTTTTCTATAAGAACCGATGAATCGATTGTACGGCGGTATTTTAAAAAAGTACATAAATAATTTTATCGATTTCGGTTTAAGTTTTTTTGAACGGAAGCCGATATCCGTACGATCGCAGCCGCGGCCGCGAAAAAGTTCGTTTTTTTCCGAAAAAAGGTAGATAATTTAACGAACCGATCGACGTATATAAAAATACGATAGGACAAAGGCGCCGTATTGTTTTACTGCGGGTGCTGCGTTTGTAATAATAGTTTTATTTCAAAAAAAGGGGGAAAATTCAAAGTTCATGCAAATTAATCCGAAGGAGGATTAATTTGCATTACACTAAGAAATTTTTTAAAATATTAATCTCGCAGCGTACCTCCGTTAACCGCCATGGTTTCGGCGGTAACGAAAGACGCTTCTTCGCTTGCAAGATAACATACTGCATAGGCAATATCATCGGGAGAGCCGAGCCGTTTGATAATACTTTTATCCAAGAATTTTTGTGTTTGTTCGGGTGTCGCGGTTGCCGCCATTGCGGTTTGAATACGACCGGGAGCGATCGCATTGACGGTAATTCCGTCGGCACCTACCTGTTGTGCCAGATTTCGTACGAAACTCAATACGGCGCCTTTCGATGCCGCATAATGCAGAGCCGCTACCGTACCGCCGTTTTTTCCGGCTTCGGAAGAAATACAAATAATTCTCCCGAATTTTCGCTTCCGCATACCGGGTATAACTGCTTTGCAAAAGAAAAAATGAGCCTTTATATTAACGGCAAATACGAGATCCCACTCATCGCTTGAGATATCTTCAATCGGATGCAGGGGATGGATACCCGCATTGTTTACAAGAATATCTACCTTCCCAAATTCTTTTTCAACATCGGCAACAAATTCGTTTACTTGATTTTGTTTCGAAATATCCACCTGTTTCATGTATATTCTCTTTCCGGTAGATTTTTTCAATTCATCGCATGCAGTCTTTAATTCATCTTCTTTGATATCACATATAGCGACATCTGCCCCGGACTGTGCTAATTGCAGGGCAATCGCTTTTCCCATTCCTTGTGCGGCACCTGTTACAATTGCGGCTTTTCCATTTAAATTTCCAAAACTCATAATATTTCCTCCTGTATATGCTGTAATTACAGCTGCGGTGATTTCATAACGGTTTTGTAAAAAACATAGCGCATTTACCGGTTTTTGACAATGCGCAATTTGCCGAGTTTTGTATACGGAACTACGATAAACAAAACGGACACGATAAAAAAGATCGTCGCAACAGGTCTGGTAAATAAATCCAAAAAATTCCCGTTAGCTGAAATCATACCGAGTCTATAATATTTTTCAACGATAGGTCCGAGTATATATCCGAGAATAACGGGTGTGAGATCTATATTCAACTGTTTCAAAATATAACCGAAAATACCAAACGCTATTAAAATCCAAACATCAAAAATCCGGTTATTCATGGCAAAAACGCCGAGCACGCAACATAAAATTATCGCAGGAAACAGCAAAGAAAGTTTAATGTTTATCATTTTTACAAAAACTTTCATTAAACCCAATTCCATAAGGTACATAACAAAATTTGCTATAAAATATACCGCCATAGTTGCGCCTACGACATCGACATTGGTTTTAAATAAAAGCGGACCGGGCTGAATACCGTGTATCATTAAACCGCCTATCATCATAGCGGTTGTCATATCGCCGGGAATGCCGAGTGTCAGTAAAGGGATAAGAGCACCGCCGTTAACTGCATTGTTGGAAGATTCGGATGCGCAAATGCCTTCGGGACTTCCTTTCCCGAACTCTTCAGGATGCTTGGAAACGCTTTTTGCATAGTTATATGAAAGGATTGTTGCCGCATTTTGACCGATACCGGGAAGGATTCCTATTCCCGTACCGATGGAACAACCGCCAAAAATCGCTCTACCGCATTGTTTCAATTCTTTCCATGGCGGGAGAAAAGAAACCTTTTTCAGATGAACTTTTTCTCGCGGCTTATGCATATCTTTTGTTTGATCGAATATTTCTCTGATTGCAAACAGCCCCATCATCAATGCGGTGGAAGTTATACCGCCTTGCAATTGCCACTGGTTAAAACACAAGCGGGATGAACCCGTTATGACATCAAGCCCTACTGCGCCCAGTATCAATCCGATAATTGCTCCTATTAAACTGCGAAGCAAATCATTGCCGCTCATACCTACGACAATGGCAACCCCCATCAGAGAAACGGCAAAATATTCCCAATTATTAAAATATAACGCAACTTTCGCAAGCTGCGGAGCAATTCCAAAAAGGATTATCGCGGAAAAGGTTCCTCCGATTAAAGATGCCGTAACGCCTAACGCAAGTGCAATGTCCGGTTTCCCTTTTTTTGTCATCGGATAACCGTCCCAACAGGTAAAAATCGACGACGGCGTACCGGGTATATTAATCAATGTTGCTGTAATCAAACCGCCGCTTATACCTCCGACATAAATACTTACCAGCAGAGTGATTCCCGCAACGGGGGCTAACTTATACGTAAAGGGAATCATAAGGCATACGCCCAGCGTTGCCGTCAGCCCGGGTATTGCGCCAAAAAAGATCCCCATGAAAATGCCGAACGCCAATAATACTAAATTTATCGGATTTGCAAAAAGAGCCTGAAATCCCAGCAGAATTACATCCATAAGTTAAATCATCACCTTGTTATTTATAAAAAAATGCCGAAGTTACCTATTATTACAAAGGAAACTTCGGCAAACCGAGCTATTTTATTTGAATTGAGCGAAAAACGGCGTTAACTCTTCCACCCATTTTTTTACTTGTGCTTTAGACGCTTCTCCGTCTACATACTCAACCTGCCAGCCCAATTTTTCAACGGTTTCGGCAAATTCCGGCATTTCCGTTACTTTTTTTATCGCCTTTGCAAGATAATCCAACGCATATTTTGGAGTACCCTTCGGTGCGTAATAGCCCCTCGGTTTTGCGGTAGTTATGTTGATACCTTTTTCAACGGTGGTCGGGACTTTGGGTAATGCTTTTATTCGATCTTTGGCAACTACCATCAGGGGGATTTCATCTCCCGAAAGCAAAGACGAGCGTATATCCGCGCTTGAATTCGTTTCGACTTGAATATGATTTCCCAAAAGAGCCGTCTTTGACGCTGCTCCGCCGTCATACGGAACCAGTGTCACCAAACCTTTTAACCCCAAGGCGTCAACAATTCTAAGCGTATCTACCATATTGACCGTTTGTGCGCCGGTAACACCCCAGCGGATCTTTCCCGGATTGGCTTTTGCATATGCGACCATTTCTTCCAAAGATTTCCACCCGCTTTGCTTGTTTGTTGCGATGACATTAAAATCGGAAACCACCATACAGATCGTTTCCAAATCGCTCCAAACGGGAGTCTTCGTTTGACCGCTCAGCGTATACGAAACGACATCCATCGCATTATGCGCCAGCAATGTATATCCGTCCGGATTGGCATTGTAAGCCTGCATACATCCGATATATCCGCCGGCACCGTCGACATTGATCGCAACGAAAGAACGATCCATCTGAATGTATTTCATAATCGTGCGAGTAAGAATATCCGAACCGCCGCCCGGAGCATAAGGAATAATTACGTTCATGTTTTTTGTGGGATATTGAACTTTCCCCGCATCTTCCGTTTGTCCCCCTGCAAGTAAAAGCGAACTTACGCACAGTAAAATCGCCGCACTCATCAACACCTTTTTCATTTTTTCCTCCATGTTAATTATGGTAATGAAATACCGAATAAATATGTAAATAATAAATACATAATTATGACCAAAATAATCGTATAAAAAAAATCAATTATGATAAGTTTTTTTATTTCACGCTTTTTAAGGACCGTATCGTGTATATCGCGAAGGGCGGGTATTGCAAATAAAAATACAAGAAAGAAAACCAAAGCTGTAGTAGTGACGGCAAATCCTATCAACGGGAGCAAAACGGCATATAAAATCAATGCAATCGTCGAATACACAATCTCGCTGTTCAGATAAAATTGAAATTTGCAATCAGCCGTCCGTGATTCATCAATCTTCCCGACGGATTTGATCACGAGAAGTATTGCCAATACGATAAGAGAACCGGAAAGCATTTTCAGATATATATCAGGTCTGGCAAAGAAACCTCCTTCTTGCTTGCTTGACATATTTGTTACGACGTTCGGCGCAAATGTAATATACATACCGATAATAAAAGTAAAAATCGATAAAACAAAATTATTCATGTGTTTAATACCGAATTTATTTTTTCCCGTCATTTTTAAGTATCCCCGCAGTAAATTTCTCTCACACCGTCGCGTTCGATTTTCACGTTATTTTCCGTATTGCAAACACGTTAAAGAAAACGCGGCTGTCCGAAAACCGTAAATTTCGGACAGCTTTTTCGCTTTTGCATTTTCTATAATTCTTTTATCAACGACATATCGCCCGATACGGCAGCCCGTAAAACGGGTTCCATGTATTCATCGACAAGAGAAGCGTTCATGGGAACCGGCATATTCTTAAGCTTCATATCCAACTGAGGATCTTTTGCCGCAGTTAAAGCGCGTTGGATATGCGCTTCCGTAAAGCCTTTGATTTCGCCAAGCGTCGTAGGCGCATCTATGCTCTTTCCGTAAGCGATCATTGCACGGGCAACGGATAAGGCAAGCTCTCTTCCCTGTAAATTATCGATGTCATCGTTTGTATAACCGAATTTTTTGAATATTTTTCCGACAATCTTTAACTGTCGTTGGATCGCCTTTGAATATAAAATTGCATAATACGGATTCATTATACCGCATGCCGTGCCGTGCCCGATAATATCCACCAATGAAAAACTCGTCAGATGAGCGCCCGATGTTCCGCCGACCATAATTGCATATCCGCCGAGATCCGTCGCCAAACCGATCGCTTCGCGGGCTTTTATATCGGAAGGATCTTTTACAAGCTTATGAGCATATTCGGCGCAAAGGCTTATCGCACACTCCGCCAATTCTTTTGTTTTTTCGAATGAAGCTTCTTTTGCACCGCAAAAGACTTCAAAAACATGCGCAATCGCATCCAAAGCTCCGTCTATCGTAACCTTTACCGGCATAGACTTCGTCACGGTATAATCGAAAATCGAAATTTTCGGTACGACGGCGTCGTCCACTATCAACTTTTTTTGGCCGATGACAGGATCCGTGATGTTCGCGTACTTTGTAAGATGCGCACCGGAAGAAGCCGAAGTTTCAATCGCTATGAGCGGCAGCAGGGTTTCCTTCGTCGATTCCAATTCTTTTGTAACGATGCCGGTACCGAAATAGTGATCGATTTCAGGCGTCACTTTGCCTCCGAGTGTCGCAAGAACGCAAGCCGCTTTACACGCATCGATCGTAGACCCGCCGCCCAACGCGATAACGCAGTCCGGTTTTGTGTGTAAAATATACGATTCTATTCTGTAGACGTCTTCTCTGGGCGCATTCGGTTTCGCATCGGGACATATACAATTCCCCGCCAATTGTACGCCTTTTTTTTGAAGAGAATCGGCGACGGAATCGGCAACCGGCTTCATATATGTCGTATTGCTGACAAGCAATGCCTTTTGCCCGAAACGCGAAGCGACCTCTCCGATCTTATCCAGAACCGATAATCCGAAAATATACGAATCACCTTTCCAGTCTTTCAGCAGTCTATAAGCTTCTTTGATATAATCCATACGATAATCTCCTTCTATTTGTTTTGGCAAAGTTTTTTTGCTTTTTTTACGATATTGCCTGCACTTATGCCGTATTTATCGAGCAATTGAATATAATCGCCGGTTTCGGTAAACGTATTTTGAATACCGATCGCGTCAAAATCACAGACGATATGATCTTTCATTAAATTTTCACAGACAGCGCCGGTAAATCCTCCTGCAAGAACGTGCTCTTCGACACACAGCAATTTTCCCGTCTTTTGCAAACTTAATTCTATCGGTTTCATATCTATCGGTTTTACAAAGGGTACGGCCAGCACTTCTGCGGATATACCGCTTTTTTTCAGTTTTTCCGCCGCTTCCGTGGCAAAAGAAACGGTTATGCCGTTCGCGGCAATGGTGATATCCTTGCCCTCCGTGCATTTAATCACTTTCTTTTTGCCGAAATTCTTTTCAACCGGCAGTTCCGGCATCGCATTTCGGTTCAATCGTATGAATACGGGGCCGTTTTGTTGTAACGCGTATTCGAGCGCTTGTTCGGCTTGTTTTGAGTCGGACGGAACGATAACCTGCATATTGGGAAGCGCCCTCATGATTGCGATGTCGGTGATCGATTGATGGCTTGCTCCGTCGTAAGAGTCCGAAAGCCCCCCGTAACTTCCCGCTATAATGACGGGGAGATTGTTATAACAAATATCGTTGCGGATTTGGTCGGTCGCTTTTAAGGCCAGAAAAATGGAAAATGCATTGATAACGGGACGCAAACCGCATGTTGCAAGACCCGCCGCGACGCCGGCCATATTCGCTTCCGCAACGCCGCAATTAAAAAATCGTTCCGGATATTTCCCTGCAAATATATTGCTTTTCGTAGAGGAAGAAACATCCGCATCCAATACTACGATTTCCGGATATATGTCGCCTAACTCAGCAAGCTTTTTCCCGAAAGCTTCACGCATTGCAAGACTCATAAAAAAGCCTCCTTTGTTTTAATGTCGTTTTCAAGCTGAAGTATTCCTTCGTTGAATACATCATCCGTGATAGGCGCTCCGTGCCAGATGTTTTTGCCTTCGGTTTCGGTAACACCTTTGCCCTTTACCGTGTCGTATATAACGGCTTTCGGCCAAAGACTATCGCTGTCCAACCATTTAAAAGAAGCGAGAATATCCGCTGTACTGTTCCCGTTGTACGGAGTTTGATTCACATGCCATCCGAAAGCCGAAAGTTTTTCTTTTAGCGGATCCAGCGGCATTATCTCTTTTTCGGTACCGTCGAGCTGCACTTTGTTGTAATCGATCATCAGTACAAAGCGTTCAGCTTTATACTTTGCCGCCATCATCAGCGCTTCCCAAGATTGACCCTCGTTCAAACAACCTTCGCCGGTCAATACGTATGTCCAGTATTTTTTATGTCGCAGCTTTGAACCCAATGCCATTCCCAAGCCGACGGAAAGGCCGTGTCCCAGTGCACCGGTGGACATATCGATGCCCTGCAATTTTGTCATTGCCGGATGTCCCTGCAGCGGGGATCCCAAAGTTCTGAAGGTAGGCAAATCGCTGACGGGGAAAAAGCCCCGGTGCGCTAAAATGGTATAAAGATTGACGGATGCGTGCCCCTTACTTAATATAAAGCGGTCACGATCATCCCACTGCGGTTTTTTCGGATCGATATGTAATCGATTGAAATATAAAGCCGTTGTCAACTCTGCAGCAGAAGCCGCTCCGCCCCAATGGCCCGTGCCTCGTTGGTGCAGAATCTCAAACATACATTTTCGAAAATATGCGGCAAGTACAGCCAGCTCTTTTTCCGAAAATTTCCGATCAGGACTTTTCAAAAGGTCTTTTACTGATTTTCCCATAGTTAATTCCTACCATAGCTGTCAGAAAATTGGACTGAATTTTCCCCTTACGGGGACTCTTTAAACAGCATTTTTATATATTTAATTTATAGCAAGTATTATGCCAATCGATATATCGGCCGCCGTGATTCGGCAGTCATTCTTTTATTTTACCTATTTATATGTATGATAACAAATTAGATGAAAGTATCTTAACGGGGTAAAAGCGGATAATAAAAATACGGAAGCGGTGTTGAATCAATTTGTTTCAATTCCGTTCAAAAAATGAAACAAAAATAGGTTATCGATTGTATTCGTGCGCCGGGGTATGTTGATTGGATGCTTATATATGAGACGTTTTGATATCTTTTTCGGCTTGCATCCGGCGCCAAAGCGTTGTACGGCTTATTCCCAGCGTTTTGGCAAAATCTTCCTGTGAAAGACCGCTCGACCGTAACTGACGGCGGAGATCCGTTCCCGTATCGTCGGCAGGTGAAAGCAAATTGTCATTGTCTTCGGTTTTAAAACCGCCGATCGAAGTGGCATCGATATCCAATTCCGCTATCTGTTCTTTACCGACAATCGCTGCGCTGTTTAAAATCGCAAGCCGCTCCGCGTAATTGCGCAGTTCACGGATATTTCCCGGCCACGAATGACAATTTAACAGTTCGTACACTTCAGGCAAGATGTGGGGAATACGAAAATTATGCTTATTGCAATAATGTTTAACAAACCATTCGAATAGAACCGGAATGTCGTCCATGTGTTCCCGCAGCGGTAATAATCGAATAGTCAATAAACTGATGCGATAAAATAAATCGATGCGGAATAATCCGTTGTCGACCTTTTCATTGATATTGATATTCGTAGCGCTGATTATCCGTACATCTACCGGAATATTCGTATCGCCGCCTATTTTTCGAATTTCCTTTTCCTGCAGCACGCGAAGTAATTTTGCTTGCAGATTGACGGACATTTCTCCGATTTCATCTAAAAAAATCGTTCCTCCGTGAGCAAGCTCAAACAGACCGACTCTGCCGCCTTTTCGAGCGCCGCTGAAAGCGCCGTCTTCGTATCCGAACAGCTCGCTTTCAAGGAGATTTTCCGGAAGGGCGGCACAATTTATAGCGACGAAAGGTTTGGAAGCACGCTGTGACGCATTATGGATACTCTGTGCAAACAATTCTTTGCCGGAACCCGTTTCGCCGATCAGAAGAATCGATTCATCTACTTGACTGTAGCGATGCGCCTTTGCCACCAGCGCCTGCACATGGATATTTTTTGTTAGGATATTTTGGAACGTATATTTTGCAACAAGCCCTTTTTGCGATAATTCGGTACGTATTTTTTGCTCGATACGTTGCAATCGTTTAATATTTTGAAAAGTTAATAAAACTCCGATTCCCGAAAGCGGCTGTTGGACGACCAGCATGTGCTGTCCGCAAACCGTCTGTACTACTTCGATTCTGTTTTTGGCCGAAATCGCCGCTTCCCAGTTTTTTCGAGGATACAGCGATTCGATATTGCTGCTTTTTAAATCTCCGTGAAACAGTATCGAAGCTATTTTATTTGATGCTATGATGATGCCGTCTATATTTACCGCTATGATGGCATCTTGTGCATTATTCAAAAGCGTTTTTAATAGATTCGCTTTTGATATCGACGTCTCTAACGCACGGCCGGCAGTAATAGCCTCATCGATGGCGTTTTCTATAGCATGAATACCGTTTTTGATATGCACATGAGCGAATCCTATGTCTTCGCAAAAACGACAGACCGTCAGGCCGCCGACAAAGACTTCACAGCCCATGTTGTGAAGATAATCGACGGATACGGCGATATCAAATTGATCCGATATTCTTGCATACAGTAATTCACATCCTATAAGCGCTGAAATCTTTTCCGATACTCCTTCCAAATCGTACTGATTACTGATCCACCCGATTTTTTTGCCCGGATACAGTTGTTTACATGTATAGAGCGCTTCCAAAAAATCATATACAAGCAAGGGGATACCGATAACGTGAATGTCCGGTCTCCTTTCGGATATAGCTTCTTTTGTAATGCCCCGCGCAACGACAATATCCGCGTCTATGTCTGCAATGGTTTGCGTATTCGTACCGTAGAAATGCAGCGACTCGATGGAAAACCCCTTCGAATCTATGGAGCGGATCTTCGTATCTACGATCGATTGGAGTTCCTGATAAGGAACAATCACAAGAATCTTAATCATTGTTTATTACGAATACCATACTATATCGAATATGCCGACAATACAGACGAATAATTTTACGGCATAGATACGCATTACTCTTGCTGGAGGATTTCAAGTATGATCCCGTTGGGGAGTTGAACCCAATTGATCCCTTGAGGAAGAGATTTGCCTCCATAAGCGTACAGCTTTTTTATTATCGCGTCCGTATCCGGTACGCAGCATGCAAGGTGCCCGAAAATACCGGTTCCGTTGTCGGTCGCATTTTTGACTTCGTTTAATTGCAAAACGGCATCCAGCCAAACCTGCGAAGGGTGGCTGAGGTCTCCGCTGTGCTTGCTGATTTTCATGCCGAAAACATCCGAAAACAGTTGTATACACCAAAGGATGTCGCTTACCTGTAAACATACGTGATCGAAAACCATATACAAATCTCCAAATATATATAATAAAATTGCAAACAACAAATAAAAGCAGTAAAATATAGTGTCTTTCTGTTATGGAATGATCTATGAAGTATTGAATTACTGAAATTTTATCATTGAATCGGAACGGTGTCAAGGTATTTTATCATTTTTGTTTCATTTGCAGCTATACTGATGCAACAATTTGTTTCAATTTTATACCTGCGGATTGATTGATTTATCGTTTTTGCACGGTATGTATCTGCGTATATAAAACTTATTCTTTATAATATATATAAATATCCTATAAAAAGGAATAAGGCTCGAATCCTGCCGCGCGATATCATATCTTGGCATAATACTTGCTCTTTCATTACCAAATGAAAAAAGACGTACAAAGACCGGTTCTTGGAATAGCGATGGGAGATCCGGCAGGCGTAGGTCCTGAGATAATTGCAAAACTTATCGCAAACGGGTTTTTTAAAGAATTTTGTATTCCCGTATTTATCGGCGGGCGTAAAATACTCGAAAGGGCTTTTGATGTGATCGGTTCACCGAGCGTTTCGGTCACTTCTGTTCGGGATGCCTCCGCCGTCGATTTCGAATCGGACGCCGTGCAGGTGGTTGAAATCGATGGTGCGGATTCTCCGCTGTGCGAATTTGGAAAAGTATCGCTTGCAGGCGGAAAAATTTGTTTAGCGGAACTTACTGCGGCTGTACAATTATGCAAAACGCACATGATAGAAGGTTTTTGCTTTGCGCCTTTAAATAAGGCGGGCATGAAAGCCGCCGGCATGCATTTTGAAAGCGAACACTATTATCTGGCCGATGTATTTCACGTGACAAACCCCTTCGGAGAAATAAACGTTGTAGGCTCGGTGTGGACGACGAGAACTACGAGTCATATTCCGATAAAAGAGGTTTCGCAGAATTTATCGATTGAAAAAATTCTTCGTGCCGTTTCGCTTTGTGCTTCTACTCTTAAAAGCAGCGGAGTGACGTCGCCTCGTATTGCAGTTGCCGCCTTAAATCCGCACTGCGGAGAAAACGGCCTTTGCGGACGTGAAGAGATCGACATAATAGAACCTGCAGTAAGAAAAGCCGTCGACGACGGGATCGCCGCGTCCGGTCCCTATTCCAGCGATATCCTTTTTATAAAAGCTTTCCAAGGAAAATTTGACGGCGTCGTTACTATGTACCACGACCAGGGACAGATAGCTTTAAAATTAAAGGGATTTGACGAAGGGATTACCATTGCAGGCGGGCAGCCGTATCCTATTGTCACCTGCGGACACGGAACGGCGTATGATATAGCCGGTAAGAATATTGTGAAAACTTCTTCATTTGAAAATGCGGTTAAAATGGCCGCGCGGATGGCAAATCATATTGCCGGAAGGAATTGAAGTAATGGAAAACGGTAAACAAAACGTTATAGATAGAGTAATCCCTCTTATTTGTTTTATTGTCGGCTGTATTGCTCTCGGTTTTAGTTTTATAAAATACGGTTTTTGGGACAATGTTATCGGTCCTCTGTCCGGTTTTTACCCTGCTATTGTCTCTATCTGTTTGATCTGTATCAGCATTCCCGCGTTTTTTCAATCTTTTAAATCGGCAAAGGCCGATATGCCTCGTGATAATTGGCTCGTACCGCTTGCATTGGTATTGATCCTTGTTTGTTCGTATTTCATCGGCATGATAGCATCGCTCTTTATTTTTTTATTGTTGTGGTTAAAAGGAATTGAAAAATTATCGTGGAAGCTTACTTGTAGTACGACCGTCGTCATGACGGCAATTGTTGTTTTTGTATTCCGAATGTGGTTACAAATCGAATTCCCGAAAGGCTTATTGTTTAATGTGTTGTTTTGAGAGGATGTATGAATAATTTTATACTGTTAGCGGAAGGTTTTAAAGTCTGTTTTGCGCTGCAAAATATCTTTGCGTGTTTTATCGGAGCCATACTCGGAATAATTGTCGGAGCGATGCCCGGTATCGGTTCTTTAGCAGGGGTCGCGCTGTTATTGCCGCTGACATATAAATTCAATCCTACAACCGCCATCATAATGCTCGGCGCATTATATTATTCGAATATGTACGGCGGTTCATACAGCGCCATATTATTAAATATACCCGGGGACAGCCCCGCTATTATGACTACGTTGGACGGATATCCTATGGCGTCTCAACGAAAGCTTCCCGGAAAAGCGCTTATGACGGCGAATACCGCTTCATTTATCGGCGGTATGATAGGAATGATAATTTTAGTAATGCTGGGGCCGCTTCTTGCGGAAATCGGTCTGCATTTCGGCGACCCGGAGATGACTGCGCTCCTGCTCGTCGCTATGACGAGTATCGGATGGCTGTTAGGAGCCGATCCGATAAAGGGCGTACTCTTAACGTTTTTAGGAATTCTTATCGCATGTATCGGTATGGATTCATTGACCGGATCGCCTCGATATGATTTCGGCAGTATGTATCTTTTGGGCGGGATTCCGTTTACACCCTTTGTTATCGGCACGGTCGGATTCGCACAAGTGATGCGTTTGATGGAAACGCGACATGAAAAAGTTTCTATGGAGTATGACAGACTCACTATTAAAAAAAGTCTTTTAAATAGACACGATTTTAAGCGTCTGTTTCCTTTTGCAGCGCGAAGCGGCATTATGGGAACCTTTGTCGGCGTTTTACCGGGTGCCGGTGCGACAACGGGAGCTTTTTTAGGCTATGCCATGGCTAAATGTTTTAAAACGGAAGAGCCTCTCGGCAGCGGAGCCATAGAAGGAATTGCAGCGAGCGAAGCGGCAAATAACGCGGCTGCAGCAGGAGCTTTTGCTCCTTTGCTTGCCTTAGGTATTCCCGGTTCGGGAACCGGAGCCGTGCTGCTCGGCGGATTAATGATGTGGGGACTTAATCCCGGACCCCTTCTCTTTACGCAGCATCCCGATTTTGCATGGGGATTAATCGCATCGCTGTTTATGGCGAATATATTGACGCTGGGCATCGCGCTCGGACTTATTCCTTTTTTGCTTAAAATTCTTGCAGTTCCCGTTAAGGTATTGATTCCTTGTATTATAACGATATGTATAGTGGGTTCTTACAGTGCAACCTATTCTATGTACGGCGTAATTGTCATGGGTATATCCGGTGTCGTCGGTTATATCCTGGAAAAACACGGATATTCGACGAGCCCGATGCTGCTTGCATACGTTCTTTCTCCGCTTCTTGAAGTAAAAATGCGCAAATCATTTATTATCAGTCGAGGCAGCATTTCAATTTTCTTTAATAAACCGATAGCATGCTTTTTTATGATACTCCTGTTTTTGATTATAGCGGCACCGGTTATACGAACGATATCGGCAAAGTTAGGTTTTATAAGACCGAAATCGAATTGAAAATCATAGGTTTTTTACAGTAAGGTATATCCCTTATCGTAAAATAAAATCGAAATGGTGAAACTTTTATAAAACCGTATGGAGGTAAGAAAATGAAAAAAAACGTATGTTTTATTTTAATCGTATGCATGGTCGTATGTGCATACGCAAAAGACGGAACGGAAAAAACGTTTAGTCCGACAAGAGATATAAATTGGACGGTAACTTCAAAGCCGGGAGGCGGGTCGGACATATACACCAGAATCATAACCGATATTGCCAAAAAGAACGGTTTTGTAAAAAAGAATTTTCTGATCAATTATAAAACCGACGGCGGAGGAGAAGTAGGAAGAAATGCAGTCGCAACGACGCGAGGCGATCTTGCAAATTATACATTGTTGACTTTTAACAGCGGCGATTTAATGCCGATGATAAAAAACACTAACAATAGATTAGCTAATTTTAAGCCGATTGCATTGATGGCGGTCGATAAACAAATCCTGCTGGTAAATGCCGATTCGAAATATCAAACGATGCAGTCGTTTATCGCTGCGGTAAAGGCGGGGGAAAAACTGACCATAGCCGGCAGTCGTGAAGATGATTATATGACGTATAAAGCCCTGATGGCCGAATTGGGCTTTTCTGAAGAAACGGTTCCGTATATCAATAACGATTCGACAAGCGATGCGCTGACTTCCGTATTGGGCGGTCATGTAACTGTTGCCATGGGTAAACCCGCAGCATCTCGAGCCTATGTCGAATCCGGCAAGATGAAAGCTGTTCTCGCGCTTTCCACAACCAGATTCGGAGGTGTTTTCGGCAATACTCCCACTTTGAGCGAAATCGGTTCCTACAACGATGTTGAAGTTCCGGTTTGGCGCGGCGTTGCAGCTCCGGCCGCAATGTCGGACGCCGCCGTCAAATTCTACAGCGAATTAATGAAACAGGTCAGTTCCACATCGGAATGGGAAAACGATTATATACATAAAAACGGGTTGATTAAGCAGTATATGAATTCGAGCGAAGCCGCCGCTTTTATGGAACAATTTGAAAAAGATTACCTAAAGAAGATAGGTAAGAAAAAATAAAGCATCGGCTGGAATTCTATGAGGGTGCTGTTTTGAAAAAAGTAATTCTACTGCACACTGTCAAAACGGTATACGAATCTTTCGGCGCACAACTGAGAGAATTAATCGCTGAAGATATTATTTTAAATAATATCCTCGATGATTTTCTTGCCGATGATCCTGCCCGCAATGAAGGCGTTTTTTCAAAAAACAACAGATTGCGATTGTTAAAAGATTTGGAGAGCGCTCAACTTGCGGGCCCTGATTTGATTGTCGTGACATGCAGCACCTTATCGCCGTATATTCCCGAATTACGTGATTATTTTTCGACGCCTATTATAGCGATCGACGATGCAATGTGTGAAGAAGCGCTGACAAAAGGCAGCAGAATTACCGTACTCGCTACGGCGATATCCGCCGTCGATCCGGTCGTACATAAATTGGAATCGATGGGTCGAGAACGAGGCAAAGCGGTAAAGATAGATTCGTATTGTAATCCGGAAGCGATCAAAGCTTTAAAGACCGGCGATAGAAACGTACACGATGCGTTGGTATTGGAAATGGCAAAGAAAGTTCGAAATACCGATGTCATTGTTTTTGCCCAAGCGTCTATGGCATATATGTCGGAGCCGGTTTCCGCTGCAACGGGGATACCGACGCTTGCGTCACCCCGTTTATGTCAAAAAAAGATAGCCGAGTTTTTCGGATTGAACGGCAAAAAATAATTTTAAATGTCGTTGGATCGGTTTATACACAGACAGCTGCATTACATCGTAAAACGAAAAGGAAAGGGAATATATGTTGATAGATTTAACATGGCCTATTGAAAAACATTGGCGCTATGGTAAGTTTTACAGAGAAGAAATACAGTCTTTTGAAAAAGGCAATCTTTGGCAAGTTACCGGTTTTTATCTCGGCTCTCACTGGTTCAGCCACATGGACTTTCCGCGGCATACGGGTGCACAATATCCCGACAGTAGTGCATTTTCGCTCGATTATTATAACGGCGCGGCGTCGATTTTAAATTTGACTAAAACAAGTGTGGAAAATTACGGGTTCACAAGCGAGGATCTGAAATATGCTTGCAAAAAAACGGGCAAGCTTGAAAAAATTTTGCTCCTCAGAAGTGATTGGGGGCTTGAGTGTTCTCATATGGAAAAAGAATTTTGGACTAAAGCGCCTTACCTTACCGATGATGCAATCGACTGGCTGCAAGGACAGGATATCAATGCGGTTGCTTTTGATTTTCCACAAGACTATTCCATTCGTCTGCTTATCGAAAGACCGGTCGGTCCTGAAGAACAAAAGACTCATACCCTGTTACTCAGAAATAATATTTTGCTCATCGAATACCTTTGTAATTTCAATTCAATCCCTTCGGACAGATGCGAATTCTTTTGTTTACCGCTGAAACTTGACCGTATCGACGGGTGTCCCGTAAGAGCGGTTGCCAGAGTATGATAGAGGAGCCGTTATGAATAAAACCCCGATTTTGAAAATTGAAAAATGCTTTAAGCTTTTTTTGGGCGGCATTGTCTTTTTTTGGATACTTTTGGAAAATTTTGCGATTTTCTCCAGATACGTTCTGAAACTGTCATTTGCGTGGAGCGAAGAAATTTTTGTGCTTTTATTTATCTGGATAATTTTTATCGGAGTCGCGCTTGCAAGTTTCGATGACAAACATATAGAAATTTCAATCTTGACTGATGCCCTGAAAGGAAGAAAAAAACTCGTTCTAAAGGTGATTCAAAATTTTCTTATGATAGTATTTATCGGCGTTTTGTGCCTGCAGAGTTATTCGATATGCCGACTTCAAATATCTACAGGCCAGCAGAGTGCAATATTGAATCTGCCCGTATGGATCACCACGTTATCTCTTGTACTCGGAGCGACTGCATGGCTCGCGATAGTGATTGCAAAAACGGTAATGCTCATTAAACAGCTTACGGACAAGGAGGCTAAGCGTGCTTAGTTCTTTGATGATTCTTTTTTTTCTGATTTTACTGTTTTTGGGACTTCCTGTAATAGGCGCAATGGGGCTTGCCGCGGTCGCCTATATCGTGGGGTTTATGAATATTCCCTTGAATATCGTAGGGAATCAGATTTTAGCAGGCGTTTCTTCGGTACCTTTGATGGCGATACCGTTTTTTATCATAAGCGGCGCGCTTATGGAATCGGGAGGAATCAGTAAACGTATAATAGGTTTTGCTACCGCTATCGTCGGATCTTTTCCGGGTGGTATGGGGCTTGTTGTAATTATTGCAAGCGCGTTCTTTGCTGCTATGACCGGTTCCGGAGCCGCCTGTGTTGCGGCGATCGGCGGTATGATGATCCCTGCTATGGTAAATAACGGCTATGATGTGGATTTTTCCTGTGCGCTTCAAGCAGCCGGCGGTACTTTGGGGCCTATAATTCCTCCGAGTATTCTGATGGTGCTGTACAGCTGTTCAACCGGTAACAGTGTCGGGGATATGCTGCTTGCAGGATTGTTCCCCGGACTGCTTGTGGCGCTCAACCTTATTTTAGTGACGCTTTTTATTTCCAAAAAACGGGAATACAAAGGAGAAGGCCGTATCAGTTTAAAGAATATCTGGAAAAGTTTTAAAGAATCGATTTTTGCTCTACTGACACCTGTCATCATTTTGGGCGGCATATACAGCGGCCTTTGTACTCCTACGGAAGCTTCCGCTTTAAGCTGTCTTTATGCAATTGTGATAGGACTGTTTGTCTATAGAGAATTGAAGATCAAAGATCTTATGCGTTGTCTGTACGATTCGGTCAAAATAGTCGGTCAAATCCTCGGTATCGTTGCAGTAACTCAGTTATTCAGCTGGATTCTTACTCGTGCAGGGTTACCTCATGAAATCGCTGCGCTTTGTTCAACAATCAGCAATAATCCTAAAGTATTCATGCTAATTATCAGTTTGATCTTATTGGCAGTCGGCTGTTTTTTGGATCCCGTTCCTGCGGTTTTGATTTTCGCTCCGATTCTGGTACCTGCCGCCGTCGAAATGGGCATCAATCCGATTCACTTCGGCGTGGTTATGGTTACTACTTTCTGTATCGGACTCGTTACGCCGCCTGTCGGTATGACGCTGTTTGTTTCTGCCGGTATCGGTAACCGCCCGGTCATGTCCGTTTCAAAACAGATTATGCCGTTTCTTATTTCGATGTTTATATCGGTGATTATTATTATTTTGATACCCCAATTAAGTCTCTTATTGCCAATGATGGCGCGACAATAGAATTAGGAGGATCGTATGAAAAAAATCATTTTATCGACATTCGTCTGTGTCTTTGCATTTACGGCGGTATTTGCAACAGGGCAGAACGAGAGTTCAAAGATCGAATTGGCTGCTTCTTCCGGAGGTATGAGTGTAAACAGTCCTGCCGGAAAAGCTTTAACAAAATTTGCGGAGCTTGTTAAAGAGTATTCAAAAGGTTCCGTCGATGTAAAAGTTTTTTACGATACGACACTCGGCAGTCCGTCTTCTTTGGTAAACGGTTTACAGCAGGGTACCGTCGATATCTGTGTAACCGGAGACGCTTACTATTCCGGTTTGGTTCCGGAAATTCAGGTATTTGAGCTGCCTTATATGTTTAATTCCGTATCCGATGCCAGAACAAAAATCAATGGTAAAGCCGGCGATTTTATAATGGAAAAACTTTCAAAAAAAGGAATTCAGCCGTTGGCCTTTTGGGAAATCGGTTTCAGACAGCTTACAAATAATAAAAAAGAGATAAATACTCCTGCAGATCTTAAAGGGATAAAACTCAGATGTCTTCCTGCAACATTCCAAGTAAAGGCATGGGAAAGCGCCGGTGCCATCCCGGTTCCGATGGATATCTCCGAATTGTATTCGTCTCTTCAGCAAGGTGTCGTCGACGGGCAGGAAAATCCGCTAAGCGAAATCTATAACCAACGATTCTACGAAGTTCAAAAATACCTTTCTCTCACCGAACATGTTTATACCCCGATGCTGCTCAGCGCGAGCGGTGTCACATGGAATCGCTTGAGTGCGGAACAACAAAATATATTGAAAAAAGCCGCCAAAGAAGCTCAGCAAGAAGTTTATCGTATAAACGATGAAAATTCCGCAGCTCTGCTGAAACAGATTAAAGATGCCGGCGTAAAAATCAATGAAAAACCGGATAAGCAGGCTTTTAAAAAAGCTATGAGCAATTCTACAGCTATGTTTGCCGCTCAATACGGCACGGATATAATCAATATCCTTAAATGATAATTTAAATCGTACAGTTGATAGTCTGTTCAGCCGGGATATTAATAAAAGAAAGCGATAAAAAACAGCGTTTGAAATATCATCGTCGTTTTTTATCGCCGATTTTTCCAAGAGGACAAATATGAAAAAGATGTTGGGTTTGATCATTGTTTTTTTATTCCTGTGTTCATTGACGATTTTTGCGGAAGGACAAAAGGAATCCGGCGTAAAAGATGCCGGCAGCTGGCCGAATCGATCCGTAAAAGTAATCGTTCCGTACGGAGCAGGAGGCGGTGCCGATATTACCGTACGCTTGATCACGAAATGGCTCGAAAAAGAAATGGGGCAGCCCGTTATCGTAGCTAATATAACCGGAGGCAGCGGTACTATCGGTTTTAGCGCAATCGCCGATGCCAAACCGGACGGTTATACGTTCGGATACGGCGATTGCAATATGTCTAACGGGCAACTGCTGTTTGAAGGCGTGAAATACGACGCTGCGTCTTTTACGCCTATCGCGCAATTTGCAAACGATCCGCATATTTTAATCGTTTCCAAAAAGTCCGGTATCAAAACTTTGTCCGATTTAATCGATAAAGTAAAGGCTCATCCCGATTCCGTAACCTTCGGCTTGGGCGGAGCATGGTCCAGTCATGATTTTCTTCGAATCAAGTTGGAAAATCAATTGGGTCTTAAATTCAAGCGAATGCCGTTTCAGGGCGGCGCCGCAGCGGTAACCGCCGTTGCCGGAGGAAACTGTGATGTCGCCGTGCCCTTTGTTTCCGAAGCGCTTGCGCAGATACAGGCGGGAAATGTTATCGCACTTGCGATTTCATCCGATAAGCGGAATACGATCGTTCCGTCTATTCCGACGATGAGAGAGCAGGGACTCGATTTCAGCCATGCGATGTGGCGGGCTCTTGTAGGTCCGGCCAATATACCTGAAGAGATCGTAGTTAAGCTCGATGCGATGCTCGCAAAAGTATTCAATAATCCCGAATATCAAAAGGAAGTTGCATTGGCAGGCTCAACTATGGAATATATGTCGTACGACCGATTTAAAAATTATTTTTATACGTCGCACGATAATTATAATAAACTGATTACAGCTGCTTTAAAATCAAACACCGATAAATAATCATCGATAATACAGACCGGATAATTACCTCGTCCGGTCTGTACGCTGCGGAGTTTTACTATGAATAAAAAGAAAACGATCACGGAAGAACGGATTTTTTTATTATGTCTTTTGACTGCGTTGATTGTGTTTTTTACGCAGTTGAGAGAAATTCCTCAAAGCGGACGTACGTATCCCATGGTATTGCTTATCGTCGGTATAGCTCTGTGCATATATATAATAATTTTTAAAGCAGGAAAAAACGATACAAATACGGTTCAAAAACGTCAAACCGTCGATTGTATAATTTTAAGCGGTATGGTTCTTTTGTATATAGTAATGCAAAATTCGGCAGGGTATATTATTTCATCGTTGGTATTTTTATATGCAGCATTATTCTTTTTAGGTTTAAAAAATAATAAATTGCTGTTTTTTTTATATCCTATTTGCATTACTTTGTTCATCTATCTTTTGTTTAATAAAGTATTGCATGTCTTATTGCCTGAAGGATTCTTAAGCGCTATCGCATTATAGGAGTCGATCGTGTTTACAAATATTGCTTTAGGAGTTGCAGGGGTATTTACGGTATACAATCTGCTTTTTATGTTGATAGGGCTTATCGTCGGTATAATCTTCGGAGCCTTGCCCGGATTCAGCGCAACTATGGCGGTGGCGGTCTTCGTCCCTTTTTCATACGTCTTGGATGCGGGGACGGCGATGCTGCTTTTAAGCGGCGTGTATTGCGGCGCGATTTACGGAGGATCTATTCCGGCAGTATTATTGGGTATTCCCGGTACACCTGCAAGCGTCCCGACATCGATGGAGGGACACCCGCTGTTGAAAAAAGGAGAAGGCGGTCAAGCGCTCGGCATTGTAACTTTTGCTTCTTCTTTCGGAGGTTTGCTGTCGTCGATCGCATTACTTATTTGTGCGCCGTTGCTGGCGCTAATCGCGATGCGTGTAGGTCCTCCCGAACAAATGATGGTCGCTGTTTTCGGTCTGTCGGTTGTTTCGATGCTTTCCGAAAAAAATATGGCTCGAGGTATTTTTATTTGTTTTGTCGCTTTGGCGATTGCGTGCATAGGGCAAGATCCCGTACTTGGATTTCCGCGGTTTACATTCGGAAATTATAAATTATCCGGAGGACTTGAAGTCGTTTCCATTTTAATAGGCTTATTCAGTTTGCCTGAAGTTTTTAAAATGATAATTTCCATCCGCAATGAAAAAGAAATAAAAATCTCTTTTTCCGACAGCAAAGTCAAAGTACCGTGGAAAATCATAAATAAAAATTGGTTTAACCTGCTTCGATCATCTATCATCGGGATTATTGTCGGTATCATACCGGCGGCAGGGCCGGATATCGCTTCGTTTCTTGCGTACAACGAATCAAAAAAGGCAAGTAAAAATAAAGATACGTACGGGCACGGAGCATACGAAGGGCTTATCGCATCCGAAAGCGCCAATAACGGGGTAACGGGAGGTTCCCTCATCCCTTTGCTTACTTTGGCAATTCCCGGATCAGCGCCGGCCGCTATTTTTCTCGGAGCGATGATTATAAAAGGTTTGCGACCGGGCCCGCTGCTTTTTACGAGCCATGCTTCTGAAGTGTATACGCTGATTGTCGGTTTTGCCGTCATAAATATAATAATGCTGTTCGTGGGTTTGCTCTTTTGTAAAATTGCTAAAAAGATTCTATTTATACCGAAACAAGTGCTCGTAACCCTTATCATTATACTCACTGTTGTCGGCTCGTATTCGATTCAGCAAAACATAACCGACGTTATAACGATGTTTATTGCAGGCGTCATAGGATACTTTTTAACAAAATACGATTATCCGCTTTCTCCGATAGCACTCGGCTTACTGCTCGGCCCGATGCTGGAAGAATCGATAATGCTCACGACTACGATGTATTCCAATTTTTTTATGATCTTTACGCGACCCATCGTTGATATTTTCAGTCTTTTTATTATCGTTTCTTTGTTTTGGCCGTTGATAAGTAAAAAATTAAAAACAGAGGTTAGAAAATGAAAATCTTTGCATCCCGCATGTTGGCAGGACCTCAACTCGAGCCAAAGACAAATCAAATGATAACGATTGACGACGGGAAAATACTGTCCATACAAGCGGGATCCGATGCAGGTGCCGATATCGTCTTTGGTGCGAAGACGACAGTAATGCCGGGTATGATCGACTGTCATTCTCATCTTGCATTGGATGCGCGGATACCCGATCATCTTAATTCGACGAACGATTCTGAAAAAAAACAATTATTGCGGGCACTGAAATCGGCACGAGATGATTTGGCTGCCGGTATTACCGGGTTACGATGCGTAGGGGATCGATACTATATCGATGTAATGCTCAGAGATCTTCAAAAAACCGGAAACTTACAGCTGCCGTGGATGGCGGTCGCCGGTATAGGCATGAAAGGATTACATGGACACGGGTATGTAGGGAAGGGGTTTTCAGGGACGGAAGATTTCAGACGACAATGTCGGGAAAATATATATCATCACACGGATTGGCTCAAAATATTTATGACGCAGGGTATTCCTCCTGCAAAAAGCGATGCGCATCTCAATTGTTTTCTCACGCAAGATGAAGTACATGTTGTAGTAGAAGAGGCACGAAACTGCGGTTTGAAAGTCAGTGCGCATTGTATCGGCGGCAAAGCGCTTTATCACTGTTTGAATGCAGGAGTCGATGTAATCGATCATTGTTATTGGGTTACGGATGCGGAAATCGAAGCTTTGATAAAAAACGGTACCTGCGTTTGTTTTACGTCGGGTATTATTATGGACGATTCTCGGCTGCCCATGATTCCGTCGAGCCATGCCGACGCGGTTTTAAAATCGAGAGATGAAGTACAAAAAAGACTTTCAAAATTGGTTGCCGCCAAACCTCGTTTTATTATCGGTACGGACGCATATCACGGACTTTTATATCGTGAAATCGGATGGATGCATCGTTTGGGAATGGATATCAAAGAAGCGATAAAAGGTATAACCGTGTATGCAGGCGAAGTGCTGGAGCGAAAAACAGGACAATTAACTGTCGGCTATGACGCAGATTTGATCGCCGTTAGAGGAGATCCACTAACCGATTGGCAGGCATTGTCTGACGTTGATACCATTATAATACATGGGAATATGATTCAAACAAGCGATATATTTTGCAACAACACTATGGAGGTAACAGTATGAAATTATCTGTCGCAATTGCAAGTAAAGATGCGCTGCCCAGCGCATTTGTCGTATTTCGAGGAATCGACGCATCGATCAAAAAAGCTGCCGAATTGGGCTATGACGGTGTCGAGTTGGCACTGAAAAGTCCGGATGAAGTGGAAGCGGCTCGGCTGCGCTCTCTATTGCGTGAAACGGGATTATCGATTTCCGCCGTTTCAACAGGTCAAGTTTGGTCGGCAAGACAGCTGTCATTCATGGATGAAGATAAACAAAAACGAAAAGAATTGAAAAAAACTTTTTGCGGTTTTATCGATCTTGCTTCCGATTTCGGCCAAAAAGTGAATATAGGCCGTATTCGGGGTACTTTTAATGAACGGGATCGTTCTTTTTGTGAAGATTTATTTATCGATATGATTCGATATTTGGCGGAATACGCGGAAAAAAAAGGCGTATCTTTGATGATTGAGCCTGTCAATCGTTACGAAACGGATTTCATTAATAATACCGAAGAATGCGCTTTGATGATTAAAAAAGCCGGGTGCGGCAATTTGAAAATGATGCCCGATGTATTCCACATGAATATCGAAGATGCTCATATCGGCGATGCATTGCGCCGGAGCCATGAATATGTGGATTATGTCCACTTTGCCGATACCAACCGTCATGCGCCCGGACAAGGTCATATGAACTGGGATGAGATATTTGCAGCCTTACATGATATCGGATATAAGGGCTGGACATCTGTAGAGATATTTCCCGTTCCGGATCCCGATACGGCTGCGAAACAAGCGATATCTTTTATAAAAGGAAAATACGCAAAGTATTACCGATAATCGGGAGCTTCTAAAAACTGAATTTTGTCGCGGTACGCAATTACTATTTCCCCGTCTCCGATTCTTTTTGCAGCCCCTCATTTGCGGCTTCCGCTTTGTCGAAATCGATCGGCGCAAAAGGCATCGCGAGTGCGTCGGCCGCTTCCTGTGCCGCTTTTTCCGAAGATTTTACGGTACACGATGCGGGAAAAAATGCGAACGCAAGCACGCAGAGTACGGAAAGCGGCAAAGCGATCTTTTTGATAATCATACCGGCCTCCTTTTTCATCATAACACAAGCTTGTAACGCAATCAACGTACGGGCAGTCATATAGTTTTTGGAAATGCTTGAAAGAAACTTATTGCGCGCTTCGGCTAATCGATATATACTGAAATCATCGAAACCGCAATTGAAGAAGCATGTACAAAGCGATGTCTGAAATATCGCCGTCGCTTTGTATTTCAAGTTTATAGGGGGTTGTATGTTCAATTTTACATATTTTACGCCGACGAAAGTCGTTTTCGGAAAAGAGACGGAAAAGCAAATCGGCGCGCTCGTCGCGGAACAAAAATGCAAAAAGGTACTCGTCCATTACGGGAGCGGCAGCGTACAAAAATCGGGGCTTCTCGACCGCATAAAAAAATCGCTCGACGAAATGCATATTTCGTATATTGAACTCGGCGGTGTCGTACCGAACCCGCGCCTTTCCCTCGTGTATCAAGGCATCGATCTTGTTAAAAAAGAAAACGTCGATTTTATCCTTGCAGTCGGCGGCGGCAGCGTTATCGATTCGGCAAAAGCAATCGGCTACGGCGTTGCAAACGAAGGCGACGTGTGGGATTTCTATGAACACACGCGTGTGCCGGAAGCGTGTATGCCGATCGGCGTCGTAGTGACGATTGCAGCGGCAGGAAGCGAAATGAGCAACAGTACGGTTATCACCAAAGAAGAAGGGCAGGTAAAGCGCGGCTGCAATACGGATTTTTGCCGTCCGAAATTTGCGATAATGAATCCCGAATTGACGATGACGCTTCCCGATTATCAAACCGCGTGCGGCTGTACCGATATCCTCATGCATACGATGGAGCGCTATTTTACAAACGGCGGCAATATGGAAATTACCGACAGCATCGCCGAAGCGCTCATGCGCACGGTTATGATAAATGCGCGGATACTGCGTGACGAGCCGCAAAATTACGATGCGCGCGCAGAGATCATGTGGGCGGGAAGCCTTTCACACAACGGGCTCACCGGCTGCGGTAACGACCGCGGCGGCGATTGGTCGTCGCACGCGCTCGAACACGAATTGAGCGGTATGTTCGACGTCGCGCACGGCGCAGGACTCGCGGCGATTTGGGGAAGCTGGGCGCGCTACGTGTATAAGGATTGCCTGCCGCGTTTCCATAAGTTTGCCGTTAACGTCATGGGGATTGCGGACGGTAATCCGGAAGAGATCGCACTGCGCGGCATTCAAGCGATGGAAAAATTCTTCCGCAAAATAAAAATGCCGACGAACCTCAAAGAGCTCGACATCAATCTTTCCGAAGAGCAGATGAAAACGCTCGCGCACAAATGCAGCCTCGCGACGGGCGGCAAGCGCGGTTCTGCAAAAGTGTTATACGAAGCGGATATGTTCGAAATTTATAAAGCGGCAAATCAATAGCATAAACCCGCATCGAGTAAATTGTTAGAGCGCCTTCATCAGCGCGGCGATATTTTCCTGTACGACGCGCAGCAGCGCGTTCCGTTCGACTTTATCGGGAAAGTTCCGCCACACGACGTATACCGCTTTCGGCGCGACTTCGGCAAGCGGGCTGCCGACGGGGTTGTGCACGTTGTCGATGATTATATCGTAGCCGCCGCTTTTCGCATCCGCGATTTGATTCGCCGTCACACCCTCCGCTCCGAATATCGCCGCAACGGTAAAACCCAAATCGGCGGCGAGATAGCGCTGATGCGTGTGGCACAGAACTTTTGCATTCGATTTTCCTCTGCGCTCGATTTCCGCTTTCGCTTCTCGTATTGCGTTTACGTAGAGCGCGAGGCGCGCTTCGTTTTCTTTTTCCGTACCCAGCTTTTCCGCGATTTTTGCCGTTTCGCTCGTCACAGTCGCAATCGAATTGTTGTTCGCAATTCGTATCATCTGCACAGTGCCGACGGAAGTGCCGAGTGTTTTCATCATACGCTCAAAACCGGCGTAGACGAAAAAATCGCTCGCTGCGATTTTTTGAATGTCGCTCACCGTCACTTCGTATTCCGGCGGATGGCGGAGGTTTGCGGGTGCGATCGTTTCGACGCCGTCCGCTCCTGCGATATCGGCAAAGGCGGCCGTCCACGACGTCGACGCAACGACGCGCGGTTTCGTTTCGGACGCACTTCGTACAGGAGAGCGCTCTCCGGTTTTTTCATTTGCAAAAAGTACCGCCCCTGCAAATGCGAGCAGTATGAAATTAATAATTTTTTTCATCATGTAAAGTCCTCCAAATATATTCAGACAAAACCGGTTTGCCGTCCCTTAAAATTACACAGGCGGCGTCCAAAAACTTCAGTTTATGGACAGTTTCCTTGTTAATGCAATTTTTTGCGGGCCGCTTATTTGCAGCTCATCCGCTTGAGTTCTCGCCCATCCATATCGTACAGTGCGATTTCACCCTTTTCGTATACGGCAAATCCCGCAGGAGAGCCGTTCTTCGGAAGCGATGTCGAACCGGGATTGCATACAAGCACGCCTTCTTGCGTTTTATACAAATGCTGTTCGTGGATGTGTCCGAACAGTTCGATATCGTTCGGCGAAAGCGGCGGAATTTTGCTTCCGGCGACGACCGCTTCGTCCGACGTTTTTTTCGCCGGAGAATAGATATGTCCGTGCGATGCGAAAATTCTCACACCGTCATCGACGATACAGGCGTAATCCACAGAAATCGGAAAGGCAAGTACCATCTGATCGACTTCGGCATCGCAGTTTCCGCGGCACGCGATTATCTTATGTGCAAGCGGATTGAGCATTTGCGAGACAAGGGCGGGCGCATAATTTTCCGGCAGCGGATTTCTCGGTCCGTGGTACAGCACGTCGCCGAGTAAAATAACTTTATCGCATTCGAGCGCTTGAAAGTGCGCAAGCGCTTTTTCGCACGCGGCGGCGCTTCCGTGAATATCGGACATGATAAAGTATTTCATAATACGAATCATAACACGCTTAGCGTCTTTTGACAATGTTTTGAAAATATCTCATTCGGGACAACAATATCGGAAATCATATTTTCCGTCCCGCATCAGTGCGGCGGCTGCGTTTTTTGCAGTTCGTATAAAATGACCGATGCCGCCTGCGCGACGTTTAAGCTCTGTATCGCAGGTTCGGCTCCTTCGGCGAACCCGGCAAAGGGGATGATGACGCATTCATCGCAGTTTTTGCGCACGTCGTCTGAGATGCCGTCCTCTTCGTTGCCGAGCACGATGAGCAACGGTTTTTCGCCGCGCATACCGGCAATTTCCGCAAGCGTTTTTTTTGCACGCAAATCGGTGCCGATCCGCATCATGCGTCCGCGTACCGCTTCCATAAAACGCGCAATCGAATTCGCCGAATAGATATCGACGAATTCCATGCCCCCTTGGGCGATGCGGTAGCTGCTCGTCGTAATGGCCGACTGCGATTCGTCCGCCGGGATAACGATGTTTTTCATACCGAAAAAAGCTGCGCTCCTGACGATTGCGCCGAAATTGTTCGCATTGCCGATGCGGTCGAGCACGAGCACGTTTTCGCCGTTTGCGATCCACTCGTCCGCGACGTCGGAATCGAGCGGCATAATTTTCGGCATAAAGATCATCGCGACGACGCCCTGATGATGCACGGTTCCGGAAAGTTTTTCCAAATCGGCCGGCTCGACCAAATTATATATGCCGCCCTTTTTCGCAAGCTTTTTGCACAAGCCTCCGAAAAACGGCGCGGTTTCTTTTGTAAAATACAATCGGCGGATTTTTTTCCAATCTTTTTTTTCGAGCTTTTTTACGGCGGAAAGTCCGCACACCGCAAGTTCGTCGTTTTGTTTGTTTCGCATGAATTTATTGTAGCCGATTGCGCCGCACGTGACAACGCGTTTTTTCGGTACGCTATTCCTATAGGTTGCCGGCGATTTTAATAATCGTCTGTGTGATGTAGTCTTGGGGCGGCTTTTTGCCTTCTTCCATGAGATAGGAGAACAATCGCATGATGCCGATATAGCCTTGCGTTTCCGGCTCTTGGCAGATCGTAAAAGCAATGCCGCCTTCTTTAATAATTTTTTTAATCTCCGGCAAATCGTCGAACACGAGTAGCGCGATTGAAGAGCGACCGAGCTCTTTTATCGCACGGTATACTCCGGGGACGCCGCCTGCGACGACAAAGACGCCGGTGATTTCGGGATGCTCCGAAAGAATCGTGCGTGTGAGCGTATATGAATCTTCATTGTTGTCGAAAGCTTCTACCGTTTTAATAATTTCGTATGCAATGCCGTGTTTTGCAAGCCCGGAGCAAAATCCTTTGATTCTATCGTTGTGCCCGCGCATGTGGAATGAACCGCTTACGATTAATAATTTTTGTTTTTCTTTTGTGATAAGCGACAACATGCCCGCTGCGGTGTACCCCGCTTTTTTGTAGTCGGTGCCGACATAGCAGATTCTTCCGCTGTCGGGGATATCGGTGTTGACGCTGACGACGGGGATGCCGCCGTCCGTGAACGCGAAAACTTCCCGTTGCACTTCGGGTAAGTCGAGCGTTGTGATGCACATACCGCTGTAGCCTTTTTTTGTCGCTTTTTTTATCGCGGCGATATGCGTTTGCGCGTCGAATCCGCGTATGTGAATCAGCTCTACGCTTACGCCGTAATCTTTAAGCTCCGCTTCGGCTCGCCGAAATCCTTTGATGACATCGTTGAAAAACGGATTGTCTCTGTCGGGAAGCAGGCAGCCGAAGCGAATAGGCTGTTTGCGAGCTGCAAGCGCTTTGCCTGCGCGGTTCGGTATGTAGCCCAGTTTGTCGGCGATGAGAAGGATCCGTTTCGCTACTTCGGGTTTGACATCCTTTCTGTTGTGAAGCACGCGATCGACGGTTCCGCGGGACACGCCGGCTTTTGCCGCAATATCTTTTATCGTAACAGCCATGTTCAGCCTTTTCGATATCGATCGAATGCCGAGCGGTTTTTACGCCCGGTATTCGTCGCAGCGGTTTTCAAACGGATTTTCATCGCCGTACAGCTGCCCGGCGGATTTATTGTATGAAATATCCTGTACGCCGAGATAGTCGAACACGGTGAACAGCGCTTTGCCCGCATGTCCGAACGCTACCGCGCCGTGGTGCGGATATCGTTTTGAAATGAGTACGTGACGGTAAAACCTGCCCATTTCGGGAATCGCAAACACGCCGATGCCGCAGAACGAACGCGTTGCGACGGGAAGCACTTCGCCCTGCGCGATGTATGCGTGCAGCGTCGTGTCCGCCGCGCTCTGAAGTCTGAAAAACGTGATATCGCCGGAATCGATGTCGCCTTCGAGCGTGCCCCGCGTAAAGTCGGGCTCACTGCCGGACGGCTCGAGCAGGCGGTGCTGGATGAGCTGATATTTAATCGCGGGTTTGCTTTTCGGATTCAAACGACAGAACGGCGTATTGCCGCAGTGAAATCCCATAAACACGTCCGTCGCTTTGTAAGCGTAAGGGAATTTTCCTTTGATATCGTTTTCGTACATATCAGCGGGTACGGAATTGTTGATATCGAGGAGCGTGACCGGAGAGCCCGTCACACAGGTGCCGATATATTCGCTGAGCGCGCCGTAGATGTCGACTTCACACGCAACCGGAATGCCGCGTGTCGCAAGGCGGCTGTTTACATAGCAGGGTTCGAAGCCGAATTCTTTCGGAAACGCCGGCCAGCATTTGTTTGCAAACGCGACGTATTTTCGCGCACCTTTGTTCGCTTCCGCCCAATCGAGCAGCGTAAGTTCAAACTGCGCCATGCGCGGGAGCAGATCGGGAAATCGGTTGCCTTCCGTACCCAGTTCGCTTTCCATATCTTTTACGACTTCGGGAATGCGGCCGTCGTCTTTATGCGCGCGGTACGACACGAGCAAATCGAGTTCCGAGTTTTCCTGGATTTCGACGCCGATATCGTAGAGCGCTTTAATCGGCGCGTTACACGCAAAAAAATCCTGAGGGCGAGGACCGAACGTGATGATTTTCAAATTCGCAATGCCGATGCACGCACGCGCGACCGGAATAAAATCACGCAGCATTTTTGCAATGTCGCAGGCGGTTCCGATCGGATATTCGGGGATGACTGCATTGAGTTTTCGAAGCCCGAGATTGTACGAACAGTTGAGCATACCGCAGTACGCGTCTCCTCTCCCGTCGATTAAATCGCCTGCGTGCTCTTCGGCCGCAGCGGCGTACAATACGGGACCTGCGAATTCTTTTGCGATGAGCGTTTCAGGCGTTTCGGGGCCGAAGTTTCCGAGAAATACGCACAGCGCGTTGCAGCCCGCCTGTTTTACTTCGTCGACGGCTTTGAGCATATCGACTTCGTTTTCGACCGTCGTCTTCGCTTCGTAAATCGTGCCGTACTGCGAAAAGGATTCTACGATTGCTTTGCGCCTCCGCTCCGAAAGCGAAATGACAAAACAGTCGCGGCTTACCGCGATGATCCCGAGTTTGACTTCGGGGACGTTTGTAATTTTTTTCATAGCTGTGTTCTCCTGATTAAGGGATAATACCGTGCTCGTGCACGGTATTATCGTATCGAATACGCTGTTTTTTATCAAGCGAATGTGCTATACTTTCGTCATGTTTAAAAATCGACAACCGCAAAAATCGCTCACCGGTTTTTTCTTTGCCGCTTTTTCGATCTTTGTGTGGGGTATCACCTTTGTTTGTACGAAATCGCTTTTACAAGATTTTTCCGCGCTGGAAATTCTCGTCATCCGATTTTTATTCGCCTATGTCATGCTGTGGATTTTGTGCCCGCATCCGCTTCGACTTGCGTGCAAAAAAGACGAATGGCTTTTCGTCGCGGCAGGCTTAAGCGGCGTTGCGGTATATCAATTTCTCGAAAACATCGCGATCATGTTTTCGTCGGCGTCGAACATAAGCGTTATCGTTTCGATCTGTCCGATCTTCGCTGCAATCGTCGCACAGATTTTTCTGCACGAAAAACACGTCACGCCTTTTTTTATCGCCGGTTTTGTCATTGCGATTTCAGGTGTCGCACTCGTAAGCTTTAACGGAGCGGCGGAATTTCATCTCAAGCCGAAAGGCGACTTGCTTGCGCTCGGCTCCGCAGTTTCATGGGGATTCTATACGCTCTTTGTCACGAAAATCAACGCGTTGCGCTGCAATAAATTGGCAGTCGTACGACATATATTCTTTTACGCGATCGTTTGCATGGTACCGCTCGTACTTTTCGGTGCTCTGTCACCGCTTGCAAAAGACAATAACAATTTTTTTGTAACGTTCGATGCGGCTGTCAATATGTCCCGTTTTGCAAAACCGCTCAACTGGATAAATCTGCTCTTTCTCGGCGTCGCCGCGTCCGCGCTCTGTTTTGCTGCGTGGAACACCGCATGCGATAAGCTCGGTTCCGTCCGTGCAACCGTCGGCATTTATTTAATTCCCGTCGTGACGATTGTATTCGCGTATTTTGCACTCGGTGAACGGATCACCGCACCCGGCATAGCGGGTGTCGTGCTGACGATCTGTGGGCTCATGCTGTCGAATAAAAAAATGCGCAGTCAAATGTAAACGTCGCGTCCGGTGTTTCGGAAAACTCCTGTAAAAACGTTTTTCTCGAACAAGGAGTTTTAATTCACGCTCCCGTGAGGGAGCGACTCGTTCGTATACGGCATACCGCCGAATTCATCCGTTTCAATTCACGCTCCCGTGAGGGAGCGACGCTTACTGCTCCGCTCTATTTTTCAGGGCAGGGTTTCAATTCACGCTCCCGTGAGGGAGCGACATCGTGATGGATTTTGCCCGTGTTGCCGTGTACGTTTCAATTCACGCTCCCGTAAGGGAGCGACCGGGCAATCTGTCTTTTTGTATCCATTTGCTAAATGTTTCAATTCACGCTCCCGTAAGGGAGCGACCAGACGAAACCGAGTTGCTCGATGTCGATAAAAAGTTTCAATTCACGCTCCCGTAAGGGAGCGACTTAGTGCATGGCGCAACGGTACCATGCTCACTGTGTTTCAATTCACGCTCCCGTAAGGGAGCGACTCGATGTGGACATGGTGATCGGTAAATTGTGCATTGTTTCAATTCACGCTCCCGTAAGGGAGCGACTCGCATAGAGCGGGCGTCTTTATGCTTTTTCGTGTTTCAATTCACGCTCCCGTAAGGGAGCGACACGTATCGCTAGTATCGTGGATTAGGTTGTCAGTTTCAATTCACGCTCCCGTAAGGGAGCGACCTCGTAAGAACAGGGTTTACGGTATACGCGGTAAGTTTCAATTCACGCTCCCGTAAGGGAGCGACTACCTTGCTATTGTCAAAAATGACGAGGACGAGGTTTCAATTCACGCTCCCGTAAGGGAGCGACGAGCGGGTAATGGAGTAAAATTATTATGACAAAAGTTTCAATTCACGCTCCCGTAAGGGAGCGACTCGCGCCGAAATGCGCAAAGGGGGCAAAAAATGAGTTTCAATTCACGCTCCCGTAAGGGAGCGACTTATGTACCATGTAATAATTGCGTCTCCTTGCAAGTTTCAATTCACGCTCCCGTAAGGGAGCGACTTCGAGATTATGATGTCTCGCACATTTATGCGAGTTTCAATTCACGCTCCCGTAAGGGAGCGACCAGGAACAGTACAGAATATAACGGGGGGACGGTGTTTCAATTCACGCTCCCGTAAGGGAGCGACTTTGCAACGTTAATCATAGCATACAACATGTTAGTTTCAATTCACGCTCCCGTAAGGGAGCGACTACTTCCCTCATAGCATCTTGCTCAATATCGCCTGTTTCAATTCACGCTCCCGTAAGGGAGCGACGTATAAGAGTAGGCAAAAAGTGGTTGGACTTCGGTTTCAATTCACGCTCCCGTAAGGGAGCGACATGCGCAAGGGAGGCAAAAAATGAAAAAATTAGTTTCAATTCACGCTCCCGTAAGGGAGCGACCTGAGTTCGATGTTGCTGTAAATACAGGGTTCGGTGTTTCAATTCACGCTCCCGTAAGGGAGCGACGCCTGCCATTGCTGACACATATTTTTGCATACGGTTTCAATTCACGCTCCCGTAAGGGAGCGACGTTCATGCACTGGTTCAAAAAATCATGCAGCTTGTTTCAATTCACGCTCCCGTAAGGGAGCGACTTATTACTTAATCCAGATAATTACCCGTATAAGTTTCAATTCACGCTCCCGTAAGGGAGCGACTCGCACGCGTTGCTTTTTATCCACTGCGTTTATGTTTCAATTCACGCTCCCGTAAGGGAGCGACCCTAAACCCCATATTAAATCGATACCAAAAAGTAATGTTTCAATTCACGCTCCCGTAAGGGAGCGACTTGATGTCGATATGTCAATAGGTAATGTGCATATCGTTTCAATTCACGCTCCCGTAAGGGAGCGACGCTATATTATATATGTATAAGGAGCAAAGGTATGGTTTCAATTCACGCTCCCGTAAGGGAGCGACGTTATTACTTAATCCAGATAATTATCTGTACAGTTTCAATTCACGCTCCCGTAAGGGAGCGACGTGTTCCGCAGTAGTACATAGCTTTCCCGCCAGTTTCAATTCACGCTCCCGTAAGGGAGCGACCAAAGTTCGTATTATTTTTGCTCGGTTGGGGGAGTTTCAATTCACGCTCCCGTAAGGGAGCGACTAAAATGATTGAGCGCGTATGCGCGCGCGGACTTGTTTCAATTCACGCTCCCGTAAGGGAGCGACCTCCTTTGCGTATCTACTATACGTGATCTAACATGTTTCAATTCACGCTCCCGTAAGGGAGCGACTTGTGCTCAATGATGTACGTGTCCGTGCATTCGGTGTTTCAATTCACGCTCCCGTAAGGGAGCGACTTTTACTACTAGAGGTAAAGTGGATGCTTGACGTTTCAATTCACGCTCCCGTAAGGGAGCGACGCAATGCTTCTCAACTGATTTTTGCATTGCGCGGTTTCAATTCACGCTCCCGTAAGGGAGCGACCCGATAGCCGTATACACGGCGTCCCATCGTCCAGTTTCAATTCACGCTCCCGTAAGGGAGCGACATGAGTGACAATGCGTATGATTATATGGTGTCTGTTTCAATTCACGCTCCCGTAAGGGAGCGACTGTAACGCGCATAACGTTGCACGACTGCGGTGGTTTCAATTCACGCTCCCGTAAGGGAGCGACCAGACGAGGGCAATTATTATTTTAACGTATGGAGTTTCAATTCACGCTCCCGTAAGGGAGCGACACGTGGAGAGGTGCAACAGGTGTACTTGGGTGGTTTCAATTCACGCTCCCGTAAGGGAGCGACGCCAACACAAGGCAGTAAGTTATTGCGGCACGTTGTTTCAATTCACGCTCCCGTAAGGGAGCGACACTATCCGAACCAGAACGACCACCAGTCACAAAAGTTTCAATTCACGCTCCCGTAAGGGAGCGACTTAACGGTAATTTTAATGTTGGTGCTTTTGATGTTTCAATTCACGCTCCCGTAAGGGAGCGACCAAGCGTTTGACAAACGCTTTAATAACGATTTGGTTTCAATTCACGCTCCCGTAAGGGAGCGACCAACCGTTTACGACTGTACAAAGGTACAACCTGCGGTTTCAATTCACGCTCCCGTAAGGGAGCGACCTCGTTATTTTGCTGTTCGTCCGAGTTTTAATCGTTTCAATTCACGCTCCCGTAAGGGAGCGACAGTATAGCAGTTATTCTTTTGTAATATCGATATTTACACTATAATTTCCGCGAACTTCATTCCGAAACTACAGTGTCAATATCTAATTCACTATAATATAACGGGTTATAAAATTCAAGCGGAATGAATAACCAATGTGTGCTTCCCGTTCGCGGCCGGAAAGCCAGAAATCCGATTATAAAATCAAAACGCCTTGCGGATTGATCGGTTTCTTTTGCCCTACGTGTTCGACCTTACGCTCCCAATTTGCACCGAGCGCGTAAAAACGAATACTGTCGTAATTCGGATTTATTTCATTGAGCAATTTACTTTTCAGCGCAACCCATTGCGCGGGGTCGACTAAGCATTCAAAGACGGAATATTGAACGCGCTGTCCGTAATTTTCAAGAATCTTCGCCACATGCCGAAGGCGCTTTTCCCCTTTTTCATCTTTTGCCACATCATAACTTACCAGCATCATCATCGCGCGCCCCCTCTTTTATTTCCAAAGGTATACCGGATAGCCGTCAATATCGCCGCGTATGTGCCGGGCCAAAAGCCGCGCTTGGGTATGGAACAAAATTGCGAGATGCATTCTCTTCTCTACATATGGATGCTGCAAAACGGTTTCTTTCTTTTTTTGATACGCGGTAATTACTGTTTTGCGAGCCGCTTCATCCATGCTGACGGCGCCGCTTGCGGTTTTTTCAAATTGTTCGGGGATAACTTCATTTCGGTTGATAAGCGAAAGAACCAATCGGTCGGCAAAAAAAGAACGGAACTCTTCGGCAAGATCAAGGGCAAGACTTAAACGACCGGGTCTGTCGCGGTGCATAAAGCCGACGGCAGGATCGAGACCGACACATTCCAGAGCGCTTATCATATCGTGATACAAAAGCGTGTACACATACGAAAGCATTGCATTTACCGCGTCGAGCGGAGGACGCCGGTTACGTCCTTCAAATTTGAATCCGTCTTTTTGAGAAATAATCAATTCATCGAAGACTGAAAAATATGCTTTCGACGCATCGCCTTCAATTCCCCGCAAGACATCCAAGTCGCATTCTTTTTCCGCCTTATCGATATTCGAACCCAAAAGCGCAACGGCATCTTGAACTCTCTTGGCATCGATTTTTTCACCGTGATCGCGCAGCGAGCGCTGCAGCACGGTTTTTTGATTGGCCAATTTTCCGATAATAAAATATTTTGCAAGCGCAGCGGACTTTTCTTTATCGTCGGAAATTCTGTACTGTTCCTTTCGAAGCAAAACATTTCCCGCAACAGGCCCCTGCACGCGTGCAAGGAATTTTCCCGTTTCCGTTAAAAAACTTATCGTAATATTATACTTCGGCGCAGCGCCCAACAAAAACGGACTGACGAAAATATTCCCGAAACAAATAATACTGTCGAGCGTTATAAAAGGAATCAGCGCAAGCACCTTGCGGTCGGCAACGACTTCCACCGCTTCCCCCTTTTTATGCAGATATGTTTTTTGCGTGGTAATATAAAGCGTGTTAAGAAAGCGCTGCATACATCCTCCGTATATTATTCGTCGAGCGCGGAAACAGTCTGTCGCAATCTGCCCCTGATATAATTGACTGCCGATTTGTTTTTGCCGGCGGATTCGGGAAAGCACTCGTCGATAAACGAACAGCTTTCGCATTTTTTTGAATAGACGGCCGCAGGCGTTTTTCCGTCCGCAACGAAGCGATGAAAGCGCTCGGCAAGCTCGATCGTTTCTTTTCTGAGCTCATCGGTGATGGGAACGGGAATGCGCCGGCGAATTTTAAAATAAAATAGCGCTCCTTCATCTATCGTCCGGCAGAGCATTTCTTCAAGGCAGATAACTTGAGCGCACAGCTGAACTTCGTCACAAGTGTTTTCTTTCGGTTTTCCGTGCTTGTATTCTATCGGAATGATTTTTCCGTCGGAATAAAATTCCACAGCATCGGTACAGCCAGTAACGCCGAGAAGAGCTGACGCGATTTTTAAATTGCGCTCCGTCTTTACGGCTTTACGCGACTCCGCCGTAGCGCCATGAACTTTTTCGTGCTGAACCCGGCCTGCCGCCGTAAAAAAGTTTTCGCTCCATTGCTGTTCAATATGTATAAGCGCGCACTGCCGCGGACAAAAGCGTAAATGCTGAAGCCCGCTGAGCAGCAGGTAGTCGGATTCAGGGTACATTAGAGTGCTATTTTGGTAACAACTTCGCTTAAAGGTTTGCCATCAAGCGTAATCGTGTAATCGCTGAAATCGCGTGCGGGAGTATTTCCCGTATGTTCCGCTTTTATCCGATTGAACAACTCATCGGCAGGTTTTGAACCGAGTGCAGATGCGTGTTCAAAAATAATAAGCCGTCTTGTTGTCATAAGTCCGCGCGCGGCAGAACGATCGTATTCAAACATCCTTTCAAGCGCCTGCCACAAAAGTTCCAAATCTTCTTGTGAAAATCCTGTAGTTGAAGCAAACTGAGGCGAAACAAAACCGTAGGCTCGGTATAATCCGTAGGGAACGGTATACTTGCGTCCCATGGTTCTATTATCACCGCCTTGCTCTTCTGCTTCTTCCGCTGTCGTCACGGCCATTCTCGTTATAGTGTATTCGAACGATACAATAGGTTCTACGGATCGCGCAAACGTAAGCTGTACCGGCCCTCGTACCTGTCCCGCATTCGCTCCAGTGGTTAAAACGGCACCGAATGTTCGTATATCGAAAAACTTTTTGCACATACCGTCTCGCCCTTTTTTTATATCATCACCTTTTGCCTTTTTATCCTTGTTCTTGGTTACATCGATTCCCAGTTCTTCATGAATCTTATTGATTGCATCGTTGAGAACGGCTTTTTCTTTTACAAAAATATCATAGCCTGCTTCGCCGACTTTTACCGTTTGAACATAATTTCTTACTTTACGTTTTAAACACACGTCCGTAACAATGCCGTTCCCCGTTTCCGCATCGATACGAGGAAGATTTCCCGCATCGGGATCACCGTTAGGGTTCCCGTCTTTCACATCGAAATACAATACAAAATCATAGCGTTTTTCAAGCTTACTCATGAGTTTCTCCTTCTGATTTATTATTTTTTTCAAAAAAACTTTGTTTTTCGTGATAATATCCTATTGCAAACCGAGCTTGTTCTTCCAAAGTAAGATGTGCCGGAAAAGCATCCAGAGCATTTATAATCTCGCCGAGTTCTTTTTCTCTGACGGTTTTCAAACCTTGCTTTTCCTTCCCGTAATTACTTAAATGATGTTGATTCAATTTAAGCAATTGTGGAAAAACCGTAACCGGATTTGTTGATGCCGCGCCGTAGTAACGATCGGTAATCGTCGCATTCACCCCCCGATGCGTATCCTGCTGAACCTTTTCAAGGACTGCGAAAAGTCGTCCGACAAGATAGCCCTTGTTTTTACAATTTCTGTCCAAAGCCACAGTAACCTCCTCATTTATACCATGAAATCTATTATATCGATTGATATACGCTTTTAGTATTGCAGCCCGTTCACGGGTTACCTTTGACTGCTTCGGATCTTTATGTTCCGCTCTAATCCGCCGAATACACTGCTGCAGTAAAGAAACGGGATACGGTGTACCTTTTAAAATCGACTGTACAAACGAACCGATAAGATTCGGCGCAACGTTATCCATTTTATGTTTCAAAGCTGTTGCAGAAAGTATTTGATATAAATTCAAATATTCAGAAGCATCAGGCGCACGGATTATATCAAAATCGACAAAGTGTTGTCGAATACGCTCGGCAAAATCTTTTACTTTACCCGTTTCCCAAAAACGAACGGAGATACGAGCCGCGTTCGGAGAAAGGCAAAGAACATAAAAATTCGAATCGATACGTTCGACTTTTCCGGTATAAATCGCCGCAAATAAATTCTTAACTTCCTTTACGCATTTGTCGGGATTGTCGGGTTTAGCCCCCGCTGAAAAGTAAACGGAAAATATACTTTCAAAATTGTACTCTTTGTCCTCTTTTTCCGCCCAAAATATAACCGTATCCTTACCAAGGGTAAAATGATTTTCATCCGATTTTATAAGATAATTTAAAGCTTTGGTATAAGCAGCTGCCGCCTTTTGAGAAACAGGCGCGTTATATGCCTGTTCTTTTCCATAAGAATCATACCCGCTGGTTTTTTGGAAACCTACAAATTTTGCGTTACTTTTTGCACCTAAAATGGGAGTGGCCGTATGGAGCCGCGCAATAGGCCCTTTTTCTCCCGTTAGCAAACATATTCCGGAAGTATTTTCTTGCTCTTTTTCCGAGACTTCCGTGTTTTCATTTGGCAGCATGCGATTTCGCTGGTACTCCTTAACTGCAGGAGCCTGCGCTACCAAGTCCGTTTCCGCATTCAAAATAAAAGAAAAATTTCCGTTAGATTTTTTGCATTCTTCCCAATATTCCGACGAGCGAACTTTATCAAAACCGTTCGCTTTATTTGAAGTGTAGAATTTTAGTACGGCAGCGACGCCTATGTCCTTTTTTACCTCTTCGGGCAGCGATTCTATATTTTTAATAAACGCATTGTTTTGGTTTTCTGCATATGTATTGGCTTCTTTTTGTTTTTTCTCATTATCTTTTATTTCTTTCGGTTCCCGCAACACAAAGCCGATGTTATCCCACAAAAGAAACGGCGACTGCCACGAGTTCTTTCCCGAACGACCAACTCTTTGAGGGAGTAAATAGGTCTTTCCCTTTTTATCTTTTATCAGCGAAACCAAATTGACAAAAGAACCGTCTCCCCGAATTTCAATCAAATACTTTATTTCGATATTTTCAAAACCGTCTTCGGGAAGCGAATCTCCTTTGCGCTGTGCATATTCGTATAGTGCCTGTAAAATCATTTGCGCACCTCCTCACTGTTCCAATCGGGAACGATAACGGTTCCGTGTTCAAGCTTTGCACGAAAAAAAGCAGGCTTGATATTTTCGCAATCGGAATAATCCATATCGTACAGCATAAAGCCTAAATCTCTCGTTTCATCTATCGGCGTTGCCGTATCGTGCTCAAAGTCGATCAATTTGAAAAAGCAGGAAAATTCCCTGCAGCCCAAATACGGCTGAAAAAAACATTGTCCTTTTTTTGCACGCCGTTCAAACATTGCGTTGTATTTTGCAGGGTTTTCGTGAGCATGCTCCTCCGTCAGCGCACGTGAAAGAAGCTGCTCTTTTTCATCAGCGTCTACAAGATATTCGGGGAGAGGGTTATCAATCTCTTTTCTCTTTTTAGGCGGAATAAAAACCAAGTCCGCATATATACGATACTTTACATCTTTTAAAAAAAGACCCGCACGCTGCTGCCGATATTTTAATTTTCCTTGACTATCCAATTCATCTATGTAGATACCGCCGCTTTTATCGCTTGCAACGGCGCCGACTTCGTTTCTCCGCAGATTTATCCATTTTATTTTATTCAATACTTCAATCTTTTTTATTTTCCAATAAAAAGCAGGTTTCCAAAAAATGGCTTCAAATACGGCTCGTGCAGCGGAAGGAGTTATAACGTCGTAGCTTACACGCTCGACCTTCATCTCCGGCCGGGTAAAGCACGCATAATCACCCCACACTTCAAGGCAAAATGTTTTATCAAAATATTCCTGCATTCCGTTCTCCTTTTTATTTAGAATATATAGGTACCAAACGATTCAAGCGAATCGGCAACAAGTCCAAGCCCCGGTTGATATAGACATTCATCATTCGGAGCTTGAATATAAATATCCGCATCATCAAAGGGCCGTATCAACCTTCCCTTTTTTACCAATTCCGATATTTCCTTCAGCGGCAAATTTACCGAATACCTGCCTAAGGCCCGCAGTAACTTCCTATCGGGTCCGGCGGCGATAAGTTTATTTATCAATACCGAATTATCTTTCCCTGTTTTCGGTGATTTATAACGTATAATAACCGAGAGTTGATAACTGTTGTCTATCAAATGATAGTTATCCGACAGCGTTCTAAATTGAAATATACCGTCTACCTGTTCCTTTCCCGCTTCTTCATTACTTTTTATTTCCATCATCGTTTCAAAACAGGGTTTATCGAAATCTTCTATCAAACTAAAATATTTCGTAAAATATTCTCTAAAAATTTCCGGGGAAAATTCAATGTCATAATCGTATTTTTCAAAAAGTGATTTTGTTGCATCAGTCCCCTTCCTAAGTAATCCCGGAGGAATACGTGACGGCGGAGAAAATACATAGACAACCCCTAAATCTTTTATACTTCCTTCACGGTTGCACCTTCCGGCAGCCTGCGCGATAGAATCCATCCCCGACAAAGCTTTAAATACTACGGGAAAATCCATATCGACGCCGCATTCCACAAGCTGAGTGCTGACCACGCGAACGGTTCCACCGTTTCGCAATTTATTTTTTATATCCGAAATAATTTCGGAGCGTTCTTCCGCGCACATAAGCGCCGAGAGATGAATTGTTCCTTCGGGCATAAGAGTATACAGTGCCCGGCAATCTTTTCTGGTCGACACAATACAAAGCACCCGTTCAAAAGAGCATAACTTGTCGGCAACGCCTTGCCAATCGGGTATTTTTTCGCGTACGTAATCGGTATTGATCTTTACCCGTTTTAATTCTTTTGCCAATTCTTCGGGGTTATCGATAATCGGCGTTATCGCATCGCAGGGGATTCCTTCAAATGCTGCCGTATCCAAACCTATTCTGCCTTCAAGAGCAGGCTGCGTTGCAGTACAAAGCACAACCGTCACACCAAAACATGCTGTCAAACCGCGTAAAACGGAAAGTATCGATTTTAAATATTCCGGCGGAAGCATTTGCACTTCGTCCAGTATAATAATTGAATTAACAATATTGTGAAGCTTTCGACACGGGGCACTGTGAGCATTAAATAACGATTCAAATAATTGCACATCTGTCGTTACGACAATCGGCGCATCCCAATTTTCGGCCGCAAGTTTTTGTCTTCGCAACGGACTATTTGTATTGTTTTTTTCTTCATCTTTATCGAAATCAAAATTTGAATGATGTTCAAGCACATTTTCTTCACCGAAAAGATATTTATCTTGCTTTTTATATTCTTCAATAAGCGCATCAACATCGGTACCATACTTATAAACTTTTGCCGCCTGCTCGATGATACTGGTATACGGAATGGCCGTGATAATTCTTTTTTTAGTATGCGCAAGTGCATGTTCCAGAGCAAACGCCATAGCGGAAAGGGTTTTTCCTCCTCCGGTAGGAACATTCAGCGAAAAAAAACCACTTTTAAGATGTGCTTTTTCTCTGCAAGATTTTAAAATTGCCGCGCGGACTTCATTTATTTTTGAAGGCTTTGCATATGCAGTTTTTTCACTTATATATGCATCAAATCTATTTTTTAATTCAGCCAAGCTCGCATAATTGCCGCGAAGTTCAAATTGCTCCGGATTCATAAATCGTTCGGTATCGAGAAAATCCGCATCCACAAGGCACGAATAAAGCATCCGCACCCATAAATGATAATGCTCAAATCGATTAGAAGTCAGTTTATTAAATCCGAATGGTATCGATGCAGGCAGTGGAACGTTACGTATATCTTTTAATTCCGGTATCATTATAATATCAGTCATCTGCATCATTCATAAATTCCTTAAGAATTGATTTTAAGCTTTTACCCGATCCCTCATGCCAATCAGGCAAGCCTGCATGGTGACCTGCAATTAAATACGAAATAACTTTTTCAAACGGCTTTCTCGTTTGCATGTTGCAATACGCATACTGCGCACCCGCCTCAGCATGGTTCACCGTTCTTGGTCCCTTTCCGCGTATATAGTTTTGCCACGAAGGATCGGCTTTTCCTAAATCATGCCTCATAGCCGCCGCAGCCGCCCAATCGGCATTATTAAATTCCGCTGCAAAACCTGAGGCCAATTCGGCAACAGCCTTTGCATGTTCCGATAATGTTTGGACTTTTCCGTCTTCAGTAATGTGTGCAATGATCTCGGTATAACTCATGAAAACCTTCTCACATATTTATAAAAATTTCATAGACAACACCAGTATAATACGTTCTCGTATAAACGCAAGAAAAACATATTTATCATGCAACCGTCTCCCTTATTTAAAAGTATTCGCGACACGAATGTGCGGCAGATTTTACCTGTCCTCCGTTTTTTCCATCCCCTCTCTTTACACTTCCACCCGCACGACGATACCGCCGCGGCCGTTTTGCATATCGCCGATACGTGCAAGGCGTGCGTTAAAACGGAATGTATTCGGTTTGGCGGCGCGAAGGATCGCAGCTCCGGTCGCACGGATGTACCCGGCACGCTGCAAACCCGCATTACCCAAGACTTTCGCGCAAACGTCTTCCGCCGAAACGGAAATCGCATTGGCATCGTGCGGATTATAGGGTTCGGCTTGAACGCTCACACGGAGCGAAGCATAGAGCTTTTTCTTTGCGTCGCGTACTTTTTGCGTGCCGGCTAAAATATCGTCGCCGATTTTTTCGGAAAGTGTATCGCCGAGAAAATCGGATCCGTCGTTCCAACCGTAAAAGTTCGTCCCGACAATGCCGATCGTAAACACCGCATTGCGCTTTTTAAAATACCGTATAAACATCTGCTCGGGCGTTTCATTTGCGGTATCAGGTTTTAAAACATCTTTTGCCGCGCAATACAGCAAAAACCCCGTATCCGTTTTGCCCGCACCAAGCAGCGCATTCGTTTTGTACAGCGCGGTAAAGGCGGCCGTATCGCTGTGCGTGCGCCCGTATAGCCACGCAAAAAGCGCTTCCGCCGCAACCGGTTTTACGATAAAGAGCGTAAGCTGCGGAAACTTCATAAACAAAGCCGTCCGGCGTGCAAGCAGTTCCGCGACAAGCAAAGAATCGCCGCTTTCGACCGCAAGCAAAAGCGCGCCGACGTGGGTCAAAAATGCAAACGTATCGGCATCCGCGATTTCAAAATCGTTTGCAAGATACACGCGGATATCCCTGCAAAGCGCTTCGTCCGCATACGTATACCATGCGCTCGAAAAATATGGACTTCCGTCGAGCGTCTGTCTTGCGGCAAGCACTCCGTCCGTTATGTCTTCAAGCTTTCCGTAAAAATCAAGCTGCCCCGCCCGTGTCCGATTAAAGCCCCAATAAAGAGAATCCGTCCTTCCCGCCGCCCGAACGATGACATCCGCCTCGTTTCGATTTTTCAGTTCCGTCATACAAACCTCTCATCTTTGATTATCATCCCTATGAATACTCGATTCCGCCTGCCGTTGGCAATGATACGCAGCCTTTTCAAAAAGAAGTACATGCTCGCCAAACCCATGAAAAAAATAGAATAACACTGCCCAAAGTAATCAACTCACCGATGAGTCCTCCCCATGAAGCTGCTTCGGCTTCTCTTCTGAGCCGTTCTTCCTCTTCCCGCATTCTAAGCACCTGTTTATACGCTCTTTTTGCTTCGTGAATGATATGAGTGTTTTCCGCAGAGGTAAGACAATAACCTTGAATACTTTCCCAAGCATAGTCCATATCTCCGCCCGACTCATCCAGGCATTCAAGCGCCGTAAGCGCCGCTCCGTCCTGAAGCATCTTTCGATTTTTCATCTGTTGTTCCGTCATACAAACCTCCTTGCGCACAGTTCGATAAACGTGCCGAATCGCTGCGGCACGATCATTGCCGTAACAGCGCTGTAAGAGCTTTACGAAGAAAGTATACAACAGGGGGTGTGTCAACAAGTGATACAGGTGAGCCGTTTTATTATTTTTTTTTGATTTGATCAAAACCGGTAAAAAACTAAAAAATCGCGGGCGGCGCGTTTACGCACTTGCTCCGTTTCGTCAATACAATTTACCCATCTTTCGAACTTCCGCTTTTACCGCTTTGACAAGCTCAGGCGGATTGAGCACGGTAACTGCGCTCCCGAAGCTCATAACCCAATGAAGCGCTTCCGGCAGCTGATTCGTTTTAAATGAAAGATATACGCTGCCGTCCTTGTTGTGCCGAAGGCGCTGCGTCGGGTGCCAGCTGCGCTCCAAAATATACGTATTTATCTTTTCATCGAACAAAAGCTCTATCTTTACCGGAGCGCCGGCGGTATTCCAAACGCCGAATTCGCTGTCGAAATATTTTTTCGGATTAAAATCTTTCGGGCGGTCAAAACGCTCTTCCGTCGTTTTCGGATTTTTCATCCGCGAAAAAGCGAATATCCTGCACTTTTTGTGTTTCAAACAATAAGCGAGCATATACCAGTTCCCTTTTTGGCAAATCACGTGATAGGGCTGGGCGAGCCGCACACGGTAGGTTTTATCTCCGAGCGATTTGTATTCGAATGCGAGCGTACGCTGCATTTTCAGGCCTTCGAAAACCGCATAAAAAACGCCGTTGTCTATCCGCGGCAGCGGATCGCTTATAAAGCTTAAATCGCCCGACAAAAAAAACGAATCGACGGAAACTTCTTCGGGCATAAGGTTTATAATCGTATCGAAAATATTTTTCATGGACGATTCGAGCGGCGTATTTCGATATTGCTCCAAGAGCGGAATAACCGCCGACACCGCAAACAGATCGCCTTCGGAAAGCATGACGCTCTTTATAAAAAACGTCGGATCGGTATAATAATAACCGCGCTTTGCCTCATCGTATTCAAGCGGAGCGTTGTACCGGTCGCGCAAAAAATCGATATCGCGCATAATCGTACTGCGCGACACTTCAAACTTTTTACACAGATACGATGCATTCGGAAATTTCCCGCAACGGATGATTTCGTCGATTTTGAGAATACGAAAAACTTTTACTTTTTCTTCACGGTCTTTTTTCAACTTTTTTGCCATAACATTACCAGTATAGCACCGCTTTATAAAACGCGCAGAAAATATTTTTCACAGGCGGTTTTTCCCGTATTTTAAGTTTTCCCGCAGCAAGGCTTTACTGTGCCCCTTCGGCTCTTTGTTTTTTATCGGGACGAAACCTTTTTGCCGGCC